>CANFOQ010000001.1 GCA_947448745.1 Comamonadaceae bacterium
AACATGGCCAAGACCAAGGATGTGAACTCATGTCCCAATGGAATTGCCGCAAAACGAACACCGTGGGTCTCGCCTGCTTTGGCGATCACAAAAGAGGGTGTGCGTTTATCAGCACCTGCTTCTTGGAAACTCACTTTGTCAGAGAGCGTCGCAATCTCTTGCAGCAGTTCACGCATCTCAGCGCTGGTGGCGCTGTCGTCAAGCGTGGCGATCAAACGGATCGGCTGGCGCAGGTTTTGCAAGTAGGCTTGCAATTGGGTTTTCAAGGCAGTGTCGAGCATGGCGTTGTCTCAGTTCAGAAAGTTAGATCTTGCCAACCAAGTCCAAGGATGGGGTGATGGTTTTGGCGCCTTCATTCCACTTGGCAGGGCAAACTTGACCGGGGTTGGCGGCGGTGTATTGCGCGGCTTTGAGCTTGCGCAAGGTTTCTTTCACATCGCGGGCGATTTCGTTGGAATGCACTTCAGCGGTTTTGATGACGCCTTCGGGGTTGATGATGAAGGTGCCGCGCAAAGCCATGCCGTCTTCTTCAATGTGCACGCCGAAAGCGCGTGTCAATTGGTGTGTCGGGTCGCCAATCAAGGGGAACTTGGCCTTGCCCACGGCGGGGGAAGTTTCATGCCACACCTTGTGAGCGAAATGGCTGTCGGTGGTAACGATGTAAACCTCTGCACCTGCTTTTTGGAATTCAGCGTAATGGTCAGCCGCGTCTTCCACTTCGGTGGGGCAGTTGAAGGTGAACGCGGCGGGCATGAAAATCAAAACCGACCACTTGCTCTTCAAGCTCTCATTCGTCACTTCGACGAATTTGCCATTGTGGAAGGCTTGTGTTTTGAAAGGCTGAACGTGTGAATTGATGATGAACATCTTGGTTCCTTTGGTTGGTTTAAAAAAACTATCGAATGAGAAAAACTCATTGAAGCGAATCATAGTGAGGTTTGGGGTTAACCCTGATTGTTTGTCTCAATCACGGCCATTGGTTGGGCCTAATGCCCCAGCGGCCTAGCGCTTGGGGTCAAAGCAGATGGCTTTGTTGCCGGGGATGGTGACGGCTTGCCCGAAGATGAATTCATCCTGGACGATGTTGAACACGGTGCAGTGTTTGCGACCACTTGGGGTGGTGAACACCATGTTGCATTGATAGTTGCCCGCTTGGTTGCGGCCCCACTCTGCTTTCACAAAACGCACCTTGTTCAAAGGTACTTTGTAGCCATTGGCCACGCCCAGCAGGTCGTGCTTGCCGTAGCCCGTGATGCGCTTGCAGTTCTCAGGCGTGTTCACCAGCATTTTGGGCTGGGGCAAAGCGGCATGCACCGCTGGGGAAACCAAACAAAAGCAGATGCTGAAAACAATAAGTTGGCGCAAGTGAATTTCCTTTGAAGCGCCAAGGATAGCCGCACGGCATCAAAGGGGACAATGAAGCTGCAATGAGAAACCACACCATGAAGATCTTTCCAAAACCGGGCTCGGCTGATGAAAGCATCTACCGAAAGCTTTGCAAAAAATAGTACTTTCAGGCGAATGAATGTTGGCCAAATGAACAGAGTTTGACGCATGTCATCTCCCTATCAGCCAGCTTGACTAGGATGCAACTGAGCATTTGATGGAGCTTTTTGCATGGACACCGCCACCCTCACCACCCCGGCCAACTGGCAGCACGTGGATCAACAGATTCAAACCCTGAACGCCAAATTGTTTTCAGGCCTCTCCCCTGTCTCGTTGGCCCTGGCGCAACTCGATTGGGCCTTGAACTTCATGGAGAGCCCTGCTGCGCAAATTCAATTGCAAGAAACGGTGCTGAAAGACTTGGGCCAGTGGTGGATGAAAACCTGGCAATGGCCGGAAACTGAAGAGACCGCAACGTCCTCGCCAGATACGCGCTTTTCCCACAGCGCTTGGCATGCCCAGCCATGGGCCAGCATGGTGCAAGCCCAACACCTGAATGAAAAATGGTGGCAACAAGCCACGCAACTGCGCGGCATGCGTCCTCACAGTCAAAACCAAATGGGTTTTTACGCCAGCAAATGGCTCGACATGATGGCGCCCAACAATTGGTTGGCCACGAATCCGCAAGCCATGGAAAAAGCCTTGAACACAGGCGGCATGTCCTTGGTCTCCGGCCTGCAAAACGCCGCGCACGATTGGTGGAAACAACATGGCCACGCGCGTGACGACAACACCGAGGGTTTGAAAGTTGGCCAAGGCTTGGCCATGACACCCGGCGAAGTGGTGGCCCGCAACCACTTGTGCGAATTGATTCAATACGCCCCCACCACCAAGAAGGTGCATGCCGAGCCGGTGTTGATCATTCCCTCGTGCATCATGAAATACTACATCTTGGATTTGTCGCCGCACAACTCCATGGTGCGTTGGTTGGTGTCGCAAGGCCACACGGTCTACATCCTCTCTTGGCGCAACCCGGATGACAACGATGCCCTCTTGACCCTGGACGACTATGTGCGTGAAGGTGTGTTGTCCAGCTTCGAGCATGTGCACCAAGCGCACCAAGAACATGTGCACCTGATGGGCTATTGCTTGGGGGGCACCTTCGCTGCCATGGCGGCGGCCGCCCTTGCAAACCACACGCATCGTCGCGCCACCGACCAGCCTGCCAGCCAACGCCACAACGGTTTGGCCAGCCTCACCCTGCTGGCCGCAGAAACCGACTTCACCGAGCCCGGTGAAATGGGTGTGCTGATTGATGAAGCCCAAGTGCGCATGTTGGAAGACATGATGGCCTCACAAGGCTATTTGAGTGGCCAGCAAATGGCCGGTTCGTTCCAGTTCTTGCACTCGCGTGAATTGGTTTGGTCCAACCGCACCAAGCGCTGGTTGTTGGGTGAAGAAGAGGTACCCAACGACTTGATGATTTGGAATGCGGATGTCACGCGTCTGCCTGCCGTGATGCACAGCCAATACCTGCGCCAATGTTTCTTGCACAACGATTTGGCCAATGGTCATTTTGAATTGGACGGGCAAACCTTGCTCCTGCGCAACATCCAAGTGCCCACCTTTGCAGTGGGGACCGTGAAGGACCACGTATCACCTTGGCGTTCGGTTTACAAACTGCACGACCAGGTGTCAGCACCCGTGACATTCGCGTTGACCAATGGCGGTCACAACGCCGGCATCATCTCCGAGCCTGGCCACCCGCACCGCCATTACCAACTGCACACCACCCCGGCGAATGCCGAACGCTGGACAGCCAGCGAATGGCAGGCACAAGCACCCCAGCATGAAGGCAGTTGGTGGGAAGCTTGGAGCGCATGGTTGGTGGCGCAGGGCAGCGGTCGCCAAGTGCCGGCCCGAACACCGACGCACACGGCCGATTTGGGCGCAGCACCCGGCCAGTATGTGATGGTGTCTTACGACGATTGATGGGTGGCGGCCAGCACCACATCACGCGCCGACAGCGCGGCCATGCGGCCTTCGTCGGTGGGAATAACCCAGACTTCCACCGACCCCGTGCCTTGGTCAATGCGAACCGCCTCTTGGCCACGGGCTAGCAGGTTTTTCTGTTCATCCAAAGACACGCCCAAGTACTGGAGTTGTGCACAAACCTGTTGCCGCAACACGGCATCGTGTTCGCCAATGCCGCCGGTGAAAGCCAACACATCCAAGCCTTGCAAACAAGCTGTCATGGCCCCTGTTTCGCGCACGATGCGGTGGGTGAACATGTCGATGGCGAGCTTGGCTTGCGGGGCGGCACTGGCCCGCAAGGTGCGTATGTCAGCGGCTACGCCTGACACACCCAGCAAACCACTTTGTTTGTAAAGCAGCGTGGTGAGCGCCTCGGGGCTCATGCCTTGGCCAAGCAAATGCAGCAACACACCGGGGTCGATGGCCCCGCTGCGGGTGCCCATCATCAAACCTTCCAACGCTGAAAACCCCATGGTGGTGGCGATGCTTTCGCCCTGCTGCATGGCGCACAAACTCGCGCCATTGCCCAAGTGGGCCATCACCACGCGTTGGTTGGCACGCTGGCTGCGTTGCTGCAATTGGGTTTGCAAATAGGCATAGGACAAGCCGTGAAAACCATAGCGGCGAATCCCTTGTTGGCTGTAACTTGCAGGCAAGGCAAACAAATATTCTTCAGGCGGCAAGTGCGCATGAAAGGCGGTGTCAAAGCACGCCACTTGGGGCACCTGGGGGTACAAGGCTTGAAAGCGGCTGATGCCCTCCAGGTTGTGCGGTTGGTGCAGCGGTGCCAAGCCAGACAAGGCTTCCAAGCGCTTGAACACAGGCGCAGTGACCAGCACGGCTTCGCGGTACCACTCGCCACCATGCACCACACGGTGGGCCACAGCCGTCAAGGGACGGCCTTGTAATTGCAGCGCCACTTTGGCCGCAAGTGCTTGCAATGCCTTGTTGAAGCCCTCTGTGTCGGGGCTGGCTTCCAAGCCCTCGACGTTGCCCGACAAAACAGGGGCATGGAGTTCACCACCATCCACTTGGGCGTACAGCGCGTACTTGAGCGACGAAGAACCTGCGTTGACGGCCAAGATGTCCATGCCTGCGAACCCTTCAGATCTTGGATTGGCGTCGATGGATAGCCACGAGCTTGGCCAGCAACGCAGATGCGATGCGGGCGTTCACCGTGTCGGCGCGGCTGGTCAGGGCAATCGGGACACGCGCACCCAACACCAAACCTGAGGTGGTGGCACCAGCCAAGTATTCGAGCAACTTGCCCAGCATGTTGCCGGACTCCAAGTCGGGCACCACCAAGATGTCGGCGTCACCGGCAACTTGCGAATGAATGTGTTTGATGCGCACCGATTCCGGGGAGATGGCGTTGTCAAAGGCCAAGGGGCCGTCCAACAAACCGCCTTTGATTTGATCGCGTTGCGCCATCTTGCACAGGGCGGCGGCGTCAAGGGTGGAAGGCATATTGGCACTCACAGTTTCCACCGCGGCCAAGATGGCCACTTTTGGTAACTCGATACCCATGATGTGGGCAAAGTCGATGGCGTTTTGAACGATGTCCACTTTTTCGCTTAAGGAAGGCGTGATGTTCAATGCCGCATCCGTCAGCAACAAGGGCTTTGAATAAGTGGGCACATCAAAGCGAAACACATGGGACAAGCGGCGGCCTGTGCGCAACAGGGGTTGGGCCAACACCGCGTGAATCAATTCATCCGTGTGCAAACTGCCTTTCATCAAGGCTTCCACTTGGTGATCGGCGGCCATTTGCGCGGCCAAGTCGGCTGCCGCATGGCTGTGCTCGACGCCGCGGATGGTGATGCCTTTCAAGTCAATGCCTTCGGTTTCCGCCAATGCGCGAATCCGTGCCTCAGGTCCCACCAAGATGGGGTCGATCAAGCCATGCTGAGCAGCTTGCAGGGCACCGCGCAACGACTCGGCGTCACACGGATGCACGATGGCGCAAGGCACAGCAGGCATGCCTTTGCCCATGTCGAGCAAATCTTGCAAGCGGGCTTGCGGATCGAACAATTGAATGAGCGGGATGTGGGCTTTGGGGCGGCGCACTTTTTGGGTGGGGGCCATCACCTTGGCCGTGCCAAACAACACCCGCTCGCCTTTTTGGTTCTTCACTTCGCAGTCGAGTTCAACGCGTTTTTTTTCTGGGTCCAATGCGACGACCGTGACCGTGACCTCCAAAGTGTCGCCAATGCGGATGGGGCGGCTGAAGTGCAGGTTTTGTTCAAGGTAAATGGTTCCAGGGCCGGGGTAGACCGTGCCAAGCAAGGCCGAGATCAGCGCCCCACCCCACATGCCGTGGGCAATCACGCCATGAAACAAGGTGTGGTCGGCGTATTCGGCGTCCAAGTGTGCGGGGTTGGTGTCGCCCGACACTGCGGCAAAAGCTTGGATGTCGGCATTGGTCAGCGTGCGCAGCATCTTGGCGCTTTGGCCCAGTTGCATTTCGTCAAACGTGACGTTTTCAATCATTTCAGTGGTGATGGGCGTCATGTTTTTCTCAAGCAACGATGTGTGAACCAGCGTCCACGTAAATGGTTTGGCCGGTCATGCCCGAGGCAGCTTCGCTGCACAAGAAGGCGCTCAAGCGGGCAATTTCATCCAAGGTGACCAAACGACCCAGCGGCGACTTGCTGCGCTCGTGGTTCATGAGTTGGTCGAAAGCTTCGATGCCCGAGGCCGCGCGGGTGGCGATGGGCCCTGGGGACACGGCATGCACACGGATGTTTTGGGGCCCCAGTTCGACGGCCATGTAGCGCACCAATGATTCGAGCGCTGCTTTGATGGGACCCATCATGCCGTAGTGCGGCACCGCTTCTTGTGCACCGAGGTAACTCATGGTGATCATGGTGCCGCCCTGTGTCATGTGAGGCGCACACAACCTGGCCAGTGTGGCGAAAGAATGGCAAGAAATTTCCATGGCTTTGGAAAAACCCAAGCTGCTGGTGTCAATCACTTTGCCATGCAGTTCAGCCAAGGGGGCCCATGCGATGGAATGCACCACAAAGTCGAGGCCGCCCAACAGTTCAGCCGCCTTGGCAACGGTTTGTTCCAACTCTGCGGTGTTTTCAATATTGCAATTGAGCAACTGCACGTCCAAAAATTCAGCCAAAGGGGCGACAGCTTGGTGTGCTTTGTCATTCAAACAGGTGGCAACGATGTTGGCACCTTGCACTTTGGCTTCGCGTGCGATGCCGTAGGCGATGCTGTGCGCGTCAGCCAAACCAAGGATCAGGCCTTTGCGTTGCTGCAAGCCCAGGTAGTCAGGAAGTATTGTCATGGGACAAAATGCTAGCACCGGGGCGTGACGCTTGGTTTGATTTGTCTCAATACTTGCAAATATAAAAATATTTATCCATATAGCTGTTATGGTGAACCTATGAAACCACAACGTATCCGATCGATGAGTCACACGTGAGATCCAGCAACCAATTGTTGTCCTGCGTGTCCGAAGAGGATTGGCTACGTTGGCAACCACAATTGAAATTGGTTGAACTTGAAACAGAGCAAGTGCTGCACGAGTCGGGCGACAAGCAGCTGCAAATCTATTTCCCCACCACCGCCATCGTGTCCTTGTTGCACATCTTGGAAAACGGAGGCAGCACTGAAATCGCCATGACCGGCCGCGAAGGCATGGTGGGCATCTCGTCGTTCATGGGCAGCAACAGCACACCGTGCCGGGGTGTGGTGCAACAACCGGGTTGGGCCTACAAAGTCCCGTCGGCATTTGTGTTGCAAGAATTTGAATCGTCCTCCCATGTGATGCAGTTGATGCTGCGCTTCACCCAAGCCCTCATCACCCAAATGTCGCAAGTGGCCGTGTGCAATCGGCACCATGCCATTGAACAACAACTCAGCCGCTGGCTGTTGTTGAACTTTGACCGCATTGACGCCCACGTGCTCGTCATCACCCAGGAAAAAATGTCCAGTTTGTTGGGCGTTCGACGCGAAGGCATCACCCGTGCAGCAGGACAGTTGCAAGAACAAGGTTTGATTCAATGCAACCGAGGACACATGCACCTTTTGAACCGTGCGGGTTTGCATGCCAAGGCTTGTGAGTGCTATGACGTTGTCAAGCACGAATATGAAAAATTAAACGCTTCAGGGCGAAGCTAATTTTTGCAGCGCGGGCTTGTCCAGCAGCTTGATGTAGCCACGGCTGTAGTCCACCAGTCCTTGCATCTTCATTTCACGCGCAGCCAGTGTGACGCTGGCACGTCGCACCCCCAACATGTTGGCGATGTGCGCATGGGTCATGACCAATTGCTCTTGGCCGCAGCGTTGCTCGCTCATGAGCAACCAATCGGCCAAGCGCCGCTTGACGTCATGCACATGGGACAACGCCGCCAGTCTGGCAATGTCTTGGTAAGTCAGCCACAGGTTGCGCGAAAAAAGCATGAGCCAATCGGGATGACGCTTCAACAATTGGCGCAGCCGATCGGCTTCCAGCACATGGGCATAGCCCTGTGTTTGCACGATCAAAGTGAGGTTGCCCACACCCATGCCCAAAGCGGCTTGCAGCCCCAAAGCGCCTTCGCGCCCCACCAACCCCACCGCCAAACCGGCATGGGTTTTGCCTTGGTGGTGCGCCACAAACAAGGCCACGGCACCGCTTGATAAAAAATACACCAAGGGGTCTTTGGCAGAGGGTGAAACCAAAATATCGCCCGCTTTCAAATCGACCAAACGTGTGTTTTTCAACAATAACTGCTGATCTGAAGCCGACATTTGGGCGATCAAATCATTGGATAAAGTGAGCACAGAAGGCCTTTGCGCGTAGATCAATGGGTTGTTTGTCCTTGACAGTTTAGGTATGAAAATTCAAAAAGGAGACGTCTTTCAAAAGCGTCATCAAAGCTTGTGTACTCCTTCAAACAATGGGTTATTTATTTTTTTAACAACAGCGCCAACTTGATTCGCATGAAGTGGGTGACGTGTGTTTGATGCAAGACAAATGAGCCGAATGTCTTTTTGAAGCCACCCCTGAAATTGATTTTTTTCAGTGTAGGCAGCGATTGAATGGGCATCTGTGCGCTAAGGCACAGATTCAATCCCTTGTTGTGATGACAATGGTTTTGTCTTTCATCCATTGGGCCATCTTTTGAACTTCGGGCCACTCTCAATGCCTGCCTCGACCGTTGCCAGCCCGTATCGGTGCGCGAACTGTCATGCACGAGTGGTTTGTTTGCCGGCCCACTTGAATGAGTTTGAGCTCGAAGCCGTCCATCAAATCGTGCAGCTTCGCAAGTCCATCAAAAAGGGCAGCCGCTTGTTCAGAGCGGGCATGAAGTTTCATGCCATCTACACGGTGCGTGCCGGGTTTTTCAAAACCAGCTTGCATTCAGCCCAAGGCGATGTGCAACTCTTGGGTTTTCACATGAATGGCGACAGCATGGGTTTGGATGGCATGGCCACCGAGCGCTATCAATCCGATGCCATCGCCTTAGAAGACTCGGAGGTGTGTGTCATCCCCTTCCAAGACATCGAACAACTGTCGCGCATTTCGCCAGCGTTTCAACGGCATTTTTTACAGCGCTTGAGCCAAGAAATTGTGCGCGAGCACCAAGGCTCGCGGATGTTGTCGCACATGACAGCGCTGCAAAGGGTGGCGGGTTTCATCCAAGGTCTGAGCCAGCGTCTGCATGCTTGTGGGTTTTCTCGCCATGATGTGCTGCTGCGCATGACCCGCATCGACATGGGGCAGTTTCTGGGGTTGACGCAGGAAACCGTTTGCCGCACCCTGACCAAGCTGGCGGGCAATGGCGTGGTGGCCATCGACCGTCGTCATTTGCGCATCTTGAACATGGCGGCCTTGGAGCGCATCACCAGCAGCTCGTAGGCGCAGCTTGCGCTAAATGGCATCGCGCTTGGCCAACTCGGGAAACAATTTCAACCAACCCAACGCCACCAGCACCGTGCCCACACCACCGGCCACCACGGAGGCCACCGGCCCCCACAACGCAGCGGTCAGGCCGGATTCAAATTCACCCAATTCATTGGACGCCCCAATGAACACCCCATTGACCGCGGCCACCCGGCCACGCATCTCGTCGGGGGTTTCCAGTTGCATCAAGGTCAGGCGTGTGACCACGCTGATGTTGTCGGCCGCGCCACAAGCGGCCAAGGCCAGCAGCGACAGGGTGAAGTTCTCGGACAAACCAAACACCATCGAGCCCACCCCAAAGACCGCCACAGCAGCCAGCAATTTGTAGCCGACCATGCGCTTGATCGGCCAGCGGGTGATGATGATGGACATGCACAAAGCGCCCACGGCTGGGGCCGAGCGAAGCAGGCCCAATCCATCGGGGCCGACATGCAGAATGTCCCGCGCAAAAATGGGCAACAAGGCGGTGGCGCCGCCCAACAACACCGCGAACAAATCCAAGGAAATGGCACCCAGCAACACCTTGCGCTCCCAGACAAAGGCCACGCCTGCAAACAGCGATTGCCAGCCCAGGCTGTTGGGCCGCACCACATGCTGATAGCGCACCAACAAGGTCAACACAGACGAGATGCCAAACAACACGGCACACACCCCGTACACCGTGAGTGCGCCGGTCAAATACAAAAAGCCGCCAATGGCCGGGCCGCCAATCACCGCCACCTCCACCCCGGTGGAACTCAAGGCGATGGCACGTTGAAACAGGTCTTTGGGCACCAGCAAGGGGGTGATGGCCTGTTGGGCGGGCATCTGAAACGAGCGGGTCAAGCCGAGCACCAAGGCCACCGAAAAAATCAGTTCGCGGCTGGCTTGGCCCTGCCACGTGGCCACACCCAAGACCACCGACACGCTGGCCAAAACCAACATGCACGTGGCGAAGATGCGCCCGCGATGCAGTCGGTCCACCACCTGTCCCGCCGGCAAGGCCATCAGCAGCGCGGGCAAAAATTGAATCAACCCCACCAAGCCCAAGTCCCAGGCACTGCCGGTCAATTCGTAGAGGTGCCAGCCGATGGCCAGCATCAGCATTTGGTGGGCGGAGATGCCAAAAATGCGGGCGAACCAAAAGCGCATGAACTGGCGTTGCGCCAGCAGTTCAGAAAAAGACGAGTTCATGCGGGGATTGTCGGCGGTCTGTGTTTGGCCCCGGTGCCGGGTTGCCCCGTCGTGCACCACGGGTGTGCGGCGCGCACCAATTTGCGGCTTTTGAAATTAGCACATGATTTTGAAAAACATATATAAATCATATAGTTACAAAAATTGAAGGGTGGCATTGATCCTGCGTAAGAGGTCATTGTCAGAACTTTTCTGGCGCAACTTCAGGAGCCCTCCCCCATGACCCAACGTCGCCAATTCATCGCCTCCGGTCTCGCCGCTGCCGCCAGTGCCGTGTTGCCCCAAGCCAGCTTGGCTGCCGACAAACTCAAGATCGGCTTTGTTTACCCCGGCCCCATCGCCGACTCCGGCTGGACCTACCAGCACGACCTGGGTCGCAAGATGGTGGAGAAAGAATTCGGCAGCAAGGTGGAAACCGTGTATGTGGAAAAAGTGCCCGAATCGGCCGATGCGGAACGCGTCATGCGCGACCTGATTGCCAACGGCTGCAACATGATCTTCACCACTTCCTTTGGCTTCATGAACCCCACCATCAAGGTGGCGGCCGACAACCCCAAGGTGGTGTTCGAGCATTGCTCGGGCTACAAAACCGCCGCCAATGTGGGCATCTACCAAACCCGCTTTTACGAAGGCGCGTATTTGCTGGGCATCTTGGCTGGCCTGAAAACCAAAACCAATGTGCTGGGCTATGTGGCCCCCTTCCCCATCCCCGAAGTGATTCGGAATTTGGACGCCTTTGTGCTGGGCGCGAAAAGCGTGAACCCGAAAATCACCGCCAAAGTGGTCTGGGTCAACACCTGGTATGACCCCGTGAAAGAGCAAGAAGCCGCTTTGAGCCTGATCAACAATGGCGCTGACACGCTCTACCAAAACACCGACTCCACCGCCATTGTTCAACTCGCCGAATCCAAGGGCGTTTACGCCTTTGGTCAAGACTCGGACATGTCCCGCTTTGGACCACGCGCACATTTGTCGGGCAACACCTTGAACTGGGGCGTGTACTACGTGCACAAGGTGCGGCAAATGTTGGAAGGCAAGTGGAAATCCGAGGACACCAAATGGGGCATGAAAGAAGGTATCGTGCAAGTGGTCAAGCCCAACAAGGAAGTGCCTGCGGCGGCCTTGGCCACTTTTGAGAAAACCAAGGCAGGTATTCTCTCGGGCAAGTTCCACCCGTTCACCGGCCCGATCAAAGACACTGACGGCACCGTGCGGGTGGCCGCCGGTAAAACCATCAGCGAAGAGGAAATATGGCAAATGAAATGGTATGTGGATGGCGTCGTGGGCAAGCAACCCACGTGATGCCTCAGCATGACTGAGGTTGATTTCGAGCAGCTCAGCAGCTATCAGCGCTACAAGCTGATGGCCAGTCTGATCGTCCCGCGCCCGATTGCCTTGGTCACCTCGATGGGGGTCAACGGCGTGGCCAATGCCGCGCCGTTTTCCATGTTCAACATGGTCGGCGAAGACCCGCCCATCTTGATGTTGAGCCTCAACCGACTGAGTGATGGTCGGCTCAAAGACACGGCGGCCAACATCTTGGCCAGCCGTGAATTTGTGGTGCACATGACCGATGAAGCCATGGCCCAACAAATGCACGCTTGTGGCGAGGCCCTGCCGGCCGATGTGAGTGAATTGACCCACGTGGGCTTGACCTCGGCACCCTCGCACACGGTGAAGCCACCGCGCATCGTTGAAGCCCCGGTCGCCTTCGAATGTGTTTTGCATGAAACCATGGAGACCGACAGCCGCTATGTGTTCATCGGCCGCGTGAAGTGGATGAGCGCACGTGACGGCCTGATTGACACCCAAGCCTGGCGCGTGAACCTGCGCGACTACCATCCGGTGGCGCGTTTTGGCGCGAGTTTTTACACCACCACCCGCGACCGGTTTGCCATTGAAGATGGCCCCGGGCCTGCGGCCCCCAACCCGATTGACGCACTTTGAAAGACCACCATGTTCAACCAAGCTGATGAACACTTCATGCAAACCGCCATCGAAGCCTCCGTGACCGCCTTCGAAGCGGGCGACATGCCGTTTGGCGCGGTGCTCACTTCAGCCCAAGGTGAAGGCCTTTTGGTGGCCCGCAACAACCAAGTCACCAGTGGTGACTGCACCGGCCACGCCGAAATGGTGTTGGTGCGTGAAGCCACGCGATTGCTTGGTGCGCAAAGCATGGTGGGGGCCACGGTGTATGCCAGCGGTGAGCCTTGCGCCATGTGCAGTGGGGCCATGTTTTGGGCCAAGATTCACCGCGTGGTGTATGCCGCCACCACGCAAGACATTGCCGATGCCTTGGGTGCGCCGATGTTGCCCATCACCAGCAGCACGGTGTTGGCCCAAGCCGTGCCGGCCATGCAGGTGCAAGGTCCCCTGTTGCGAGCGCCTGCCGTGGCCGTGCTGCAACGTGTGGGTCAGCCAGCCGCAGTTTGAGGATCCGAAAAATCGTTGCCGATGCGCTCAACAATGAACGCGGCGGTCGTCATGATGTGATGCCGCGCTTGGGCTTCCGCTTCATCGCCATTGCCTGACGCGATGGCGTTCAACATGATTTCATGTTGGTCCCAAACATCTCGCGGTTTTTCATTGCGCATCAACACCTCGCCCATCACGCGCTGCGTGTAGGTCCAATAGGTGTCCATGGTGGGTGAAATCAAGGCGTTGTCCGACAGACCATAGACAAACTGGTGAAAGGCTTTGTCGGCATTGATCAGGTCACGCACTTTGCCGCTTTTGACGGCTTCGCGGCCTTTGTCAATCAGGGCCGCGCCCTTGGTGGCAGCCACCTTCGAATTGAGTTCAGCGGCTTTGCGAAAAGCCAAACCCTCTAGCACCGCACGCACTTCGTACATCTGGTTGATGTAAGCCGGGTCGAGGGGGGCGACGATCAAGCCGCGGCCCGGGGCATCGCGCAACAAGCCTTGGTTGCGCAACAACAGCAGCGCTTGTTGCACCGGTTGGCGCGACACACCCAATGCTGAGGCCAATTGTTCTTGGATGATGCGGGTGCCGGGGGTGAGTTTGCCGGTGGCAATTTCCACCAAGATGGCATCAAGGACTTGTTCAGCCAAATTGGGCTGGATGGACAACATCTTCATACAACACTCGTTCTTTTCATCGCTAAAAGCGTCAGGTGTTGGCAGGGTTTGAACCCTGACGCCAAACGCGTTCCGCATCATCCCATGAACTGAGTGCTTGCAAGTCCGGCACCCAGGCAAGACCCGACTTGGCGTCGGAGGATACCGCTTCGGGTGTGACCAACACATCCAACAAAGCGGGTAAGTTTTTCAACGCTGTTTCAATGGCGGCGGGCAAGTCTTCAGCGCGTTCGACGCGCTGCGCATGCATGCCAAATGCTTGGGCCATGGCCGCATGGTCGGCAAATTGCAAACGCGTCCCGACCACCTTGCCATGGGTTTCTTGTTGATCACGCACTTCAATGGCCCAAGCCCCGTTGTTGGCGACCACGATCAACACCGGGGCCTTGTGCCGAACAGCGGTGTCGATTTCCATCGCGTTGAAACCAAAAGCGCCGTCGCCGGTGGCCACCACCACGGTTTTGTCGGGGCACACCAAGCTGGCGGCAATGCCAAACGGTGTGCCAATGCCAATGCAGCCCAAGGGACCGGGATCAAGGTAATGCGGCGAAGACAAACCCACCCGTGCAAAGCTCAAGAAGTCACCGCCGTCGGCGACCACCACCGAATCAGCAGGCAAGGCCTCTTTCAATGCAGCCAACACGCGGTTGGGGTGCATCAAGCCATCACTGCCGGGCGCTTCTTGTTGCATGCTGTGCTGGAGTTTCTCAACGCGTTGCAGATGCTTTTGACGCAAGCCCGCAGACCAGGCTTTGTCGGTGGCCGGTGTTTGGTGTTGGCCTTGCTTCAGCAGGGCTTGCAAGCTCAGGTTGACGTCGCCCAGCAACTCCACATCAGCGCGTCGGTTGTCGCGCAACTCGGCCGCGTTGTCGCTCAGGCGAATGAACTTGACCGGGCCAAACACAGCGGGCGACCCAAAGGCCAATTGAAAATCGAGTTTGCGTCCCAGTGTCACCACCACATCGGCCGATTGCATCACTTGGCCCCGCATCGCGGCCACCACGCTGTCGTGGCTGTCGGGCACCAAACCACGGCTCTCACCGGTGTCCAAATAGACCGCACCGAGTGTTTCCAAAAGCTGCTGCAACGCAGCTGAACTGCCCCGCGCCCCGCGACCGGCAATGAACAGAGGCCGTTTGGCTTGCCACAACACCTTTGCAGCGGCTTGCACATCGGCTTCATCGGCCGTCAAGCGCGGCAAACGCAGGGGTTTGAAATGCTCGGGCAACAACACCGCAGGGCTGGGTTGACGGCGCAACACATCGACCGGGAAATCGATGAACACCGGGCCACTTTCACCGCCCTGCCCCATGGCGCAGGCCAGGGCTTCGTACAAATTGGACAAGACCAAATCGGGGTGGCGCACGGTGCGGGCAAAGCGGGTGATGCTTTGCACCAAAGGGATGTGCGACATGTCCTGCAAACCACCACGGTGTTCTTGCGCCATGGGCGGGGTGCCTGAAATGACCAGCACCGGTGCCCGCGCCACATGGGCATTGGCGATGCCGGTGATGGCGTTGGTCACGCCCGGTCCGGCGGTCACCAAGGCGACGCCAGGACGGCCGGTCAACTCGGCTTCTGCATGCGCCATGTAGACCGCAGCCCGCTCGTCTCGGGTGTCGATGATGCGGATGCCGTGTGCATCCAAACGCATCCAAATCGGCATGATGTGGCCCCCGCACAAGCCGTAAACCCTTGTCACGCCTTGACTTTTTAAAAACAAGGCGATCAGGTCGGCAATGCTGTCACAGCGGGTTGGCGGGTGTAGTGTCGCGTCCAATTTCAGGTCCATGGTGAAAAATGTGGGCAAAGAGGTCTAGGGATAATACTGATCGAATTCTGAATTCAGAATACTATATTTCGGGTTCCCGCACAAATCAAGTCGCCAAAAACCCGAGCCCACCCGTGAGACAGTTGTTCAACATTTCCGAGATGCTGCAAACCCATGCGCGGTTGCGGCCCACCCGCATGGGTGCCTGTGACAGCCGCCGCAGCCTGAACTATGTGGAATGGCACAACCGGGCCAGTGCCCTGGCCAGTGGATTGATGGCGCAAGGTTTGCAAGCGGGTGAACGCGTGGCGGTGCTGGCCTACAACCGCATCGAATGGCTGGAGATGTATGTGGCCTTGGCCCGCGCCGGTTTGGTGGCCCTGCCCTTGAATTTCCGTTTGGTGAGTGAAGAACTGGCCTACATCCTGAAAGACGCGCAAGTGAGCGCCTTGGTCTGCGCCCAATCCTTGCAAGACAAAGTGCTGCCCATCACGGGCACCCTGCCACTCAAAACTTGTGTGCAATTGGACGGCCCCACAGAAGCGGGCTGGATCGATTACGAAACCCTGATACAACAAGCCCCGGCTCAACATGACTGGCCGAAGGTTGACCCGAAACAAACCTGTGCCTTGATGTACACCTCGGGCACCACCGGCAAACCCAAGGGCGCGATTCGCAGCCACGAAGCCAGCACCTTGATGGCCTATGCCACGGCACTGGACATGGGCTTCACGGTGAATGACAAGGCCTTGTTGGTGATGCCGCTGTGCCATGCCAACTCTTTGTACTTCGCCAACACCTTCATCCACTTGGGTGCCTGCATCGTGGTGGACGACCGTGCCAGCTTTGACCCCGAGCATTTGTTGATGCTGCTGTCCAAGCATGAGATCACCTTCACCTCGATGGTGCCCACGCACTACATCATGATGCTGGCCTTGCCAGAAGATGTGAAAAAGAATTACGCCACCCAAAGTGTGGGTCGCTTGTTGGTCTCTTCGGCCCCTGCCAATGCCAACTTGAAACGTGCCATTCAACACATGTTTCCCAACGGCCAGCTCTATGAGTTGTATGGCTCCACCGAGGCCGGCTGGGTCACCTTGTTGCGCCCCGAAGAACAACTGCGCAAGCTGGGCTCGGTGGGCCGCGAATGGGTCGGTAGCGGCCCCATCAAATTGCTGGATGCGCAGCGCCAAGAGGTGCCCGATGGTGAGGTGGGCGAGTTGTACTCCTGCACCTCCTATGCCTTTGAAGGTTATTGGGGTGCGCCCGAAAAAACCGCTGAAGCCTTCGCGGATGCCTGGTGCTCCGTGGGTGACATGGCCATGCGCGACGCCGATGGCTTCATCTGGCTGATGGACCGCAAAAGCAACATGATCATCAGCGGCGGTGAAAACATTTATCCCTCCGAAGTGGAAGCCGTGTTGTGTGCTCATGCTGCCGTGCAAGAAGCCGCTGTGATTGGCATTCCCCACGAGAAATGGGGCGAAACCGTGCTGGCGGTGGTGGTCACCAAAGCAGCGCAAGACTGCAGCGCTGACGACTTGAAGCAATGGTGCAAGGAACGCTTGGCAGGCTACAAACAACCACGCCAGATTGAATTCATCAGTGCCCAAGACATGCCCCGCACCGCCACCGGAAAAATTGTGCACCGCCGCTTGCGCGACCTGCTGGCCCAACGCTTGCCTGAAACGGCGACCCACTGAACCCCATTGATTGAAACGACAAACCGACCCGTGACCTCCACCATGAAATCTTCTACCCCTCCAACCAGTTGCTGCGGTTGCGCACACAACCACCCCGTTGCCGACCAAGAGCGCCGTCAAACCATCAAGTGGTTGTCCATGGGTTTGTCCACCTTGCCGTTCATGAGTGGCGCTGCTCGCGCTGATGCGCCCCCCTTGTTGTTGGTGGACGCCGATGCTGAAAAAGATTTCAAACCCTTGCGCCCTGCTGATCTGGCCATTGGCAAACCCTTGCTGGTTTACCCGTTTGACGCCAAAGCAGGTGCTCCTAAAAATGATTCTCGGCTGAACAAATTGGTGGTGATTCGCTTGCCTGAAGATCAAATGACGCCTGAAACACGCGCCCGCTCCGCATCTGGTGTGTTGGCCTATTCAGGCATTTGTACCCACCAAGGTTGCGACGTCAAAACCTGGATGGCCAAAGAAAACGTGCTGGCTTGCTACTGCCACTCCTCCAAATTTGCCTTGCTCGACAGCGCCAAAGTGATCAGCGGCCCTGCCCCCAAACCCTTGCCAGCCGTTTCATTGGCGATGGATGGCGAGTTTTTATCGGTTGTTGCCAGTTCCCCCGTCAGCCAAGGCTAATCACCTTGGCTTCTTGCCAGACTCACTTTTTAGGAGAAAAACCATGAGTCATTTGTTAACGAAGATGTCCATTGCGGTGCTAGGCGCTTGTGCCATCTTGGCCCATGCCGACAGCAAGCTTGGCCCTTACGCGCCAGTCACGGATGCCCGCTTGTCCAACCCAGAGGCCAGCAACTGGCTGATGTACCGTGGCAATTACCAAGGCTGGGGCTACAGTCCGCTGGAAAAGATCAACACCGGCAACGTGAAAAATCTGAGCTTGGCTTGGTCATTCACCACCGGCGTGACTGAAGGTCACCAGTCACCCCCTATCGTGAACAACGGCTACATGTATGTCACCACGCCCAATGCGCAAGTGATCGCATTGAACGCGGTCACCGGTGAAGAACTGTGGCGTTACAAGAAAGAAATTCCCGCTGACTTGCTGATGCTGCACAACACCAACCGTGGTGTGGCGTTGTATGGCGACAAAGTGTATGTCGCGACTGTGGATTCACACTTGATCGCGTTGGATGCCAAAACCGGCAAAGTGGTTTGGGACGCCACCGTGGGCGATGTCAAAGCCCTGTCTTACATCACACTCGCACCCTTGGCCGCCAAAGGCAAAATTTTGGTCGGCTCCTCCGGTGGTGAAACCGGCATGCGTGGCTTTGTTGCCGCCTATGACGCCAGCTCGGGCAAAGAAGCCTGGCGCGCCTACACCACGCCCGCTCCAGGTGAACCTGGCAGCGAAACTTGGCCCGCAGGCGACGCCTACAAAACCGGTGGCGGTAGCGTCTGGATCACAGGCACTTATGACCCGGCAACCAACATCGCCTACTGGGGCACAGGCAACCCCGCACCATGGCCCACCGAAGGCCGTCCTGGTGACAACCTCTACACCACGTCCACCATCGCTTTGGATGTGGACACCGGCAAGATCAAAGGTCACCACCAATACCACTACAACGATGCTTGGGATTGGGATGAAGTCAGCGCACCTTTGCTGATTGACACCGAAATCAACGGCCGCAAAGTCAAGGGCGCCGTTCACGCGGGTCGCAATGGCTACTTGTGGATGTTGGAACGTCAGACCAGCGGCAAGATCGACTTTGTCAACGGGATCTCTTACGTTTACAACGATGTGATCAAAGGTCTGGACCAGAAAACAGGTCGTCCAAGCTACGACATGTCGAAAAAACCAGGCGCTGGCAAACCTGTGGCTTTCTGCCCCTCTTTGTGGGGTGGTAAAGACTGGCCGCCAGAATCTTGGAGCCCCAAAACCAAGCTGTTCTACATCCCTGCCAACAACCACCTGTGCTCTGAGTTGCCCGCAGCCGATCCTGCAGCCTACAAAAAAGGTGACCTGTACATCGGTTACCCGATTGACGGCGTGTTGGGCAGCTTGCGCTACCAAGGTGGCAAAAAACCCGCCAGCATTGGCGAGTTGCAAGCCTGGAACTTGAACACTGGCAAGATGGCCTGGTCTTACAAATACGACCGCGCCATTTGGGCGCCTCTCTTGACCACAGGTGGCAACCTGTTGTTCACAGGTGGTACCAACGACCGTGTGTTCCGCGCTTTCGATGCAACCAACGGCAAAGTGCTGTGGAAGTACAGCATGCCTTCTGGCGTGACCGCTGTGCCTTCATCCTTTGAAGTCAACGGTGAACAGTACATCGCTGTGCAAGCTGGTTGGGGTATTGATGCCGAGCGCATGCAAGCCGGTATCAACACTTTGGATGGCACCAAAACAGCGGTGCCACAAGGCGGCACTGTGATGGTGTTCAAACTGCCGAAGTAATGCTTTGACATAGCTGAGAGACATCGGCCTCGCCATTTCGTGCGAGGCCGATTCTTTTTGAATTTCCCCTTTTCCTCGCTACCCAGGAGTCTTTCATGGCTGACAGTTTCGACGCACGTGCCGCCGATCAACACACAGAGCGCACCGCCGTTTATAAAAAAGCCGCATGGCGAATGATTCCCTTTTTATGTTTGTGCCTGGTGGCCGCCTACCTTGACCGTGTCAATGTGGGCTTTGCCAAACTGCAAATGATGGACGACTTGTCCTTCAGCAACACCGTCTATGGTGTGGGTGCAGGTATTTTCTTTTTGGGCTATGTGCTGTTTGAAGTCCCCAGCAACATCTTGTTGCACAAGGTGGGCGCACGCATGTGGATCGCCCGCATCATGATCACTTGGGGTTTGATTGGCGCGGCCATGGCTTTTGTGGAAACGGCCACCCAGTTTTATGTGTTGCGCTTCTTGTTGGGTGTGGCTGAAGCGGGCTTCATCCCCGGTGCGTTTTATTTCTTGTCTTGCTGGTTCCCCGCCGATTGGCGCGGTCGCATCATCGCTTTGTTGTTGTCAGCCCTGCCGCTGTCCAGCATTTTGGGTGGCCCCTTCTCCGGCTTCATCATGGTGCAGTTTGCCGATGTGGCGGGCATGCGGGGTTGGCAATGGTTGTTCTTGTTGGAAACCATTCCGTCCTTGGTGTTGGGCTACATGGTCACGCGCATTTTGGTGAATTCCCCCAATGAAGCCTCTTGGCTGACAACCGCTGAAAAACACATCATCAACAGCGATTTGGCCCGCGAAAACGCTGGCAAGCAATCGCACACCACGGCCGTCAGTGCGTTCAAAAGTCCTTTGGTGTGGCAACTCAGCGCCGCCTATTTCTGCATCGCCAGTTCGGTGTATGTGGCCATTTTTTGGATGCCCACGCTGATCAAACAACACGGTGAAACCGATGTGATGCGCATTGGCTTGTTGACCGCCATTCTCTACATCGCAGCCATTTTTGCCATGTACTTTTGCAACACCAGTTCAGACCGCCGAGGTGAACGCCGTTTTCACACCGCCATCCCTGGTCTGGTCACGGCCTTGGGTTTGGTGCTGAGTTGGATGCATTTCGACAGCTTGGCCTTCACCATGTTCGCCCTGACCCTGGCCGCTGCCGGTGCCTCGGCCACCCAAGCGGCCTTTTGGAGTGTGCCGCCCTCTTTCCTCACCGGGGCTGCCGCCGCAGCGGGTTTGGCGGTCATCAACTCGGTGGGCAACATCGCTGGTTTTGTCAGCACCGCCGCCGTAGGTTGGATCGCCGACCTCACTGGCAATGCCCAAAACAGCCTGATCATCTTCAGTGGGCTGGCCATCTTGGGGGCACTGCTGATTCTGAAATTGCCAGCGCACATGATCAACCACGGCGGGAAGCACTGACTTTGAGCATGTCAAGGGTGCGCCACTGGGCACCCTTGTATGCAGAGAAGCTGCGTATTACGAAAACACGATGGTCTTGTGGCCGTTGAGCAAAATGCGGTGCTCGACAAACCATTTGACGGCCCGCGCCAGCACCACGCATTCCACATCGCGCCCAATCGCGGTCAGGGTTTCGGGGCCCATGGCGTGGTCCACACGCTCCACACCTTGCTCGATGATGGGGCCTTCATCGAGGTCGGCGGTGACGAAGTGCGCTGTGGCACCAATCAATTTCACACCCCTGTCGTGTGCTTGGTAATAGGGCTTGGCGCCTTTGAAACTGGGCAAGAATGAATGGTGGATGTTGATGGCTTTGCCACGCAAGGCTTGGCACATGGGCGTGGACAAGATTTGCATGTAGCGCGCCAGCACCACCAAATCCACTTGGTGTGTTTTCACAAGATCCAAGATTTTGTGTTCTTGTGCTTGTTTGGCCTCGGCCGATGCACCAGCCGCCAAGGGGAAATGGTGAAACGGGATGTTGTAACTGGCGGCCAGTTGGTAAAAATCGGTGTGGTTGGACACGATGCCCACAATCTCGACAGACAACAAACCACTGCGGTAGCGAAACAGCAAATCGTTCAGGCAATGACCGATTTTGGACACCATGATCAGCACCCTGGGTTTGACAGTGGCATCGTGCAAGTCCCACGTCATGCCCATTGCATCAGCAAGGCTGCCAAATGACTGGCGCAAAGCTTCCCCGCTGAATTGACCGTCCTCTTGCACAAAATGCACCCGCATGAAAAACATTTTGGTTTGGGTGTCACCAAATTGCGCGGAATCCAGAATGTTGCACGCATGGTCAGCCAAGAAGCCTGACACGCGCTGCACGATGCCGCGCTGGTCTTGACAGGACAGCGTGAGGATGAACGAGGCAGTGGACATCAAAGCCTTTCAATGATGGTGACGTTGGCCATGCCGCCGCCTTCGCACATGGTTTGCAAACCGTAGCGTTTACCGCGTGCGGCCAAAGCATGGATGAGTGTGGTCATCAGCTTGGTACCCGAGGCACCCAGCGGGTGGCCCAAAGCAATCGCACCGCCGTTCACATTCAAACGCGCCGGATCGGCCCCCAGGCTTTTCAGCCATGCCAGCGGCACCGAGGCAAAGGCTTCGTTCACTTCATAGAGGTCGATGTCCTCGATCTTCATACCGGCTTTTTTCAATGCACGTTCGGTGGCTGGAATCGGTGCCTCCAACATGATGACCGGGTCGTGGCCGATCATGGTCATGTGGTGAATGCGGGCCAATGGCTGCACGCCCAAGGCTTTCAGGCCTCGTTCATTCACCACCATGACACCTGTCGCGCCGTCGCAGATTTGGCTGGCATTGGCCGCGGTGATGACGCCGCCTTCTTGCAAGAGTTTCACGCTCTGAATGCCTTCAAGCGTGGCTTCGGCGCGGATGCCTTCGTCAGCGGTGTGCATCTCGCCAGAGGCTTGACCTTCGTTGTTGAGCACGGCCACTGGCAAGATTTCATTGTTGAAAGCGCCTGCTTGCGTTGCGGCCAATGCGCGTTGGTGGCTCATCAGGGCATAGCTGTCGAGTTCGAGTTTGCTCAGGCCGTATTTTTGAGCCATCATTTCGGCGCCCACAAACTGGCTGAACACTTGATCGTTGTAGCGCTTGTTCATGAGGGGGCTTTGGTAAAAGCCCATGTTGGCTTTTTGTGCCAAGTAACTGGTGCTGAACATGGGCACACGGGTCATGGATTCGACACCCGCGGCGATCACCACGTCCATGCTGCCGGACATCACCGCCTGGGCTGCAAAGTGGATGGCTTGCTGCGAAGAACCGCATTGCCGATCGATGGATGTGCCAGGCACGGACTCGGGCAAGCGCGAGGCCAGCACCGCATTGCGCGCCACATTGCTGGACTGCTCACCCACTTGGCTGACACAGCCCATGAACACGTCTTCCACCAGCGCGGGATCAGCCCCGGTGCGGTCCAGCAAATCGTTCAACACCTGGGCGGCCAAGTCCACAGGATGCCAACCGGACAAACGTCCGCCTCTTTTGCCACCGGCGGTACGGGTGGCGGCCACGATGAATGCTTCTGCCATCATCTCTCCTCTGTGAATGTCTAAGTTAGATTGTGCCCGCCCTCAGCGGGGGGCCATGCGAATAGCGCCGTCGATGCGGATGCATTCGCCGTTCATGTACTGGTTGGTCAGCAGCAACTCGGCCAAATGCGCGTACTCATCGGGCAAGCCCAGCCGCTTGGGAAACGGCACCGATGCGGCCAAGGCTTCTTTCACGTTGTCAGGGGCGGCTTGCAGCAAGGGGGTGTTGAAGATACCGGGCAGGATGGTGTTGACCCGGATGCCTTCGCTCATCAGGTCACGGGCGATGGGCAAGGTCATGCCCACGATGCCGGCCTTGCTGGCTGCGTAACTGGCCTGGCCAATTTGACCGTCTTCGGCGGCCACCGAGGCGGTGTTGACAATGACGCCGCGCTCACCCTCCAGCATGTCGAGGGTCATCATGCCGGCGGCAGATTTGGCAATGCAGCGGAAGGTGCCGACCAAGTTGATTTGGATGATGCGGTCGAAATTGGCGGTGGGAAAAGAGCGAATTTCGCCAGTGGTTTTGTCGCGGCTGGCGGTTTTGATGGCGTTGCCGGTGCCGGCGCAATTGACCAAGATGCGCTCCTGGCCATTCGCGGCGCGGGCCTTGGCAAAGCCTGCATCCACTTGGTCTTCGAGGGTCACATCCACTTGGCAAAACACACCGCCCAGTTCTTGGGCCAAGGCCTCGCCCATGTCGGCGTTCAGGTCAAACAGGGCGACTTTCACACCGTGATGGGCCAAGCGCCGGGCCGTTGCCGCGCCCAGGCCAGAAGCCCCACCGGTCACGATGGCGGACAAGTTGGCATTGAGTTTCATGGGTGTCTCCGTTGTGCAGGGTTCATGGTCTACCCTTGAGCTTAAGGGATGTGGCATCTGCTAACCTCTTTGAACCTTTTCCAACTGTCTATGGAGCGACGCATGCGCCTCAACCTTTTCTCAAGCAGCCGCCGTGCTTGCCTCAACGCCGTTTTGGGCACCCTGCTGCTGACGGGCCTGACCGCACCGCTGTGGGCTGCCGAGATTCCCACCGCATCCCCCGCGTCCAAGGGCTTTTCAGCCGAACGCTTGGCCCGCATCCGACCAGTCATTCAGGCTGAAATCGATGCCAAAAACATGCCCGGCGCGGTGGTGGTGGTGGCGCGCAAAGGGGCCATCGTGTATTCAGATGCGATTGGGGTGAAACAGGACGCCATCTTCCGCGCCTATTCCATGACCAAGCCCATGACCTCGGTGTTGGCCATGATGATGGTCGAAGAAGGCCAATTGCAACTGGCCGACCCCGTCTCCAAGTTCTTGCCCGCCCTGGCGCAAATGCAGGTTTTGGCCAACCCCGCCGACCCAGCCAGTGCCACGGTGCCAGCCGCGCGTCAAATTTTGGTGCACGACTTGCTGCGCCACACCTCGGGCCTGACCTATGCCGAGTTCACCCGCTCTGCGGCCATGCGCAATGCCTACATCAATGCGGGTTTGTTTTCGAACGAAGTGCCATCCTTGTGGATCACTCTGAGCCCTGAACAACAAGTCGCCGCCTTCGCCAAAGCCCCTTTGCAATGGCAGCCCGGCAGCACTTGGGAGTACAGCTTGTCCAGCGACTTGCTGGGCCGGGTGCTGGAAGTGGTGGGCAAAAAACCATTGAGCGTGTTACTGAATGAGCGCCTGATCAAACCCTTGGGCATGAAGGACACCGCATTTGTGGTGCCTGCCGATCAAGTGCACCGCATTGCCCAACCCTTGGCCATCGACCCACTCACGCAAAAGCCCATGGCACCGATGTTGGACGTGACCAAGGTGCAAGGCAATGACGCTGGTGGTGCGGGTTTGGTCACCACCGCCGCGGATTACCTGCGCTTTTGCCAGATGCTGTTGAACAACGGCAGCTTGGATGGCCGCCGCTACTTGAGCCGCACCACCATCGCTCTGATGACCTCGGACCACTTGGGCCCCAAAGTGGCCACGCCCTTGCAACCCGGTGAATTGTTGATGGGCGTGCAGGGCTACACCTTTGGTTTGGGTTTCATGGTGCGGCAAGGCCAAGGCATGGCCAGCGTGCCCGGCTCCGAAGGTGATTACGCTTGGGCTGGCGCGGGTGGCACCTTCTTCTGGATCGATCCGAAAGAACAGGTCATCGGCTTGCTGATGGCTCAAACACCTGGCCCTGCCCGTCAGTACTACCGCCGCATGATCAAGCAATTGGTCTACCAAGCATTGGAATAATTTTTCGCAAGCCTCAGCCATGTCTTCCAGCATTCTCAAAATAGCTTCACTGTCCTTTCCATGGCAAACCATGGACCCGTTTTTGTTTTGTGTGCACCACCTGGACCATTACCCCGAAGGCAATGCCCAGATGGGACCGAATGCGTCGTTGGCGGGACGGCAAATGGGCAGCGACTTTGGCAACAAAGACGGTTGGAGCATGTACCACGGCCAAACGATTCCGGGCTTCCCATCGCACCCTCACCGGGGCTTTGAAACCGTCACCATCGTGCGCCAAGGCCGCATCGACCACTCGGACTCTTTGGGGGCCACGGCCCGCTTTGGCGATGGCGATGTGCAGTGGCTCACGGCCGGCAAAGGCATCGTGCATTGCGAGATGTTTCCGCTGCGCCATCAAGACCAGGCCAACACCTGCGAGTTGTTTCAACTTTGGTTGAACCTGCCTGCCAAGGACAAAATGTGCGAGCCGCACTTCACCATGTTCTGGCGCGAACACATTCAAACCGTTCGCCATGTGGACGCCCAGGGCCACGCCACCGAGGTGCTGGTGGTCGCGGGTCACTTGAACGACGCCCAAGGCTTGCCGCCACCGCCGCACTCTTGGGCCAGTCAAGCGCAGTCCGACTTGGCCATCTTCACAATTCGATTGGAAGCCGGTGCGCGATGGACCCTACCGCGCACCCCCCATGCAGGCACCAAGCGGCAGTTGTATTACTTTGCGGGCCAAAGCCTGTCCATGGCCGGCCAGGTCATGCCGCAGCGATCGGTCATCGAAGTGGTGGCGCAAGACGACTTGGATCTGCACAACACGGGCAGCGATGCGGTGGAGTTGCTGATGTTGCAAGCGCGTCCGATTGGCGAGCCGGTGGCGCAGTACGGCCCCTTTGTGATGAACACCCAGGCCGAAATTCACCAGGCTTTCGAGGATTACCGCCGCACTGAATTTGGCGGCTGGCCTTGGGGCGCATCCGACCCCGTGCATCCCCGTGACACCGGGCGTTTTGCGCGCCATGCCGATGGCCGTTTGGAGGAGCGCGACGCCGAAGACGGCGTTCAGTCGTTCATTGAAAAACGCCGGCCCAAGTTCACTGGGGTTTGAAGTCCCCAGGAACCATGCCGACCTCGGTCAATCAATTTTGTAATAGTCTGAAATGACTTTCCATCGACCGTCTTGGATTTGCGCCAAGCGGCTGCGGTTCGAGCCCAGATGCTTGGTTTTGGAAAACGTCGCCTCGGGGCCGCCGAAGAAGTCGGTGGAAAAGGTCATGGTGTCCATGGCCGCGACAAAACTGTCGGTGGTCAAATTGGGGCCGGCTTTTTGAGCCGCTTTGATGAAATTGTCCAAGATCAGGTAGCCATACACCGAGAAGACGGTGGGGTCTTCGTTGAACTTGGTTTTGTATTTGTTGGCCCAAAAGCTGATGGGCTTGGAAGCCTCGTCCAAATACGGATGGGGCACGGTCATGGTGGCGTACATGCCGTCCATGGCTTTGCCGCCTAGCTTGTGGATCAAGTCGGTGTAGGCAGCACTCGAGCCGATGAACAACGGGTTGAAACCGGTTTTGCGCGACTCCCCAATGGTGCCCACGGTTTCACGAATGATGGTGCCCAACACCACCAGCTCACAACCAGCCGACTTCATTCGCGCCACCTGCGAAGAAAAGTCAGTGGCCCCGCGTTTGAAGGTGGTCTTTTCAGTGAATTCCATGTTGATGGATTTCAAGCCTGCTTCCCCCCCGCGAAAGACCTCTAGACCGAACTCATCGTCTTGGTATATCGAGCAGACCTTGGTGATTTTTTTCTCTTTCACCAAGGCAGGAACGGCCGCGCGCATTTGGTCGTAATAGGTGGCAAAGATCGCGTACTTCAAACGGTTGAAGGGTTCATACATTTCCCGCGCAGCCGTCACCGGAAAGAAATTGACAATGTTTTTCTCAAACTGCACCGGCATGGCGGCGTTGTTTTGCGCCGTGCCAATGTGCCCGGCCATGATGAAAATCTTGTCTTGATTCACCAACTTTTGCGCGGCCAACACCGCCCGCTTGGGGTCGTAGCCCGAGTCCTCGGTGATGAGTTTGAGTTTGCGTCCGTGCAAGCTGCCCTGCTCATTCAATTCATCAATGCGCAACTGCATGCCATTGCGCACCGCTTTGCCGTAACCGGCCAAAGGGCCTGACAAATCTTGGATGGTGCCAATGGTGATTTCGGTTTTGGACACGCCTTGTTGTTGGGCGAATACGCTGGCACTGGCAAATGCCAGCAACAGCAAGGTGGATTTCAATTTCATTGCAGTCTCCTCTTGGTATGTATTTAAGCGCGGTACATCTCTTCAATCATGTCTTTGTATTTTTGCTCCACGAACTTGCGCTTGAGCTTCATGGTGGGTGTGAGTTCATCGTCTTCAGCAGTGAGTTGGGTGTCAAGCAATCGGAAATGCTTGATCTGCTCGACCCGCGCGAATTTGCGGTTCACAGTTTCAATCTCGGCTTGAATCAGCGCCTGCACTTCGGCCGCGCGGGTCAAGGAAGCGTAGTTGGAGAAAGGCACATCACGGTCTTGCGCAAATTTCTCCACGTTGTCCAAGTCGATCATGATGATGACCGTCAAGTAAGCACGTTTGTCACCGATGACCACCGCATCAGTCACATAGGGTGAAAACTTCAATTCGTTTTCCCATTCGCTGGGCGTGATGTTTTTGCCGCCCGCAGTGATGATGATGTCCTTCATGCGGTCGGTGATGCGGAAATAACCGTCGGCATCGACGCTGCCCACATCGCCGGTGTGCAACCAACCTTGGGCATCCACGGTCTCTGCGGTTTTCTCTGGTTGGTTCAGATAGCCCATGAACACATTCGGGCCGCGAATCAAAAGCTCTTGGGTATTTGGATCGACCATCACTTCGTTAAAGGGACAGGCTGTGCCAATGCTGCCCAGCTTGATTCGTTGGATGGGCATGGCCGTGGAGCCACCACAGGACTCGGTTTGTCCCCAGACTTCCAGCATCGGCAAACCCAGCGCCAAATACCAGCGCACCAACTCGGGCGAAATGGGTGCCGCACCTGTCACCAAGATGCGTGCACGTTGAACGCCCATCATGCGACGCACATTGTTCAAGGCCAAGAGATTGGCCACATGAAACGCGGCCTTCAACCAAAGCGGCACGGCTTGCTGAGCCAGCACCCGGTCACACACGGCATATCCCACGGCCATGCATTGGCGGTAAACCCATTGTTGAAATACACCGGCTTCAGCAATGGCAATCGTCACCGCTGAATAAAACTTCTCCCAGACACGTGGCACGGCGGTGAACGTGGTGGGCGCGATCTCGCGCACGTTTTCGGGCACGGTGTCGGGGTTTTCGACAAAGTTGAAAACGGTGCCGGTGTAGATGGAGAAATACTGGCCGCCCAAGCGCTCAGCGACATGGCACAACGGCAAAAACAACATGCGTTCATCGGTTTCGTCTTGGCGCAACACCTGGTTGTAGCCACGCACGATGTAGACCAGCGCGGCATGGCTGTGCATCGCGCCTTTGGGTTTGCCGGTGGTGCCCGAGGTGTAAATCAGGATGGCCAAGTCTTCAGGGCGGCGACTGTGCACACGTTGCTCGAACAGGCCAGCGTTGGCCGCGTCAAAGGCGGCACCCTCCTCGCGCAATTGGTCCAGGCTGATCACCATCGGGTCGTTAAAGCGGGTGAGGCCTTCCATGTCCATCACCACAATCAGCTTCAACTTGGGCAACTGTTCACGCGTGACCAAGGCTTTGTCGAGTTGTTCTTCATCTTCGACAAACAACACGGTGGTGGATGAATCCTCACATTGGTACTGAACCTGCGAGGCTGCGTCTGTCGGGTAGATGCCATTGGAGACACCACCGGCACTCAGCACGGCCATGTCCGCCAAGACCCATTCCAAGCGCGTGTTCGCCAAGATGGAGGCGCAGTCACCCGGCGCAAAACCATGCGCGGCCAACCCCATGGCGAGTTGGCGCACTGCATCGCCGGTTTCATGCCAAGTCCAACCGCGCCAGATGCCGAGCTTTTTCTCGCGCATCATCAAACGCGGGCCGCGTAGGGCTACCGCGTTCCAAAACACCTCGACCATGGTCTCCCCGGGCATCACCACATGGGTGCTGCCTTGGGCATGGGCGGTGTTCCACAGTGGACTCATGTCATCTCCAGGTTTTTTTCTTTTTCCAGCGACGCTCATCGCGGGCACCCGCCTCTTTGAGACCGAGGTAAAACTCTTTGATGTCGTCTTTTTCGCGCAAGCGGTCGCAACTGTCTTCCATCACGATGCGCCCCGATTCGAGGACAAACCCATGGTCGGCCACATTCAAAGCCATGTTGGCGTTTTGCTCCACCAACAACATGGTGGTGCCGCGTTCGCGGTTGATGCGCACCACGATTTCGAAAATTTCTTGGGTGAGTTTGGGTGACAAACCAAGACTGGGTTCGTCCAACAAAATCAAATCAGGCTCGCTCATGAGGGCGCGTGAAATGGCCAGCATTTGCTGCTGCCCACCCGACAACAGTCCTGCGTCTTGCTGAGCGCGCTCTTTCAGGATGGGGAAGTAGCTAAACACCAGTTCCATGTCGCGGGCAATCGCGTCGCGGTCTTGCCGGGTATAGGCACCCATCAACAGGTTGTCTTTCACCGACAGCAAGGGGAAGACCTCGCGGCCTTCGGGCACATGCACCAGGCCACGTTGCACGATCAATGCCGGGTCCATGGCTGTGATGTTGTCACCCTTGAAATGGATGCTGCCTTTGCGGGGATCAATGATGCCCGAGATGGTTTTCAAGATGGTGGTTTTGCCCGCGCCATTCGAGCCCAACACCGTGGCAATTTGCCCGCGCAGCACCGACAAACTGACGCCGCGGATGGCACGCACCGGCCCATAGGCGCTTTCCACATTGTTGAGTTGCAGCAAGGCGTCCATCGCGTCAGGCCTTTCGCCGCAAATTGGCGGCGTCAAAGCTGCCGCCCAAGTAGGCCTCGATGACCGCTTCATTGGCCTGCACCTGAGCGGGTTCACCCATGGCCAAGACCTCGCCCTGGTTCATGGCCAACACCCGGTTGCTGACCTTGGACACCAAACTCATGTCGTGTTCCACCATCAGCACGGTGATGCCCAAGTCGTGTTGAATGTCCTGAATCCAAAACGCCATGTCAGCAGTTTCTTCCACATTCAAACCCGATGAGGGTTCATCCAACAACAACAGCTTGGGGTCGGTGCTCAGAGCGCGTGCCAACTCGACCACCTTGCGCACGCCATAGGGCAAACCGGCCACCAAGGTGTCGCGGTAGTGCTGCAAATCGAGGAAGTCGATCACCTCCTCCACTTTTTGGCGGGTGGCGCGTTCGGCGTCGCGCACCGAAGAGGTGAACAACATCTGGCTCCAAAAACCGGTGCGGTTGTGCACATGCCGACCGATGAGCAGGTTTTGCAAAACGGTGGCGTGTTCAAACAATTCGATGTTTTGAAACGTGCGGGCAATGCCCATGGCAGCCACGGCATGGGGCGGCACATCGCTCAAGCGTTGGCCTTGGAAATTCAAATGGCCCGAGGTGGGCGTGTAGATCCGGCTGATCAGATTGAACACCGTGGTTTTGCCAGCACCGTTGGGGCCGATGAGGGTGAACACTTCACCCTGTCGAACATCGAAGCTCACGCCATTGACCGCCAGCACGCCACCAAAGCGGACGGTTAAATCGTGGGCACTCAACAAGATGTCGCTCATTTGAGTCGGTCCGATTTTTGGAAACTTTTCTGCCGCTTGAACATGCCTTTGCGGTAGAAGGGAAAGAGTTCAAACCAGGTGCGGATTTTCAACCAGCGGCCATACAAGCCCATCGGTTCGAACATCACAAAGCCAATCAAGACTAAACCGTAAACAACGGCTTGCAAGCCCGGTGACTGACCGATGGCAACGGGCAAAAAATCCTTTCCCAAGGCGATCAGTTGCGGCATGGTGATGAGAAAAATCGCACCCAAAAATGCCCCATGCACCGAGCCCAATCCGCCGATGACCACCATCAACAGCAAGTCAACGGATTGCAAAATGCCGAACTGGTCGGGGCTGATGAACTGCATTTTGTGCGCGTACAAAGCACCACCGACACCGGCCAAGGCCGAAGACAGCATGAAGGACAAGGTTTTGTAATAGGCCAAGTGAATGCCCATGCTTTGCGCTGAAATTTCGGAATCACGGATGGCGACAAAGGCACGCCCGGTGGGGCTGCGCAACACATTCAACACTGCCAAGGTACAGACCACGGCCAAGACCAAACACACGGCATAAAACTTCTCTGCACTGTTGGCTTGCCAGACCAATACCTCAATCACTTTCACATGAATACCCGCATTGCCGCCGGTGACGCTTTCCCAGCGTGCCAAGCCCTCTTCCACGATGAAACCAAAGGCCAAGGTGGCAATGCCCAGGTAAATTCCTTTCACACGCAGTGCCGGCAACCCAACAACTGCGCCCACTACCGCCGATAAACCCGCCGCCATGCACACGCTGATGGGAAAGGACACGCCCTGCCCTGACAGCACCGCCGCCACATAGGCACCCACACCCATGAAGGCTGCGTGGCCGATGGAAAACAAACCAGTGAAACCAGCCAACACCATCAAGCCCAAACCCACGATGCCGTAAATCAACACGAAGGTGAGCTGCGCCAGCCAATACTCTTCCATCAACCACGGGGCCAAGCACAACAGCAGCAGCAACAAGCTGTAGGCCCACACATGGCCGTTGTGTTTCGCCAGTTGAATGTCTTGGTCGTAGCGCGTCTTGAAGATGAATCGCATGCTTCAGACCTTCTTGCGCAGTTTTTCGCCAAACAAGCCATTGGGCTTGAAGACCAACATCAGCAACACCACCACGTAGGCGGCGACATCTTTGAAACCTTCGGGCAACCAAAAGCCCGACATGGCTTCAACGACACCAATGACGATGCCACCCACGATGGCCCCCGGCAAGCTGCCAAAGCCGCCCACCACAGCAGCAGGAAATGCTTTCAATCCGATGAAACCCATGTTGGCGTGCACGAATGTGATGGGAGCCAACAGCAACCCCGCAATGGCCGCCACCGCAGCGGCCAAGGCCCAGACCATGCTGTTCAAGCGCTTGACGGGAATGCCCATGTAGTAAGCGGCGAGTTGGTTTTGCGACGTGGCTTGCATGGCAATGCCGACACGCGAGTACTTGAAGACCGCATACAGCACAGCACACAACACCGCGGTGCTGCCAATCACCACCAGCTGTGTGGCACCCAGCACCACACCACTGAGATTGAATGACAGGTCTTTGTAGGGCACTTCAAAACTGTGGGTTTCGGTGCCAATGTCAGGGATCATGGTGATGGCACCGCGCACCACATAACCAATGCCGATGGTGAGCATGACGATGGCGAAAGCGGGTTCACCCAACACGGGGTTGATGACCACTCGCTCGATCAACCAACCCATGGCCGCCATGACCAACATGGAAGCGACCACCGCCAGCGCAAAAGGCCACTTCAAATAGGTGACGAAGGCCAAGCCACAAAACGCGCCCAACATCATCAACTCTCCCTGAGCGAAGCTGACGGTTTCAGTGGCCTTGTAAATCAACACAAAGCCCAAAGCGATCAGGCCATAAATACAGCCTTGCGCCACACCACTCAAAATCACCTGAAGTTCTTGCATGCTGGAGCGGAATACTTCCCTTGAAGACCACGGTTGTCGAGACTTGAAGATTCACTCTATCACCGCTTTCCGAGTCAAGGGGAAACCCTAGGAGTCAAATCGAATCTGCAAGTCTGGCAGGCTTCGACCTAAGATCGATTAGCCTCATGACACAGGCTGATTGCACACAAAGAGGAGTTGCAGATGCGCTATTTCAAATCACTGGGTTGCTGTTTTTTGGCTTGCTATGCCCTGACCTCGCATGCGGGGTTGGCCTTGGTGGGTGAAACCAAGGAGTCCATCATCTACCTCAACCTCGATGCTGCAGAGAAAAAAGGGGACGTGGTGAAAGCCGAGGGCTCGCAAGATTTTCATCAACAGCAACAATGGGCCGGACACGATTATTTGTCGGCCAAGTTTGTTCATGAATTCGACTGCGCCAAGCGAGTGGTTCGGCAATTGGCCTTGAGCATTTACCCCGAAAACATGGCCAATGGCGGGGCCTTGCTGAACGACACCCAAGCCAAAGACTGGGCCAGTCCAGCAGCAGGCTCGGCGCAAGCCATGATGCTCAACAAAGCCTGCCCGGCTAAGTGAAGGCCACGGCCAACTGGCCCAGCACGCCAAAGTCGGCCAGCATCTGATCACCCTCTGTCACTGGCACGGGCACCACACACGTCCCGGTGATGACCAAATCGTTTTGCTTCAAGTGCAGACCATGGTCTTGCAATTCGTTGGCCAACCAAGTCAGTGCCAAACGCGGGTCGCCCAAGACATTGGCGCCGACGCCATCGGCCACCCATTGACCCTGTTTGAACACCTGCACCTTGTGCGCGTCCAAGGCCAGTTCACGCCACGGGGCTGTCACCTCTGGGCCGATGACCACATGCCCCGCGCAGGCGAAGTCGGCAATCAAGGAAGCTTCACCAACGTGTTCAAACGCGGTGTAGCGCGAGTTGGGAATTTCGATGGCCAAGTGCAATGCCTCAACGGCGTCCATCACGTCCGCAGTGGACAAGGGTGTTGGGCCATGGCGCAGCACATCGCGTTTCATGCGAAACGCAAACTCGGCTTCCATCACGCGCATCAAGTTGCCTTGCAAGTTCACTTGTGCGCCGGGCGAAAGGCGTCTCGAGTTGAGCAAACGACCGGCCAACGGACCGCTGACGCCAATGTGTTTTTGGCCTGCTTGGCTGGTGGCGGCAATCTTCCACCCATAGGTGCTGTCTTGGGTGGCTTCAAACAAAGCTTGTTGTGTTTGATAACCCTCAGCCCGGTTCTGCGGTCGGTGGCTGCTGTCCAATCCCGCGATGGCCTGTGTGTGGAGCCATGCAGGCAAGAGTTGCAGCGCTGCTTGTTGATTTGAATTGGTGTGCATGTGCTGAATTTAAACATCAGATGATGAAAATTGAATAATGATTTGTGATAAATCAATGCTCATTTTTGATCACCTATGGGCTCATGCCTTTTGATTCGCTGAATGAAAGCCTTGCCACCCCCAAGAAGTTTTTGTGAGAATTGACCTGAACGTTGAAATTGACAACGTTATCTGATAACTACAAGGAAAAAAAAACATGAGTACATCGCACGTTCATGCAACCCATGAAGCTGGCTTGCTTCAACGGATCTTCACCGAACCCACCAGCCAGGCTTTTCAGCGCTGGGTGGCCATCATCAATTTGGCCATCTTCATTTCTTGCTTGTCCTTGGCTGGCGAAACCGTGGAGCCTTACGCCACCGAACACGCCTTGCTTTTCAAACTGATTGAATACGTTGCGGTGTTTTTCTTCACCCTGGATTACTTGGGCAACCTGTATTACGCCAAAGACCGTGTGAAGTATTTCTTCAGCTTCTGGGGCTTGGTGGACTTGATCTCTATCCTGCCCACCTATTTGATGATCATGAACCTGACCGCCTTGCAAGGCACCAAGGTGTTCCGTATTTTGCGTGTGGTGCGGGTGTTGCGGGTGCTGAAAATGGCGCGCATTGCCTTGCAAGAGTTAGAGAAAAAGCTGGAGTCTTCCAACCCCATCATCACCAACCTGAAAATTTATTTCATTGCCTTGTTCTCGGTGGTGATGATTTCCAGCACCTTGATGTATTACGTGGAAGGCAACTTGTACTCGCCTGAAGCCATCGCCGCTGGTCAAGCCGCCTTGGACGCGCAAATTGCAGCCAACCCGCTGCCTGCTGATGCGCCGCCAGAAGCTTCCAAGTTCATGCCGGTAGACCCCATCAGTGGCAACGCTATCCCCGAAGACAAGCGTTTCTACTCTTCCATTCCCGCCGCCATGTGGTGGTGCATGGTGACCTTGACCACCACCGGTTATGGCGACATGTTCCCGCTCACATTCGGTGGTCGCGTGATTGCCTGCTTCACCATGTTGTTGGGCTTGGTTCTGTTTGGTATTTTGTTGAACATTGTGGGCAAAACCATCATGGTCTTGTTGTTCGGCGAACAACTCACCGAAGACAACACCACCCCAGCTTCGCGCGAAGCCATTTTGAAAATGATGATCGCCCGCAAGTGGATCAGCGAGAAACGCGCCTACGAGTTGGAGTTGATGTCTGAAGAAGAGATCAAAAATAGAACCCAAACCCTCTGATACTGCGCTTGCCTCGACTGAAAGCCTCTTCCTTTTGGAAGAGGCTTTTTTCTTTACACTGGCCTTTTATTTCCCGAAAGGCCGGCCATGACCACCCACAGCACAACCCATCCTGTCGATGAACGACTACCCTTGTTGCGATTGGGTACCCTCGGTTTGCAGCATGTCCTGGTGATGTACGCCGGGGCCATTGCCGTCCCGCTCATCATTGGTCGGGCCTTGAAATTGTCGCCAGAGCAAGTGGCCATGCTTATTTCAGCCGATTTGTTTTGCTGCGGCTTGGTGACCTTGCTTCAATCTTGGGGCGTGAGTCAGTGGTTTGGTATCCAACTGCCCGTCATGATGGGCGTCACCTTTGCTGCCGTGGGTCCCATGCTGGCCATGGCTTCGGGGCACCCCGGCGAAGCGGGAGCGCAACTGATTTTTGGCGCCATCATCGGTGCTGGGGTGGTGGCCATGCTGTTGGCACCCGTGATCAGTCGCTTGTTGGCCTACTTTCCCCCTGTGGTCACGGGCACGGTCATCACCGTCATTGGCATTTCCCTCATGCGCATTGGCATCAACTGGGTGTTTGGCAATCCTGTGGGGCCAACCGCACCGCAGATCATCAATCCTGAACACACTCAATGGTTGGCAGGCATCAGCGAAGCTGCACAAGTTGCTGGTGCCTCGATCACGCCTCCACCGGCGGGTATGAACATCGCACCTTCACAACCCAATCCTTTGTATGCAAGCTTGCCCAACATCGGACTGTCGGCCATGGTGTTGGTCACCATCATGTTGGTGGCCAAATTCGCCAAGGGATTTTTGGCCAACGTGTCGGTTTTAGTGGGCATCGTGGTTGGCGCGGTGGTGGCGGTCTCCATGGGCTTGATGAACTTTGACAAAGTGGCCAAAGCCAGCTGGTTTGCGCTGATCACCCCGTTTCAATTCGGCACGCCCGTGTTTGAACCGGTGCTGATATTCACCATGAGCTTGGTCATGATCGTGGTGATGATCGAGTCAACCGGGATGTTTTTGGCCTTGGGAGAAATGACCCACAAACCAGTGCACCAAGCCGAGTTGGCCCGGGGGTTGCGCACAGATGGCTTGGGCACGGTCATTGGCGGCATCTTCAACACATTCCCTTACACCAGTTTTTCGCAAAACGTGGGTTTGGTCGGCGTCACCGGCGTGCGCAGCAGGTTTGTGTGTGTGGCCGCAGGATTGATCTTGATGGTGCTGGGCTTGGTCCCCAAAATGGCGGCACTGGTCGAGTCCTTACCCACTTTTGTGCTCGGCGGCGCTGGCCTGGTGATGTTTGGCATGGTGGCAGCCACAGGCATGCGCATCTTGGGCAGTGTGGATTTCACCCACCATAAAAACAATTTGTTCATCGTGGCTGTGTCTCTGGGCATGGGCATGATCCCCTTGGTGGCACCCAACTTTAAACAATGGATGAGCCCGACTTGGCATCCCTTGATTGATTCAGGGATCTTGTTGGCCTCGCTCAGTGCTTTGCTGCTGAACTTGTTTTTCAATGGTGCTTCCAGCAACACCAACGATGCAGCCAAAGCTGCACAGTTGCACTCCGCGCATTAACCCCACCGCGACAAGCACACCATGAACAAACCCAATTTCGCGTCTTGGCGCATCAAATCAAACGCGGCCTTTTCTTTGGACGACATGGCCACGTCCGAGGATGCCCATCTGGACGACGACGACATGAAGCCCTTGTTTGACAAACTCGGCAAGCTTCAATCGACGCTCTATGCGGGCAAATCAAGGGGGTTGTTGTTGGTGCTGCAAGGCATGGACACGGCGGGCAAAGACGGTGCCATTCGCCATGTTTTTTCGCACATCAGCCCATTGGGTGTGCATGCGTATGCCTTCAGCGCACCCTCCGAGGAAGAAAAACGCCACGATTTTCTGTGGCGCATCCACAGCAAAGTCCCTGGCCGTGGTGACATGGCCATCTTCAACCGCAGCCATTACGAAGATGTGCTGGTCACGCGCGTGAAGAAATGGATAGATGAAGACACCGTGCAAAGACGCTTTGAAAACATCAAGCACTTTGAATCGATGTTGGATGCCGAAGGCATCACGGTGCTGAAGTGCTATTTGCACATTTCGAAAAAAGAACAAAAGAAACGCCTGCAAGCCCGGTTGGACGACCCGCATAAAAACTGGAAGCTACAAGCCTCGGACTTTGAAGACCGCAAACTCTGGCCAAGCTTCATGAAGGCCTACGAAGATGCCCTCTCGGCCACCAGCACAGCCCAAGCTCCTTGGTATGTGGTGCCGGCTGACAACAAGCCCTACCGCGATTATTTTTTAGCGGAGTTGTTGGTGCACACGTTGGAAAAAATGGACTTGAAAATGCCCCATCCCAACTTCGACCTGAAGCTGGCCAAACTGGACTAGCTCAGTTGGCGCGGGCCACCCACACAGTGGCACCTTCTGCACCATAGTGTTCGGCGTGGGGAATGTTGCGAGCCAAGGCAAAGGGCTGGCCGGCTTTGTACGTGGTTTGCACCTCGCCCACGGTCAACTTGAACTCACCACGCACCACCAAAGCGGTGACATCGAACGGGTGCGTGTGGGTATCAATCACCAAGGACGGGGCCCATTCGCGCACCAGGCATTCGTCATAGCCCATGGTCTTGGCAGCGGTGCTGAACTCTTCAAAGTGTGATGTCTTCATGCGGGTTGTTTCAAAAATTCAAGAACCATACGGTTGAAACGATCGGTGATTTCCGTCATGGGCACATGGCCGCACTGGTCCACCAATTCATAACGTGCATGGGGCAACAAGGCTTGCAGGACTTTAACGTGTGAAACAGGCAAAAACTGGTCTTGTTGACCCCAGATGACCAGACTAGGGCAGCGGATCTTGGCGATGCGGGCATGAAAAGCTTGGCGCGGCGCGGCATGAAAACCAGCAAAACCCAGCAGGCTGCGCAAGGTGGTGAGAAACACGGCTTGCGCATTGGGTTGCTGGGCCAAGCCTACTTTTTCGGCCACCAAGTCACGGGTGACAAAAGATTTGTCATGAAACGCCAATTTCCAAATCATGCCCAAGCCAAACATGCTGGGTTTGGTGAGCAACTCACCCAAAACAGGAATGCTGGCCAAGCGGAAATTGAACAAGGTGTCCACGCCCACACCGGCCGGTGCGGACAAGGCGACGGCGTTGACGCGCTCGGGGTGCATGGCCGCGCATTCCATGGCGATGCGCCCGCCCATGGAGTTGCCCACCAAGTTGACGCTGGACAAACCCATGGCATCCATGAAATCAAACACAAAGCGTGCCTGGGACTCCATGTCGTAAGACGCCTCCAGGGGTTTGTCACTCAGGCCACAACCCAGCAGATCGAGCGCGATGACACGGTGTTGTGTGGCCAAGGCTGCGATGTTGTGTTCCCACTCCAGCACCGAGCAGCTGATGCCGTGCAACAGCAAGACGGTGGAGCCACTGTCGCCCATTTGCCAGTAACGAATGCGGTGGCCTTTGACTTGGATGTATTGGTCTGGAGGTCTGTTGTTCATGCGACGAGGTTACTACGCCCCGCACGCCAGTCGCATAGAGAAAACCAGAAGCATGGGATGCAACTTTTTAGTTCATCTGCACCGTGACTTGCAAGCCCCCCAGCGCTTCGGATGAATGAACATGCAGTGTCCATGCTTGCACATCGGCAATGCGGCGCACGATGGACCAACCCAAACCGCTACCACTTTGACCCGAGCCCAACACACGAAAAAAGCGTTCGCCCAATCGCGCTTGGTCAGCGGCGGACATGCCCGGCCCACTGTCTTCAAAGACCAAGTGCAAACTTTGATCCAATTGCTTCAAAGTCACGCGCACCACCCCTTTGGCGGGGCTGTAGCGCATGGCGTTGTCGAGCAAGTTTCTGCACAAAATTTGCAGCAACGCCTCGTTGGCGACGCGGTTGAAGACGATGGGATCTTGAACCTCTTGAAGCACTTCCAGTGTTTGCTGACGTTGCAAAGCCCAGGGTGTCAAGTCTGCTGCAACTTGCTGCAAGGATTGTTGCACATCAATGATTTGGTGCATCTCCAAGGCAGAGGCTTCGAGGCGTGACAAAGTAAGCAGCTGATCCACCAAGCGTGCCGCGCGGTCGCAACCTGCGATGGTGTCCTTCAAAGCCTGTTCGCGCACATTGGCGTCTACATCGGTGTTGGCGTGTAAGGCCACTTGGGCCTGGGTGCGGATGGCTGCAATCGGTGTGCGAAGTTCATGCGCGGCATCGGCGGTGAAACGTTGCTTGCTCTCCATGCGCTCGGCCAAGCGTTGCAGCAACTGGTTCAAGGCTTCCAACAAGGGCTGCACCTCGGTGGGAATGTCGGCCACTTGCAAAGGTGTCAAAGCCCCTTCTTGTCTGGCCAAGACGGCGTCGCGCAATCGGTTCAAGGGGCTCAGGCTGTGGCGAATGATGAACCACAGTGCCAAGGCGAGCAGCGGCAAGGTCATCACCATGGGAATCATCAGATTGCGCAACACCGCCCACCAAATGTCTTCCCGACTGCCCATGTCTTCGGCCACGTAAACCAAGGTATTTTGGGATGCCGATTGGGCTGCAAATACACGCCATGCACTGCCGTCGGTATGCACCACGGTTTGGAAACCTTGCACATGCCGCGCCATGGGTTCGTGACCCATGTTGGGTGAGTGCAAGCTCAACTGTTGGTCGTGAAAAACTTGGAAAGCCACTTTGGACGCATAACGGTGCAACATGGGTGGCTCCACCAACTTGTCATCATCGTCCAGTGCTTGCGCACCCTGCACCACCAACATGGCGGCGGCTTGTGCCAAGTGCGCGTCCAATAGTTCGTCGAGTTCATGTTTGGTATCTCGCCACACCAAGACCATGATGAAAACCCAAACCAGCACCATGCCCGCCAAGCTTCGCCAGATCAAACGGCCTTGCAATGAAGCTGAGAACCAGGTGTTGTTCATGCGGCTTGTTTGAGAATGATGTAGCCCACACCGCGCACGGTTTGAATGAGTTCGGCACCCAGTTTTTTACGCAAGTGGTGGATATGCACTTCCACGGCATTGCTTTCCACTTCGTGGCCCCAGCTGTAGAGGTGTTGCTCGATTTGCGTCCGTGACAAGACACGACCCGCTTGCAACAACAAGGTGTGCAACACATCAAACTCGCGGTGCGACAAGACCACCGGTTGACCCGCCTGCAGCACCACACGCGCCACCGGGTCCAAGGACACTTGGCCGGAAGTCAACACGGGTTGCGGTTGACCCGCGCTGCGACGCACCAAGGCGTTCAAACGCGCAGCGAGTTCCAACAAATCAACGGGTTTGACCACGTAGTCATCAGCACCCAAATTCAGACCTTGCACACGGTCTGGCAAGGCATCACGGGCCGTGAGGATCAGCACCGGGGTGTTGACACCGGCTTGGCGAATGTGTTGCAGCACCTGCGTGCCGTCTTGCCGGGGAAGCCCCAGATCGAGGACTGCGGCTTGGTGCAGTTGGGCACGCAACTCGTGTTCGGCAATCACACCATCGCGCACCCAATCCACTTCAAAACCTTGTTGCACCAAGCCCGCACGCAGGCCCGCTCCCAACAGTTCATCGTCTTCAGCCAACAAGATTCGCATGGGCAAAGCGTATCAAACTCGGAATTGCAGCCAAACAAAGCCAACCATGGCGACCAACATCAAGAGGCCCAACCACCACCAACTGCTTTGAATGCCCATGGCTGAGGGGCCACTTTTGAAACCGGTCAACATGGCGCGAACCAAGTTTTCTTTGTGCTGCTTGCTGCTGAGCACCACACCCAGCACGTGGACGGCCACCACCAACATCAGGCTGTTGGCCGCAACTTCATGGAGTTCTTCTTGCCAACCAGGGGCATCACCACCGGCAATCAACCAACCCGAGAAAGCCGTGAGTGCGGTCAAGCCTATCAACAACAACACCGCCACACCACCCACCGGGTTGTGGCCCACATGGTGCTCAGGGGTGACTTGACGCAGACTTTTCACGTAAGCCAAGATGGCTTGTGGGCCTTTGATGAAGCTCGCAAAACGGGCATGTCGGGTGCCAACGAAACCCCAGACCAAGCGAAAGGCCAAGAGCCCGCCAGCCATATAACCTAAGGTTTGGTGCCACAAGCTCCAGCGTTCGCTTTCACCCGTGAAAAAAGCGATGAACACACAGGCCGCCAAGGACCAATGGAAAACACGCACGGGCCAGTCCCACACGCGGATGGGTTGTTCTGAATCATTCATTTGGGAATCCTCACTTGGTCTTCGTTGAAGTCACCCTGCGCCGCTTTGGCGTGGCAGGCATTGCAATTGGAGGCACTGCCCACCGAGGGTCGTTTCCACACTGACGCAGGAATCTCGCGACTGTTGTGCTCGCGCAAAAACCAATCGGCTTGGGTGATGCGGTCGTTGGCCGGTTCGCTGCGGGCACGCTTGCCCGTGCCAGCGTTGTTGGTCAGCCAAGCGCTGAGGCTTTTGGTGGTGGCCGCGTCCAACGAGGCATCCACACCATAGTGCTTGTTCAAACCACCCATGAGGCGTTGCCAAGAAGCTGCTGGCAACAAGCCTGCTGGGTAAGCCATATGGCAACTGGCGCATTCTTGGGTGTAGGCCTCTAGCACGGGGGCACGGACGGTGCTTTCAGCGTGGGCGACAGAGCACAACGTGGTGGCCGATACAGCAAGGAAAACTGCTTTGAACAGGGAAGAAAAGGACATCAAAAATCTCCAGGAATCGATCAAGGTTTGAGGGTCATGAGCCACGACAGCACATCGGCTTTTTCAGCGTTGCTGCATTCGCGGCCCAGCACATCGTTGCAATTGCGGCGAAACCATTTCTCGGTTTTCGCGCTGTCCGTGAAGCGTTTCTCGTTGGCGGCTGGTGCCAAAGGTGAAATCACTTTGCGGGTGCTGGCATGCAAGCCCTCACCCGTGGGTTGTTTGGTGTGGCACGAACTGCAAGACCATTCTTTGCCGTGGGTGCTGGTGAAAAATGCTTGTCCCTTGTCGGGTTGGCCTTTCGCGCCTGCCGCCGTGGCATAGCCATTGAGCAGTTCGGTGGGGGTGGCTGCCCACAATGACGAGCTTGCGGCCAAACTCAAAACCATCAAGAAGCGATTTGTTTTGCGCATGGTTTTCTCCTTTGCTTGTCATCCTAAGCAGTGTTTCTTAGGGTTTTCTTAAGATGCGAACACAAACATGGCTACCATGCTGACAAAGCAATACAGAGCGAGAACAACATGGAATGGCAAGGATCATTGACGGGATTGCTCACGGCACTGGGCCTGGGTTTGCTGATTGGCACGGTGCGTGAACGCCTGCACGCGCCCACTGAAACCATGGCCGGTATGCGCACCCACACCTTGGTGGCCCTGTTGGGTGCCATCACCTTCAACCTGGGCACCGCGCCGTTTGTGGCGTGTTTGCTGATGGTGGGCGCATTGGCCGTGGTGGGTTATCAGCAGTCGGCCAAAACCAGTTTGTGCATGACCGGCGAAGTGGCCTTGTTGGTGACCTTTGTGCTGGCGGGTTTGGCCGATCAAGAAGCGGCACTGGCCTCGGGTGTTGGTGTGCTGGTGGCCTTCTTCTTGTATGCCAAAGAACCCTTGCGTCGATTTGGGCGCGAGTTGATTCGGGAAGATGAATTGAAAGATTTGCTGTTGCTGTGCGCAGCCGCCCTCATCGTCTTGCCCTTGTTGCCGCAGCTCCCCATTGATCCTTGGGGTGCGCTCAAACCCTATGCCTTGTGGCGCATCGTGGTGTTGGTGATGGCCGTCGGCATGTTTGGTCACATCGCGTTTCGGGCCACCGGCACACGCTGGGGTTTTCCAATCGCTGGGTTTTTCTCGGGCTTTGTGTCTTCCACCGCGTGTGTGGCCAGCATGGGCCGCAGCATCAAAGAAAACCCACACTTGCTGTATGCCGCCAGCGCTGCGGCTTTGCTGTCTATTTTGTCGTCGCTGATGCTGTTTGTGATGGTGCTGGGTGCCACATCGGCCACCTTGATGAACGCCATGATGTTGCCCTTGGTGGTTGCTGGTTTCGCGGTCTTCACAACCGCGGCTTTCTGCTTGCGACAAATTGATGTGCACGTGCCACCTGAAGTGAACACGGCCACCAGCGCGTTCAAAATTTCACATGCGCTCTTGATCGCCGCCACCATCGGCTTCGTGTTGCTGCTGTCTGCATGGCTGCGTCAATTGTTTGGCGATGCCGGCACCTTGGTGACCGCGTGGATCGTGGCCTTGGCCGAAATTCATGCAGCCGCGGTCAGCGTGGCGCAACTGGCCGTCGACGGCAGTGTTCAACCGGACATGGTGCGCTGGGGCGTGGTGGGCATTTTGGCCGCCAGCGCTGTGGCCAAAACCGGCATCGCTTGGGTGTCGGGCGGTGTGAAGTACGCCCTGTTGGTGGGTGCAGGCTTGTTGGCCATGGTTTTGGCTTGCGCCTTGACCATGGGCCTCAGTGCTTGACGCGCAACGCGCCAATCAACAACCAAGCGGCGAACTACTCGGCCAACAACACGCAGGCTGCGGCCATCACACAGGCGACAGCAAACAGGGCTTGGCTAGCGATTTTCATGAGGAGTAGCCCATTGCAGCTGGTTATGATTTTTGGAATGAAAAAAGCACGAATTGAACTGGCCAGTGTGGCTCTGAGTCTGATGTTCATGCTGGGTAACACCCAAGCTGCAGACAACAACGCTTGGACCCACAACCTCTCTCCCCTGCCCACCTCTGAGTGGAACGCCGACCGCGCCAAGCATTTGTTGGAACGCGCGGGCTTTGGCGGCACCCCCCATGAGGTGGAACGCGTGTCGCGCATGACACCCGCGCAAGCGGTGAAAAGCTTGGTGCGCTACCAGCACACGCCAGACACGTTCACGCCCTTTCAAGACTCGGGCTCGCACGATGCAGGCTTGGAGCCCTTTGCCGTGTCGCGCCCAGCGGCCACCGATTTGGCCAAAGCCACGGGTGAATCCTTGGGTGTGAAGGTCAAGCCCGACGGCAACCGCAAAGTACAACAAGTGGCCGACCGGTATTTGTATTGGCTGCGTGCCTCGCGCTTAGAAACCCACCGCCTGGGCTATTGGTGGGCCAACCGCATGCTGACCACGCCACGGCCTTTCCAAGAAAAGATGACCTTGTTTTGGCATGGCCACTTCGCTACCACCGAAGAAAAAGTGCGTGATTACCGCAAGCTGCAGATTCAAAACGAATTGCTGCGTCAACATGCCACAGGCCACTTTCGCGACCTGATGGTGGCCGTGGCCAAAGACCCCGCGATGCTGGCCTTTTTGGATGCGGGAGTGAACCTCAAGGGCGCACCGAATGAAAACTTTGCCCGCGAAATCATGGAGTTGTTCACCATGGGCGTGGGCAACTACACCGAGCAAGACATCAAGGAAGCGGCACGTGCTTTCACCGGTTGGAACTACCAAGGCTTGAAGTTCGTCATCAATCCCAGCCAGCACGACGACGGTGTGAAAACCGTGTTGCACCAAACTGGGCGCTTCAATGGCGAACAAGTGATTGACATCTTGTTGGCGCAACCCGTCACTGCAGAGTACATCGCGGGCAAGCTCTACCGCTACTTTGTGCGCGAAGACTTGGCGCCAGCCTACCAACAACAACTCGGCAAACTGCTGCGCGACAGCCGCTATGACATCGCCGCCTTCATGGAAACCGTGTTGTTGTCGACAGATTTTTACAGCGAAGACAGCGTGGCCACGCGCATCAAACCACCGGTGGAATTGGTCATCTCCACCTATAAAAAAATGGGCTTGAAAGCCGTGCCAGGCATTCCGGACTTCAACGAGCAAACCGAATTGCTGGGCCAAAAATTGTTTTACCCACCCAACGTGGCGGGTTGGGCCCACGGCAGAAGTTGGATCACGCCGGGCCTGCTGTTGGCGCGGGGCAATGTGATTTATGACACGGTGTATCCGCCCATCGACTTCGTGCCGGCCGACCGCGTGCCCAATGGCCTGTACCAAATCAACCCAGTGGCTGACAAACTGGCGCAAGGCCAAGACATCACCACCGCCACCAAGCCTGAAGGGAAAAACATGGGCGAGATGTCCATGTCCAACCAAGGCGACCGCGATGAAGACTTCAACACCCGCTTGGCCAGTTACCACGCATGGCGCAAAGCGATTGAAAAAGTCAAACCCATCGAGCGAGCCACCGCGCAACTGAACGTGTCCGCCATGCTGCGTGCCGCCAAATGCCAAACCACAGACGATGCGGTGGCGCATTTGGCGCAACGTTTTTTGTCGGTGAAGCTGAGCACCGAGGTGCAACAGCGCATCGCCAACATGCTGGCCCAAGACCTGGGCACCCGACAACTCTCTGAGGCCGACAGCTACATGGAAGACGCGTTGCGCAACGCGCTGCATGTGATCTTGTCGTTGCCTGTTTACCAATTGGGCTGAACCATGACACACAGACGACAATTTTTACAAGGCTTGGCTGGCATCGGTTTGGGCGCTGCCCTGCCCTGGGGTCAGGCCTTGGCCGCCGACCCGAACCGCATCTTGGTGGTGGTGGAACTCACCGGTGCCAACGATGGCTTCAACACGCTGGTGCCTTACGCAGATGATGCGTATTACCGTTTGCGCCCCAAGCTGGGTATCCGTGCCAACAAGCTCAGAAAGATTGACGACAGCCACGGCTTCAACCCGGGCATGGCAGGCTTTGAGCGTTTGTTCAAGGACGGGCAGATGGCGGTGGTGCATGGCTGCGGCTATGACAACCCCTCGTATTCACACTTCACCTCGGCCGCCTATTGGCATACTGGCGTACCCAACGGTGGTGAGCCCTATGGTTGGTTGGGTCGCTTGGCCGATGCCATCGACCCGCAACTGACGCCGAATTTTTTGGTCAACATTGACGAGCGCCAATCATTGGCGGTACGCGCCGCCAAACATGTGCCGGTGGTGTTTGACGACCCCGAGCGCTTTGGTCGCAAAGGTTTGTTTCAAAGCCGCCCGCTCATCGACAAACCCATTGAAGGCCAACGGGTGTTGAACACATCACACCAATTTTTGGAAGACGTGGCGCAAAGTGCTCGTCAAGCTTCTGAACAAGTACGCGCGGCTTGGCACAACTACAAAACCCCGGTGGACTACGGCATTTTGCCGATGGACTTGCCCAAAGTGGCGTCGCTCATTCAGGCCAAATTGCCCACGCGCATCTACCACACGGCCTACCGTCACAACGCGTTTGACACCCATGTGCACCAGGCTGAGCAACACCAACGGCTGCTGACCTATGTGTCCGATGGGGTAAGTGGTTTCATGCAAGACATGAAGCGCATTGGCCGCGACAAAGACGTGACCGTGATAGTCTATTCCGAGTTTGGTCGTCGGGCCGCCGAGAACACAAGCCTGGGCACCGATCACGGCACGGCCAACCATGTGTACCTGATTGGCCAACCTGTGAAGGGCGGCCACTATGGCCAAGAACCCAGCCTTACCAACTTGAACGCCGAAGGCAATGTGCTGCACACCACCGACTTCCGCCGCGTTTATGCCACGGTCATGGCGCAGTGGATGGGTGCCAACAGCCAAGCCTTGTTGAACGGCAAGTTCGACACCTTGCCGGTGTTTGCCTGATTCGGCCAACCGCCTAACTCAACCCTTGCACTCTCCTCGAAAAAGAGGACTTGCCTTCGCTATTAATGTTCAGTATATTAAACATTAATTGAGGGACTGCATGATGAATTTAAAGACTGTGGGAGAACTGATTCGTGCCAGACGGGTTGCGCTCGGCTTGAGTCAGGCCCAGCTCGCGGGCTTGGCCAATCTTTCAAGAACGACCATCAACCTGCTTGAAAACGGTGTCCTCAACGATTTAGGCGTGGTCAAGACCATGCAAATGTTGGATCTACTAGGACTAGAGTTTCAAGCTGTTCAAGCTTACGACACTGCAAATCGGAATGCCTTGCGCATGGCAAGCATTTCAGCCAGTGTGAGTTACAAAGAAAAATTGAGCGCAGAGGAACTGCTCAAAGCCTTGACCAGTGGAATCATCCCGCCAAAAAAATTGCCGCATATCGGCACCCTCTTGGATGAATTGCCGCAAAACATGTTGGTTGCCGCAGTGGAAGAAGCCGCAGGGCTAAGCCAAGTGCAAGCTAAAAAAATTTGGTCTCATGTTTACCAATGGGCCGCAGAACTTCAGTCGCCGCGCCCCATTTGGCATTGAACATCATGGCGAATCAACAACCTCTTGATGGTGAATTGCCACCTGGCCCTTGGCAAGGCTTGCTGATACAGGCTTTCACCATCTTGGACGACATGCAGTTGCACAGTGGTGTTGCTGACCCGTTTTGGACATTTGGGGGAGGTACCGTGCTGATGCTCCGCTATGCGCACCGTCGAAGCAAAGACATCGATATTTTTGTACCGGATCCACAGTATTTGGGGTTTGTCACCCCCAGACTGAGCGATGTGGCTGCGGCCGTCTCTAGCGACTATGTAGAAGCTGCTGGCTATGTGAAATTGATTTGCAAAGAAGGCGAAATTGATTTTGTTGCCGCGCCGAACCTCACGTCTGAGGCTTTTGAAACTTGGACCTTGTTTGGCCGACCCACCAAGGTAGAGACAGCCTCAGAAATTGTGGCTAAAAAGTTATGGCACCGAGGAGATATGGCCACTGCCCGGGATCTTTTTGATTTGGCATTGGTGATTCAAAAAGCACCCGATACCCTTCAAGCGGCCAAACCCTTTTTGATCCGGCACCGCGATGTTTTTTTAATTCAACTTCAACAACGTCAAGCACTGTTGAAGGCCCAGTTTGAAGCCATAGACACCATGGGATTCAAACCAAGCTTTGAGGAAGCCTACGCCATCGCTGAACGCTTTCTCAAGCGGCTGTGATGGTGTTTTTCTGAATGAAGTCCGCCATGCGTGCAATGCCCGCCTTGATGGCTTCATCGGACGCGGCATAGCTGAAGCGGATGTGCTGACCATCGCCGGGCACGCGCGGGCCAAAGTGGATGTCGGCCAACACGGCCACACCAGCTTCCAGCAACAAGCGTTTGCGCAACACCTCGGAGTCGGCGCAACCCGTGAGGCGGCAAGCCTCGGTCACATTTGGCCAAGCGTAAAACGCACCACCTGGGCTTTTGCAGGTCACGCCGGGCACTTGGTTCAACAAGCCGACAATCAAATTGCGGCGACTTAAAAAAACCTCGCGCATGTGCCGTGCATCGTCTTGCGGACCGTTCAAAGCTTCCACACCAGCCCATTGCGTGATGTGCGAGGCACAGGACTCGGTGTTGGTGATCCAGTTGGTGAAATAAGGCGCTAGTTTTTTGTTGGCGGTGAAGCCCAAACGCCAGCCGGTCATGGCCCATGTTTTCGAACACCCATCGGAGAGGATGGTGCGCTCTTGCATGCCGGGCAATGCAGCGATGGACTTGAACTCACCGTCATACACCAGTTGCCCATAAATCTCATCCGCGAACACCCACACCTGCGGATGCTTGCGCAAGATGTCTGCGATGGCTTCCAAGTCTTGAGCGGTGAGGATGCCGCCCGTCGGGTTTTGCGGCGAATTCAAAATCAAGAGTTTGGTACGCGGTGTGATTTTGTCGGCCAGCTCTTGCGGGTCGAAGCTGAAGTTGCGGTCTTCGCGCAAATACAGGGGCACGCCCACAGCACCATTGGCCTTGATTTGTGATTCGTAAATCGGAAAACCTGGCACCGGGTAAATCACTTCATCGCCAGCGCCAAAGTCGGTCACCGATTGGATGGTGTAGCCAATGAAGGGCTTGGCACCCGCGCCCACCACCACATCATCGGCGTCCACTTTCACGCCACGGGTGCGGGTGAAATAGTCGGCCGCCGCTTGGCGCAATTCTGGAATGCCAGCTGACGGCGTGTAGCCGTGCTTGCCGGTTTGAATGGCTTTGATGCCCGCGTCTTGGATGTTTTTCGGAGTGTGAAAGTCGGGCTGGCCGATGCAAAACGAAATGATGTCGTGGCCTTCGCGAATGAGTTTGTTGACCTCGGCCAACACCACAAACGCGTTTTCAGTGCCCAGGCTTTGGGCGCGTTGACTGAGTTGGGTCATGCTTGCATCTTTCCGTGTGCGTTTTTCGAATGGCCGAAGTGTAGACGCTGAACAAACCCACACCGGCCTGCAAAAAGCCCAGCGTTTTCATGCCTTAAGCTTGCAAGCCTTTGACAGCATTGAAGAAAGCACCGATTGCACTTGAGCACACAGCGCCTTGAATGGGCGGTTTTCTGTCGCGTGGTGGACAACCACGGCGACTTGGGGGTGTGTTGGCGACTGAGTTCACAGTTGGCCGCGCGGGGCCACAGTGTGCATCTGTATGTGGACGATGCCTCTGCTTTGCAGTGGATGGCCCCAACAGCTTGCGCGGGCGTCAGTGTGTCGCCTTGGCCCGATGATGCAGCGGTATTTGTCGCCAACGAATTGCCACAAGTGGTGATTGAAGCCTTTGGCTGTGAACTGCCACTGGGCTACCAAGCAGCGATGGGCTTGGCACCCCAGCCGCCCGTGTGGGTGAACCTGGAATATTTCAGCGCCGAAGACGCCGCCCTGCGCAACCACGGCCTGCCCTCGCCCGTCATGCACGGACCCGCCAAAGGTTTGACCAAATGGTTTTTCTACCCCGGCTTGCGCCCGCAAAGTGGTGGCGTGTTGGGGCCCGGTGTGGATGGACGCGTTTTCAAAGGCAAGCAAACATCCTCAGGTTCACAGAATGCATCACACGCCAATGTCCACCATGATCATGAACAACTGTCCTTGCAACATGACAAGGTTTCTTTGCCAACAGAACCCCTGCGTATCAGCCTCTTTTGTTATGAGCCCGCCAGCTTGGGGCTGTGGCTTCAGCAACTGAAGGAACAAACACCCGCTGTGCAGTTGACCGTGACCGCAGGTCGGGCCACGCAAGCCGTGCGACACGCCTTGCAAGATTGGCCTGAAACGCCCGGCTTTGAAGTGACCGAACTGCCCTACTTGCCGCAGCCCGCGTTTGACGAGATGCTGGCCGCGCACGACCTGAACTTGGTGCGCGGCGAAGACTCTGTGGTGCGGGCCATTTGGGCCGGCAAAGCCTTCTTATGGCAAATTTACCCGCAAGACGATGGTGCCCATTGGCCCAAGCTGCAAGCGTTTTTGCAAGCCACCCAAGCGCCGCCATTGGTGGTGCAAGCGCACCTGGCCTGGAACGCCGAGCAGCCCACACCGCTGCCCGCTTTGACGCCTGAACACAGGGCGCAGTGGACCGCCTGGGCCCAAGGTTTGCAGGCCCGTTTGCAAGCCGAAACCGACCTGCTGACCCGCTTGGAAGGCTTCGTGGCGGCGCACGGCTAAAATAGCCGGTTTTCCAAGCCCCACACCTTTTATGAAAATCGCTCAAGAAATTCGCGCCGGTAACGTCATCATGCACGGCAAAGACCCCATGGTCGTGCTCAAAACCGAATACAGCCGTGGTGGCCGCAACTCCGCCACCGTGCGCATGAAGCTCAAAAGCTTGATCGCCAACTTCAACACCGAGGTGGTGTTCAAGGCCGACGACAAGATGGACCAAATCGTGCTCGACAAGAAAGAGTGCACCTACTCTTACTTCGCCGACCCCATGTATGTGTGGATGGACACCGAGTTCAACCAATACGAAGTGGAAAACGAAAACATGGGCGACTCCTTGAACTACCTCGAAGACGGCATGTCCGCTGAAGTGGTGTTCTACGACGGCAAAGCCATCTCGGTGGAACTGCCCACCAGCGTGGTGCGTGAAATCACTTGGACCGAGCCCGCCGTCAAAGGCGACACCTCGGGCAAAGTGCTCAAGCCCGCCAAAATCTCCACAGGCTTTGACATCAATGTGCCCATTTTCGTGGCGCAAGGCGACAAAGTTGAAATCGACACCCGCACCGCTGAATACCGCAAGCGCGTCTGAGTTTCAAACGCCCACAAAAAAACCGCCTGCCCTTACGGGGTGAGGCGGTTTTTTCTTGGGCCACATGTGGCGCTTCAAGGCTTGCCCAGCGACCCAGGCCCTGAAGTGCGGACTCAATTCATGGCAGCTGACAGCAAAGAAAGTTCATGTCGAATGGCGCCCATGTCGGTCAGGGCCATGTCATCGTGGCCCATGCGCCCAGCCAAGCGGCTCATGTAGCGCGGGTAGCTGAACATGGCCCCGGCCACCAACTCGTCCAAGCTGATTTGGCGCGAACGTGGGGCCATGGGCACCACGTCGGTGGTCAGGCCCCAGCCTGAATAGAAGGATTGGGCATAGCAGCTGACTTTTTTGCCGCGCATCAGCGCCTCAAAACCGGCCAAAGAGTTCATGACGTGCACTTCGTTGACCTTGGGCAGCAACTGTGACAGCGGCACATCGCCCGCGCATTCGTCACACCAGAGCAGCAGGTTGTTGGCACCATGGCCTTGGGCTTGCATGCGGGCCCAGACCTCGGGGTGGGGTTTGTAAACGATGTAAGCGTCCGCGTGGGCTTGGCATACGGCTTTGAGCAACACCAGGTTGCAGCGCAGGCTGTTGCCGCCCAGCCTCAAGGAAGCGTCGTTTTCGGCCTGGCCCACCACCAAGATGACCCGATCGTGGTTGACCGGTCTGCGCCACATCGTTTCGCTGCTGGTGCAGCGCGTGAGCCCGGCCATGACCAAGCCGCGCCGGAAAGTGGCCGCACGCAACAGCATGTCGGTGGGGAAATGGGTGTCGTGCATCAGGCCCTCCAAGTCCGAACGGAACAGCGAGGGTTCGAGCAAAGGGGTTTGTAAATCTTCAAGGGTGAACGTCATGGCAGCAGCCTCAATGTCAACTTCTAGAACTACACCATACCAAACTTATGAGTCATTTTTAATGCAATAAATTCACAAAAACATGTGAAATAGAGGCAAAAAATTCCCATTTAAATAGCAAGTGCTTGATTTCATTGGGAATACACAGGATTGAGCACTAACTGCGCCAAAACCCTTGCCACAGATAAGCCAGCTTGCGCCACAGCCGCCGCGCTCGGCCGAGCATCAAATGCGCCATCCAGCCGCACGGGTCCAATTTTTAGTGCTTGTTGAAGTTTCAGGTTATTCAAAGACGAACCCAACAATAGGAATTTTTGTTGGCCCCACGCTCTTGCGTTGGCCAGATAGCCAACATGGCAGCAGAGCTCCTCACCAAATTCAAAGACATCACCCCTGATGGTTCGGTGCCACTTCACAACCAGCGCGAGTTGGCGCGGGGCGTAGAGCGCGACGTCAAACGGGTCCATGAAGATGTTGGCGTGTTGAGTCAATTGGGCTTGTTGGAACGCACACCGTCTGGCGGCGTGGTTTGCCCGTTTGTTGAAATGCATATCGACATGTGTCTCAAGGCGGCTTGAAGCCAGCCGCCTGGCGCGTATTTCTAAAGGCCGTTCAAGACTCTGCGTCCCCAACATCGGGCTGGTCCAGCGCCTCTAGCGGCAACCTCGCCAAAGCCTCGGCCTCCGGCAAGGCTTCCACGCCTTTCAACACACGGCGCATTTGCTTGCTGCGGGTGTCGGCGCGGTCCAGGGTGTCGGCGGCTTTTTGCACTTGCTCGCGCACCTTGGCCACCCATTCGCCGTAGCGGTCAAACTCGGTTTTCACCGCGCCCAACACCTTCCACACTTCCGAGGCTTGTTTCTCCAAGGCCAGGGTGCGAAAGCCCATGTGCAAGCTGTTCAAAATGGCCAGCAAGGTGGTGGGCCCGGCCAAGGTCACGCGGTAGTCGCGTTGCAGCAAGTCCATGAGGCCGGGGCGGCGCAGCACCTCGGCGTACAAACCTTCCACCGGCAAAAACAAAATCGCAAAGTCGGTGGTGTGGGGTGGCGCCAAATAACTCTCGGCAATGCTCTTGGCCTCTTGGCGAATCCGCACTTCCATGGCCTTGGCGGCGGCCTCGGCACCGGCCACATCGGCGCGGTCTTGCGCATCCAACAAACGCTCGTAGTCTTCACGCGGAAACTTGGCATCTATGGGCAGCCACACACTGACACCGTCGTCACTGCGACCGGGCAACTTGATGGCGAAATCCACACGCTGGTTGCTGCGTGGTTTGGTTTCCACTTGCTTGCTGTACTGCTCGATGGTGAGCACTTGTTCCAGCAAGGCTTCGAGTTGCACCTCGCCAAAAATGCCACGGGTTTTGACGTTGTTCAAGACCCGCTGCAAATCGCCCACGCCTTGCGCGAGGTTTTTCATTTCACCCAAACCGTTGTGCACTTGCTCGAGGCGTTCGGCCACTTGTTTGAAGCTCTCGCTCAAGCGTGCTTCCAAGGTGGATTGCAGTTTTTCATCCACGGTTTGGCGCATCTCATCGAGCTTGGCCACATTGGTTTGTTGCATGTGTTGCAACTGCTGGTCCAGGGTTTCGCGCACCTCGGCCATGCGGCGTGTGTTGCCCTCGCCCAGCGCCAACAACTGGCTGTTCATATTGGCTTGCATCAAGGCCAGTTGTTCGGTCAGGGTTTGTTGAAACTGCGCCAAACTTTGCGACAACTCTTGGCGGTCGTTGCGCGAGGCTTCCATGATGTCGTAGCGCAACTCTTTGCCCATGCGGTCCAGCTTCTCTTCCAACTGCTCCAGTTCGTTGGGCTGCTCGGGCTTGGCCGACATGCGGCGCATCAGGTACATGGCCGTGGAAAACAAGACGGCCATGACGCCAATGATGAGCCAGTTCGAATCGATGTTCATGACAGCACTTCAGGGTTGAGGGGGGTGAGCACGTGGCCTTCATTGAAGAAGGAAATGAGGTTGTTGGCAGCCAACATGGCCATGCCCAAACGTGTGGACTTGGTGGAGCTGGCGATGTGCGGTGTCAACACCAGGTTGTGGCATGTCAGCAAGTCGGGGTGCACCTTGGGTTCACCTTCAAACACATCCAAACCAGCTGCGGCAATTTGACCGGACTGCAAAGCCTGCGCCAAGGCCGCGTCATCGACGATGCCGCCACGCGCGATGTTCACCAAGGTCGCGGTGGGTTTCATCAAGGCCAATTCAGCGGCACCGATGGTGTGGTGCGCTTCTTTGGAATACGGCACCACCAACACCACATGGTCGGCGGTTTGCAACAGTTCTGCTTTGCTGACGTACTGCGCTTTGCAGTCTGCTTCTTTATCGAGCGCCAAACGACTGCGGTTGTGATAAATCACTTTCATGCCAAAGCCGTGTGCTGCGCGACGTGCAATGGCTTGACCAATGCGTCCCATGCCGATGATGCCCAGCGTGCTGCCATGCACTTCAGCGCCGCAAAAAAAATCGAGTTTCCATTTGTGCCAATCGCCTCGGCGTATGTAGTTCTCGCCTTCGGTGATGCGCCGCGCTGTGGCCATCATCAGCGCGAAGCCAAAGTCGGCTGTGGTTTCGGTCAAGACATCGGGCGCATTGGTGGCCACCACTTTGTGGCGTGTCATGGCCGGCACATCAAAGTTGTTGTAGCCCACGCTCAGGTTGGCGCAAATGCGCAGCTTTGGACAGGCACTCAGCACCTGCTCGTTCACCGGCTCGATGCCCATGGTGAGTGCGCCATCTTGTTGACTGAGCAGCGCGATCCATTCATCCAATGAATACGACTTGTCTGCTTGGTTGTCGGTGATGTTGAAGTGCGGTGCCAAGTGGTCCAAGGCTTCGGGGTACACATGGCGGGTCACGATGATGTTGGGTTTGCTCATGGTGTCAATGCGTGAGGTTGAATTGCACAATATAAGTGAAGGCGCCTGCGACATAGCCCAACAAAGCCAAGCCACTGATGCGCTTCACATACCAAAAGAAATCGATTTTCTCCAGACCCATGGCGGCCACGCCAGCGGCCGAGCCAATGATGAGCACCGAGCCGCCGGTGCCCGCGCAGTAGGCGATGAATTCCCACAAAAAGCTGTCGGTGGGGTGCTCGGCCAAACTGTACATGCCCATGCTGGCGGCCACCAGCGGCACGTTGTCCACCACGGCGCTGGCCAAGCCCATCAACAACACAATGACATCAAGTCGGCCCACCGTGCGGTTCAACCACGTGGCCAAGTCTTGCAGGATGTGTGCGTGTTCCAGCACCGCCACGGCCATCAAGATGCCGGCAAAAAAAACCAAGGTGGGTTTGTCCACACGTGCAAAGGCTTGTCGCCACGCTGTGAGGCCAACAGGCTTGTGCGCTGTGTGGTGCGATACCACTTCGGGGGCCTGCACCACCTGCCCGCGCAGCTGATAAGCCGCCAAGCCCATGGGCAACAACAAGCACACCAGCGAGGGCAAGAAAAGCGTTTGCACGATGCCCCAAGCCGTCACCTGTCCGCCAATCCACAGCATGGTGGTGGTGACGTCACCGATGGGCGACCAAGCGCCGCCCGCATTGGCGGCGATGACGATGATGCCGGCGAAGAACCAGCGGTCTTCTGGCTTGCTGAGCAGCTTTTTCATCAGCGACACCATCACGATGGCGGTGGTCAGGTTGTCCAGCACCGCGCTCAAAAAAAATGTGACAAACCCTGTGAGCAGCATCAGTGAAGACAGGTGTTGCGTGTGGATGCGCCGCGTGATGGCCGCAAAACCCCCTTGGCCATCGATCCATTCCACCACCGTCATGGCCGCCCACAAGAAGCCGACGATCTTGGCGCTGACCAGTGCCGAAGTCTGCAAGTTCTGTTGCCAAGTTGGCAGACTGTCCACGTGCAGCGTCAGCAAGGCCCACATCAGCACAGCACCTGCCAACGCGGGCACGGCTTTGTTCACGTCGAGGGGATGTTCCAAGGTGATGGCCGCGTAGGCCAACACAAACACAGTGATGAGCAACAGCTCGATGCTCATGTGGGCTGCGCGATGTCAAAGACCTGGCGCAAATACGCCAAGTAGTTGGTGTCTTCACACATGTTTTTCGAGGGTGTGTCTGAGAGTTTGGCCACCGGTTGACCATTGCATTCAACCATCTTGATGACGATTTGCAGCGGTTCGTAGCCCAGGTCGTTGGTGAGGTTGGTGCCAATGCCAAACGCGAGTTGGCAGCGCCCGGCAAAGCGTTGGTACAGCTCAATGGTGCTGGGCACGGTCAGGCCGTCGCTGAAGATCAGCGTTTTGGTGAGTGGGTCGACGCGGTTGTTTTTGTAATGCTCGATCATGCGTTCGCCCCAGGTGAACGGGTCGCCGCTGTCATGGCGGGCACCATCAAACAGCTTGCAAAAATACATGTCGAAGTCGCGCAAAAAAGGCTCGACGCCATACACATCACTCAAAGCGATGCCGAGGTCGCCACGGTATTCACGCGCCCAGGTTTCAAAACCATACACCTGGCTGTCGCGCAAACGCGGCCCCAGCGCTTGGCAGGCTTGCAAGTACTCGTGCGCCATGGTGCCCAAGGGCGTGACGCCCAAGCTTTGCGCAAACAACACATTGCTCGTGCCCGTGAAGCGCCCTTGCGGCAAGGTGCCCAGACCTTGCAACAAAGTGGTCAGCACCTCGTGGTGCCAGGCTTTGGAAAAACGACGGCGGGTGCCGTAGTCGGCAATCTTCAAGTCCTTCAAACCCGCGTCATTGAGTTGCACAATTTTTTCGGCCAAGCGGCGACGGCCTTCTGCGAAGTCGGGTTGGGGCTGGGTGTTGCGAAAGTAGACCTCGTTGACGATGGCCAACACCGGAATTTCAAACAAGATGGTGTGCAACCACGGCCCTTTGATCTGAATGTCAATCTCACCATTGGGCAACGGCTCGATGGTGATGTATTTTTCGTTCAGCTTGAACAGGCCCAAAAAATCGACGAAGTCGCTTTTGATGAAGCGCATGGCCCGCACCACGGCCAACTCTTCTTCGCTGAATTGAAGTTGGCACAGCGCTTTGATTTCCGCTTTGATTTCATCCACATAGGGCGCGAGTTGCACACCCGGGTTGCGGCATTTGAACTTGTAGGCCACTTGCGCACCCGGAAACTGGTGCAACACCGCCTGCATCATGGTGAACTTGTACAGGTCGGTGTCGAGCAAGCTGGTGATGATCATGGCGTTCAGCCCAGCCAGTGGGTGAACGAGGCCACGGTTTCACGCGGTGTGCGCAAGGTGTTGGCGATGTCGCTGTCATCCGCATAACCCAGCGCCATGCCACACACCAGCATTTCATCTGCGCCCGCGCCGATGTGCGGCAAGATGATGTTGGCAAAGCCATTCCACGCCGCTTGCGGACAGGTGTGCAAACCATGGGCCCGCGCGGCCAGCATGATGTTTTGCAAAAACATGCCGTAGTCCAACAAGGAGCCACGGCCCATCACTGTGTCCAGGGTGAACATCAGGCCCACGGGCGCATCGAAAAATTTGTAATTGCGTTGGTGTTGCAAATGCATCTTGTCTTTGTCGGCCTTGCCAATGCCCAGCAAGCCATACAAGCTCCAACCGTTTTCACGGCGGCGGTCGATGTAGGGGCTGACCCATTTTTCCGGGTAGTAGTCGTAGGCCTCGCGGTAGTCGGCGGCTTTTTCAGGATGGGCGCGAATCTCATCGTGGGCGGCACACACTTTGTCCGCCAAACTGTTGCGGCTCTCGCCTTGCAACACATACACCTTCCACGGCTGCGTGTTGGTGCCCGATGGCGCACGTGCTGACATCTGCAAGATGTCGGTGATGGTTTCTTTCGAAACAGCTTGCTGCGTGAAGGCTCGTGCCGACATGCGGCTGTCCATGGCTTGTTGAATCGTCACCGAGGTGCTCATGTCAAACTTTCTAAAACAGTTTTCAAAGAAGGTGGCAAGTGGCTGACCGGGCGGCGGCTGTCGCGGTTCACGTACACATGCACAAAGTGGCCGTGCGCGGCGGATAGGTCCGCGCCTTGTGCGAACAAACCGACTTCATATCGCACGCTGCTGTTGCCCATGTGCGCCACGCGCAGACCCGCGTCCACGTTTTGCGGAAATGCCAGCGACGAGAAATAGTGGCAGTGGGTTTCCACCACCAACCCGATGGTGTCGCCTTGGTGGATGTCCAACACGCCGTGTTCAATCAGGTGCGCATTCACCGCGGTGTCAAACCACTGGTAGTACACGACATTGTTCACATGGCCATAGGCGTCGTTGTCCGCCCAGCGGGTGGTGATCGGGCGAAAGACGCGGAAGTGGGAATGCGGCAGCGCTTGGGCGCGGGGGGAAGCGGAAGTCATGGCGGGTCATTTTGCCAGTCTTGCCAAGACGCTTGCGCCAGCGCGAAGGTGGTCATTTGCACCTGCACCGTGTCGGCCACATCGCGGCCATAACCACCGGCCATCGCCATCGCCAGTGGCAAGCGTTTGTCACGTGCCCAGCGCAACACGGTTTGGTCCCGCGCCTGCAAACCAGCAAAGCTCAGCTTCAAGCGGCCCAAGCGGTCGTTCTCGTGTGGGTCGGCGCCCGCGAGGTAGAACACCAGGTCGGGCGCGAAACGGCTCTCCAAAGTTTGCAAAGCTTGGTGCAAGGCGTCCAAATACGGCGCGTCGGTGCAACCGTCGGGCAATTCCACGTCGAGGTCGCTGGCGGCTTTGCGAAAGGGAAAATTTTTTTCGCCGTGCATCGAGAAGGTGAAAACACTGTCGTCCTTGGCGAAGATGTCGGCCGTGCCGTTGCCTTGGTGCACGTCCAGGTCGATCACCGCCACCTGCATGGGGCGCGGGTGTTGTCGGGCCCACTCGGCTTGCATCAACCGCGCTGCCACCGCCACATCGTTGAAAACGCAAAAACCACCGCCTTTGTCGGCGTAGGCGTGGTGCGTGCCGCCGGCCAAATTCGCCGCCACGCCTTGCGCCAACGCCGTGCGGGCCGCGCTGATGGTCGCGCCCACGGAGCGCCGCGCCCGCTCGACCATGCCCTCGGACCAGGGGAAGCCGATTTCGCGCTGCTGCGCCGGGCTGAGCCTGCCCTGGGTGACGGCCTCTATATAAGTGGGGCTGTGCGCCAGGGCCAGTTCGCCGTCCGTGGCTGGTTCTGCCAAATTCAACGTCAAATTTGGCAATTCCGTCGCCAAGCGCTGGCGCAGCAGCTCGTACTTGCCCATCGGAAAGCGGTGGCCGTCCGGCAGTTTCTGGATGTGGGTGGCGGCGTAGTAGATGTGCACCCCCAGATTGTCGGGCTTGGCCCTCCTGCCCCGCTAATTGGGGTCAGATTCCAATTGTTCATGGTCGGCAAGCAGGCGTGAATTAATTGGAATCTGACCCCAATTTCCATGGAAATTAGGCAGCCGACTCTAAACATGTTGCAGCGCAACAAAAACGCTTGTCAGGACTAGGATAAACCCTATACTTCAACCCATGCTGCGCCGCAACATGATTTCAGCGCAGTTCCAGAGTGAAACCAACTTAACCTTAAAGGAACCCTGACCATGATGACCCCAGAACAAATGATCGCCGCCCAAAAAGCCAACGTTGAAAGCCTGTTCGGCCTGACCGAAAAAGCCTTCTCCGGCGTGGAAAAAATGGTTGAACTGAACATGGCCGCCGCCAAAGCCGCCCTGCAAGACAACCTGCACCAAACCCAAGCCCTGTTCAGCGTCAAAGACGTGCAAGAACTGATGGCCCTGCAAGCCGGTTACCTGCAACCTTTGGCCGAAAAAGCCGCCGCGTTCAACCGCCACGTGTATGACATCGCAACCTCCACCGGTGGCGAATTCACCAAAGCTGTTGAAGCCAAAGCCGCTGAAGCACAAAAAGCAGTTGCTGGCATGGTTGACTCCGCCGCCAAGAACGCCCCCGCCGGTTCCGAAACCGCTGTGGCCATGATCAAAAGCGCCGTTGCCGCCAGCCACACCGCCATCGAAAGCGTGCAAAAAGCTGTGAAACAAGCCACTGAAGCTGCTGAAGCCAACATGCACGCCATGGCCAGCAACGTGACTGCCACAGCCACCAAGCCTGCTGCTCGCAAGCGTTGATTCAAGCCCTTGGGCTGAATAAAGAAAAACCCGCTTCGGCGGGTTTTTTATTGCGCCAACGCCGCCTTCACCTGCGGCAACGCCAGTTTCATGGCAGCGCGTCCGGCTTCAATGCTTTTCTTGCGCGCCGAAAACTCGGCGCTGCCCACATCGGGCAGCAGCGGGCGCACCACCACATCGGCCTGGGTCAGCTCGAGCTGGCTGATGCTTTTGCCCATGATGCTGAAGGTTTGCATCAGCACCTTGAAGATGTCGCTGGTTTTGGCGTCTTCGGGGCGGCTGGAAATGTCCACCGCGATGATGTACTCGGCGCCCATCAGCTTGGCGTAGCGCACCGGCACGGGTGAAACCAGCCCGCCATCCACATAGTCTTTGCCGCCAATGCGCACCGGCTCGAACACCGAGGGCACGGCACTTGAAGCCCGCACGGCGGTGGCCACATCGCCGCGCCTGAACAAAATGCCATCGCCGGTTTGCAAGTCGGTGGCCACAATGCCCAATGGCACTTTCATGTCTTCAATCTTCAAGCCATTGAGTTGGCTGTTCACGTACTTGCCCAGTGCCTCGCCGCGCAACATGCCGCGGCCCACCCAAGGCAGCGTCCAGTCGGTGAGTTGCGACTCATCCATGGAATCGGCCAGCCAAGACAGCTGCGCCCCGGTTTTGCCGCTGGCGTAAAAGGCCGCCACCAAACTGCCGGCCGAGGTACCCACCACCAAACTCGGTTTGATGCCCTCTTCTTCCAGCACTTGCAACACGCCGATGTGCGCAAAGCCACGCGCCGCGCCACCGCCCAAGGCCAAACCCACTTTGGGGATTTTTTTAGGCACTGGCGCTTGCGTGACAGGCTCGGGCGCTTTGACGGGTGCAGGTGGCGTGGCACAGGCAACCAAAAGTAGCAACAGCACCGACAGACCGAGTCTGGCGGCATGGGGTGGGCGTGCATGGGAATTGATCATGGTCAGATTGTCGCAGTCTGGCACTGCCATAATCGTTTGGCTGGGCTTGTGATTGTGAGCCCCCTCTTACCTGAAAGGCCATCATGCAGATCAAAAACAATGTATTCATCGTCACCGGCGGCGCGTCCGGCTTGGGCGAAGGCACCGCCCGCATGCTCGCCAAGCACGGCGGCAAAGTCGTCATCGCCGACATGCAAGACGACAAAGGCCAGGCCATCGCGGCTGAAATTGGTGGTGCGTTCATGCACTGCGACGTGTCTAACGAAGAACACGCTGCGGCGGTTGTGGCCAAAGCGCAGTCCTTGGGCAAATTGTCCGGTTTGGTCAATTGCGCGGGCATCGCCACCGCCGAGCGCACCGTGGGCAAAACCGGCCCGCATCTCTTGGCCGGTTTTCAGCGCACCATCAACATCAACCTGGTGGGCAGCTTCAACATGATCCGTTTAAGCGCCCAGGCCATGAGCACCAACGCCCCGGAAGAAACAGGCGAGCGCGGTGTGCTCATTTCTACAGCTTCTGTGGCGGCCTACGATGGCCAAATCGGTCAAGCCGCTTACTCCGCATCGAAAGGCGGCATCGTCGGCATGACCTTGCCTATTGCGCGTGACTTGTCCAAGCTGGGCATCCGCAACATGACCATTGCCCCCGGCATTTTTGGCACCCCCATGATGTTCTCCATGCCCAAAGACGTGCAAGACGCTTTGGCCGCAGGTGTGCCCTTCCCTTCACGCTTGGGCACACCCCTTGATTACGCGAAATTGGTCATGCACATCCTCGACAACGACATGCTCAACGGCGAAGTGATTCGCCTTGATGGTGCCATTCGCTTACCCCCCAAATAATTCAACAAGGCTCACATGACAAACACCCCTCTTTTGAACGCCATGGCCCAATCCATGCGCATCGGCAGCACCGCCTTGGTGCTGGGCAGCTTGATGATCACCAGCACCGCCGTGTTGGCTGACACCAAAAAACGCGCAGAAGCACCTGAGGCCAGCACCGGCTACAAAGCCAAAGCGGCCAAAACTTTCAAGACGCGCGGCGTGTCTTCGGCCAACCCTTTGGCCAGCGAAGCCGGCAACGCCATCCTGAAAGCAGGTGGCTCGGCCGTGGACGCGGCGATTGCCGTGCAAATGGTCTTGAACCTGGTGGAACCCCAGTCCAGCGGCATCGGTGGCGGCGCATTCATGCTGCACCACGATGGTCAAAAACTGCAAATGTTCGATGGCCGCGAAACCTCGCCGCACCTGAGCCATGAAGAGCTGTTTGTTTACAACCACGGCGAGTTGATGGCGTTTGAAGAAGCCATGGTCGGTGGTCGTGCCGTGGGCGTGCCCGGCACCTTGCGCATGCTCGAGCAAGCGCACCGCCAACATGGCAAATTGCCCTGGGCAAAGTTGTTCCAACCGGCCATCCAGTTGTCGGAAAGTGGTTTCAAAATCAGCCCGCGCTTGCATGCCTTGCTGTTGGCCGATCGCCCCTTGCGCAAAGACCTGGCCGCCGCGCCGTATTTCTACAAACCCAATGGTCAACCTTTGCCCATCGGCCATGTGTTGAAAAACCCGGGTTTGGCACAAGTCCTCAAACTCATCGCCAAAGACGGTGCCGATGCCTTCTACCAAGGTCCCTTGGCACAAGCCTTGGTGAACAAGGTGCAACAGCATTCCTACAACCCCGGCGTGCTGACCATGCGTGACATGGACCACTACCGTTCTGTGGTGCGCGAGGCCTTGTGTTTCTCGCACGCGGCCAGCAGCGGCCCCGTGCAAGTGTGTGGCGCGGGTGCGCCCAGTTCGGGTTTGATCGCCACCGCGCAAATCATGGGCATGTTGAACTACACCGCCGCCTTGAATGAAACACCTTCAGCCTGGGCCGAGCGCAACACCGTGGTGCCTTCTGTGCAATGGCTGCACCACTACAACGAAGCTGCGCGTTTGGCCTTCGCCGACCGCGCAATGTATGTGGCCGACCCCGACTTCACCAAAGCCCCCGGTGGCGATTGGAAAAAAATGATGTCGCCTGGCTACTTGCAGCAACGTGCCAGCTTGATTCAAAACCAACGCATGGGCAACGCCACCGCGGGTCAACCTGGTGGCGCCCCTGTGGCGCAAGCACCGATGCCCGATCAGCCCGAGTACGGCACCAGCCACATCAGCATCGTTGATGGCCTGGGCCACACCGTCTCCATGACCACCAGCATCGAGAGCGCTTTTGGTTCGCACGTGATGGTGAACCTGGGTCAACGCGGCGGCTTCTTGCTGAACAACCAACTCACCGACTTCAGCTTCGCGCCACGCGATGAAGCCGGTGTGCCGGTGGCCAACCGGGTGCAAGCCAACAAGCGCCCACGCTCTTCCATGAACCCCTTGATGGTGTTTGAGCAAAACCCCAATGGTGAACGCGGTCAGGTGTTGACCAGCTTGGGCAGCCCGGGCGGCCCGATGATCATTCACTACACCGCACAAAGCCTGTGGGCCATGCTGCACTGGAACCAAAACGCGCAACAAGCGGTCAACATGCCGCACAGCGGTTTGACCAGCGCCAATGGGGCCTTGCTGTTGGAAAACGGCGGTTTCAAAGCCGACACCTTGAAAGCCTTGCAAGACAAAAACCATGTGCTGCTTGAGTTGGACATGCCCAGTGGTTTGGGTGTGTTGCAACGCCAGGGCGCCCAATGGGTGGGTGGTGCCGATCCACGCCGTGAAGGTCTGGTCAGCGGCGACTGATTCGGCATGGCGATTCCGCAAGCCTTTATTCAAGAACTGCTGGCCCGCACCGATGTTGTCGAGGTTGTCGGCCGGTATGTTCAGCTGAAAAAAGGCGGCGCGAATTACATGGGGCTGTGCCCCTTTCACGGGGAGAAATCCCCCTCTTTCACGGTCAGTCCCAGCAAGCAGTTTTTCCATTGCTTTGGCTGCGGCAAAAACGGCAATGCCATTGGTTTCCTGATGGAACACAGCGGCATGAACTTTGTAGAAGCCGTGAAAGACCTGGCGCAAACCTATGGGCTGCAAGTGCCCGAGGACGACACCGACCCCGCCGACCGCCAACGCGCCCAACAACAACGGCAACGCCAAGCCACCTTGACCGATGTGTTGGAGAAAGCCGGTGAGGCTTATCGCAAGCATTTGAAATCCGCACCGCAAGCCGTGGCTTACCTCAAAGGACGTGGCTTGAGTGGTGAGGTGGCCAAACAGTTTGGTCTGGGCTACGCGCCCGAAGGTTGGCGCAGTTTGGCCAGTGTGTTTGCCGACTACCAAGACCCCTTGTTGGTCGAGTCGGGCTTGGTCATCTCCAACGCTGAAGATGGTGGCGACGAAAAACGCTACGACAGATTTCGCGATCGCGTCATGTTTCCGATCCGCAATGTCAAAGGCGAATGCATTGGTTTTGGGGGCCGCGTGATGGGCGATGGGACGCCCAAATATTTGAATTCACCCGAGACACCGGTGTTCAGCAAAGGCCGCGAGTTGTATGGCCTGTATGAAGCCCGCACGGCGCTGCGTGAAGCGGGCTATGTGTTGGTGACCGAGGGCTACATGGACGTGGTGGCCTTGGCGCAGTTGGGCTTTCCGAATGCAGTGGCCACCTTGGGCACGGCCTGCACCACTGACCATGTGCAAAAACTCTTTCGCTTCACCGACGCTGTAGTTTTCAGCTTTGATGGTGACGCTGCAGGTCGACGTGCAGCTCGCAAAGCCTTGGACGGGGCCCTGCCCTTTGCCAGCGATGTGCGCAATGTGAAGTTTTTGTTTTTGCCCGCCGAGCACGACCCCGACAGCTTTGTGCGCGAACACGGCACCGAAGCCTTTGCGCGTTTGGTGAGTGACGCCACGCCGCTGAGTCGCTTTGTGGTGGAGGTGGCGCGTGAAGGCTGTGACATCGACACCGCCGAAGGCCGCGCCTTGTTGGCCTCGCAAGCCAAACCACTGTGGTTGTCCATGCCCGATGGCGTGTTGAAAACCCAATTGCTGGGTGACTTCGCCGACTTGGTGGGGATTGGCAACCGCGAATTGCAAAACCTGTGGATGGGTGCGGCCAACAAACCGGCGGCCCGCACGCCGCGCAGCACCGCAGACACCAACACTTTCAAAAAACCTTTTTCGCGCAGCACCCCCGCCCCGCGCGGCGTGCCCATGCGCCGCAAAGCACCGAGTCGGCAAGACCGCGCTTTGCAAATTTTGTTTGCCGACATGAACCAATGGGGTGGCTTGTCACAGCATCAACACAAGATGTTGATGGACCTGCCCGCGCCGCATGGCGTGTTGATGACGTGGCTAGACCAGCAATGGCATGAACATGGCGTGCAACCACTGGCCGCTTTGCGCGAAGGTTTGCGCGGCCATCTGCACGAAGCCACCTTGATGAGTTTGATTGATGACGCGCCGCCCGACATGGAAAACGACGCGGGTGAATTGCACAGTATTTTGAGTGGCCTCGAAAAAGTGCAACTGGCTGCACAAATCGATGAACTCACCCGCCGCATGGGCACTGACCCGGCGGCTTACGCGCAGATCAAGTTGTTGAATGCCCGTTTAGCGACCTTGAAAACCGCCCCGCTGGTATAATCCACTTTCTTTCACAAGCGCGACAGCAGCACCTCCGGGCCCGGCCAACCGTGACACACAGCGCACGACCCGCCAAACACCGCAAGGACTGCACACCAAATGTTCGCCCCACAGCTTGCGTAACCCTCTCTGATGACCAAACAACGCGTCTTTTGACGTGTGTTTTTATTTTTCTTGCTTGAGGATTGACATGCCTGCCAAAAAACCCGCCGCCAAAACCCCTGTCAAAGCTGCTGCCAAGCCTGCTGCCAAAGCAGCCGCCAAGCCTGTGGCCAAACCCGCTGCCAAACCTGCCGTCAAAGCACCTGTGAAAGCAGCGGCCAAGCCCGCCGCCAAACCCGTGGCCAAACCCGCCGCCAAACCTGTGGCCAAAACCGCTGCCAAGCCCGTGGCCAAAGCACCGGTGAAAGCCGCTGCCAAACCGGCTGCCAAAGCACCGGTCAAGCCCAGCGCCGAAAAAGCCGCACCGCCCAAGAAAACCACCAAAGCCGCCGCCAAGGGCAAAGCCGGTAAAAAAGCCTTGCCCGAAGACGACGACGTCGTCGACCTCGAAGCCGAGTTCGCTGAAGACACATCGGCCAGCACCGAAAAGGTCAAACCGCTGCGCATGAAGATCAGCAAGGCCAAAGAACGCGCCTTGATGAAAGAATTTGGTTTGGACGAAGCCGTCTTGTCCGAAGAAGACTTGGCCAAGCGTCGTTCGCGTTTGAAGACCCTCATCAAGTTGGGCAAAACACGCGGCTACCTGACCCACGGCGAAATCTCCGACCACTTGCCCGACAAATTGGTGGACGCTGAAACCCTGGAAGTCGTCAACACCATGTTGAACGACATGGGCGTGCAGGTGTACGAACAAACCCCCGACGCCGAAACACTGCTCATCACCAACACCGGCCCCACCGTGGCCAGTGAAGAAGAAGCCGAAGAAGAAGCCGAAGCCGCTTTGTCCACCGTGGACAGCGAGTTTGGCCGCACCACCGACCCGGTGCGCATGTACATGCGTGAAATGGGCACGGTGGAACTGCTGACCCGTGAAGGCGAGATTGAAATCGCCAAACGCATTGAAGGCGGTTTGATGGCCATGATGGAAGCCATCAGTGCCTCGCCTGCCACCATCGCAGAAATTTTGCGCATGGCCGGTGATATTCGCGAAGGCAAAGTGGTCATCTCCACCATCGTCGACGGCTTCAGCAACGCCAACGAGGCCGATGACTATGTGGCCGAAGAAGACTTCGATGAATTCGACGACAGCGACGACGATGACGGCAAAGGCGGCTCCAAAGCCCTGACGAAAAAACTCGAAGAGTTGAAGGCCGAAGCCCTGACCCGCCTTGACCGCATGCAAACTTTGTTTGAAAAGTTGCACAAAACTTTCGACAAAGAAGGCTATGGCACACCGGCCTACCTGAAGACCCAAAAGGCCATCAGCGAAGAGATGATGACCATCCGCTTCACCGCCCGCACCATTGAAAAACTGTGCGACCTGGTGCGCACCCAGGTGGATGACGTGCGCAAGAAAGAGCGCGAACTGCGCCGCATCATCGTCGACCGTTGCGGCATGCCGCAAGAGATGTTCATCAAAGAGTTTCCTGCCAACTTGCTCAACCTGAAATGGGTGGAAAAGCAGTCTGCGGCGGGCAAAGCTTGGTCGGTCACCATGACCCGCAACATCCCTGCCATTCAAGAGCTGCAAAAGAAATTGCTGGACATCCAAACCCGTGTGGTGGTGCCGCTTGCCGAGTTGAAAGACATCAACAAGCGCATGAACGAAGGCGAACGCGCGTCGCGTTATGCGAAAAAAGAAATGATCGAAGCCAACTTGCGTTTGGTCATTTCCATTGCCAAAAAATACACCAACCGTGGTTTGCAATTCCTCGACTTGATCCAAGAAGGCAACATCGGTTTGATGAAAGCCGTGGACAAATTTGAATACCGTCGCGGCTACAAGTTCTCCACCTACGCCACCTGGTGGATTCGCCAGGCCATCACCCGCTCCATCGCCGATCAGGCCCGCACCATCCGTATTCCGGTGCACATGATCGAGACCATCAACAAGATGAACCGCATCAGCCGCCAACACTTGCAAGAGTTTGGTTTCGAGCCCGATGCCTCCGTCTTGGCTGAAAAAATGGAGATGCCCGAAGACAAGATCCGCAAGATCATGAAGATCGCCAAAGAGCCGATCTCCATGGAAACGCCGATCGGCGACGATGACGACTCCCACCTGGGTGACTTCATCGAAGACGGCGCCAACACAGCCCCGATCGAAGCCGCCATGCAAGCCGGTTTGCGCGATGTGGTGAAAGAAATCTTGGATGGCCTGACGCCCCGCGAAGCCAAAGTGCTGCGCATGCGTTTTGGCATCGAGATGGACAACGACCACACCTTGGAAGAAGTGGGCAAACAATTTGATGTGACACGCGAACGCATCCGTCAAATCGAAGCCAAAGCCTTGCGCAAACTCAAGCACCCCAGCCGCTCCGACAAACTGCGCAGTTTCATCGACACCCTGTGATCGCTTTGAACAACCGACGTGGCATCGCTGCCATGTCGGTGGGCATGGTTTGTTTCTTGATGAACGACTCGCTGGTGAAATACGTCAGCGAATCCTTGCCCGCCCCCCAACTCATTTTTTTACGTGGCCTGCTGGCCACCTTGGGCTTGCTCGTCTTGGCCTTGGCGTTGCGGCAACTGCCCCCTTGGCGTGAAACCCTGGGCCACATCGGTCACAAATGGGTGTTCATCCGTTCGGTCTTGGACGGCACCGCCAGCTTGGTCTACCTGAGCGCCTTGTTCAACATGCCCTTGGCCAATGCCACGGCCATCAACATGTCCACCCCTTTGCTGATTGCCTTGCTGTCAGCGCTGCTGCTGCAACACCGCATCAGCTGGCGGCATTGGCTGATCATTGGCTTGGGCTTTGTGGGTGTGTTGTGCGTGGTTCAGCCGCAAGCCGAAGGCTTCACCCATTGGGCTTGGGTGGCCTTGGCGGGCACGCTGTGCCACGCTCTGCGGGATCTGAGTGTGCGGTACATCCCAGACCATGTGCCCTCGGCCTTGGTGACCTTGGGCACCGCCCTCACGGCCACGGTGATGGCCGGCCTCTGGGCCTTGTTTCACCCTTGGCACAGCGTCAACCCCATGCAATGGGCTCAGATGGCCGGTGCCTCCGTGTTTCTGAGTGCCGGTTATTTTTTGCTGATCAAGGCCACGCGCATCGCTGACATGAGTGTCATCGCGCCGTTTCGCTACATGGGCCTGCTGACCGCCGTGGTGATCGGCTTTGTGGTCTGGGGCGATGTACCCAATGCCCTGGCCTGGGCGGGCATGGGTTTGTTGGTGGCCGCCGGACTGATGATGATCCACATCAGCCGACCACCCCCCTGAGGGGCTTCAAGCCGCTGGGCCGATGTGCAATGACAACTCGGCCACGCCTGCCACGCGTCCGGTGATCTTGTCACCCGACACCACCGCGCCCACGCCTTCAGGCGTGCCGGTGTAAATCAAATCGCCGGGTTGCAGGTGGTAGAACAAAGACAGGTCGGCAATGATTTCACGCACGTTCCAAATCAGCTTGTCCACATTGGATGACTGCTTGGTTTGACCGTTCACTTCCAAAGCAATCGCGCCGCTGTCGATGATGTGACCAGGCATGGGCACGATCTCGGTGCACACCGAACCGTGTTCAATGTCTTTGCCCAAATCCCACGGACGGCCTTTGTCACGCGCCACCAATTGCAAGTCGCGCCGGGTCATGTCCAGGCCTGCGGCATAACCATAAATCACGTCGTGCGCTTGGTCATGGCTGACGCGAAAACCCGCTTTGCCAATCGCCACGACCATTTCCATTTCATAGTGGAAATTGTTGGTCTCTGGCGGGTAAGGCATGGTGGCACCACTGTCCAACAAGGTTTGCGGGGCTTTGGTGAAGTAGAACGGTCGCTCGACGGCTTTGTCCACGGGCTTGCCCATTTCCACGGCGTGCGCATGGTAGTTGCGTCCGACAAAAAACAAACGGTTGATGGGGAAGCGCTCGGCGTGGCCGCGGATGGCCAAGGATTGCACAGCGGGAGGGTTGAACACATAAGCAGTCATGGGGGCTTTCAAGAGATGCGGTTGATCAGTCACGATCAACCACGGTTTTCATAGACACCGAGTTTGCGGTGCAACGGAGATTCATCAGCGATGAAGACAAAGCTGGCTTGGTCTGTTTTCAGGTTTTTCAAAGTGACAGCTTCATAGCCAGGCGCACAACAGGTGTCGGCCTCCACCAAATGGAAATGGCTGCCCAAGATGTCGGCTTGCACCTCGCCTTCAATCACGTGAAACACCTGTGCCGGTGAACGTGCGGGCAATCGCAAGCTTTGGCCGGGGCGCAACATCAGCGCGTAAAAGCCCAAAATATTTTCAGCGTCGGTGCCGGTTTCGGGGTTGGTGTAGGTGACTTGCACTTGTTCCAAGCTGGGGTTGTCTAGGCCCAAGGTTTGCAAGGCCGCCTTGGCCTCGGTCCACGGATAGCGCAGCATGGGGTAAGCCTTGTGGCTGCGCTCAAACACCTGTGTGGGCACCAGTCCACCGTGCGCGTATTGCTTGTCGCCACGCCCCACATGCACTTCTTGTCGGTCGCCATTCACATGGTAGGACGCTTCCATGTAATAGACCAAGGGCAAGTCGAGCACATCGAGCCAAATCACCGGGTCGGTGCCATCGTGGCCGTGCTCATGCCACAGACCGGTGGGCGTCAAGATCAAATCGCCTCGGCTCATGGGGCATTTCTCACCGTCCACCGTGGTGTACGCGCCCTCGCCTTCCACAATCATGCGCACCGCGTTTGGTGTGTGGCGGTGGCTGGGTGCCCATTCACCGGGCATGAGCAATTGCATGCCCAAGTACATGGCGGCAGAGGCTTGCATTTTTTCCAAACCATGGCCGGGGTTGGCCAACACCAAGACACGGCGTTCGGCTTTTTCAATCGGTGTCAGTTCACCTGCTTTCAACAACAAGGGCTTGAGGGTTTTGTAGGGCCAATGCGTGGGCTGGGTTTGGCGTGTGGGGATCTTGGGTGGCAACACGCCGCGCAAACTTGGCCACAGCGGCACCAAATTCAGGTCGCGTAAATCTTGCACATAGTCTGCTGGCAGGTCTTCCAAGCGGCCAAGTTCATGGGTCATGGTGGTGTCCTTTGAAAGCGGTTTGGCGTTCAAGCCATGTTGACGAAAACGCGCTTGTTCTCGATGCGTACCGGATACACGCGGATGTTGTCAGTGAGCGGTGCGCACATGGCTTGGCCGGTGCAGACATCAAAGCGGCCTTGGTGCAAAGGGCATTCGATCTCACGCCCTTCCAAAAAGCCGTCGCTCATGCGGGCCGCACCATGGGTGCACAGGTTGTCGGTGGCGAAGATCTCACCCTCCACTTCATACAGGGCAATTTCTTGGCCATTGGCATACACAGCAGTTACATCGGCTTCGGGCACGGCGTCCACGGCCACGACATCAATCCAGTTGTCAGACATGGTGTTTCCTCAGATGGGGTAGATGATGGAGTTGGCGATCATTTCGCTGTCGTACACGCACAAACGCGATTGAAATTTCAAACCGTCTGGGGTGCGCACGATATCGTCACTGTAATAACCCACGCTCAAGATGGTTGAGTCGCCATCAAACTTGGTGCGAATCACCGTGTAGTTGGCCTCGGCACGGATGCGCTCGCCATTGGCGGAGATGGACAGCAAACGCGGTGTGCCCACGATGTGGCGTTGGTAGTAGGGGTCGTGGTAGAGGGTTTCTTTCACGCCATACACGCGGTCTTTGATCATGGCCTTGCTTTCCAAGGCCAACAAGCACAGGGGCAAACCTTGCTCAAAGTTTTCACGCGGTTGCAAACGGTAGGTGCCGTCTTCCATGAAGAACTCGGGCCATTTTTCCCATTCAGCGGAGTCACACACCATGGCGTAGTCGCTGTAGAGGCTCAAGAGTTCGAAGTAGGTTTTGAAATCGATCATGTTCATTCCCCCATCACTTTGCGCCAGTACTTGTACATGCCGCGGATCAAGGTTTCGGTCACCATGTGGTCGGTGTCCTCCACCTCGAAGCCACCCATTTCGACCACGGTGCGGTGCGCTGGTTTTTGCTCAAAGCCTTCTTGCGACCACTCGATCACTTCACCATCATCGGCCGACACAAAACCGGCGGGTCCAAACAAATTGGCTTGAATCAAACGGCGTTGTTCCATTTCAGGCGTGTCGTCTTCAAAGCCAAAGTGGGTCCAGACAAAATCAAATGATCCCTTCCCGTTGGGCTGAATGTGGCGCGTTGACACGCTGTTGACCTGCTGCTGAATGATGAGACTGGGAAAGATGGTGGTCATGACGGCGGTCGGGCCATTCCACCAAGCCTCGGGCACGATGTCGAGCAAGCGCATGTCGTTCAAGGTCATCTTGTCCTTGAAGCTGTCCACACCACTCACCACCTCTGCATTCTTGCCGCCTTCACCGCGGGTGGAAATCATGGCGGCGTGGCGAAAGTGTTCGTCCATCTTTAATTCTGATTTGTTGTCTGCTCGCCAAAGACCAAAAGTGGAAAACCAGGTGTGCAACAAACCGGGGTGATAAGGGTCTTTGATGTTCTCTTGCATCAGCTTCCAGTTGCCCGGAATGCGTTGGCGGCGGTAGCCCAAAATTTTCAGCTTGCGGCCATTGAAGGTGCGGTCAAAGTAGCCGAGGATGGTGGGGCCCAAGAAGGCTTCCAAGGGTTCAATGTCGTGGTCGAAGGACGCGAACACCACGCCACCTCGTGAGGCCACTTTCAGCTTGGTCAGGCCATGCTCTTCCAGCTTGAATTCTTTGGGCATGCCGCCATTGATCTTGCCGTCTTGCTTCACACCACGGCGAAACGGCACGCCTTGCAAGTCCCCTTTGACGCTGTAATTCCACTGGTGGTAGGGACACAAAAAATCTTTGGCCTGGCCATGGCGCTCACGGCAAAAACGCATGCCCCGGTGGGCGCACACGTTTTCAACCACATTGATGCTGCCGTCGGGGTCGCGCACCATGATGACCGAACGCTCGCCCACCACCGTACGGCGAAAGTCGCCAGCGTTGGGGATTTCAGCTTCCAAGCCCACATAACACCAGTGGCCGTTGTAGAAGAAACGATCGAGTTCTTTTTTGTACAAGTCCTCGCGGGTGTAAGCCCAAAAAGGAATGCGACTGGTGCCCTCACCTTCCCACGTTGGGTCGGCTGGAAAAACGCTGGTCTGTGTCATGCAAGTCTCCTGAATCAATGGTCAAACGCCGGAGGGATAAAACGCATCGGCATGTGATTTGTCAATCGGCAAGCCCAAGGATTGGGCCAAGGTGTTCAAGGCTTCCACCATCGCGGGTGCGCCGCAAAAGTAGCCCACAAAGTTTTTCAAATCAGGCAAATCGGCTTGAATGGCATCGGTCACCAAACCGCTGCGTTGGCCCTTGGTCACCGGACCGGTGGCCACCACCACATGCAGCGTCATGTGGCCGTGCTCTTGCGCAAATCGGCGCAGTCGCTCGACGTCATAACAGTCTTCTTGGCTGCGCACACCGAAGTACACATGCACTGGGTTGTGCATGTTGGCCGCCATGGCACCACGCAGGATCGACACGATGGGCGCAATGCCGGTGCCGCCACCGACACACAACATCGGGCCGCTGTGTTTTTGACGCAAGTAAGCCGTGCCCAAGGGGCCGCTGATGCGCACTGCGTCGCCTTCTTTCAATGACGAAAACACAAAGTCCGTGACGCGGCCACCGGGTACTTGGCGAATTTGAAATTCCATCTCGTCATCGCTTGGCAAACCTGCCCATGAATAGGGTCGAATGTGGTCTGGGGTGAATTGCAGGCTGGCATATTGACCTGGTGAAAACGCCATGGGCTTGGCGGGTTTGATGCGCACGCGGCGAATATCGTGGGTCAGTGCTTCGATGGCCAACACCGTGCCTTTGATGATCTTGGCCGGATGAACAACCACCTCGTCCATGTCGGGAATTTCAATCGTGCAGTTGTCGGTCAACACCGATTGGCAGGCCAGCACATAGTGCGCTTGGTCCATCTCGGGGCGACCTGTTTCTGGGCCACTGTGCTGCACCTGGCCTTGCGTGACTTTGCAGCGGCAGGTGCCGCAGCGGCCCGACATGCAGCTGTAGGAAATGGGCACAGCGTTATGGCGCAGCACATCCAGCAGGTTTTGTCCGCTTTGGATTGGCAAACGCTTGTTCTGAGGCTGCACCACGAGTTCCATGAGGATTCCATTTGTGTGGGAATGAGGGCATTGTGGGCAGTCCAGCGTTATAAGTAAACCCTCTATGCCGTATAAGTTATATTTGCTTCATGAATAAAGGCTGGCCATGAACCTGCGCGACATCGACTTGAACCTGCTGGTGGTTTTCAATCAATTGCTGATGGACCGGCGCGTGTCCACCACCGCCGACAAGCTCGGCCTGTCGCAGCCCGCCGTCAGCAATGCCTTGAAGCGCTTGCGCACCCTGTTGAAAGACGAGTTGTTTGTGCGCACAGCCCGCGGCATGGAACCAACGCCTTATGCCTTGAACCTGGTGGAGCCGATGGGCTATGCCTTGGGCACACTGCAAAACGCCTTGAACCAGCGCGACAGCTTCGACCCGGCCACCAGCGAACGCACCTTCACCTTGGGCCTCACCGACATCGGCGAGATTTACTTCATGCCCACCCTGATGAACACCTTGTCGCGCGTGGCACCCCACATCAAGATCAGCACCCTGCGACACAACAGCGGCCACTTGAGCGATGACATGGCTGCTGGCAATGTGGACATTGCTGTGGGTTTGTTGCCCAGCCTGACCACCGGGTTTTTTCAACGCCGTTTGTTCAAGCAACGCTATGTGTGTTTGTTTCGGCAAGGCCATCCACGTGCTCACAATCCGATCACCTTGACGCAGTTCAAAAGCCTCTCGCACGTGGGCGTGACCTCGGCCAACACCGGTCATGGCGAGGTGGACGACTGGATGACGCGCAAAGGGATCGAACGACACATCCAGTTGCATGTGCCGCACTTTGTGGCCGTGGGACACATCTTGCAAAGCTCAGACTTGATTGCCACCGTGCCCGAGCGCTTCGCACAAAAATGTGCAGCACCGTTTCAGCTGGAAACATCTCCCCTGCCCTTCAAGCTGCCCGACATCGCCATCAATTTGTTTTGGCATGCCAAGTACAACCGTGAGCCGGCCAACATGTGGCTGCGTCAACTGATGGTGGCGTTGTTCACCGAGAAAACTTAGAACACCTCGGTATCGACTTCGCTGCTGGCTTGGGCGCCATAGCGGTTGCCGCGCACATTGTGCTGGTTGATGGCGTCGTTCAAGCGCACCAACACCTCAGGTGACAAATGCACAGACAACGCCCCCATGTTGTCTTTCAAATGGTCGATGCGCGAGGTGCCCGGGATGGTGACGATGTGCGGCGCTTGTTGCAGCACCCAGGCCAAGGCCAACTGCGCGGGGGTGCAGCCCACATCACGCGCGATCTGCTCATAGGCCTCTAACAGTTGCAGGTTGTGCGCGTAGTTGTCTTGGTTGAAACGCGGTGATGTGTGCCGCCAATCATTCGCCGTCAGGCTGCCAATGTCGCGCAAGTCTGCGCATAAAAACTTGCGTGCCAAGGGACTGAAGGCCACGAAAGCCACACCCAACGCTTGGCAGGTTTGCAGCACTGAAATTTCAGGGTTGCGGGTCCACAAAGAGTATTCGGTTTGCAAGGCTGTGATGGGGTGCTCGGCGTGGGCTTTGCGCAGCGTGGCTGACGACACCTCCGATAAACCAATGCTGCGAATCTTGCCGGCGCGTTTCAAATCGGCCAATGCGCCCACGCTTTCTTCGATGGGCACTTGCTTGTCCCAGCGGTGCAAATAGTAGAGGTCGATCACATCGGTGTTCAAGCGACGCAAGCTGTCGTCGCAGGTGGCCTTGATGGTGTTGGGTCGCCCGTCAATCACGCGCACCTTCTTGCCGTCACCTTTCACGTCCACCCCTTGCATGCCGCATTTGCTGGCCAAGGTGAAGCGGCTGCGGTGCTTGGACAAGACCTGACCCATGATGCGTTCGCTGTCACCAAATCCATAAAGCGCAGCCGTGTCGAAAAAGTCCACGCCTTCGTCCAGGGCACTCAGCAACAAACGCTCGGCGTCTTCAAAAGACGGCGGCGGCCCATAGACCGGGCAGATGTTCATGCACCCCAGGCCAATGGGGTTGATTTGGAAAGGGCCGACAGCGCGTGTGTTCATGCGCCCGAAGTGTAAGGGCTTGAAAAGCATTGATGTTTGATGCAAAAACATCACGCATCAAAAGGACGCCCCATGAGAACCACCCTGGACATTGACGACGATGTGCTGTTTGCAGCCAAGGAAATCGCCAAGCGCGAAAAGAAAACTGTGGGCACGGTGGTCAGCGAATGGGCGCGGCGCTCGTTTCATGCGTCGCCAACGACATTGGGGGTGCAAGAACCCCCGCCACCCGCCGAAGGGCCCTTGGCGAAATATGGCTTCATGCCCTTGCCACATCGCGGCGTGATCATCACCAACGAGTTGGTGAACCGCATCCGTGAAGAAGAAGGCATCTGATGCTTACCTGCTGGCCTTGCCCGTGAAAAACAAAGGTCGGCTCATCACCCTCGACAAGCGGATTCCATTGAACGCCGTGCCTGGTGCCACACCCAAGCACTTGGTCAGCCTCTGAGCCTCACGCCAGTTGCTGCTCCAGGTCATGCAACACCTGGTAGCACGGCAACACTTGCGCCACGCTGCCATTCGGCTCACGGCCTTCACGGATGGCCGCAAAAAACTCGCGGTCTTGCAACTCAATGCCGTTCATCGACACTGCAACTTTGGACACATCGATTTTTTCTTCCTTGCCATTGAACAAGTCGTCGTAACGCGCAATGTAGGTGGCGGTGTCGCCGATGTAGCGGAAGTAAGTGCCCAAAGGGCCATCGTTGTTGAAGCTGAGTGACAGGGTGCAAATGGCACCGTTGGCCGCTTGCAACTGAATGCTCATGTCCATGGCAATCCCGAGTGTGGGATGGATAGGCCCTTGCACCGCATTGGCTTTGACGACAGGGCTGCCCGCTTGGTAAGCGAACAAATCGACGGTGTGTGCGGCGTGGTGCCACAGCAAGTGGTCGGTCCAGCTGCGTGGTTGGCCCAGGGCGTTCATGTTGGTGCGGCGAAAGAAATAGGTTTGCACATCCATTTGGTGGATATTGAATTGGCCCGCCTGAATTTGCTGGTGCACGAACTGGTGACTGGGGTTGAAGCGGCGCGTGTGGCCGCACATGGCCACCAAGCCTGTTTGTTGTTGCAGTGCCAACACCTCGGCCCCGTCTTTGTAGACATCGCACAAAGGAATTTCCACTTGCACATGCTTGCCGGCTTTCAAGCAAGCGATGGACTGCGAGGCATGCATTTGTGTGGGCGTGCACAAAATCACCGCGTCCACTTCTTTCAGCGCCAAGCTCTCGTTCAAATCGGTGGTGACGTGGGCAATGCCGTATTTGTCAGCCACTTCTTGGGTCTTGGGCAGCTCGCGGCCAATCAGCGACACCACCTCGACACCGTCGATGAGTTTGATGCCGTCCAGATGCTTGATGCCAAATGCGCCTGCGCCGGCCAGGGCGACTTTGAGGGTCTTGCTCATGAGTTCTCCAAAATCAAATGACCCACCGCCGTGTTGCTGGCGGGCACATGGTAGAAACGGTGCGCCACTTTCGGTGCGGCTTTGCCTTCGTTGACGTCGCTCATCGCGCCACGCGCAATCAGCCACATCACCAGTTCAATGCCTTCACTGCCCGCCTCGCGCACGAAGTCGATGTGGGGGATGGCCGCCGCCGCCGCCGGATCGGCAATCAGCTGGTCAAGAAACGCGTTGTCAAAGTCTTTGTTGATGAGTCCTGCGCGTGGGCCTTGCAATTGGTGGCTCATGCCGCCGGTGCCCCAAATCTGCACGTTCAAATCTTCATCAAAACTTTTCACCGCTTTGGCGATGGCTTTGCCGAGGTTGAAGCAACGCTGTCCCGAGGGCACGGGGTACTGCACCACATTCACGGCGAACGGAATGACGGGGCACGGCCAGGCTGGCGGTTGACCGCACATCAACGACAGCGGCACGGTCAGGCCATGGTCCACGTCCATTTTGTTGACGATGGTCAGGTCAAAGTCTTGCTGGATGACGGACTGCGCAATGTGGGCAGCCAACGCTGGATGGCCTTGCACCACGGGCACCGGGCGTGGGCCCCAGCCCTCATCTGCTGGGGTGTACTGCGCGGCTGTGCCAATGGCGAACGTGGGGATCATGTCCAAGCTGAAGGCGGTGGCGTGGTCGTTGTAAACCAAGAAGATGACGTCGGGCGTGTGGTCTTTCATCCATTGCTTGGAGAACTCATAGCCTTTGAACAGCGGTTGCCAATAGGGTTCTGCTGTTTTGCCCATGTCGATGGTCGCGCCAATGGCGGGCACGTGCGAGGTGTAAACGGATGCGCTGATGCGTGCCATGTTCAAGCCTTTCCTGCTTGGCCTTGGGGTTGTCGATGGGCTTGGGCGTCGCCGTCTTCACCGATGTAGCGGTTGCCTTGCACCGAACGTCCACCCGCCACCATCATGGCGCGGTACTCGTCTTCGGTCATGCCGGTCATGCTGCCCGCCATTTGCTGAAAGCTTTTGCCGTCGGTGGCACCGATCTTGGCCAAGAAATAAATATTGCCGCCAGTGCGGATACACCAGTTCAGGTCGCGGGCCAACACCGCTTGTTTCTGTTCTTCGGTCATGGCCCACTCGTCCAGGTAAGCGCGTTCATTGGCTTTGAAACGCGTGCGGTTCTCGGCCTTCATGAGCGACATGCAAAACTGGTTGAGCCAATAGCCTTTGCGCGATTGTTCGGCGTCAAAAATGGTGGTGCCAGGCACATCCAAATAGGGTTTGTCTAAAGCCATGTGTTCAACACTCCTGGTATTTTTTGTGCGCGATGGATGGGTTTGAAAGCCCAATCACACAGTGATCTCGGGCCAGTACAAACGCCTGGGGTTGTCCACCAAGAGTTTGCTTTGCAACTCGGGGGTGACAGCGATTTGCGGAATGAAGTCCACCAACAGGCCGTCATCGGGCATGTGGTCTTTCAAATTCGGGTGCGGCCAATCGGTGCCCCACAGCACGCGCTCTGGGAAGGCTTCCACCACACGCCGCGCATACGGCACCACATCTTGGTAGGCCTGTTGTTCGCCATTCAAAGCCTTGGGGCCTGACACACTGAGCCGCTCGGGGCAAGACACCTTGCTCCAGACGTTGTCATGCTGCTGCATGAATTTCATGAACAAACTGAACTCGGGGCCGTCCACAGGATGCTGCACATTCGGTCGGCCCATGTGGTCCACCACCACCGTGGTGGGCAGCGCGGTGAAGAAATCCCACAGCTCGGGCAGGTCCACCGCTTCAAAATAAATCACCACATGCCAACCCCAGTGCTTGATGCGGTTGGCAATTTCCATCAACTCTTCTTTGGGCGTGAAGTCCACCAAGCGCTTCACAAAATTAAACCGCACACCACGCACACCCGCATCGTGCATGGCTTGCAAGGCTTGGTCGGTGACATCGCGTTTGACCGTGGCCACACCTCGCGCTTGGCCGCCCGAATGTTTCAAAGCGTCGATCAAGGCGCTGTTGTCAGCGCCGTGGCAAGTGGCTTGCACGATCACGTTTTTTTCAAAACCCAAGTGATCGCGCAGTGCAAACAACTGGTCTTTGGACGCGTCGCACGGTGTGTATTTGCGCTCGGGTGCATATGGAAACTGAGCCCCCGGGCCAAACACATGGCAGTGCGCGTCCACCGCACCGGCGGGCAACACAAACTGCGGCTTGGCGGGGCCGTCGAACCAATCAAGCCAACCGGGTGTTTTTTCAAAAGCGCCAGAGGTGGGTTTCATGGCGTCAATCAATGTATTTCAGGCCAGCCTTGGCCAATGACTCGCGCATGTTGTACATGTCCAAGCCCAACACGCCCGAGGCCAGTTTGCTGCGCTTCTCGCCTTCCAAGGCTTCACGCGCAGCAGCGGCATCGGCCACTTGCTGGGCGATGCTGGCCGGCACCACCACGACACCATCGTCATCGGCGACGATGGCGTCACCAGCGTTCACCGCTGCACCTGCACAGACGATGGGCACATTGACCGAGCCCACCGTGGCTTTGATCGTGCCTTTGGCGCTGATGGCGCGACTCCACACCGGAAAGCCCATGGCTTCCAACTCGACCACATCGCGTACACCGGCATCAATGATGAGGGCTCGCGCACCACGCGCTTGAAACGAAGTGGCCAACAGGTCACCGAAATAACCATCGGTGCAAGGTGCGGTGATGGCCGCCACCACGATGTCGCCGGGCTGAATTTGCTCGGCCACCACATGCATCATCCAGTTGTCACCGGGGTGCAGCAGCACCGTGACCGCGGTGCCCGAAACACGTGCACCTTTGTAGATGGGGCGCATGATGGTGTGCATCAGCCCCAAGCGGCCCATGGCTTCGTGCACCGTGGCCACACCATACAAACCAAGTTGCTCCACCGCGCCACGATCAGCGCGTTGGATGTTGCGTTTGACTGTGCCTAATGGGTAATGCATGTCACAAACCTTTCTGTTTCAACCGTGCGTCCAAGCGTGGAAACACGCGTCGCACATTGGCTTCGTAAATTTGGTGGCGGTCTTCATCGCTCAGCAAGGTGCTGGCTTGGATGTAGCGCTTGGTGTCGTCGTAATAGTGGCCGGTTTGCGGATCGATGCCACGCACCGCGCCAATCATCTCGGACGCAAACAACACGTTTTTCACCGGAATGACTTTGTTCAACAAGTCGATGCCGGGTTGGTGGTAGACGCAGGTGTCAAAGAAAATGTTGTTGAGCAAATGCTCTTCCAGCAAAGGCTTTTTCAGCTCTTGCGCCAAACCTCTGAAGCGGCCCCAGTGGTAGGGCACGGCACCGCCGCCGTGCGGAATGAGGAACTTCAAAGTGGGAAAGTCTTTGAACAAATCGCTGGTCAGGCATTGCATGAAAGCGGTGGTGTCGGCGTTCAAATAATGTGCGCCCGTGGTGTGGAAACACGCGTTGCAACTGGTGGACACGTGGATCATGGCGGGCAAGTCGTACTCCACCATTTTTTCGTAGATGGGGTACCAGTGCTTGTCGCTCAAAGGGGGTGAAGTCCAATGCCCACCAGAGGGGTCGGGGTTCAAGTTGATGCCGACGGCACCGTATTCCTTCACGCATTTTTCAAGTTCGGGAATGCAAGTGGCGGGGTCGACACCGGGTGACTGCGGCAACATGGCCACAGGCACGAAATGTTCGGGGAACAAGGTGGACACGCGAAAGCACAGTTCGTTGCAAATCGCCGCCCAGGTGCTGGACACCGCGAAGTCACCAATGTGGTGCGCCATGAAAGAAGCGCGTGGCGAAAACAAAGTGATGTCGCTGCCCCGCTCTTTCATCAACTTGAGTTGATTGGTCTCGATGCTGTGGCGCAAATCGTCGTCACTGATGTGCAAGTCTGAATCTTTGGGCATGACCGATGGGTCTTTGATGCCGGCAATTTGCTGGTTGCGCCAATCTTCCAGCGCCTTGGGTGCCGTTGTGTAGTGGCCGTGGCAGTCGATGATCAAACTCATGTCTTGTCTCCTGAATTCCAAATAGGCGCTGGCACCATGGCCTCGCCGCGCATGATGAGGCGTGCGGTGCGCAGCAAAGCCGCTTGCGTCACTTCAAAGCCACCAGGCACATCAGCCGCTTGAGTTTGCAACACCACGCTGAATTCGCCTGTGGGGTGTTCCACCGACAAGGCTTGTTGAGGGCCTGCTTGCAACACCGCCACGCCTTCGCACACCGTGCCTTGCAACACACAGGCCGTGCCCACCGTGACAGCGGCCAACACACCGATGGCGTCATGGCAGACATGCGGAATGAAGCTGCGGGTGCTGAGGGCACCGCCATGCATGGGCGGTGCAATCAAGGTCATCTTCGGGTAATTTTTGCTGCTGACATCGCCCAAGCCCATCAACACCGACACCTGCAAGCGCAAGGCTTCAATGCATGTTTTGAGTTCGGTGTCAGCGTTCATGGCTTCTGCAGTTTCATAACCCGTGCGTCCCATGTCGCTGGCCTTGAACAACACAAGTGGCATGCCGTTGTCGATGCAAGTGACCTCTATTTCAAACGGCTCAAAGCCACCCAGCTTGTCGGTGGGCAAAACCTGGATGCGGTCTTTGACGCGGCCTGTGGGCAACAACGCACTGCACACCGAACCAGCGGTGTCCAAGAAGTTGATGCTGATGGGCGCAGAAGTGCCGGGTGCGCCATCAATGCGAGCGTCGCCGGTGTCGTCCACAAAGCGCTCGCCATTCGGGTCCAGGGGTGTTTGCACCGTGATGTCGCATTGCATGTCGGTGTTCAGGGTCAACACGCGCAAGGTGGTGGTGTCGCCTTGGGCCTGCAGCATGCCGGTTTGCAATGCAAAGGGCACCACAGCGGCCAGCATGTTGCCGCAGTTGGGCGTGGTGTCCACCGTGTCTTTGTCGGGCTGCAGCTGCGCAAACAAAAAATCGAGGTCCACGCCAGGCGTGCTGCTGCGGCTGACGATGCCCACTTTGCTGGTCAATGGATGGGCACCGCCCAATCCATCAATTTGGCGTTTGTCGGGCGAGCCCATGATGGCCAGCAACACCCGATCGCGATGGGCCTTATCGGCAGGCAAATCGGCGGCGTTGAAGAAGGGGCCTTTGGAGGTGCCACCGCGCATGAACAAACAAGGCACGGCATGGGGTGGATGTTTGAAACTGCGCATGAAGGCTTATCGAATGAAAGGTTGCGTGAACATGGCCATGGGTTCAAAGGCAGCAGTCAGCAGACCAGCCAAGGCCAAGTAAGGGCCAAAGGGCAAGGCTTGACCGCTTTGCAATTGACCCCGCACACGCATCACGATGGCCACCAACACGGCCAGCAGCGAGGACACCAGCACCACGCCGGGCAAGGCAAACCAACCCAACCACGCGCCCAGCGCCGCCAACAGCTTGAAGTCACCCGCGCCCATGCCTTGCTTGCCCGAAATCAAACCAAACACGGCTTGCACCAACCACAAAAAACCGTAGCCCACAACAGCACCCCAAAAGCTGTCGTGCAATTTCACCTGGGTCAAGCCGAGTGCCGACACCACCAAGCCCACCCACAACAAAGGCTGCGTCAACGCATCCGGCAACAACATGGTGTCTGCATCAATCAGGGCCAAGGCCAACAACAAGGTGGCAAAACAAGCCCAGGCCAGCGCTTCAAAAGACAAACCCCAGTGCGCCGCGCAAAAGGCCCACATGGCCGCCACCGCCAACTCCACCAAGGGATAACGCATCGATACATGGGCACCGCAATGAGCACAGCGGCCTTTGAGCCACAAGTAGCTGAGCACCGGCACGAGATCGCGGGCACGCAAAGGCGTCATGCAACTGGTGCAGTGCGAAGAAGGCGTGGACAAATTGAACACGGGTGCCGTTGACGCTTGACCACTGGCAGTGGCCAATTCGGCTTCCCACTCACGTTGCATCATGACCGGCAAACGCCAGACCACCACGTTCAGAAAACTGCCGAACTGCAAGCCCAACAAAGCGGCCACGGACATCCAAAGCACAGGGTGGTTTTGCAACAAGTCCATGTTCAAGCTTTCTTGTGTGAAATGCCCAGCAAGCGGTCCAGCAAGGCGGATTGGCTCAGCAGCTCATTGGCTGGCCCGGTGTGGATGACGCGACCTTGGTCCAGCACCACCGCTTGGTGGCTGATGGCCAAGATGGCTTGCGGGTGTTGCTCGACGATGATGGCCGACAAGCCTTCTTCGCGGGTGATGCGGGCAATGGCACGCAACAACTCTTGCACGATGATGGGCGCCAAGCCTTCCAGCGGCTCATCCAACAACAAGAGCTTGGGGTTGAGCACCAAGGCCCGACCCACGGCCAACATTTGCTGCTCGCCGCCCGACAACTGGTTGCCCATGTTGCTTTGACGTTCGGCCAAGCGCGGAAACATCTCGAACACCCGCGCAGGTGTCCAAGCCCCTGGGCGTGCCACGGCGGTGAGGTTTTCCAACACCGTGAGCGATTTGAAAATATCGCGCTCTTGCGGCACCCAGCCGACACCAGCAGCCGCACGCGCATGAGACGGCAAAGCATGCAAAGCCACGCCATTCAACGTGATGCGACCCGCGTGTTGCCGTGTGGCCCCCGCGATGGTGTTCATCAAGGTGGTTTTGCCGGTGCCATTGCGTCCCAACAAGGCCAAGGTTTCACCTTGCGCCAAGGACAAAGACAGGTCATGCAAGATGACCGCTTCACCGTAACCGGCGCTCAAGGATTCAATGCGCAGCCACTCAGCCATGGCTGTCTCCATGACCCAAGTACACCTCGCGCACCATCGGGTCGGCAGCCATTTCAGCAGGCGTGCCCTCAGTGAGCACGGCACCATGGACCAACACCGTCATGCTGCGGGCAAAGCTGAACACCAAGTCCATGTCGTGCTCGATCAAGACCACGCTCACATCAGCCGGCAAGGCCGCCACGGTTTGCAACAACTCTTCGCGCTCACCTGCGGGCACACCGGCCACCGGCTCGTCAAGCAGCAACACGCGTGGCTCACAGGCCAAGGCAATGGCCATCTCAAGCAAACGCCGCTTGCCATAGGCCAATTCATGGGTGTGCTGGTTCATCACCTCGGTGAGGTGAAACTGCGCCAGCAGTTGCTCGCAACGCGAGGTCACGTCCGCGCTGCGGCCCAGTACTTGCCACCATTGCCCGCCCTGCCCCAGGTGTTGCGACACCGTCATGGCCAAGGTTTGCAAAGGTGTCAGGCCTTCAAACAACTGGTTGATTTGAAAGGTGCGCACCAGTCCGCGGCGCACCCGTTGGTGTGGGGCCATGTGGCTGATGTCTTCACCCCGCAAACGAATGCGGCCTTCGGTGGGCACCAGCACCCCTGTGAGCAAATTGATGAGGGTGGTTTTGCCTGCGCCATTGGGGCCAATGAGTGCATGCCGCGCACCACGCGGAATCTGCAAGCTGACATGGTCGGTGGCGGTGATGCCGCCAAAGCGTTTCACCAATCCTTCGCAAGACAAGACGATGTCGTTCATGCTTTGCGCCCCCAAGTCCATGGACGCAACAAGCGTTCACGGCCCACCAACATCAACAGCACCAAGAAGAGCCCCAACCAAAACGTCCAGTACTGCGGGGTCCAAGCCGAGATGACGCTGTGAAGAGTTTTGAACACCACCGCACCAATCAAACCACCCCACAACCAACCAGTGCCGCCGATGACCAACATCAGCAGCACATCGGCCGAGCGGTCAAACCCAAACACATCCAAGGATGCAAAGCCCGTGGTTTGCGCTTGCAAGCCACCGGCCAAACCCGCCAACCCAGCGGCCAAGGTGTAGACGGCCACCAAACGCGCATGCACCGGAATGCCAATGGCTTGGGCACGCAAGCGGTTGTCGCGAATCGCTTGCAAGCTGTAACCAAAAGGCGAGTGCACCAAACGGCGCAACACCACAAACACCAAGAGCGTGATACCCAAGGCATACCAAGCCGCTGTTTGACCAAACAAATCAAATTCAAAACGGCCCAACACCGGGCCCATGAGCACGCCTTGCAAACCATCGGCACCACCGGTGAGCCAATCGAGTTTGTTGGCCAACTCTTGCAAGAGCAGCGCCACACCCAAAGTAACCATGATGCGGGTCAGATCTGAGCCGCGCAACACGCCCAAGCTGCAGACCGCACCCAACAAGGCCGTGACCAACATGGCCACCAACAAGCCGAACAAGGGATCGGGGTGCAGATGCTTGGCAAACAAGGCCGCGGTGTAAGCACCCATGCCAAAAAACGCCGCATGGCCCAAAGACACAATGCCGCTGTAGCCCAAAACCAAATCGAGCGACATGGCGAACAAGGCAATGATGGTGATTTCACTGATGAGCAAAGCGTGCGTGGGCATCAACCACGGCAACGCCAACAAGAGCAACCACAGGGCGGCTTCCCACCATCGAGGCTTTGCCATTGAGGCCAGGCTGTTTGCCGCACTCATCGGCTGTCTCTCGCAAACAAGCCCTGGGGACGCCACATCAAAATGGCAATCATCAGGCTGTACACAATGAACGCGCCCAACTTGGGCACATAGTATTTGCCAGCCACATCGGCAATGCCCAACAGCAAGGCTGCCAGCAAGGGACCGGTGAGTGTCGAGGTGCCACCCACGGCCACCACGATCAAAAAGTAAATCATGTACTTGAGTGGGAACATGGGGTCGAGACCCAGTACTTCAGCGCCCAAAGCACCACCCAAACCGGCCAAGCCCGAGCCCACCGCAAAGGTGCTGAGGAAAATTTTGTTGACATGGATGCCCATGCCCGCCGCCACCCGTTGGTTGTCCACCGAGGCACGCAGTTGCGCACCAAAGCGGGTGCGCACCAAGAGCAGTTGCAACACGATGGTCAGCACCGCGCAGACGCCAATGATGGCCAAGCGGTAGTGGCCCATGCCCAATGCACCGTCAAACAGTTCGGTGCGGCCTTTCAAAAAGTCGGGCAGTTGGATCAACTGCTGGGTGGACCCCACAAAGTAGTCCACCGAGGCCACCGCCATGAAGGTCAGGCCAATGGAAAAAAGCACCTGGTCCAGGTGCGGTTTGTTGTACATGCGGCGGTACAGCGTGGCTTCCATGACAGCCCCCAGCAAGGCGGTGACCACAAACGCCAACGGCACACACACCAAGAAGGGCAGCCCTGCGTGCTGCATCAACAAGACCGTGGTGTAGCCCCCAGCCATGGCGAATGCGCCGTGTGCCAGGTTGATGAAGTTCATCAAGCCCAGCGTGACCGCCAAGCCAATCGCCAGGATGAACAACAACATCCCATAGGCCACACCATCGAAAAGCAGGGTCAGCATGTGTGCGGCTTACTTGGCTTTGCCGGGGTCTTTCATGTCTTTGATGACATCAAACTCCACGTTGTAAAGCTGGCCATCCTTCTTCTCGACTTTGCGCAAGTAGATGTTGTGCACCACATCGCGGGTTTGCGCATCAATGAAAATTTGACCACGTGGGCTCTCGAAAATTTGACCCTTCATGGCCGCCAACAGGGCTTCACCACCACCTTGACCACCCTTGGTGTTTTTCAAGGCTTCATAAATGACGCGCATGCCGTCATAGCCACCCACGGCCATGAAGTTGGGGCGCAAACCGTTGTTGGCTTTCTTGAAGGCTTCCACAAATTTTTTGTTGAGCGCTGAAGGATGGGCTGCGGAATAGTGGTGCGCGGTGACCACGCCCAAAGCACCATCGCCCATGTCATTGAGTTGATCGTCGTCGGTCAAGTCGCCGGTGCCAATCAGTTTGATGCCGGCCTTGTCCATGCCGCGCTCTAAGAATTGCTTCATCACGGCCGCACCGGCACCGGAGGGCACAAACACAAACAAAGCATCGGGTTTCAAGTCACGCACTTTTTGCAAAAACGGGGCGAAGTCGGGGTTGCGCAAAGGCACACGCAGGCTTTCCACCACTTGGGCGCTGTTGAGTTGCATGCGTTCTTTGAAGAAGCGTTCAGCGTCAATGCCGGGGCCGTAATCGCTCACCAAAGTGACCACGCGTTTGATGCCATTTTTAGGGGCCCAGTCGCCCATGGCGACCGCACACTGCGGCAAGGTGAAACTGGTGCGCACGATGAACGGCGAGGCTTCGGTGATGGTGGACGTGGCCGCAGCCATCACCACCATCGGGGTTTTCGATTGCGTGGCAATCGGCGCGGTGGCCAAGGCCAGGGGTGTCAATCCAAAGCCGCTGAGGGCACCCACCTTCTCGTTCACCACCAACTCTTGCGCAATGCGTTTGGTGGCGTCCGGCACGCCGCCGTCGTCTTTGACGATGAGTTCAATTTTGCGGCCGGCCACTTTGTCGCCGTTTTGCGCCATGAACAAACGGGCAGCTGCCTCGATTTGTTTGCCCGTGCTGGCCGATTGGCCGGTCATGGGCAGGATCAGGCCAATTTTGAAGGCCTCTTGCGCTTGCACCGCAGGGGCAGCGATGGACAAAAACAAACCGAAACAGGCAGCGAGCAAACGTGTATTCATGAATCAACTCCGGGGGACGGGACGGGTGAGCTTAACTGAGCGGTAGCGACAAAGAAAAAATCAATTCTAGGGTGGCACCACAAGGCATTTCAGCGCTTGCGGCGGATCAAACGGACGGTGGACAAGCCTTGCAACTCGGGGCTGCGCATGGCTTGGCTCAAATTGCGTTGGGCCAAGCGGGAGTGCTCGCGCATGATGGCCTCGGCGCGGCCACCTTCGCGGTGTTCAATCGCCGACAACACTTGGCGGTGCTGGTCTTGCGCAATGATCAACATGTCGCGGGCTTGCGGTGAATTGGCTTGGGCGATCACAAAACCAGACGGGGACGCGAATGGCAAACCAATCACGCGCTCCAATTCGCGGCGCACCACTTCGCTGTCGGTCATCTCGGCCAACAAGGCGTGGAACTGCTCGTTTTCAGCGACATACGCGCTGAAGGCCTCGTCGTTCAAGCTGTCTTGCGCCAGCAGTTGGTCGATGCGGTCCAGGCAGGCGCGGGCATCGTTGAGCACCACGGTCGAGCAACCGCGCTCGGCCGCCATGCGCGCGGCCAAGCCTTCCAGCGTGCCGCGCAACTCGATCGCATCCGAGGCATCGCGCTCGGTGAAGGTGGGCACGGCGTAGCCGCCATTCGCCAATGATTCGAGCAAGCCTTCTTGCTCCAGCTTCATCAAGGCGGTGCGGATGGGCGTTCTGGAGACGCCCAATTTGTCCACCAACGTGAGTTCGGCAATGCGAGCCCCAGCCGGCAACTCACCCGCCAAAATCATTTCACGCAAACGCAGTTGCGCCCGCACCGCCTGCGAATGGCCGGGGTGGTCGGGACTGCTGAGGCTTTGGGTTTCTGCCTGACTCATGCCAAGGCCCTGATGGGAATGGTGCCGCCAACGGGGCTGTCCTGGTGGGCCACCATGGCCTCAATCAAACGCCGCGCATGCACCGCGCCTGCATCGATGTTGAGGTTGTGAAAGCTTTGTTCGGGGTGGTCGTCGATGGCGCGTTGCTGCGCCTCCAGGATGGCTTCATCCTCGCGAAAGATGCGGGTCACGCCTTCGCGCAATTGGTGCGTCACCGCCTGTTCACCCAGTCGGTAATTGCGGGCGAAGGCCCAAAAATAATGGCAGCTGCCATCGGTTTCGGGCGTGATGGTGTTGAGCACAAAGCCATTCACGCCGTGGCTGCGGTCCCCTGGGTGGCCGTCGTGCGGCACCGCACCCGAGCCCGCAGGTGCCACGCCCACATCGATGGTGACGGTGCAAGGCGCTTCAAAACGGATGATTTGCCAGCGGTCCACCAAGCCCTTGTGTTGCCGCGCTTGCTGAATTTGGCTGGCCCAAAACGGCGGCGCTTCCACTCCTTCCATCCAACGCGTGACGGTGACGTGCTTGGCATCTTGGGTCACCTGAAACGGTGCTTCCACCACGGCCTCGTTGCCGATGCTGGAGCCGTGCACATAGGTTTCGTGCGTCAGGTCCATCAGGTTGTCGATGACCAAACGGTAGTCGCATTGGACATTGATCAACTTGCCGTCCGCCGCCCATTCGGGGTCGTGGTTCCAGTGCATATCAGGCACCAAAGCGGGGTCGGCCAGGGCCGGGTCGCCCATCCACAACCAAATGAAACGGTGTTTTTCCACCAAGGGGTAGCTGCGCACACAGGCTTTGGCATTGAGCTTTTGCAAGCTGGGCATGCGCACACACTGGCCTTGCGGGTTGTAAACCAGACCGTGGTAGCCGCAGACCACGTCGTCCCCCTCCAAGCGGCCCAAGGACAAAGGCAGCAAGCGGTGCCAGCAAGCGTCTTGCAAAGCGACAGCTTGTCCGTCGGTTTGACGGTAAAGCACCAATTTCTGCTTGCAAATGGTGCGTGCCAGCAGGCTGCGGCCGACCTCCACGTCGTAGGCGGCGGCGTACCAAGCGTTCAGAGGAAAAGCGGGAACATCGGTTTTCATGGATACCGAGTGTATACAAAAAACCAATAATTCAACATTAAACTGGTGTTTTCACTGATATTTTGTCAATTCTGTATACCTGCGCTCGGGTTAGCATTCAGTCCTACTCAACATGGAGCCCACATGACCGTTCCCCACATCCCCGCCCGCTACGACCACGTGGGCAGCTTTTTGCGCCCCGCCTACCTGTTGGAAGCCCGTGAACAAAAGGCCAAGGGGCAGATCACGCCCGAGCAACTGCGCCTCGTGGAAGACAAGGCCATCACGGAGATTGTGAAGTTCCAAGAGGACGTGGGCCTGAAGTCCATCACCGACGGCGAGTTTCGCCGCACCTATTTCCACATCGACTTCTTAGAGCAAATGGGTGGCGTGAAAACCGACATCCCCGTCACCATTGAGCGACCAGACGGCACGCAAGAACTGGCGCCGCCGGTGATTCGCGTGATCGACAAAGTGCGCCATGTGAAAGACATCCAACTGGCCGACTTCAATTATTTGAAATCCCAGATTGCCCACGGCAGCACGCCCAAGGTGACCATCCCCTCGCCCACCATGCTGCATTTCCGTGGTGGCCGCGCGGGCATCAGCAAAGACGCCTACCCCGAACTCGACCCCGCGTTTTATGACGACGTGGCCAAAGCCTACGGCGATGAACTGCGTTCACTGTCTGCCGCGGGTTGCAACTATGTGCAAATGGACGACACCAACCTGGCCTATTTGTGCGACGACAAAATGCGCGAAGCCGCCCGTGCCCGGGGCGACGACCCCAACGAATTGCCGCACCGCTACGCCGCCTTCATCAACAAAGTGGTGGCTCAAAAGCCCGCCGGCATGACCTTGGCCATGCACTTGTGCCGGGGCAACTTCAAAAGCACCCACGCGGCTGCCGGCAACTACGAACCTGTGGCCGAAGCCTTGCTGTCCGAGATGAACATCGACGCCTATTTCTTGGAATACGACGACGACCGCAGCGGCGACTTCCGCCCCCTGCGTTTCTTGGCCAAAGACAAGTTGGTGGTGCTGGGCTTGGTGACCACCAAGTTTGGCGCGATGGAAAGCAAAGACAGCTTGAAACGCCGCATTGACGAAGCCGCCAAGTACGCGCCGTTGGCCCAGCTGGCGCTGTCACCCCAGTGCGGTTTTTCCAGCACCGTGCATGGCAACAACATCGCGGTGGAAGATCAGCGCAGCAAGTTGCGCTTGGTGGTGGAGACCGCGCAAGAGGTGTGGGGCGACCTCTAAGGTCCCAATAATTGGGGTCAGATTCCAAAATTGGGGTCAGATTCCAATTAATTCACGCGGCTTGCCGACCTCGGCGGGCTCGTCCGCCGCTCACCGCAGCGGAGCTGCGACGAACGCTTAAGCGCTCCGACCCACCATGTTCGCCAAGCTGAAGTGGCTTGATTGGCTGCCCAAATGGCTGAAAGCGATTTTTCGCACACCGTTCCAGCTTTCGCCGAAACATCACTTAAAGCCGCACGACCTGGGGACCATTTTTGGAGCGAAAGACCAGAAAAATGCGTCCCCTTGGCGGGCGGCGAAAGCGTGAATTCATGGCTGATCGTGATACACAAAATCGGCAAAACTTTGAATTTATGTATCATAAAAACGGCTGCAAGCCCCGTCCCTGCTGACCACCCCCTCAAAACAAGGCTTTTTTGGCACCCCCAAAAACCACCTACAAATTGGGGTCAGATTCCAATGACTGCAATTTCAAGAGGTTCCCCAGGGGTTGACCACTGCCACACCCAGCCCTTCAAAGTCTTTGGTGTTGCGGGTGACCATGGTCAATCCATGAACCAAGGCGGTGGCAGCCAGCAAACTGTCAATGGCCGGCACAGGCCGACCCGCTGCAGCCACCACTTGCCCCCAACGCTCAGCCACCTGTGCATCAACACTCAGGATGCGTCCCAAAAAGAACACAGACAAGGCCGACTCAACCCAATCGGTCAATACCATGCGCCGTTTGGCATCGCCAAGCCCCTCAATCACTTTGCGCAATTCGCCCAAGGTCAGGACGCTCAAATACAAGGATGAAGCGGGCCGGTTGGCAAACCAGGCCGAGACGCCAGGGTCTGGGTTTTGGCGACGCAACTCCGACAACACATTGGTGTCGATCAGGTAGCTCATAAGGGCACATCGCGGGTGGGGCTGGTGTCACGCTCTAAAACCAAGTCATCCGCGCCAAACAGCGGTGACGCTTGCATCAATGCTTCCAAGCCTTGTTCGTTGCAAGTGAGGCGGCTGTAGGTGGCCTGCGACACCACCACCGCTACCGATTGACCGTGATGAGTGATGTATTGCGGCCCTTCAATATCGGCGCATTTGACCAGCTCGGACAAGCGTGCCTTGGCCTCTTGGATTTGCCAACTTTTCATCATGCACCTCCTTGCTTCTAAATTCTGTCCAGACTGGTCAGATTATGCCATCTCCTCACCCAAAGGCAAGCCCAACAACCTGACCGCGTTGCCCTTCAAGATGCCGGGCATGACCTCGGGCTTGAAGCCCGCCACCTCGAAGTCTTTCATCCAGCGCTCGGGCGTGATGAGGGGATAGTCGCTGCCAAACAGCACCCGGTCTTTCAGCAAGGTGTTCGCATACTGAACCAGGCTTTTCGGGAAGTACTTGGGGCTCCAGCCCGACAGGTCGATCCACACATTGGGCTTGTGCATGGCCACGCTCAGGGCCTCGTCTTGCCAAGGAAAGCTGGGGTGGGCCATGACGATTTGCATGTCGCCCCAGTCGGCGGCCACCTCGTCCAAGTGCATGGGGTTGCTGAAGGCCAGCTTCAAGCCGCCGCCGCAGCGCATGCCCGAGCCGATGCCGCTGTGACCGGTGTGAAAAATGGCCGGCAGTTTGTGTTCGTTGATCACCTCGTAAATCGGCCAAGCCATCTTGTCATAGGGGTGGCAGCCTTGCACCGTCGGGTGAAATTTGAAGCCGCGCACGCCCTCTTCTTTGATGAGCCGCTCGGCTTCGCGGGCACCCATCTTGCCCTTGTGCGGGTCGATGCTGGCAAAGGCGATCATCATGTCGCTGTTGTCACGCGCGGCCTTGGCAATTTCTTCGTTGGGGATGCGGCGGCGGCCCATGTGCGACTCGGCGTCCACCGTGAACATGACCAAGCCAATCTTGCGCTCGCGGTAATAGGCCACGGTTTCGTCGATGGTGGGGCGGCGGTCCGAGCCAAAGTACTTGTCGGCGGCGCGGTCGTACTCCTCGCCATAGTTGTCAAACGGGTTCCAGCAGCTCACCTCGGCGTGGGTGTGGATGTCAATGGCAATCAAGTCGGCGTGGTTCATGGTCGAATAAGATCCTTTGCATCAACTATAACGAGCAGAGACAAGCGGCATGAATTCAGATTTACAACTCGACATGCAGGGCGATGTGGCCATCGTGCGCATCAACCGCGCTCCCAAACGCAATGCCTTGAACGACGAGCTCATCTTGGCGTTGCGCCACACCTTCGAAACCCTGCCAACCGAAGCCAAAGCCGCTGTGCTGTGCGGCAACGGCGAGCATTTCTGCGCGGGTCTGGACCTGAGCGAATTGCAAAGCCGGGATGCGGGACAAGGCATGCAGCATTCGCGCATGTGGCACAGCGCGTTTCATCAAATTCAATTTGGCCCAGTGCCGGTGGTGGCGGCCTTGCATGGCGCAGTGGTGGGCGGTGGCCTCGAGTTGGCTGCGTCTTGCCATATTCGCGTGGCCGATGACACCACTTTTTACGCGCTGCCCGAAGGCACACGCGGTATTTTTGTCGGCGGCGGCGGCGCGGTGCGCATTCCCAAACTGATTGGCGTGGCCCGCATGACCGACATGATGATGACCGGCCGTGTTTACAACGCGGTCGATGGTGAACGCATTGGTTTTGCGCAGTATTTGGTGCCCACCGGCACGGCCTTTGACAAAGCGCTGGAACTGGCTCAACGCATCGCCACCAACGCGCCCTTGACCAACTACGCTTTGATGCACGCCTTGCCGCGCATCGCCGAGCAAGCCGCCGACCACGGCTTCGTCACCGAGTCCTTGATGTCTTCCATCACCCAAGCCGCGCCCGAAGCCAAAGCCCGCGTGGACGCCTTTTTGCAAGGCCGCGCCGCCAAGGTCGAGCACAAATGAGCACCGCACCAACCTACCGTGCCATGCGCTATGGCATCACGCGGGTGCGGCTGGACGACACACCGCACGGTGTGCAGTATGTGCAGGCCGAACAAGCCCTGCAAGCGCACCCTCAACGCATGACCGACAAGTTGCTCCACTGGGCGCGTGAAACGCCAGAGCGCACGTTTTTGGCGCGGCGCATACGCTTGTCCGATGGCCGCACCGGTGACTGGGAGCACCTGAGTTATGGCCGCGCCTTGGCGGGCGCACGACGCATCGGCCAAGCGCTGTTGGCGCGGGATTTAAGTGCTGAGCGTCCCGTGGTCATCCTGAGTGAAAACAGCTTGGAACACGCCATGGTGGCGCTGGGCTGCATGTTGGTGGGTATTCCGCATTGCCCCGTCTCACCGGCCTATTCCACAGTCAGCAAAGACTTCGACAAACTGCGCCACATCCTGAGCACGTTGACGCCGGGCTTGGTGTTTGCCACCGATGCCGAGAAATACGCTGCGGCCATCACCGCCGCCGTGCCCGCCGACACCGAAGTGGTGTTGGCCCACGGCCATTTGCCCCACAGGAACCACACCCCTTTGGGTGCCTTGTTTGACACGCCCGACACCGCCGAGGTGGACGCGGCCATGGACACGATTGGGCCAGACACCATCGTCAAGTTTTTGTTCACCTCGGGCTCGACCAACCTGCCCAAAGGCGTCATCAACACGCACGGCATGTGGTGTGCCAACCAGCAGCAAATGTGGCAGTCCATGCCGGTGCTGGGCGAAGCGCCACCGGTGCTGGTGGATTGGCTGCCGTGGAACCACACGTTTGGCGGCAACCACAACATCGGCCTCACGCTGTTTCATGGCGGCTCTTTGTTCATTGACGATGGCAAACCAGTGCCCGCCTTGATGGGCGAAACCCTGCGCAACCTGCGCGAAGTGGCGCCCACGGTGTATTTCAATGTGCCCACCGGCTTGGAAGCGATTGCCAACGCCATGCACACCGACGACGTACTGCGGCGCAATCTGCTCAGCCGCATCCGCATGTTTTTTTACTCAGGGGCCGCCTTGGCCCAACCGATTTGGGACAGCTTGCACGACGCGCAAGAACGTGAGGTCGGCGAGCGCATCGTCATGGGCACCGGCTTGGGCATGACCGAGTCCGGGCCGTTTGCGATTTTTGTGCCGCGCCCCGAAGTGCAGTCCGGCGACTTGGGGCTGCCCGCAGCGGGCATGCGCTTGAAGCTGATCCCCATGGGCGACAAGGTGGAAGTGCGCTACCAAGGCCCGAACATCACGCCGGGTTATTGGCGAGCGCCACAAGCCACGGCAGAGGCCTTTGACGAAGAAGGTTTTTTCAAGAGTGGCGACGCCGTGACCTGGATTGACCCGCGCAACATCCATCTGGGTTTGAAGTTCGATGGCCGCATCGCCGAAGATTTCAAACTCGCCACCGGCACCTTTGTGAGCGTGGGCCCTTTACGCGCCAAGATCATTGCCGCCGGTGCGCCCTTTGTGCAAGACGCGGTCATCACCGGTTTGAATTTGAAAGAAGTGGGCGCCATGCTGTTCACCACACCCAAGGTGCGGGACTTGGCTGGTTTGCCCGCCGATGCGCCTTTGGCCGAGGTGCTGGCCCACCCCAAGGTGTTGGCGCATTTCCAAACCGTGCTGAACCAACTCGCGGCCAAGGCCACGGGCAGCGCCAACCGCGTGGCGCGCATGTTGTTGCTCTCAGAGCCGCCCTCCATCGACAAAGGCGAAGTGACCGACAAAGGCTCGATCAACCAACGCGCCGTTTTGAAACACCGCGATGCGTTGGTGCAAGACTTTCACAACGGCAGCGCAGCGCATGTGCTGCTACCCCAGGCTGATTAACTTTTTTTCAACCCATTGCGTTTCCAAGCCCCTCTCCACAAAGGCCCACCATGAACAACACATCCCAACTTTCACGCCGCCACGCTTTACAAGCCTTGTCCTTGCCCCTGTTGTCGCCAATGGCCGCTTGGTCGCAAAACAGCGGCTTGCCGATCGAGCAAGTGAAGATCATCAATGGCTTTCCCGCCGGCGGCACGGCGGACGCCACCAGTCGGCGCATTGGTGACAAATTGGCCGGCACGGCCTATGCCCGCAATGGCGCGGTGGTGGAAAACAAAACCGGCGCGGCCGGTCGCATCGCCATCGACACCGTGAAAAACGGTCCGGCAGACGGCAGCAGTTTGTTGCTCACGCCCTATTCCATGATGGCCATCTACCCGCACATTTACAAAGCCTTGAGCTACGACCCGATCAAAGACTTTGCGCCGGTGTGCATGGCCTCTTCCATGTCGCACGGCTTGGCGGTGGGACCGATGGTGCCCGCCACCGTGAAGACGGTGAAAGACTTTGTGGCCTGGGCCAAGGCCAACCCCGACAAAGCCAACTACGGCTCGCCAGCTGCGGGCTCCACACCGCATTTCTTGGGTGCCTTGCTGAGTTTGGACACCGGCGTGGCCATGCAACACGTGGCCTACCGCGGCTCGGTGCCCGGTGTGACCGATGTGATTGGCGGACAACTCGCCGCCATGCTCACGCCCCATGGTGATTTTTTGGCCAACCACCGCGCCGGAAAAATCCGCATCTTGGCCACCTCGGGCAAGAAACGCTCGCCCTTTGTGCCGGAAGTGGCCACCTTCGCTGAGCAAGGCTTCCCCGACTTGACGGTGGAGGAATGGTTTGGTTTCTTCGCCCCCATCAAAACACCCGCCAACGTGGTGAGCGCGGCCAATGCCGCCATCAACGCAGCCCTGAAAGACAAAGCCTTGGTTGAATCTTGGGCCACGCAAGGCTTGGTGCCGCTGGGCGGCACGGCGGAGGACATGGCGGCTGACTTGAAAAAGCAGTTGGCTTTTTGGGGCCCCATCGTCAAGCGCATTGGCTTCACCGCCGAGTCTTGAATCCCGCCCTTTCAAGCCCCCATTTGCAGTGAATGGGGTGCGCTTACACTCCCCGCTTCTCATTAAATGCCCATTCAAGGACTGCCATGATCACCACCGCCTCTGGCCTGCAATACGACGACACCCACACTGGCGACGGCGACACCGCCACAGCCGGTCACCATGTGACCGTGCACTACACCGGTTGGTTGTGGGAGAACGGTGAAAAAGGCGAGAAATTCGATTCCAGCTTGGACCGCAACGACCCGTTTGAATTCGGCTTGGGCCAAGGCATGGTCATCCAAGGCTGGGACGAAGGCGTGCAAGGCATGAAGATTGGCGGCAAGCGCAGCCTGATCATCCCGCCCGAGTTGGGCTATGGCGCACGTGGCGCGGGCGGAGTCATTCCCCCCAATGCCACCTTGCTGTTCGAGGTGGAGCTGCTGGGTGTTGAGGGCTGAGGCTCAAACCGTGGCTGGTTTGAACACCCGAATACGCGCCACCATGTCCTCGCGGGATTGACGCTCAGTCATGCGCATATCGAACTCGGTTTGAAGGTTGAGCCAAAACCGGGCTTCCATGTTGAAGAACAAACCCAACCTCAAGGCGGTGTCGGGCGTGATTGGGCGAATGCCATTCACCAATTCGCTGATGCGACTTGGCGGCACATCAATATCCGCCGCCAATTGCCTCGCAGAAATGCCCATGGGCTTCATGAAGTCCTCCAACAAGATTTCGCCGGGATGAATTTCTGCCAATAAATCACTCATGTTTCACTCCTAGTGGTAGTCCACGATTTCAACCTGGTGTGCGCCATCGGTTTGCCAGAAAAAGCAGATGCGCCATTGGTCGTTCACGCGGATGCTGTGCTGTCCAGCGCGGTCCCCTTTCAAGGCTTCAAGCTGGTTGCCCGGCGGCACCCGCAAACTGATCAGAACTGTGGCCGCTTGCATTTGCAGCAATTTGCGCCGGGCGACACGTTCGATGTTTTTGAACCGAGGCACAGCCCGGCTTTGAAACAAGGCTTGGGTGTCGGCGCAAGCAAATGAATGGATCATGTCCAATAATATTCTGCAACACAGAATCTGTAAAGCAGAAGCCTGATTACACTTGAAATAAACCAAACCCCTCCCATTTACAGGGCTGATTTCCAACAGCCCCTAGAACCGCATGTCCGATTCCCAATCCACCCCGCCGTCCGAGCCGACGGCCAACCCCGAGCCCGCCATGGACGCCAATCCCCACCCCGAACAAGCCCTGCAGCAGGAAGACCCGTTGAGCGTGGCCCAAGCCGAGGTGGCCAAGTTGACCGCCGTGAACGCCGAATTGGCCGACCAGTTTTTACGCGCCAAGGCCGAGGCTGAAAACGCCCGCCGCCGCGCCGAAGAAGAAGTGTCCAAAGCCCGCAAGTTCGCGGTCGAGTCCTTCGCCGAAAGCCTGTTGCCGGTGGCCGACAGCCTGACCGCCGGTTTGGCCATTGCCGACGCCACCGCTGAGCAATTGCGCGAGGGCTCGGAAGCCACGCTGCGCCAGCTCAAAAGCGCCTTAGAGCGCCACAAAGTGCTTGAAATCAACCCCGATGCGGGTGCCAAGTTCGATCCGCACCAGCACCAAGCCATCTCGGTGGTGCCGGCTGAACAAGAGCCCAACACCGTGGTCACGGTGCTGCAAAAGGGTTACTTGATCGCCGATCGGGTGCTGCGTCCCGCCTTGGTGACGGTTTCCGCGCCCAAATAAGCCCCTTCACCAGCGAATTTCGCGGTTTTTTCAGGCCGACAGGGCTTGAAATCCAAAAACTTATCCACAGCTATTCAACATTGTTAAACAGGAATTGAGGCGGCTGCCTTCGGGGGCCAAATCACACAGGAGAAAAAAATGGGAAGAATCATTGGCATTGACCTCGGCACCACCAACTCGTGCGTGGCCATCATGGAAGGCAACACCACCAAGGTGATCGAAAACGCCGAAGGCGCTCGCACCACCCCGTCCATCATTGCTTATCAAGAAGACGGCGAAATTTTGGTCGGCGCTTCCGCCAAACGCCAAGCCGTCACCAACCCCCGCAACACTTTGTACGCCGTCAAACGCCTGATTGGCCGCAAGTTCGACGAAAAAGAAGTTCAAAAAGACATCGACTTGATGCCCTACACCATTGCCAAAGCCGACAACGGCGACGCTTGGGTGGAAGTGCGTGGCAGCAAGTTGGCGCCACCTCAAATCAGCGCTGAAATTTTGCGCAAGATGAAGAAAACCGCCGAGGACTACCTGGGCGAAGAAGTGACCGAGGCCGTCATCACAGTGCCCGCTTATTTCAATGACGCACAACGCCAAGCCACCAAAGATGCAGGTCGCATTGCCGGCTTGGATGTGAAACGCATCATCAACGAACCCACCGCAGCCGCTTTGGCTTTCGGCTTGGACAAGACCGAAAAAGGCGACCGCAAGATTGCCGTTTACGACTTGGGCGGCGGCACGTTTGACGTGTCCATCATCGAGATTGCCGACGTTGATGGCGAAAAACAATTTGAAGTCTTGTCCACCAACGGCGACACCTTCTTGGGTGGTGAAGACTTTGACCAACGCATCATCGACTTCATCATCACCGAGTTCAAAAAGGACTCGGGTGTGGACTTGTCCAAAGACGTGTTGGCCTTGCAGCGCCTGAAAGAAGCCGCTGAAAAAGCCAAGATCGAACTCTCCTCTTCCACTGGCACCGACATCAACTTGCCGTACGTGACGGCCGACGCATCAGGCCCGAAACACTTGAACATCAAGCTCAACCGTGCCAAGTTGGAACAACTGGTGGACGAGTTGATCGAGCGCACCATCGCGCCCTGTCGCACCGCCATCAAAGATGCCGGCGTGTCAGTCAGCGACATCGATGATGTGATCTTGGTCGGCGGCATGACCCGCATGCCCAAGGTGCAAGACAAGGTGAAAGAATTCTTCGGCCAAGAGCCGCGCCGCGACGTCAACCCTGACGAAGCCGTGGCTGTCGGTGCCGCCATTCAAGGTCAGGTCTTGTCGGGTGACCGCAAAGACGTGTTGTTGTTGGACGTGACGCCGTTGTCTTTGGGCATTGAAACCCTGGGCGGCGTGATGACCAAAATGATCGCCAAGAACACCACCATTCCCACCAAGTTTGCGCAAACCTTCTCCACCGCCGATGACAACCAACCAGCGGTCACCATCAAGGTCTACCAAGGCGAACGCGAAATGGCCTCGGGCAACAAGAGCTTGGGCGAATTCAATCTGGAAGGCATTGCGCCCGCTGCACGTGGCACACCGCAAATTGAAGTCTCGTTTGACATCGACGCCAACGGCATTTTGCACGTGGGCGCGAAAGACAAAGCCACCGGCAAAGAAAACAAAATCACCATCAAGGCCAACTCTGGTTTGAGCGAAGCCGAGATTCAACAAATGGTGAAAGATGCCGAATTGAACGCCGCCGAAGACAAGAAGAAACTTGAAATCGTGCAGGCCCGCAACCAAGGCGATGCGGCTGTGCATGACGTGAAGAAATCCCTCGCCGAGCACGGCGACAAAGTGGAAGCGGCTGACAAAGAAAAAATCGAAGCCGCCATGAAAGATTTGGAAGAAGCTTTGAAAGGCGAAGACAAAGACGCCATCAATGCCAAAACCGAAGCGCTCATGACCGCTGCGCAAAAGCTGGGTGAAATGGTGTACGCCGACAAGCAAGCCAAAGAAGCCGCTGGTGCCGCCACGGGTGGTGCAGACCACAGCCACGACAAACCCCACGATGACAACGTGGTGGATGCCGAGGTCAAAGAAGTCAAGAAACCTTAAACCTTTCAACCCCCTGCGCCGCGCTCAAACCCTTCACCGGGTTGACGCGGCGTTGGCACTTTTCAGAACCAGACCACCATGGCCACCAAACGCGATTTTTACGAGATCTTGGGCGTCCCCAAAAACGCCAGCGACGAGGACATCAAGAAGTCCTACCGCAAGCTCGCCATGAAGTACCACCCCGACCGCAATCAAGGCGATGAAACTGCCGAGGTGAAATTCAAAGAGGCCAAAGAGGCGTATGAAATGTTGTCGGACGCCGAAAAGCGTGCGGCCTACGACCAATACGGCCACGCCGGTGTCGACCCCAATATGCGCGGCGGCGCAGGCGCAGGTGGCTTCGGCGGCTTTGGCGAATCTTTCGGCGATATTTTTGGTGACATCTTCGGTCAAGCACGCCGCCAGCAAGGCGGTGGTGGTCGCCAAGTGTTTCGCGGCAACGACCTGAGTTATGCCATGGACATCACGCTGGAAGAAGCAGCGGCGGGCAAGAAAACCGAAATCCGCATCCCCAGCTATGACGAGTGCGACACCTGTCATGGCAGTGGTGCCAAGCCCGGCACCTCGGCCAAAACCTGTGGCACCTGCCAAGGCCAAGGCGTGGTGCAAATGCGCCAAGGTTTTTTCAGCGTGCAACAAACCTGCCCGCACTGCCGAGGCAGCGGCAAGATCATCAGCGACCCTTGCTCACCGTGTCACGGTCAGGGCAAGATCAAGCGCCAAAAAACATTGGAAATTTCCATTCCTGCGGGCATCGACGACGGTATGCGCATTCGCAGCACCGGCAACGGCGAGCCCGGCACCAATGGCGGCCCACCCGGCGACCTGTACATTGAAATCCGTTTGCAAAAACACGAGGTGTTCCAACGCGATGGCGACGACTTGCATTGCGCCGTGCCCATCAGCTTCACCACGGCTGCTTTGGGTGGTGAAGTGAGTGTGCCCACCTTGAACGGCGAAGCCGCTATTGATTTGCCCGAGGGCACCCAAACCGGCAAGCAATTCAGGCTGCGCGGCAAGGGCATCAAAGGCGTTCGCGCCAGCTTCCCCGGCGACTTGTACTGTCACATCACGGTGGAAACACCGGTCAAGCTGACCGAGCATCAGCGCAAGCTCTTGAAAGAGTTGGACGAGTCCTTGAAAAAAGGCGGGGCCAAACATTCACCCACCGAAGCCGGTTGGGCGGACAAGCTGAAAAATCTGTTCAGTTGAGGTCATGAACGCGGCGCTGGTCTGGCTGACAGCGCCTGCACTGGCACGGGCTTCAAAGCCCAAGGGCTTGTTACAAAAAGCGATCGAGCAATTTGCGGCTGTGCCGGTCTAAAGCGGGCAAGTCGCGAATCAGAAATTGCACACCGTGTTCATCGGCCACGATCAGGGTTTTGCCACTCAAGCGGCGGATGTCTTCTTCGCCGCGCAACACAAACTGCGCCTGGCCCCGGCTGGTTTGCACCGTCCACACAGAGGGCGTGGTGAAACTGCTGACCGCGTCCACCCGCTGAATTTCAGGCATGAATTCACGTGCTTGCAAGGCTGTCATCACCGCTGTTTTTTGCGCCTCAGGCAAAGTCAAGGGCGCTTCAAGCCACAACAACTCATGGCCCTCTGCACTCAACACCGACACGGCTTCATCGGGTGCGCCGATGGGGAAAGCCCGCACCACGGTGACCCCAACGTGCAAAGCCTCGTCAAGCTTCAGTTGCCAAGCACCCATGCTGTTTTGCGAGAGTTCGAAAGTCATGTGCGTGCCTCGCGTTCGGTGCCCAAGGTCAAGCCCTGCTCTTCGGCTTCTTTTTGACGGGCTTGCGCCTCGTACAAACGCCAGTAAGCGCCTTGCCTGGCCAGCAGTTCATCGTGCTGGCCTTGCTCGACCAATTGCCCGTGTTCCATGACCACCAATCGATCTGCACGGCGCAGGGTGGAGAGCCGATGCGCAATCGCGATGGTGGTGCGTCCACGCACCAAATTGTCCAGGGCCTTTTGAATTTCTTGCTCGGTCTCGGTGTCCACCGACGAGGTGGCCTCGTCCATGATGAGGATGCGCGGATCGATCAACAAAGCGCGGGCAATCGAGATGCGTTGACGCTCACCGCCCGACAAACCTTGGCCGCGCTCGCCCACCAAAGAGTCATAGCCTTGCGGCAAACGCAGAATGAATTCATGCGCATGGGCGGCACGGGCTGCAGCCACAATCTCCGCGCGGCTGGCACCCGGCTTGCCATAGGCGATGTTGTCGGCGATGGTGCCGAAAAACAAAAACGGTTCTTGCAAGACCAAGCCAATGTGGCGGCGGTAATCGGCAATCCGAATGTCGCGAATGTCGATGCCATCAATGCGGATTGCGCCTTCGCTCAGGTCGTAGAAGCGGCAAATCAGGTTGACCAAGGTGCTTTTGCCAGAGCCGCTTTGACCCACCAAGCCAATCATTTCGCCAGGCGCGATGTCCAAACTCAAGCCTTTGATGACCGCGCGGTTGCCATAACGGAAGCCAGCGTCAGCGATTTGGATATGCCCCACCACCTCGGGCAAAGCCACGGGGCTCACTGGCTCGGGCACACTGGACACATGGTCGAGGATTTCAAAAATCCGTTTGGTCCCCGCCGCTGCTTTTTGCGTGTGCGACACGATGCGGCTCATCGCGTCCAGTCGGGCATAAAAGCGGGTGCTGTAGGCCAAGAAGGCGGTCAACACACCAACCGTGACTTGGTGGTGCGCCACCTGCCAAATGCCAAAGGCCCAGACCACCAGCAAACCAATTTCGGTCACCAAGGTCACGGTGGGTGAAAACAGCGACCACAAGAAATTGATGCGGTCGTTGACCGCCAAATTGTGTTTGTTGGCTTCTTGAAAGCGTTTGGCTTCGCGGGTTTCTTGCGCGAAAGCTTTCACCACGCGAATGCCTGGAATGGTGTCGGCCAACACATTGGTCAACTCGGACCAGACCCGGTCGATTTTTTCGAAACCGGTGCGCAAGCGGTCGCGCACGATGTGAATCAGCCAGGCGATGAAGGGCAATGGCAGCAAGGTGGCCAAGGCCAACCAAGGGTCGATGCTGAACAAAATCCCGGCGGTCATGAGGATCATCAAGACGTCGGTGGCGAAGTCCAGCAAGTGCAGCGACAAGAACACACACAAGCGGTCGGTCTCGCTGCCAATGCGGGTCATCAGGTCACCGGTGCGACGCCCGCCAAAGTATTCCAACGATAGTTTGAGCAAATGCTCGTAGGCGGTGGAACGCAAATCGGCGCCAATGCGCTCGGAGGCCAAGGCCAGCACATAGGTTTTGAACCAACCCAAGCCCCAGGCCAACAAGGCGGCGGCCAACAAGCCCCCCAAGTACCAAGCCACCAAGGTCACGTCAATATGCTGACCGTTTTGAAAAGGAATCAAGACCTCGTCCATCAAGGGCATGGTCAGGTAGGGCGGCACCAAGGTGGCAGCAGTGGACAAAAGCGTGAGCACAAAGCCCAGCAACAACTGGCCTTGGTAGGGTTTGGCAAAGCGCCACAAGCGGAACAAGCTCCAGGTGGAGGCTGGGGTGTCGTCTTCGTCGCTGTCGCAGGCTTTACAGGCTTGTTCAGGGTCGCTCAAAGGAGCGTGGCAGGTGGGGCACCAGGCTTGCCAACTGGCGGGGCTGTGGCCGGCTTGCATTTTGTTGAAGCGGCTGAGCAAACTGGCGGCTTGCAGGTTGTGGCCCAAGGTGAAGCGCCATTCGGCCAGCAACTGTGTGGCGTTGCGGGCGCTGAGTTTGCCAACACCTGCGTGGTCCACCAATTCCAGCTGCATCTCGGGCTGCAAAGGCAGGCTGTGCCAGGTTTTGGGGGTGGCGGCGGGCTGCCACAAGAGGCGCTCTGAGGTCAGGGCCAGCAGGCCAAGCCCGAAATACAATGCCGCATCGAGGTCAACCTCCAGCCACGCCAGCACGTTCTCATTCGACGTTAACTGACGCTGCAGGTCCTCCCGCCAAAAGGCTGGCAAATCCAGCAGCACTGGCGCAACAACAGAGGGAAGATTCATTCTTAATGGGATGACCGGCAGTAAAAAATGATTCTAACCCTGCACCTTGGCCGCACCGGCCCACTCACCACTCCTCCCCTCCCCTTATGACCTTTCCCGACATCGCTGTTTTGCGCATGCGTTATTTGCGCGGCCCCAATGTGTGGACCTACCGCCCCGTTCTCGAAGCCTGGGTCGACCTCGGCGTCTTGGAAGACCACCCCTCCAACACCTTGCCTGGTTTTGTCGATCGCCTCACCACCTGGCTGCCCGGCATGATCGAGCACCGCTGCGGCGTCGGCGAGCACGGCGGCTTCTTTGAGCGCTTGAAAGACGGCACCTGGTGTGGCCACATCATGGAGCACGTGGCCATCGAGTTGCAAACCCTGGCGGGCATGCAAGTGGGGTTTGGCAAAGCGCGTGAAACTTCACAGCGCGGCGTTTACAAAGTGGTCATCCGCACCCGCCAAGAAGAAGTGGGCCGCGCCAGTTTCATGGCGGCGCGTGACTTGGTGATGGCGGCCATCAACAACACCGCGTTTGATTTGCCCGGCACCGTGAACCGGCTCAAAGCCATGGTCGACAGACTGTGCTTGGGCCCCAGCACCGCCTGCATCGTGGACGCAGCCACCGAACACAAAATCCCATCCATTCGCCTGACCTCGGGCAACCTGGTGCAACTGGGCTACGGCTCCAAGCAGCGCCGCATTTGGACGGCTGAAACCGACCGCACCAGCGCCATCGCTGAAAGCATTTCCAGCGACAAAGACCTCACCAAAATGCTGCTCACCCAATGCGGTGTGCCCATCCCCACAGGCGAAGTGGTGGACTCCCCCGAACACGCATGGGAAGTGGCGCAAGACATCGGTTTGCCGGTTGCCGTGAAACCGACCGACGCCAACCACGGGCGCGGCGTGGCCCTCGACTTGCGCCAACGCGAAGACATTGAAGCCGCCTTTGTGGTGGCACAGCGCGAAGGCACCGAGGTGATGGTGGAACGCTTCATCCCCGGCGAAGAACACCGTTTGTTGGTGGTCGGCAACCGCGTGGTCGCAGCCTGCAAAGGCGAGACCGCCAAGATCACTGGCGACGGTGTGCACACCGTGACCGAGCTGATTGATTTGCAAATCAACTCGGACCCCCGCCGTGGCGAAGAAGAAGACTTTCCCCTGGACACCATCCGTTTGAAAGACCTGCCCACCGCTGTGCTGGAGTTGCAACGCCAAGGCCTGAGCCCTGACAGCATTCCCGCCAAAGACCGCGTGGCCATCGTGCAGCGCACCGGCAACATGGGCATCGACGTCACCGACGAGGTGCATCCCGAAGTGGCAGCCGTGGTGGTGTTGGCCGCCCGCGTGATTGGCTTGGACATCGCTGGCATCGACTTGGTGGCACAAGACATCAGCAAACCCCTGCTGGCCCAAGGCGGTGCCATTGTGGAAGTGAATGCCGGCCCGGGCTTGCTGATGCATTTGAAGCCGGCCATTGGCCAACCGCGCCCGGTGGGCCAAGCCATCGTGTCGCATTTGTTCAACCCGCAAGAGCCCACCCGCATCCCCGTGGTGGGCATCATGGGCCGCAACCAAACTGCCGAGTTGGCGCACTTGGTGAACTGGCTCATCCATCTCTCAGGACGGCGCACCGGCTTGGCGTCTTCGCATGGTTTGTTCATGGACCAGCGCTTGGTGGACGCCAAAGACGCGCGTGTGTTTGAAGCCAGTCAACGCTTGTTGATCAACCGCGCTTTAGACGCCGCCGTGTTTGAAAACTCGCCATTGCAAGTGTTGGAAGAAGGCCTGCCTTACGACCGTTGCCATGTCGGTGTCCTCACCGAGATGCCCGACGCCAGCGGCTTGCAAGACCACGACGTTCAAACGCCCGAGCAAGTGCGCAATGTCGTGCGCACCCAAATTGATTTGGTGCTGCCCGAAGGTGCGGCGGTGCTCAATGCCGAAGACGCTGCCGTGGTGGACTTGGCTGATTTGTGCGATGGCGAAGTCATTTATTACGCGCCCAATCCGCAAGCACCCGTCATCTTGAAGCACCGTGAATCCAATGGCCGCGCGGTCTATTGCGCCAACGGTGAAGTGGTATTGGCGCGTGGCAAAACCGAAACCGTGTTGCTGCAACTCGACTTCCCACCGATTGCCAAACTGCTGGCCGATGGCGGCATCAGCTTGCCCAATGTGCTGGCCGCCGTGGCCGTGGCCTGGGCGCTGGACATGACACCCGATTTGATTCGCGCTGGACTGAAAAATTACGGCCAACCCGCTGCCCCGGCCAAGCCCAAAGTTGCAAGGAAGAAAGCCTGATGGAAGTCACCCGCACCCGCGCCCTGCGCGGCCCCAATTTGTGGACCCGCCATACCGCCGTTGAAGCCATGGTGCGTTGCGCACCCGGTTTGGAAAGCGACCTGAGCGCCGAGCAACAAGCCTTTGAAAAACGCCTGCGCCATTTGTTCCCCGGCTTGGGCCGATTGCAACCCGGCGAGGCCAGTGCCCACCTCAGCATGGCGCATGCTTTGGAAGCCGTGGCGCTGCATTTGCAAATCCAAGCCGGTTGCCCAGTCACCTTCAGCCGCACCACCGCCACGCCCGATGAAGGCTTGTTTCAAGTGGTGGTCGAATACTCGGTTGAACAGGTTGGCAAATTAGCCCTCAGTTTGGCCGAGCAACTCTGCTTGGCCGCGTTCAACGATCAAAGTTTCGATGTTGACAACGCGCTGCACGCATTGCGGGAGTTGGACGAAGACCTGCGCTTGGGGCCTTCCACCGGCTCCATCGTTGATGCGGCATTGGCGCGTGGCATTCCGTTTCGCCGTCTGTCCGATGGCAGCTTGGTGCAGTTTGGATGGGGCAGCAAACAACGCCGCATCCAAGCCGCCGAAACCGACTACAGCAGCGCCATTGCCGAGTCGATCGCGCAAGACAAAGAACTGTCCAAAAAACTGCTGCTGGCCGCGGGCGTGCCGGTGCCTTTGGGTCGCCCCGTGTTGGACGCCGAAGACGCCTGGGTGGCGGCGCAAGAAATTGGGTTGCCCGTGGTCATCAAGCCGCGTGACGGCAACCAAGGCAAGGGCGTGGCGGTGAATTTGAAGACCCGCGAAGAAGTGATGGAAGGCTTCAAAAACGCCTTGGAATACCGCGACGACATCATGGTGGAAAGCTACCTGCCGGGCAGCGATTACCGCTTGCTGGTGGTCGGCGACAAGATGGTGGCGGCAGCACGCCGCGAGCCGCCGCTGGTGGTGGGTGACGGCACATCCTCGGTGCGCCAATTGGTGGACAAGGTGAACTCCGACCCCCGCCGTGGCGATGGTCATGCCACATCCCTTACCAAAATCCGTTTCGATGACATCGCCCTGGCCCGCTTGAAAGAGCAAGGCTTGGACGCCGACAGCGTGCCCGCCAAAGGCGCACGGGTGGTGCTGCGCAACAACGCCAATTTGTCCACCGGCGGCACTGCCACCGATGTGACCGATGACGTGCACCCCGAAGTGGCCTCGCGTGCTGTGATGGCCGCGCAAATGGTTGGGCTGGATGTGTGCGGTGTGGACGTGGTGGTCGAGTCGGTGCTCAAGCCTTTGGAAGAGCAACACGGCGGCATTGTGGAAGTGAATGCCGCGCCAGGGTTGCGCATGCATTTGCAGCCCTCGTTTGGCAAGGGCCGCGACGTTGGCAGCGCCATCATCGACACCATGTTTGGTGCGGGCCAAGATGGCCGCATCCCCTTGATTGCCGTGACCGGCACCAATGGCAAAACCACCACCGTGCGTTTGTGCGCCCACTTGCTGCGGGCCGATGGTTTGCGCGTGGGCATGACCAACACCGACGGCGTGTATGTGAATGGCTTGCAACTCGACACCGGCGACTGCAGTGGCCCGCGCAGTGCCCGCAGCGTCTTGATGCACCCCGATGTGGACGCGGCCGTGTTGGAAACCGCACGTGGCGGCATGTTGCGCGAAGGCCTGGCCTTTGACCGCTGCCATGTGGCGGTGGTCACCAACATCGGCGCGGGCGACCACTTGGGCTTGAACTACATCAGCACCGTGGAAGACTTGGCCGTCTTGAAGCGCGTCATCGTGCAAAACGTCGCGCCCAACGGCATGGCGGTGCTCAACGCCGCTGATCCGATGGTGGTGGCCATGGCCCCTAATTGCCCCGGTCAAGTGACCTTCTTCGCGCTTGACCCGCACAACCCCACCCTGGCCACGCACCGTGCCCAAGGCAAGCGCGTCCTTTATGTGGAAGACGGTCACATCGTGGCCAAAGAAGGTGCGCAGCAAGTGCGCATTTCATTGGCCGAAGTGCCGCTCACGCAAAACGGCGCCATCGGTTTCCAAGTGGAAAACGCCATGGCCTCCATTGGCGCGGCCTGGGCCTTGAACCTTTCTTGGGCCGCCATCTGCCAAGGTTTGTCCAACTTTGTCAGCGACACCCAAGGCGTGCCCGGACGCTTCAACATGTTCAATTACAAGGGCGCCACCATCATTGCCGACTACGGCCACAACCCCGACGCCATCAAGGCGCTGGTGCAAGCCGTCAGCAACCTGCCGGCCAAGGAACGCAGCGTGGTCATCAGCGGCGCTGGGGACCGCCGCGATGAAGACATCCGCGAGCAAACCCGCCTGATTGGCAGCGCCTTCGAGCGCGTGGTCTTGTTTGAAGATGCCTGCCAACGTGGCCGCGCCGATGGCGAAGTGCTGGCCTTGCTGCGCGAGGGCCTGAAAGGGGCTTCACGCACCACCGACATCAGCGAGATTCATGGCGAGTTCATCGCCATTGACCACGCGCTGGCCCAACTGCAAGCGGGCGACCTGTGTTTGATTTTGATTGACCAGGTGGAAGAAGCTTTGGCGCACATTTCGCAGCGGGTGGCTGACAGCGCCTGAGTTGGCGATCAGCTTGAGGGCCCACAAGCGGCGACCTCAGGCCGCTTGCATGACCCGCCGCCGCGCCACCGCCGCCACGCCCTGCTCGTCCAGCATCCATTGCAAAGGCTCTGAGGCGAGTTGCAGCGCCAAGCGCCGCGCTTGCACGGGCAAGGCGCAGGCCGCAGACCGGCCCAACAGCTGCAGCACCCAATCGGGCATCAAGTCGAAAGAGGATTCCAGCACCAAGCCCATGAAGGGCTTGTCCAGCAGCTCTGTTGGATAAGACGCGATCAGCCCCACCACCTCTTGCGCCCGCGCGTCAAACTGCAGCTCGGCTTGGAAGCCGCGCATCTGTTCTTCAGCATCCGCCACGGTTCTTGGCAAATCCACGCCACCCAACAAGTGACCCAGCACCGCCATTTCGGCCATGTACTGATCGGCCTCGGTGGGGCTCAGCGGGGTTTTGGCGAGGTGTTGGTAGGCCGCCAAAAAAGTCGTGGCCTCGACCAAATGCACCCAGTTCAGGAGCGCTGGTTCGTTGGCCACATAGGGGCGGCCTTGCAAGTCGGTGCCGGTGATGCGGCTGTGAATGGCATTGACCCGCTGAATGGCTTTCAGGGCGAAAGCCTCGCTGCCGTAGGTGGTGGCCGCCACAAAAAACGCGGTGCGGCTGAGCCGGTCTTTCAGTTTGTCGCGGAACTGGGAGTGGTCCCACACGGCGGCCAAGGCGCGTGGGTGCAGGGCCTGAACGATGAGGGAGGACAAACCGCCCAACATCATGGCGCTGAAATGCGCATGCACTCTCCACACCATGCTGGCCGGCCCAAACAAGCCTGCGTCCCCCGCAGGAACAGCAAAGTCCTCGAGCGAGGACTTTGCAGAACCGGTGATCGCCCGGAGCCTTTCGCCGATGGCGAAGAAGGCGAGTTGCTTCAGCGTGTCAGTGGCCATGGTGGCCATTACATCACTGGGCGGTGTTCATCGCCATGCGCTTGTCGCAGGCATTGTTGGCAATGGCGCGGTCGTGGTCGATCAGGGGTTTGTAGAAGGACAAGTCAGCGAAGCTGGTTTCCTTGGCCACGACAGGCAAGCGGCCTGTGCTGGTCAACACGGTGAAGTCGGCCAAGGCCAAGGTTTGGTCGGCGCAGTTGACCACGTAGTCGATTTGTTGCACGCCGCTTTGGCCCATGTCGTGGAACTCACGCACTTTGGTCAAACCCTTGGTGTTGTTGGCAGCCACCACGGACCAGGTGTCTTTGGAGGAAGCCACCATGTAGGCGCCTTCTTTGTCGGACACGATGGCGGAGTTGTCGTTGCCAGCGAAAGCAACGTTGGAGAGCAGCAGGCCGGCGATGAGAGCGAATTTGTTGAACATGGTGAACATCCTTGAGGTTGAATTTGAAAACTGAAGAGGTTTATTGCAGAACCGATGGATGAAATTTAACAGATGAATATGTTTTGTCAAGAAAATATCAGGGCAAACCCTCTGTTTTCGCGTGAATCATGTCCATATTCGAGAAATACTTGGACAATACCTATACAAAACGCGGGTTTTCCCTAGATTGAGGTGAAAATTGTGAGTGACGCCTTCACACGGCTCACTTAGTGGGTGCTGAAATTCATGCCATGCGCAACAAATGCAAGATCGCCATCTTGTCAAAACGTATCTCATGGAATACGATCATCTTCAAATTGAAATACGGCAAACGAAGGACTACGCCAAATGGTTTGATTCACTTCGTGACCCTTTTGTAAAAGAAGTGCTCCATGGCTAAAACAGAAACAATCAAATGGGATGCGGCTGATCATTTGAATAACGGCCAAGCAATGGCCGCCTATTTAGAAGCAGCTTTGGAAATAGGCGACCCCGCTTTGGTAACGGCTGCACTGGGTGATATTGCCCGCGCCAAGGGCATGACGCAGGTTGCACGCGACACAGGCTTGGGCCGTGAAAGCCTTTACAAAGCTCTGTCTGCCGATGGCAATCCCGAGTTTTCAACCGTGCTTAAAGTGATCGCTGCGTTGGGCTTGAAATTAACGGCCACCCCTGTCTAACCTTTTAAGAAAGATGCTTAAGCTGATATTTTTCCAGTGTGAAATTGAAAATCAATTGCTGTTTAAAAATCAAATCCCTGTTTGGTTTTCTTTTTCTTTGCTAGGGGAATGGGCAGCAAGCTGGTAATGCGTTGATACAAATCGAATAAAAACGCGACGCGTTCGGCGTCGGAGGCATAGGTTTTGGAGCCGCCGCTGGGCAGGTAGGCGGCGTCCACGGCGGCGTCGAGTTTTTGGTGGGCACGCAGCAAGGCGGGCGGCATGCTGAGGGGGTCGTAGAGGTCGGCCAAGGACGAGGTGGGAAAGCGTTCTCGGGCCTCCAACACGCCTTGTGCGGCGGCTTCAATGGCTTGGCGGTGCTTGTCGCTCAAGGCCTCGCCAGCAAAGCCCGGCCAAGGGAAGTTGTTGTAAACGATGGTGTTTGAATAACGAAAACGGCTCTCTAATCGGCCGCAGGTGTAGCGCATGAAGGCGTTGTGCATGGCGCTGGTCATGATGCCGAAATGAAATAAGGTAGCATTTGGAAGCGCATATACCAAGTTGCTGACTATTATTGTCGAATTAATAAATCCAATAGGCACATAATTTCTTCGCTCTGAAGAAACGCTAGGAATCAATAAATAATTATCAATTGGTTGCCGGATTTTTTGAAATAGCGTTGGTAACTCTGCATCTAGGCGGGTTTGTTTATCTGAACTCAAATGTCTCATGGCCTTGACCGCCTGAACACGCTTCATCACCAAGGGCATATTCCGCAATTCATTCGGCGGGCAATCCACCAACCACAGGCACCAGCGCGGTGTTTTATTGATGAATTCATCTGCGCCCAAAAATGGCCGAATCCATTGGGCTGCCTGGGGTTCCGATTGAATCAACTGTTCTTTTTCATCATCGGACAAAATCAAATGACCACCATCCGTTGGCTTGCTGCCATTGGTCATTTCCATCACATTGCAGATGGGTGCTCGACGTTTTCTCAATATTATTTGTGGCGCATCCACCAAATAGGGATTGATATTTTTTGCAGGCACCGCCGTCGGCAATCCTTTGATGTCTGCATATTCAAAAATCACTTTCTCTTTTGAATCTTGCAAACCAAAACCAATGATGACGCAATGCACGGCGGCATTGCCTTTGGCCTCGTTGCTCCATTGAAAAGTGCGGTGGGCAAACCGAATATGCATGCCCAGACGCTGCATTTCGCCCCACAGCACCGCCACTTGCTCGCCTTGGGTGATGCTGTTGGTGGACACAAACGCCGCCTGGGTTTGCGGGTTCAGCCGCAGGTATTGGGCGGCCAACACATACCAGCCGCATACAAAGTCCAAATCCCCTGCCCCATGAATGCCGTGCATGACGGCTTCCAAATCTGATTTTTGATCTTTGTCTTGATTCGACTTGCCCAAAAACGGCGGATTCCCCATCACATAACTGCACTGCCCCGCTGGCAGCACCTGGTTCCAGTCGAGTTGCAGTGCGTTCGCATGCCGAATGTGTGGCGAGTTTTTCAGCGGAATGCGGGCGTAGTACAGGCCAAACTCTTCGCTGACCCGCATATTCATTTGGTGGTCCACCAGCCACAGCGCCACTTGGGCAATTTGCGCCGGAAACTCCTCAATCTCAATGCCGTAGAACTGGTCCACGTTCACGCCAATCAAACTGTTCACGTCCACGCTCAGTTGGCCCCGGTGGTCGCCCAGCTGGTTGGCGGCCCGCAGCACTTGCAGCTCCAGTTCGCGCAGCTCGCGGTAGCTGATGACGAGGAAGTTGCCACAGCCGCATGCTGGGTCCAAAAAACGCAAACCCTTGAGCTTGCGGTGGAACGCCTCCAGCTTGTGGCGGTTGCCGCGAATGCGCTCGAACTCGGCGTGCAGCTCGTCCAAAAACAGCGGCTTGATCAGCTTGAAGATGTTGGCCTCAGACGTGTAGTGCGCCCCCAGGTTGCGCCGCGCTTTCTCGTCCATGATGCTTTGGAACAAGCTGCCAAAAATCGCCGGGCTGATGGCCGACCAGTTCAAGGCGCAGGCGTCCAGCAGCGCTTGGCGCATGGCCGTGTTGAACTCGGCCATGGGCAAGCTTTCTTCAAACAAGCGGCCATTGATGTAGGCGAACTGGGCCAGCTGCTCGTCGAGGTTTTTGTTGCGCTGCGCCTCGGCGGTGTTGAGCACTTGAAACAGCTGCGCCAAGCGCGGCCCCAGGTCCGAGCCATCGGGCGCGGTGCGTTCTTCAATGAAGGCGCGGAAGGAATCGGTGGGCTGAAAAATGCCGGTGTCGTCGGCGAACAAACAAAACAGCAGGCGCACCAGCAGCACCTCCAGCGGGTGGCCTTGGTAACCGCTGGCTTTCAAGGTGTCGTGCAAGCGGCCCATGCGCTCGGCCGCCTTGATGTTCACCGGGTCTTCCGGGCGAATGGCCTGCACTTTGTAGCCCAGCAACACGCCAAAGTGCTTCACGTGCTTGTGCAGGTCTTTCAGCTTGAAGCGCAGCACCTCGCCGCCGTGGAGGGGGCGCACCTCGAACTGCTGAAAGTCGCAGACCACCACCAGGTCGGGCAGCTCGTGCTCGGGGATGTCATGCAGGTAGTCCATGGCCTGGTGGTTGGCCTGGGTCAAATCTTTACCCAAGGACTTGTGTTCCACCAACAGCTTGCCCGGCCAGAACAAATCCACAAAGCCGGTTGCGCCGCTGAGCTTTTTGACGTTGTGCTCGAAGCTGGCCACCCGCTTGTCGGTGATGCCGAAGATCTCGAAGAAGGCGATCCAAAACGGCGTGGATTGGCTTTTTTCGTTGTGCGCATCCGCCCAGGTTTGGCTGAAAAGCAAGGCCCTGGACTTGATTTCACTCCACTGAATGCTCATAAAGTACTCTTTTAAGAAAGAGCACGGATACTATCAAATTTAGTTATTAATAAGTCTTTTTGTGAGTAAAAATTAATTTATAGGTTCATAAGTGTTGGTTTAATCGCATTTTGTGAATAGGCAACCACAACTCAGCAAGGATAAACAAAAATGCTTTTAATTAAAAACAAAAAAGTTTATATTTCACCACCCGTTTGTCAAGAGTGCTCACATGAAACAAAGTGAGTTTGTCAGGTGGTTGGCCCAAAACGGAGCCACCTTCAAGGATGGCAGCAAGCACTTGAAGGTGTATTGCAATGGACGACAAACGGTTCTGCCCCGCCACCCCTCGAAAGAGTTGAAGCTGGGTTTGGTGGAGGCCGTGAAAAAGCAGCTCGGCTTGAAGTGAACCGCTTTTGGAAGGAAAAAGATGTTTTATCCAGCAGTTTTGACAGAAGACCCCGCAGGTGGTTTTGTGGTGAGTTTTCGGGACATCCCCGAAGCCCTCACGCAAGGCGATGATGAAAAAGAGGCCTTAGAGATGGCCGAAGACGCGTTGATCAACGCCTTGGATTTTTACTTTGACGACCAACGGCCTGTGCCTTTGCCCAGCAAGGCCAAGCGCGGTGAACGTTTGGTGGGCTTGCCATTGAGCATCGCGGCCAAGGTGCTGTTGTTGAATGAAATGCTGGCCCAAAACATTCGTCCCGCCGACTTGGCGCGGCGCATGAAAGTGCTGCCGCAAGAAGTCAATCGCTTGCTCAGCCTGGACCACAAAACCAAAATCGATACCGTGGCTTTGGCCTTGCTGTCCCTTGGAAGGCGGTTTGAATTGACGGTGGCTTGAATCCATTCGCCACTTAGTGGCACCTTTTAAGTTATTCATCGCCCACCCCTTGCCGCCAATACCGCCTGTTTTGCGCCCGCTCACACAGCACCATCTCGGGGTCGTCGCTGCGCCAGGTCATGGCGCCGCATGAGGGCGAGAGCAGCACGCCGATGCCGCGCTGCACATAGCGCTGCAGCACCTGCGGCGCGGGGTGGCCGTAGCGGTTGCGGTAGCCCATTTGGAACAAGGCCCAGCGCGGTTGCACCGCCTCGATGAAGGACTCGGTGGACGACGTTTTGCTGCCGTGGTGCGGCACCAGCAGCACATCGGCCCGCAGTTGTGCACCTGCGCGATGCAACAAGGCTTGCTCTTGAAACGCTTCAATGTCGGCGGTGAGGAGCGCCACCTGTTGCCCGGTGCTGATGCGCAGCACACAACTGCGGGCATTCGGTGACAACAGTTGTTCATAGTCCGCAGGTAGTGGATGCAGCACGTCAAACTGCACGCCGTCCCACTGCCACGCCTGCCCTGCTTCACAACGCTGCATGGGCCATTGACCAAACAAGGCTTGGCCGTGCACGATGCTGGTCAACACCTGCAACTGCGGCTGCAGTTGTTGCACCGACAAAGCGCCGCCGGTGTGGTCGCTGTCTTGGTGGCTCAGCACCAAGGTGTCGAGCCGCTCGTTGCTTCGTTGCAAGAGGGGCAGCAGCACGCGCTGACCGGCATCACTGTCGCTGCCAAAACGCGGCCCGGTGTCAAACAACAAACTGTGCTGCGCGGTGCGCACCAACACCGCGTTGCCCTGACCGATGTCGGCGGCCAGCAACTCAAACTGCCCCTGCACAGGACGCGGCACTGGCCACAGCAAGCACGGCAACACCAAACCCACGCACCAGATGCGTTTGCGCCAAGGCTGCGGGTAAGCCAAGCAAGCACCACCCGCCATGCCAACTGCCGCCACCCAACCTGGCGGCTGCGCCACCGACCACACGGCCCACGGCCAAACAGACATGGGCTGCAACACCGCGCACAGCGCTTGCAAACTCAGACTGCACAACTGCCACAGCGGCGACCACAGCGCCCCCAAAAACGCCAGCGGCGTGACCACCAAGGTGACCCACGGAATGGCGAACAGATTCACCAACAAACCCACCACCGACAACTGCTGAAACAACAACACCCCCAGCGGCGCCAAGCAGACGCTGATGTGCAATTGCTCTTTCAACACATGCAGGGCTTGTTGACGCAGTCTTGGCCATCGGCTGCTTGACGCCGGTACAGGCGCAGTGCTGGGGTTGCCCAAAAACAAAACGCCCACCGCCACAAAGCTCAACCAAAACCCGGCTTGCATCAGCGCCCACGGGTCCAGGCACAACACCGCCACCATGGCCCACAACCATTGCGTCAACAAAGGCCAGCGCAGTGCATGAATGCGCAAGGCGGCGGCCACAGCCAACATGACGACGGTGCGCTGTGCGGGCACGCCCCAACCACTGAACAAGGCATACGCCGTGGCACAAACCACGCCGCCCCACAAAGCGGCCCACGGTGCAGGGACATGCAAACACCAAGAGCGGCCCCACGCCCCACTGACGCGCCACAGTTGCAGTACCAACCAACGTGCCACCCAGGCCCACAAGGTGATGTGCAAACCAGAGATGCTCATCAAATGCGCGATGCCGGTGATGCGAAACACATCCCAGTCGGCGCGTTCTATGGCGGCTTGGTCACCCATGAGCAAAGCCCCAATCAACCCGGCCCAACGCGGCTCGGTCACCGTCTGCGCAATGCGTGTGCGCATGTTTTGGCGCAGTTGCTCGATGGGGTGTTGCCAGGTGTCTTCTAAGCGCTGTGCGGGCTTGTCTTTGGGGCCGTCGCGCACATGGCCACTGGCATGCAATCCTTGCTCCCACAGCCACAACTCCGCATCAAAACCACCGGGGTTGGCCAAGCCATGCGGCTGCTTCAAACGCGCAGTGAATAGCCAACGCTCGCCGGCTTGCACATCGGGCAAGACCTTGCGCTCGCCGCCGCCAAATTGGTTGTACCAAGCCAGCTGAATAGCGCGGGGCAATGACACGGTTTGACCATCGCTGACGCGCTTTGCAGTGTTCACTTCAAAGCGAAACCGCAGACCATCGGTTTGCCACTGCGGCATGGCGGCCACGACACCGCTGATGTGCACGTCCACAGCTTCAAGAGAAGGCGACAAGCTTTGCGATTGAAACCACAGTGCACGACAACCGACGCTGGCAAAAGCGATGCAAGCCACCAGCAGCATGGTGGCCAAGAGTTTGAACGCATGGGGAAGGTTGTGATGAACCAAGGCCACCAAAGAAGCCACGGCCAGCAAGCCTGTGCCATACGCCCATGCAGGCCACAACACCGGTTGCAACAACTGCGCAGCCGTGCCCAGCACCCAGGCCAACAGCACGGGGCTTAAAAAATGAACACGGGGAATTGCAAGCAGACGCCAGGTCCTTCCAACAAGGCTTTGCGCTCACGGCAAAGCGGGAAGAACACTGTAGGAAAAAGCCTCAGGGCTCGGGGTTAGTGCAAACCTGTTTTTTCAGAAGTGACAGGTACGAACCGGGGCGAATGGCGGCGTCACGCGGACGCCAATCGGCGGATTCGTAAAACGCCACCTCGCGGCCCTTGCCCTCGGGCTTGGCGTAATAACTCTCCGACAACTTGATGAAGGAATCGGTTTTGCACTGGATGCGCCAACGCGCCATGGACGATTGGTAGTCCTCGCCATTCGGGGCTTTGGTGGCCTTGCCCAAATTGGTCATGGTCCAAGCGTAGCGGTTGATGTGGATGGCTCGCACCGACTCTTTGTCCCAAGCGTAGGTGATGTCGTCGTCCTTCATCAGTTCGGCCCATTCGGCTTGCGCCACGCCGCAGCCCGCCGCACAAACGGCCAACAGCACGGCGAAACGAAGACGAGAAAAGGCTTTCATTGAAGAGGAATCGGCGGCAAACGCCCAGACTTGAATCAATAGCGGTAACTCAAACCCACCATGGCATTGGGCACCACGCCCCATTTGTAAATGGATTTGCGGATGGTGTCCATTTCAGACCTCACATCGCTGTCAGCATAAGAAGGCAAGGCATCAAAGATGCGGGCTTCACCATCCAATTTGGCCAATACCGCACCGACTTCAGCAAAGCCTTCCCAACCATTTTCATGATGAGTTTGGCTGGCATAGCGGACCCCAACATAGGGCGTCAGCCTGGGCAATCTGAAATCAAAGCTGATTGATTCGCCAGTAAACGCATAACCATTGATAAAAATGCCCGCATCTGATTTTGATCGGAAATGAAATTTTTGGTTGTTCAAGGTCACGCCACCCGTCACCGCCCAGTTGTTTTGAAAGGGTGCCCAATCGACAAACAGGCCCAAGCGTTGATGCGTGTTGGTTTCGATGTACTTGCCGCCGCCGTAGGTTTTTTGTCCACCCGCAGATTTGAAGCCATCGCTGTATTCCACCCGGTAATTCAGCCCGCCGTCGCTTGGCATGTTCAAGCCCACCACCACACTGGTGCCCGCACCCGCATAGGCGGTGATTTTGGAAGCACGCTCTGGGGCGCTCATCCTGTTTTGGCTGTCGGCTTGCAGGATTTTGTCGTTGGCCGGTGGCGCAGGCGCGGCAGGCTTGTCGCTGGGCGGGTCCACCTTCACCATTTCATCCGCGATGGATGGCACTGGCGCTGCGGCCACAGGTTCGGGGCTGGCTGGTTTGGGGACCAACGTGGGTTGGGGCACGGGCGTCACCACCGCCTGAATCAAACCAGTGTTGCTGACCGATTTATCTTTGCCCGGTGTGACCAAATTGCTGCTGGGGTTGTCGTTGCCAGTCTTGCGCACCACCCTGGGCGGGTAAAACAAGAAGCCGCGCTCCATCATGGCGGCTTCGCGGGGCGTGGCAATCAGGTTGCCGTTGTCATCCACCTCGGCACGTGCACTGGCCCAAGTGCCAACAAGCAGCACCAACAACGCTGGAAAACATGAACGCAGACGCATGATGAAAGCCCAAGAATTGAAACATTGCCGCAGAAAGCCGCAGTCGTTGATCGACATCACAGGGCTAAACTTGAGCAAGCTTGTTCAATCTAGCAGCAAATGCGCATGAGTCCATTGGTTCTAAACTCTGCGCCATCCTCTGAACTTTGAAGAAAACACCATGTCCATCCACCAACGCCTGCAAGCCCTCAACATCAAACTGCCACCCGTGTCTGTGCCCGCTGCGGCTTATTTGCCTTATGTGCAAACCGGCAACTTGGTCTTTATCAGCGGCCACATCGCCAAAAAAGACGGTGTGGCGTGGGTCGGTCAACTTGGCACCAACATGGACACCGAGACTGGCAAGCTGGCCGCCAAAAGTGTGGCCATTGATTTATTGGGTACCTTGAGCGCCGCCTGTGGTGACGATTTACACCGCGTGAAACGGATTGTGAAAGTCATGAGCCTGGTCAACTCCAGCCCCACCTTCACTGAACAACACATCGTCACCAATGGTTGCAGCGAAGTCTTGGCCCACATCATGGGCGAGGCAGGCACCCATGCACGCAGCGCCTTTGGTGTCGCCCAGTTGCCAATGGGCGCGTGTGTCGAGATCGAGTTGATCGCTGAACTGCACTAAGCCCAGTCGCAAGGACTGGGGCGCTTTTGCGAGCGAAAGCGCAGCAAAAGACGCCCCATTGCGGGCGGCAAAGAGGGGCCTTAGTTCGTTGAGGGCTTGAGCCTTCTCCACAGCCGCCCCACCAGCAACCCAAAATCATCGACATACAAATAAACCGCTGGAATCACCAACAGGCTGAGGAAGGTGGAGGTGATCAAGCCACCAATGACGGACACCGCCATGGGCGAGCGGAAACTGCCATCTGACGAACCCCAACCCGCAGCAATCGGCAACATGCCCGCGCCCATGGCGATGGTGGTCATGACAATCGGGCGGGCTCGTTTTTGGCAAGCGTCCATCAGGGCGTCAAAGCGGCTCAAGCCATGATCGCGTTGCGCCACGATCGCGTATTCAACCAACAAGATCGAGTTCTTGGTGGCCACGCCCATGAGCATGATCAGGCCAATGAGCGAAGGCATTGAAAAGCTCTTGCCAGCAATCAACAAGGCCACAAAGGCCCCACCCAACGACAGCGGCAAAGCCGCCAAGATGGTGACCGGGTGCAACACGCTTTTGAAGAGCAACACCAACACCAAGTAGATGCACAAGATGCCGGTCAGCATGGCGAGTGCAAAACTGGCAAACAACTCTTCCATGATTTCAGCGTCACCCACTTCCACCAGCTTGATGCCAGGCGGCAGTTGCTGTACCACAGGCAGGTTGCGCACCAACTGCTTCACGTCGCCCAGGCCCATGCCGGAGAGCTCGATTTGAAATTGAATATTGCGCTCGCGGTTGTAGCGGTCGATGATGGCGGGGCCGCCGCTGGGCTCGAGCTTGGCGACCTCGGCCAACAACACCGGGCCTTTGCTGCCAGGCACCGTGAGGCGGCCCAACAAGTCCAAGTCTTGACGCGCACTGTCGGCCAACTTCACCATGATGGGCACTTGGCGTTGTGCCAAATTCAGCTTGGGCAGTGCCGCGTCATAGTCGCCCACGGTGGCAATGCGCAAGGTGTCGCCAATGGCGGCACTCGTCACGCCCAAGTCAGCAGCACGCGCGAAGTCGGGGCGCACCGCGATTTCTTGACGCACCAAACTTGCACTGGAGCTGACCGAGCCCAAACCGGGAATGGTGCGCAAATCACGCTCGAAAGCGGTGGCGGTTTGTTGCAAGGCATTCGCATCGTCACCGGTCAACATGATGAGGTACTTTTCACCAGAAGCGCCCAAGCCCACCTTGGTGCGCACGCCTGGAATATCCGATAAGGTGTCGCGGATTTGGTTTTCAATCACGCCCTTGCGCGGTCTCTCGCCGCGCTTGGTGAGTTGAATCGTGAGCGTGGCCATGCGGGTTTCAGCAGCGCCTTGGGCCATGCCAGGGTCAGAGCCAGCAGAGCCGCCACCGATGGTGGTGTAGACGCTTTGAATCTGCGGAATTTTGCTGATGCGTTGACGCACGTCTTCGGCGGTTTGCTGTGTGAACGCCAAGGAGGTGCCCGGGGGCAACTCCAAGTACACCTGGGTTTGCGAGTTGTCGTCGGGCGGAATGAAGCCGGTGGGCAACAAAGGAATGAGCGCCAGCGAGCCGATGAAGAAAGCACCCGCACCCAACGCTGTCCAAAAGCGGTGGTTCAAGCACCAACGCACGGTGCGCAAATAGCGTGGCATCCAAAACGGCACCGGGGCTGGTTTGTTGGTGGCCCTCAAGATGTAGGCCGCCATCATGGGTGTGAGCATCCGCGCCACCACCAAAGAAGCAAACACGGCCAAGGCCGCGGTCCAACCAAATTGCTTGAAGAACTTACCCGGCACACCACTCATGAACGCTGTGGGCAAAAATACCGCCACCAAGGTGAAGGTGGTGGCAATCACGGCCAAACCAATTTCATCAGCGGCTTCCATCGCTGCATTGAAGGGCGTCTTGCCCATGTGCAAATGCCGTTCGATGTTTTCCACTTCCACAATCGCGTCATCCACCAAGATGCCCACCACCAAGGACAGCGCCAACAAGCTGATGACGTTGATGGAAAAACCCAGGTACCACATGCCCATGAAGGCAGGAATGACGGACAGCGGCAGTGCCACAGCAGAGACAAAAGTGGCACGCAAGTCGCGCAAGAACAACCACACCACCAACACCGCCAACAAGGCGCCTTCATACAACAACACCAAAGACGCGTGGTATTCCTCCTCCACTGGCGTCACAAAGTCAAACGCCGTGTTGATGTCCACATCGGGGTGGTTGGCACGCAATTCGGTGAGCGCTTTTTGCACGGCGGCACCCACTTCCACTTCACTCGCACCCCGGCTGCGGGCAATCTCAAAGCCCACCACCGGCTTGCCATTCAAGTAAGCGGCAGAGCGTTGCTCAGCAATCGTGTCACTCACTTGGGCGATGTCACGCAATCGAATGCGACCGCCCTGCCCGACCGACAACTCCAAGTCGGCCAACTCGGCGGCTGAACCAACAGTGGCCAAGGTGCGCATGGGTTGCTCACTGCCACCCAAGTCGGTGCGACCACCGGCGCTTTCGCTTTGCACTTGCTTGAGTTGACGCGACACATCGGCGGCGGTGATACGCAAGGCTTGCATGCGCACCGGGTCGAGCGAGATGGCCACTTCACGCTGCACACCGCCCACGCGCGACACCGCGCCCACGCCTTTGACCGACAACAAACGGCGCGTGACGGTTTGATCGACAAACCAGCTCAAACCTTCGGCATCTAAATTCGGAGATGCAATGGTGAACGCCAGCACGGGGGTGCCGGCAAAGTCGAGTTTGCGAATGGAGGGCTCAAGCATCGCAGCGGGCAAGTCGCCACGCACCCCAGTGACCGCCGAACGGATTTCATCCAAGGCGTCTTGCACCGGTTTTTCAATGCGGAATTCACAGGTGACGGTGACCGCACCGTCTTGCACCTTGGTGTAAATGTTTTTCAGGCCTTGCACCGAGACCACGGCGTTTTCAATCTTGCGAGCCACCTCGGTTTCCATTTGACCGGGTGCAGCACCGGGCAATGCAGCGGTGACGATGATGGTGGGCAAGTCCAGATCGGGGAAGTTTTGCACCTTCATGCTCTTGAAGGCCAGCAGACCGGCCAAGCTGAGCAGCACAAACAACACCAGCGATGGAATGGGGTTGCGAATGGACCATGCGGAAACGTTCATGGCACCACTTTCACGAGGTCACCAGCGGTGAGAAAGCCTGCACCGCGCACCACCACTTTGGCGTCATCAGGCAAGCCTTGGGTGATCTCCAACAGCTCGCCTTGACGGCGACCCACTGTCACTTTGTAGAGCTTGGCGCGTTGATCGGCACCCACCACAAACACTTGTTGGAAGCCATCGCGCACCACCACCGATTGCTGCGGCACCAACTTGGCCGCGGTGCTGCCAAATTCAAACTCGCCACGCGCAAACATGCCGGGCTTCAACACACCCAAAGCAGATGCGGGCAAATCCACATACACCACGCCAGTGCGGTTTTGCAAATCCACGGTGGGCGCGACCATGCGCACCGTGCCATTCACCTCGGCTTGCGAGGAGGTGCTGATGCGCACTTTTTGACCGGGCTTGACCCTGAACAATTCGGACGACACCAAATCGGCACGCCACTCCAGGCGGTTGCCACGCACCAACTTGAACAACTCGGTGCCGACACCCACCACCGCACCCACACTGGCCGTGCGGGCTGAGATGACGCCGTTGTCAGGCGCTTTCACTTGGGTTTGACGCAGCAAGAGTTCTTGCACCGCCAACGCGGCCTGGGCGGATTCAACACGCGCTTTGGCCGTGGCTTCAGCGGTGAGGTATTGGTTGAATTGCTGGGCACTGATGACGCCGCTGGGTTGCAAAGCACGCGCACGGTCGGCGTTGGCCTGGGTTTCAGAGGCCACGGCTTTGGCTTCATTCAAAGCGGCTTTGGCTTGGTTGATACCGGCTTGCACGGTTTCGGTGGCAAACACCGCCAGCACCTGCCCAGCTTTCACCTGATCGCCCACGTTGACGCGCACTTCGGTGAGGCGAAGACCGCCAATTTCAGCGCCGATGCTGGCTTCTTGCCAAGCCGCCACCGTGCCGTTGGCGCTCAGGCGTTGGCTCAGGTTTTGGCTTTGAACTTGGGTGACGGTGACCGTCATGGCCGGCCGTGGTGAGGCCGCTTTGTCGGCGTCTGGTTTGGTTTGCGCGTGGGCCATGCTGATGCCCAATGCCAAAACGACAACGCCCCAGCGCTGCGTGACGCAGCCACTTTTTGAACTCACTTGCATACAACCTGCTTTCAAGACAAAAATTTATTCAACGCGTAAGACGTGCGTGGGTTTGAAACCGAAATCTGCGGCCTTGCCTTTGCGGGCGCGTGCACCCCTGGCATTGTTCAGGCTTCTGATTTCCAGCGTTTCCGCGCGGTCTTTGCCCCCACGACCGACACCGATGATGCTGATGCTGCGGGTGTAGGCAGCCGCACCGGCCAAGCTGTCTTTGGCCTCCAAGTCCATCAACATCAAGCCGCGACCGCCTTTTTCCATGGCTTTGAGTTCGCCAATCTCAAAGGTGAGGATGCGGCCACCCGCCGAGGCACAGGCCACATGCGTGGCGATGGGCAAGGGCGTGACACCGTTGCCGCCGCCCACCAAGGACGGCACGCACAGGGTTTCGCCTTCGGCCAAATTGATGAAGGCCTTGCCACCTTTGTTGCGTGAAATGAGGTTGTCGATGCAACACACAAAGCCATAGCCGCCCGAGCCACTCAGCAACAAGGTGAGTGTGGTGGGCCCCGCGAAGTAATGCACCAGCTGGGAGCCGGACTCGACGTCCACCAGCGTGGTGACGGGCTGACCATCACCGCGAGCGCCGGGCAAGGACGCCACGGGCACCGAATAGACGCGGCCATTCGAGCCAAACGCAATGAGTTGATCGACGGTGCGGCATTCGAAGGTGTCGTACAGCTCGTCCCCCGCTTTGAAAGCAAAGCTGCTGGGGTCGTGGCCATGGCCGGTGCGAGCACGCACCCAGCCCTTGTCCGACACCACCACGGTGACCGGCTCGTCAATCACTTTCACTTCAGCCACGGCTTTTTTCTCGGCTTGGATGAGCGTGCGGCGTTCATCGGCAAAGGTCTTGGCGTCGGCTTCGATTTCTTTCACCATCAGGCGGCGCAGCGATGTGGCGCTGCCCAAAATGTCTTCCAGCTTGCCCTGCTCTTCGCGCAACTCTTTGAGTTCTTGCTCGATCTTGATGGCTTCCAAACGCGCCAATTGGCGCAAGCGGATGTCCAAAATATCGTCGGCTTGACGCTCAGAAAGTTTGAAGCGCTCGATCAGTGCGGGCTTGGGCTCGTCGCTGTGGCGGATGATGCGAATCACTTCGTCGATGTTGAGCAACACCAACTGACGGCCTTCCAAAATATGGATGCGTGCCAGTACTTTGTCCAGGCGGAATTGCGAGCGGCGCTGCACCGTGGTTTGGCGAAACGCGATCCACTCTTCCAGCATTTGGCGCATGGTCTTGGGCACGGGTCGACCGTCCAAACCGACCATCGTCAAGTTGATGGACGACGAGCTTTCCAAGCTGGTGTGCGCCAGCAAAGTGGTGATGAGTTCTTGCTGTTCGATGGTGCGGGTTTTGGGTTCAAACACCAAACGCACGGGCGCGTCTTTGCTCGACTCGTCGCGCACACCATCGAGCACGGCCAACACCGTGGCCTTGAGCATGGTTTGCTCGGGGCTCAGGGCTTTCTTGCCCGTTTTCACCTTGGGGTTGGTGAGTTCTTCAATTTCTTCCAGCACTTTTTGGCTGCTGACACCGGGTGGCAATTCGTTCACCACCAACTGCCATTGGCCCCGCGCCAAGTCTTCAATCACCCAGCGTGCACGCACCTTGAGCGAACCACGACCCGTGGCATAGGCGTCTGAAATGTCCGAGGCACTGCTGATGATTTGACCGCCACCGGGGTAGTCCGGGCCGGGCAAGAGGGTGAGCAATTCTTCGTGGCTGAGCTTGGGATTTTTGATGAGTGCCACACAGGCATCGGCCACTTCGCGCAAGTTGTGGCTGGGGATTTCAGTGGCCATGCCCACGGCAATGCCACTGGCTCCATTGAGCAATGCAAACGGCAAACGTGCGGGCAACTGCTTGGGCTCTTCGGTGGAGCCGTCGTAGTTGGGTTGAAAGTCCACCGTGCCTTCGTCAATCTCGTCGAGCAGCAAACTGGTGATGCGGGCCAATCGCGCCTCGGTGTAGCGCATGGCTGCTGCGCCATCGCCGTCACGCGAACCAAAATTGCCTTGTCCGTCAATCAGGGGGTAGCGCTGCGAAAAATCTTGCGCCATGCGCACCAAGGCGTCATAGGCGGCGCTGTCGCCATGCGGGTGGTAACGGCCCAGCACATCCCCCACCACACGCGCACTCTTCACAGGCCGTGCACCCACTGCGCCGTTGGGGCCACCAAAGCCCAAGCCCATGCGCGACATCGAATACAAAATGCGCCGTTGCACGGGCTTTTGGCCGTCGCACACATCGGGCAAGGCGCGGCCCTTGACCACGCTCAAGGCGTATTCCAGGTAGGCACGTTGGGCATAGTGGCCCAGGGCGATGCCGTCGTCCGACTCGGACGAGGCGTTCAAATCAACAACAGGTGTGTCACTCATGGTCAAACATCAATCTCGATGGCGTCGCCGTGCAACTCCATCAGTTCACGCCGCGCTGCGGCCTCGCCTTTGCCCATCAATTGGGTGATCAGGCCCTCGGTTTGTGCAAAGTCCAACACGCCCAACTGCACCGGCAACAAGCGGCGTGTGTCGGGGTTCAAGGTGGTGTCCCACAGTTGCTCGGCGTTCATTTCGCCCAAGCCTTTGAAGCGGCTGATGCTGCATTTGTCTTTGGGTACGCCGTCTTTGGCGCATTTGTCCAAGATGGTGGTCAATTCACCCTCGTCCAAGGCGTACATCTTGGCGGCTAGTTTTTTGCCGCGTGCCGGCACATCCACCCGGAACAAGGGCGGGCGGGCCACATACACATGGCCGGCTTCAATGAGTTTGGGGAAATGCCTGAAAAACAAAGTGAGCAAGAGCACTTGGATGTGCGAGCCATCGACATCGGCGTCACTCAAGATGCAGACCTTGCCGTAGCGCAGTCCGCTCATGTCGGGCGTGTCGTTGGGACCGTGCGGGTCCACGCCGATGGCCACTGACATGTCGTGCACTTCGTTGTTGGCAAACAAGCGGTCGCGCTCGACTTCCCAGGTGTTGAGCACCTTGCCGCGCAAGGGCAGGATGGCTTGGCTTTCTTTGTCGCGGCCCATCTTGGCGCTGCCACCGGCGCTGTCGCCTTCCACCAAAAACAATTCGTTGTGCGCCAAGTCGCGGCTTTCGCAATCGGTCAGTTTGCCGGGCAATACCGCCACGCCCGAGCCTTTGCGCTTTTCCACTTTCTGACCGGCTTTTTGCCGCAACTGCGCGGCTCGAATGACCAACTCGGCGAGCTTCTTGCCGTAGTCCACATGCTCGTTGAGCCACAAATCCAAGGCCGGTTTGACAAAGCTGGACACCAAACGCACGGCGTCGCGCGAGTTCAAGCGCTCTTTGATTTGGCCTTGAAACTGCGGGTCGAGGACCTTGGCGCTGAGCACAAAACTGGCGCGGGCAAACACGTCTTCGGGGAGCAACTTGACGCCTTTGGGCAGCAAGGCATGCAGGTCGATGAAGCTTTTCACGGCGTTGAACAAGCCATCGCGCAAGCCGCTTTCGTGGGTACCGCCCGCGCTGGTGGGGATCAGGTTCACATAGCTCTCGCGCACCGGTGCGCCGTCTTCGGTGAAGGCCAAGCACCACTGGGCGCCCTCGCCTTCGGCATAACTGTCGTGCCCTTCGTCGGCAAAGCCTTCACCCTCGAACAAGGGAATGAACGGGTCGTGGCTCAGGGTCTGCATCAGGTAGTCGCGCAGACCGCCTTTGTAGAGCCAAGTTTGGCTGTCTTTGGCCTTTTCTTGCACCAGCGTGACGCTGACACCCGGCATGAGCACGGCTTTGCTGCGCAGCAAATGAGTGAGTTCGCCCAAAGGCAGGTTGGCCGATTCAAAGTACTTGGCATCGGGCCAGACCCGCACCACCGTGCCTTGTTTGCGGTCTGTGCTGTCGGCCTTGCGGATCTTGAGTTTTTCGGTGACGTCACCGGCCTCGAACACCAAATAGGCCACTTGGCCATCGCGGTAAGAAGTGACTTCCATGCGCTTGGCCAAGGCGTTGGTGACGCTCACGCCCACGCCGTGCAAGCCGCCGGAGAAGCTGTAAGCGCCGCCCTTGCCCTTGTCAAACTTGCCACCGGCGTGCAGCCGGGTGAAGACCAGCTCGATGACCGGGGCTTTTTCTTCGGGGTGCATGCCAAAGGGAATGCCGCGTCCATCGTCTTCGATGCCGATGGAGCCATCGGCAAACAGCGAAACACTGATCTTTTTGCCAAACCCCGCCAAAGCTTCGTCGGCGGCGTTGTCGATCACCTCTTGGATGATGTGCAGGGGGTTGTCGGTCCGGGTGTACATGCCCGGGCGTTGCTTGACGGGCTCCAGTCCTTTGAGGACCCGGATGGAGCCTTCGGAGTAGTCGGATTGTTTGGTGGCCATGGGCGGCGATTGTAGACAGACTGCATGACAGTCACTGGACAAAAACACAGTCCTCGGCCTCAAGGCTTGTTTCAATTCAAGATCGTTACAGTTAAGCCATGCAAAGCAACGACAAAACCCTCCCCCTTTGGCAAGTGCTGGTCTGCGGCGCTTTGATCGTGTCGATGGCCATGGGCATACGCCACGGTTTTGGCCTGTGGATGCAGCCCATGACCCAAGACATGGGCTGGGGCCGCGAAGATTTCGCCTTGGCCGTGGGTATTCAAAACATCAGCTGGGGCGTGTTTGGCATCTTCTCGGGCATGCTGGCCGACCGTTTTGGCGCATTTCGGGTCATTCTCATGGGCGGCCTCCTGTATGTGGCTGGTTTGTGGGGCATGGCGCATGCCAGCACCACCTGGGGTTTGATGCTGACCGCTGGCGTGTTGGTGGGTGCGGCCCAAGCCGGCACCACCTTTGCTGTGGTCTTTGGCGTCATTGGCCGCAACATCCCGGCTGAAAAACGCTCTTGGGCCATGGGCGTGGTGTCCTCGGCTGGCTCCTTTGGCCAGTTCGTCATGGTGCCCACGGCTTCTTATTTGATTGGCCACATCGGCTGGCAGCAAGCCTTGGTGTTGCTGGCCACCTTGCTGATCACCATCTTCCCCTTGGCCATGGGCTTGCGTGAACCGGGCTTTGCGGCTGGTGCAGCCCCCAAGCGCGACCAAAGCATTTGGCACGCTTTGCGTGAAGCCTTTGGCTACCGCAGCTTTCAGTTGTTGATGGCCGGTTACTTTGTCTGTGGTTTCCAAGTGGTGTTCATTGGCGTGCACATGCCCAGCTATTTGAAAGACCAAGGCATGGAGCCTCATGTGGCCAGCACCGCTTTGGCGCTGATCGGTTTGTTCAATATTTTTGGCACCTATGCCGCTGGCAGCTTGGGGCAAATTTGGCCCAAGCAAAAAATCTTGTCCGGCATTTACTTGGCACGCGCCATCTTCGTCTTGGGCTTCATCAGTGCGCCGCTGACACCCATGTCGGTTTACATCTTTGCTGCGCTGATGGGTTTGTTGTGGTTGTCAACGGTGCCGGTTACCAGCGCCTTGGTGGCGCAAATTTTTGGCGTGGCGCATTTGTCCATGCTCAGTGGCTTCGTGTTTTTGAGCCACCAATTTGGCAGCTTCTTGGGCGTGTGGTTGGGTGGCTGGGTGTTTGACCGCACCGGCAGCTACGACCTGGTTTGGTACCTCACCATCGCCCTGAGTGTGTTTGCCATGCTCATCAATTTGCCGATCAACGACCGCGCCATCGAGCGCCAAGCGGTGCCCGCATGAAGATGGTGGTGCTCGCGCTCACCTACGCCTTGGGAGCTTTCTCTTTGGCGGGCGTGTTTGCCATGTATTTGCAACCCGAGTTTGTCTTCAACCTGGCCAAACAAGTGTGGAGTTGTTTCTAGCATGCCCAACATCATCATCACTGGCGCGTCCGATGGCATCGGCGCAGAACTCGCCCGCCAACTTTCACGTCGCCATGGCCTGCAAGCCATGCTGGTGCTGGCGGCTCGCAACGCCTCGGGCTTGCAAGCGGTGGCCGCTGAATGCAATGCCTTGGGTGCCCGCACCCTCATCATGCCCACCGATGTCACCGACGCTTACCAATGCCGCCATTTGGTGGACACCACGGTGCGCCAATTCGGTAGCTTGGACATCTTGATCAACAACGCGGGGGTGTCTGGCCATGCCTTGCTGGAAGACGTGTCCGCCGACAAATTGGCTTGGTATGAAGACATGATGCGGGTGAACTTGTGGGGCAGCGTGTACTGCACCCACGCGGCCCTGCCTGCCCTCAAAGAAAGCCATGGCCGCATCGTCGCCGTGTCGTCCTTGGCCGGCCTGGTTGGTGTGCCCGGTCGCACGGCCTATTGCGCCAGCAAATTCGCCATGGCCGGTTTTTTTGAAGCGCTGCGTGCCGAGGTGAAAGACGCCGGAGTGAGCGTCACCATTGCCTACCCGGGCGTGGTGCGCACCAACATTCGCCACCACGGTTTCAATGCGCAAGGTGAAGTGGCCGGCGTCAGTGGTTTGCACGAAGACAAGGCCATGTCCACCCAAGAATGCGCTCGCCAAATCATTTACGGCATGGTGCGCCGTCGCCGCGAAGTGGTGATGACCGCGCCCGGCAAACTGGCCCGCTACTTGAAGTTGGTCGCCCCTTGGCTGGTGGAACACATCGCACAGGCGGCGGTGAAAAAAGAATTCAAACCCAAGACACCATGAACGGGGCCGTGAACAAGTTTCTGGGCTTGCTCAGATGAGCACATCGCTTCACGGCACGGGTGAGCCCTCCCCTTGGGTGCAACGCTGGTCGCACCTCATCCCCGCCTCAGGGCGTGTGCTCGATGTGGCCTGCGGCCACGGACGGCACATGCGGTATTTGCAAGCACTGGGCTTTCAATGCTTGGGACTGGACCGCGATGCCGCCGCGCTCGATACGGCCAAACAATTTGGCAACGTGCTTCATGCCGATGTGGAAAATCACGCTTGGCCATTGAACGGTGTGCAGTTTGACGCGGTGGTGGTGACCAACTATTTATGGCGACCGCTGTGGCCGCACATTTTGCAAAGCTTGAAGCCCGGTGGTGTGTTGATTTACGAAACCTTTGCAGCAGGGAATGAAACCATGGGCAAACCTTCCAACCCGCATTTCTTGCTGAACCCTGGTGAACTGCTGGCGGTTTGCAAGGGTTTGCGGGTGGTGGCTTTTGAAGATGGTTTTTTGCCTGATCCCGCGCGTTGTGTGCAACGCATCGTGGCGACTGGATCAGACCGACCCGCACAAGACCTAAAGCTAGAATCCTCTCTTTAGTCACCTACTGACGATATTCAATGAAACCCATCTCTGGAAGCATCGTGGCCTTGGTCACACCGATGTTGGAAGACGGCAGCATCGATTACCCCCATTTACGCTCGCTCATCGATTGGCACATTGAGCAAGGCACCGATTGCATTGGCGTCGTGGGCACCACGGGCGAATCGCCCACCGTCACGGTGGAAGAACACTGCGAAATCATCCGCGTCTCGGTGGAACAGGCCAAGGGGCGCGTGCCCATCATGGCCGGTTGCGGTGCCAACTCCACTGCTGAAGCCATCGATTTGGCCAAGTTCGCCAAAGATGTGGGCGCCGATTGCCAACTGCAAGTCGTGCCCTACTACAACAAGCCCACGCAAGAAGGCCAGTATTTGCATTTCCGGGCCATCGCCGAAGCCGTGAACTTGCCGATGGTGCTCTACAACGTGCCTGGTCGGACCGTGGCCGATATGCAGCACGACACCGTCATGCGCTTGGCGCAAATCGACGGCATAATTGGCATCAAAGAAGCCACTGGCAACATTGAACGCGCCCAATGGTTGATCCACGAAGCGCCCAAAGGCTTTAGCGTTTATTCAGGCGACGATGGCACCGCCGTGGCCCTCATGTTGTGCGGTGGCCAAGGCAACATCAGCGTCACCGCCAATGTGGCCCCCAAACGCATGCACGAACTCTGCGTGGCCGCCATGGCCGGCCAAGCGCACGAAGCCATGGCCATTCAACGCCAGCTGCTGAACTTGCACAAACACATGTTCCTTGAAGCCAACCCCATCCCCGTGAAGTGGGCCGTGGCCCGCATGGGCTTGTGTGGTGGCACCATGCGCTTGCCTATGACCCCTTTGTCCAGCCCGCTTGAACCGCTGCTGGAATCCGCCCTTCGCAAGAACGGCTTGATCTAACTGCTTCCCTAAAAGGACACTTGTTGATGTCATATTCGTCGTTGGTTTCTTTGCGCACTGTTGGTTTGACAGTGGTCTTGGCCGGATTGGCCGCTTGCGGGTCGGTGATTGAAACCGACAAAGTGAATTACAAGTCTGAAACGGAAGACAAAGGTCAGACCACCTTGGAAGTGCCGCCAGACTTGAGCAAACTCAACCGCAACAAACGCTATGACATGCCCAATGGCAAGTTCAGCGCCAACCAGCAAGACGATGGCAAGGCAAGCACCAATGCCGACGGCACCAGCCCCTTGCAACTGGCCGACATCCAGGTCAAACGTTCTGGCAACCAAATGTGGCTCGACATCGGTCGCCCACCTGAAGAGTTGTGGCCCCAAGTGCGCGACTTCTGGAAAGAGTCTGGCTTTGTGTTGGCACGCGACGAGCAAAAAATTGGTGTGATGGAAACCGACTGGGCAGAAAACCGCGCCAAGTTGCCACAAGACTTCATCCGCCGCAGCTTGGGCAAGGTCATCGATTCGCTTTATTCCACCGGCGAGCGCGACAAATTCCGCATCCGGCTGGAACGCACCACCAACAACCACACCGAGTTGTTTGTCAGCCACCGTGGTCTCATGGAGGTCTACACCGATGCCTTGAGCAAGAGCACCACATGGCAGCCACGGCCGAACGACCCCGAGTTGGAAAAAGAATTTCTGCGCCGCATCATGGTCAAGCTGGCACCGGCCAAGCCCAATCCCGACAAGGCCATGGACCAAGTGGCCGTCAGCAGCGCCAGCAAACTCATCAACGTGAATGGCAAACCCGCGGTGTCTTTCAACCAAAGCTTTGACATTGCATGGCGACGTGTGGGTGTGGCACTGGACCGCAACGGCTTCACCGTGGAAGACCGGGATCGCAAACAAGGCATTTACTTCGTGCGCTATGTCGAAGTCGGCCCTGAAGGCGATGAAGGCTTCTTCAGCAAATGGTTTGGCAAAGCCAAAGCTGGGGCACAAGGGCCCAAACAATACCGCTTGAAACTCGAAGCCGGTGAAGAGGGCAGCACCAACATCCTGATCCTGAACTCTTCAGGCGAAGCGGACGGTTCACCGAACGCGCAAAAAATCGCCCAATTGCTCGTCAGCGAACTCCAGTAAGCCTGTGCTGCGGTTCAAAAACCTGGGCAGTGGCAGCGCGGGCAACGCGACCTTGGTCGAAGCACACTGCGGCACCCAGGTGTCGCGTTTGCTGATCGACTGCGGTTTGAGCGTGCGCGAACTTGGCAAACGCTTGATTGCCGCCGACCTGAATCTTGAAGACATCGACGCTGTGTTCATCACCCATGAACACGCCGACCATGTGGGGCACGCCCGCGCCTTTGCCCAAAAAACCGGTGCTGATGTGTGGATGAGCAAGGGCACTGCCTTGGCTTGCAACTTGGCCGAGTGGGACTTGGGGCCTGAACAGTTCAATGTGGCGCGTGATGGTGAAGCCATTCAGATCGGGGCTTTGCAACTGCACCCCTTCACCGTGCCACACGATGCACGTGAACCGCTGCAATTGCGCTGCACCGATGGTGATGTGCATTTGGGTGTCTTAACGGATTTGGGCCATGGCAGCAGCCATGTGGTGCAAGCCTTGCAACATTGCCATGCACTGCTTCTAGAGTGCAATCACGACCCTGCGTTGTTGGCGCAATCGAGCTATCCCGGGTTCTTAAAAAAACGCATTGCGGGTCCGCAAGGTCATTTGTCGAATGAAGAATCGGCGCAACTCATCAGTGCGCTGGTGCATCCCAGCCTGAACCTGATCGTGGCAGCCCACCTGAGCGAGCGCAACAACCGACCCGATTTGGCACAAAGCCTGGTGGCCATGGCTGCGGGTTGCCAGGCCAGTGAGATTGAAGTGGCCGACCCCTTGCTGGGCACGCCATGGTTCAAAGTGCATTGACAAAAAAAAAGCCACCCGAAGGTGGCGTTTTTTTCGAAGCAGAAAAAATTACTTCTTCTCTTCAGCAGGTGCAGCAGCAGGAGCGGCAGCAGGTGCAGCTGCGGGAGCAGCAGCAGGAGCTTCAGCAGCAGGTGCAGGAGCAGCAGCAGGAGCGGGGGCTTCTTTTTTACCGCAAGCGACCAGAGCAGCAGCCAACAAAGTTGCCAAGAGGAGTGATTTTTTCATGGAAATTTCCTTTAAGTGATGCGAAAAACATTGCAAGGTTTGCCGCAACTTTCAATCTAAATTAAAAATTGCAACTGAGCCGATGGACTCAAGCTCCTTCAACTCAGCCTCGCATTATAGGTGATTTCCCGTACCTTCATGAAAAGCACCAAAATTGGTCATTCTGATGGATGTATCCAACCCGCTTCCAACCAAGACACGAGTAAATGCCGCACTTCGTCAGAAGCCTTGGCGATTTGGTATTCATCCAAAGCGCGCTTGTCCGCCAAGCGGCGTAAGCAACGGGCATCGGCACCTTGGCAGCGCCAGCTCTCGCCATTCATGAAGACGAAATCTTGGTCGTAAAGCATTTTGCTTTTGTCATCCAACCGAACTGCCCCTGACTGATCGGGTGCAGGCTGAGCCTCAAACCACACATCAGATTTGGGCTCGGATAAAAATTCTCCCAAAGCACAACGCACATCACTTTGGCGCTTGATGGCTTTTTGCACGGCCTCTAGCGCGAAGCTTTGCAACCCAAGTGGTATGAGCGCTGGGTGCGTGGCAGCTGCTTGACGCGGGTCTTTGTAGAGCGCCGAGGAGGCTTCTGGCTCCATGTCGGCCAAGCGGGTGAGCAGTTCGCGGGCCAGGCTCTCGGGCGACTCGGCCTTGAAACCAATCGAATAAGTCATGCATTCACCCACCGCCACACCTTCGTGCGCATAGTGTGGTGGCAAGTACAGCATGTCGCCAGCCTCGAGCACAAAGGTCTCGGTGGGTTTGAAGGCTTTCAAAATTTTCAGCGGCACGTCTTCACGCAAACGCAGGTCTTTTTGCGGGCTGATGCGCCAGCGCCGCTGGCCATGGGCTTGCAACAAGAACACGTCGTAGCTGTCAAAGTGCGGGCCCACGCCGCCGCCGTTGGTGGCATAGCTGATCATCACATCGTCCAAGCGTGCATCGGGCACAAAGCGAAAGCGGTCACGCAAGGCCGCCACTTGCGCATCGTGCAAGTCGACCCCTTGCACCAACAAGGTCCAATGCGATCGACTGAACGGCGGCAAGCTGCGCGGCTTGAAGGGTCCATGGCGAAACGTCCAAGCGCTTGTTTTGATGTCGCCGGTGACCAAGCGGGATTCAACCTCAGGCTGTGCGGCCAAGGCCAGCAAGGCTTGGCGGCTGAGCAGCGGCTTCATGTCGGGCACGGCTTGGCGAATCAGCAAGGGCTTTTTTTGCCAGTATTGGCGCATGAAGACGTCAGGGCTGATCTGTCCCAACACACTGGGCACGGCGGTTTTTTTCATGGTCACTCCAAACTGCGACAATTCTGCCCCATGAACATCACACCCGATTGCGTTGTGGCCCTGACATGGGTCCTCAAAGACACCCAAGGCGAACTCTTGGACGAACTCGACGACCCCGTGGAGTTTTATTTGGGCGGCCATGACCTGCTCGACAAAATCCAGCACGCCTTGCAAGACCACCAAGTGGGCGATCAGATTGATCTGCACTTGGAACCCGAAGACGCGTTCGGCGACTTCGACGAAACCCTGATTTTTTTAGAACCGCGGGGTTTGTTTCCTGAAGGCTTGGAAGAAGGCATGACGATTGAAGGCCATGCCCTGCCCGCTGCATGCAACAGCGAGATGCCCAAAGAAGTGATCTACACCATCACCGATTTGTACCCCGAGCATGTGGTGCTGGATGGCAACCATCCGCTCTCAGGCATCGCCTTGCGCATTTCTTTGAAGATCACGGGTGTGCGCCACGCCACCAGCCAAGAAAAAGCGCATGGCAGTTGCGGCTCTGGCTTTTTCACATTGCCACCCGCACCGGGCAGCGATACCTTGCATTGAGTTATTTTTTGCCAGTCGAGCCGTAGCCACCTTCACCGCGCTCGCTGGCGGCGGCAAACTCGTTCACCAAGTTGAACTGCGCTTGCACCACGGGCACGATGACCAGTTGGGCGATGCGCTCCATGGGTTCGATGGTGAAAGCCACATCACTGCGGTTCCAAGCGCTGACCATCAACTGCCCTTGGTAATCACTGTCAATCAGCCCGACCAAATTGCCCAGCACGATGCCGTGTTTGTGGCCCAAGCCCGAGCGCGGCAGGATGAGTGCGGCAAAGCCTGGATCGTTCAAATGGATGGCCATGCCGGTGGGCACGAGTTGCCAAGCATTGGGCTGCAAGGTGAGCGGCGCATCCAAACAAGCTCGCAAGTCCAAGCCTGCGCTGCCCGGTGTGGCGTAGCTGGGCAATTGATCGACTAAACGGGCGTCCAAGACTTTCACATCCAACTTCATACTGCTTCCTTGCTTTATTTCAAACGACGCGCCACTTCGGCCACCAATTGGCGGGCCAAAGCCAGTTTGGTGGCGCGTGGCCATTCGGTGCTGCCTTGCGCATCCATCAACAGCAGAGCGTTGTCGTCCGCGCCAAAGGTGGCCGGACCGATGTTGCCCACCATCAGGGGCACGCCTTTGCGCAATCGCTTGGCCTGCGCATGGGCTTGCAAGTCGTGGCTTTCAGCGGCAAAGCCTACGCAAAAGAGTGCGCCACTTTGTGCCCGCGGGCTGGCGGCCAACTCGGCCAAGATGTCGGGGTTTTCTTGCCATTGGATGGCCGGCATGCTGCCGTTGCCGTCTTTTTTGATCTTTTCCACAGCCACTTGCGCGGGCCGCCAATCGGCCACGGCTGCCGTGGCGATGAACACATCGGCCTGAGCCGCCTGCGCCATCACCGCTGCATGCATGTCCAACGCAGAGCGCACGTCGATGCGCCGCACGCCATGCGGCGTGGCCAAGGCCACTGGGCCCGCCACCAAGGTCACCTGTGCACCAGCTTCATGCGCGGCGGAGGCCAAGGCAAAACCCATCTTGCCGCTGGACAAATTCGTGATGCCGCGCACCGGGTCGAGCGCTTCATAGGTGGGGCCGGCGCTGATGAGGATTTGTTTGCCCTTGAGCAGCTTGGGTTGGAACAAGGCCACCAGTTCTTGCAGCAATTCAGCGGGCTCGAGCATTCGGCCGTCACCGGTTTCGCCGCAGGCTTGTTCGCCCTGGCCCACGCCCAGCACCTGGGCACCATCAGCCTGCAACTGCGCCATGTTGCGCTGGGTGGCGGGGTGCGCCCACATTTCGCGGTTCATCGCGGGGGCCAATAGCAGCGGCACTTTGTCCAAAGGACGCGCCAAACACATCAGGCTGAGCAAGTCGTCGGCGCGGCCGTGCAGCAGCTTGGCCATGAAATCGGCGCTGGCCGGGGCCACCAAGATGGCGTCCGCCTCGCGGCTGAGGTTGATGTGCGCCATGTTGTTCGGCTCGCGGCCATCCCACTGAGACACATACACAGGGCGGTTGGAGAGCGCTTGCATGGTCACCGGGGTGATGAACTGCGCGGCCGCCTCGGTCATCACCACCTGCACCGTGGCGCCTTGTTTCACCAGCGCACGGCACAATTCGGCGGCTTTATAGCAGGCGATGCCCCCGCTCAAACCGAGCACGATGTGTTTCTTGGACAAATCAGTCATGGGGCGCAATGTAGCAGAGCCTATAATTTCCTATTACCACCTCTGGGGAGCCGGCCCTCCCAATTTGACATGACCAAATTTGTCTTCGTCACAGGCGGTGTGGTGTCCTCCCTGGGCAAGGGAATCGCCGCCGCCTCTCTTGCAGCGATTCTTGAATCGCGGGGCCTCAAAGTCACCCTGATCAAGCTTGACCCCTACATCAACGTCGATCCCGGCACCATGTCGCCCTTCGAGCACGGCGAGGTGTTTGTCACCGAAGACGGCGCGGAAACCGACCTGGACTTGGGCCACTACGAGCGCTTCATCACGACGCGCATGCGCCGCACCAACAACTTCACCACCGGCCAAATTTACAAAAGCGTGCTGGAAAAAGAGCGCCGGGGCGACTATTTGGGCACCACGGTGCAGGTCATTCCCCACATCACCAACGAGATTCAAGACTTTGTCAAGCGTGGCGCGGGCTTTGGCACGCCCGACGCCGTGGACGTGGCGATTGTGGAAGTGGGCGGCACCGTGGGTGACATCGAGTCCCTGCCCTTCCTGGAAGCCGCGCGTCAAATGAACTTGCGCATGGGCCCCAACAACACCGCCTTCGTGCACCTGAGCTATGTGCCCTGGATTGCCGCAGCGGGCGAGCTCAAAACCAAACCCACGCAGCACACGGCGCAAAAACTGCGCGAAATTGGTATTCAGGCCGACGCCCTGCTGTGCCGCGCCGACCGCCCCATCCCCCAAGAAGAACGCGCCAAAATTTCGCTTTTCTCCAATGTGCCCGAGTGGGGTGTCATTTCCATGTGGGACGTGGACACCATCTACAAAGTACCGCGCATGTTGCACGAGCAAGGCCTCGACGCCCTCATCTGCGAGAAACTCAAACTCAACACCCCACCGGCCAGCCTGAAGCGCTGGGACGATTTGGTGGACGCGGTGGAACACCCGCAAAGCGAACTGACCATCGCCATGGTGGGCAAGTACGTGGACCTGTCCGACAGTTACAAATCGCTGAATGAAGCGTTGCGTCATGCTGGCATTCACAACCACGCGCGGGTGCACATCGAGTACATCGATTCGGAAACACTGACGCCAGACAACACCCAGCAGTTGTCGCGCTTTGACGCGATCTTGGTGCCTGGTGGTTTTGGCAAACGCGGCATCGAAGGCAAAATTTGCGCGGCCCGTTTTGCGCGTGAACACAAAGTGCCCTACTTGGGCATTTGCCTGGGCATGCAAATCGCCACCATCGAATACGCCCGTCATGTGGCGGGCCTGACAGACGCCAACAGCACCGAGTTTGAACCCGACACCCCCTATCCGGTCATCGCGCTCATCACCGAATGGCAAGACGCCGACGGCAGCACCAAGCAGCGCCATGCCAACTCGGACCTCGGCGGCACCATGCGCTTGGGCGCGCAAACCTCGAACGTCAACCCGGGCACCTTGGCGCACCAGATTTATGGCGACGTGGTGACCGAGCGTCACCGCCACCGTTACGAAGCCAACGTGAATTACCTCGACACCTTGCGCCAAGCCGGCTTGGTGATCTCTGCGCTCACGCAGCAAGAGCAACTGACTGAAATTGTCGAGTTGCCGCAAAGCGTGCACCCTTGGTACATGGGCGTGCAGTTCCACCCCGAGTTCAAGTCCACGCCTTGGGATGGCCATCCGCTGTTCAGCGCCTATGTGCACGCCGCACAGGCCTATCAGGTGGAACGCAAAAAACTCAAGGTCGTCGCATGAAGCTGTGCGGCTTTGATGCTGGCTTGAACCACCCTTTCTTTTTGATTGCAGGCACCTGCTCGATTGAGGGTTTGCAAATGTCCTTGGATGTGGCCGGTCACCTGAAAGAAGTGTGCTCTGCGCTGAACATCCCGCTCATCTACAAAGGTTCATTCGACAAAGCCAACCGGTCGTCGGGCAGCACCAAGCGCGGTGTCGGCATGGATGCGGGCCTAAACATATTGGCCGAGGTGCGTCGTCAACTGCAGCTGCCCATCCTCACCGATGTGCACGATGCCTCCCAAGTGAGCACAGTGGCCAGCGTGGTCGATGTGTTGCAAACCCCTGCTTTTTTGTGCCGCCAAACCGATTTCATCCGCGCCGTGGCGCAAGCGGGCAAACCGGTGAACATCAAGAAGGGGCAGTTCTTGGCCCCTTGGGACATGAAAAACGTGATCGACAAAGCGCGAGACGCCGCACGTGAAGCAGGTTTGCCAGAAGACAACTTCTTGGCCTGCGAACGCGGTGTGAGCTTTGGCTACAACAACCTGGTGGCCGACATGACCAGCCTGGCCGAGATGCGCCACAGCGGCGCACCGGTGGTGTTTGATGTGACCCACTCGGTGCAAAAGCCCGGTGGCCAAGGCACCAGCAGTGGCGGTGCGCGCGACATGGTGCCGGTGTTGGCCCGTGCCGGCGTGGCCGCGGGTGTGGCCGGTTTGTTCATGGAAACCCACCCCAACCCGAGCGAAGCTTGGTCGGATGGCCCCAACGCCGTGCCCTTGAAACACATGAAGGCCTTGTTGGAAACCTTGCAAGCTTTGGACCGCGTGGTCAAAGCCCAGCCTTGGCTGGAAAACCATTTTTCTGTTTGAATTTTTTTTGGAAAGAAGCACATGAGCGCAATCGTTGACATCGTGGGTCGTGAAATTTTGGACAGCCGGGGCAACCCCACGGTCGAATGCGATGTGTTGTTGGAAAGCGGTGTGATGGGCCGCGCTGCGGTGCCCTCTGGGGCCTCCACCGGCAGCCGTGAAGCCATGGAGTTGCGCGATGGCGACTCGAACCGTTACTTGGGCAAAGGCGTGTTGAAAGCGATTGAACACATCAACCACGACATCACCCAAGCCGTCATCGGTTTGGACGCTTCTGAGCAAGCCTTCCTCGACCAGACCTTGATTGAGCTCGACCACACCGACAACAAATCCCGCATGGGTGCCAATGCCCTGTTGGCGGTGTCCATGGCGGTGGCCCGTGCTGCCGCTGAAGAAGCCGGTCTGCCGCTCTACCGCTACTTCGGTGGCATGGGTCGCATGCAAATGCCTGTGCCCATGATGAATGTGGTGAATGGCGGTGCCCACGCCAACAACAACCTCGACTTGCAAGAGTTGATGATCATCCCTGTTGGTGCGCCCACCTTCCGCGAAGCCGTGCGCTATGGCGCAGAAGTGTTTCACGCGCTGAAAAAAATCATGAGCGACAAAGGCATGAGCATTGCCGTGGGTGACGAAGGCGGCTTTGCGCCCAACGTGCCCAGCCATGAAGCGGCCATTCAAATGATCTTGGACGCCATCGACAAAGCCGGCTACACGGCGGGTGAGCAAATCGTGTTGGGCCTGGATTGCGCGGCCAGCGAGTTTTACAAAGATGGTCTGTACCACTTGAACGGTGAAGGCCTGAAGTTGGATGCCGGTCAATGGACCGACATGCTGGCCACTTGGGCCGACAAGTACCCCATCATCAGCATCGAAGACGGCATGGCCGAGGGCGACTGGGACGGCTGGAAAACACTCACCGACCGTTTGGGCCAAAAGGTGCAATTGGTTGGTGACGATTTGTTCGTCACCAACACCAAAATTTTGCAAGAAGGCATCGACAAAGGCGTGGCCAATTCCATCCTGATCAAGATCAACCAAATTGGCACCCTGACCGAAACCTTCGCCGCCATTGAAATGGCCAAACGCGCGGGCTACACCGCCGTCATCAGCCACCGCTCGGGTGAAACCGAAGACACCACCATCGCCGACATTGCGGTGGGCACCAACGCCGGTCAAATCAAAACCGGCTCACTCAGCCGCAGCGACCGCTTGGCCAAGTACAACCAGTTGTTGCGCATCGAAGAAGACCTCGGCACCGTGGCCTCCTACCCCGGTCGCTCAGCCTTCTACAATCTGAAAACATAAACACTGAACGCGAGTTGTACCCATGCGTCGTCCTGTCCCCCTGATCCTGCTGAGTCTGCTGCTGATCCTTCAGCTGCAGCTGTGGTTTGGGCGGGGCAGTATTCCCGATGTGTGGCGCTTGCGTCAGCAGTACGACAGCCAGTTGCAACTCAATGCCCAAGCCGAGCAAAGCAACGAACGGCTGCGTGCCGAACTGCGCGACCTGCGCGATGGTTTGGAAATGGTGGAAGAGCGGGCACGGTTTGAAATCGGCATGGTCAAGCCCAACGAAATTTTTGTGCAAATCGCCAAGTAAGCCGTGAGCAGCGCTGCCCGCCATGTGGTGTTGATGGGCGCACCTTGGACAGACCGCCAACACCTCGCGCAAGCCTTGCAGGATGTGCTGCAAGCTTTGCAACAAGCTGCCACCCTGCACTGCCCCGCCTCCCCTGCTGAGTTAACCGCGCTGCCCCTCGCTGCTCAACACCTGTTGTGGAACCCCGCAGGCACTTTGCTGCTCGAGGATTGGCGCAGCGAACTTGAGCGTTTGCAGCGCAGCTTTCAGGTCTTGCATGGTGAGGGCCCAGAGGCTTTGAAACAGTGTGTTTATGCCTTGCTGCCGCCCCACTTGGCGCAAGACTGGGCGCGACAGCCGGTGCTGCCCAGGTGGGCCGGTGTGTGCGAAACCTGTGGCGATGCGGATTGCGAGCAGCGCTTGTTCAGCCGTTTATTGCAAGGCTGACGGGCTGGGCGGCGGTGGTGCGGGATGTGCGAACAACTGCGCAGCATCCACCGCGTCATAGTGGTATTGCTGGCCACAAAAATCACAACCCACCTCGATGTTTTCGCGTTCGGCCAAGATGCTGTCGGCCTCGGCTTGACCCAAGCTGCGGATCATTTGGCTCACGCGTTCGCGGTTGCAACTGCACACAAAACGCGGTGAGGCGTCGCCAGGTTGCGGTGTGAAATGCCGCACCTCCTCTTGCCAAAACAAGCGATGCAACACTTTCTCGGGCGACAAATTCAACAGCTCTTCTGAGGTGAGGCTGTTGGCCAAGATGGCGATGCGGTTGTAGTCTTCGCTTTGGCCAATGCTGTCTTCATCGGCCATGGTTTTGCTGCCGCCCAGGTTGCCGATGCCGCCCATGGGCAGGCGTTGAATCAGCAAGCCTGCTGCCACTTGATCGTTGGCGGCCAACACCAAGGTGGTGTCGAGTTGTTCGCTTTGCAGCATGTAGTGCGCCAGCACATCGCTGAAGCGTTTCAAGGGTTGTTTGTGATCGTCGTACAAAGACACCACGCCTTGGTAAGGTTGTTGGCCAGGTCGGCGTCCCACCGGGTCCAGGGTGATGGCGCAGCGGCCCAAGTTGTCTTGGTTGCACATGTCTTCAAAAGCCATGTTGGGCGTGACCTCACCAATGGTTTTGGCGGTGGAGCGCAAACACAAATCCGATTGCACTTCCACCACGGCCAGCTTCAGCGGTCCTTCACCATGCAGCTGCAACACCAACGCGCCTTCAAACTTGATGTTGGCCTGCATCAACACCGCAGCCGCGGTCATTTCACCCAACAAATGCCGCACGGGTTCGGGGTAAGGGCCGGTTTCGAGGTTGTTGGCGCGGCGGCGCAAGATGTCTTGCCAACTGTCGGTCAAGCGCACCAACATGCCGCGCACAGGCAGGCCTTCAAACAAAAATTTATGCAAAGCACTCATGGGGTTCAGTCGATCTTTTTCAGGCCTGCTTGGTAGCGTTGGGCGTTGTGAATGTAGTGGCGGGCACTGGCTCGCAGGCCTTCAATTTGTTCAGGGGTGAGTTGACGTACCACCTTGGCGGGGCTGCCCAAAATCATCGAGCCATCGGGAAATGCTTTGCCCTCGGTCACCAATGAACCGGCACCGACCAAACAGTTTTTGCCGATGCGCACGCCGTTGAGGACGATGGCACCAATGCCAATCAAGCTTTCGTCACCAATGGTGCAGCCGTGCAGCATGACCTTGTGGCCCACCGTGACGTTTTTACCCACCACCACTGGCATGCCGTTGTCGGCATGGATGACGGCCAAGTCTTGCACGTTGCTGCCCTCGCCGATGGTGATGGTTTCGGTGTCGCCGCGAATGACAGCATTGAACCAGACGCTGGTGTCGGCGGCCAAGCTGACCGCGCCCATGACGTCGGCGCTCTCTGCGATCCACGCGCTCTTGTCAATCTGCGGAAGGTGTTCATCGAGTTGGTAAATCGCCATGGGGTTTTCTCTCAAGTGGGCTTTCTACAATTGTAGGGATGGAACTGCGCTCATCGGCTTTGAAGGTCTTGTGCATCAGCGACCCCGCCGAGAAGGTGCAGTCGTTGCAATCGTTGTGGGCGATGCGCACCAACGTGACCTTGGACACCACAGCCGTGTTTGACACCGAAGGCTTGGTGGTGCCGGGCCGCCCTGCCAAACCCGTGCTGTGCCCACCCCAACACGTGCCCACGCGCTCTGTGCACACCGATGCAGGCTTGGCCGCCATGGTGCATGCCATTTGTCACATCGAGTTCAACGCCATCAATTTGGCCCTGGATGCGATATGGCGTTATACGCAAATGCCCGAAGCCTATTACCTCGATTGGTTCAAGGTGGCACAGGAAGAATCCACCCACTTTGGGTTGTTGCACAGCTTGTTGCAACGCATGGGACACACGTATGGCGACTTCGAGGCGCACGATGGTTTGTGGGCCATGTGCGAAAAAACCGCGCAGGATGTGTTGGCCCGCATGGCCTTGGTGCCGCGCACACTCGAGGCCCGCGGCTTGGATGCGACCCCCTTGATTCAAGCCAAATTGCATCTCTCCCACTCACCCCATGCAACAGCGTTGCAACCCATCTTGGACACCATCTTGCGCGATGAGGTGGGCCATGTGGCGGTGGGCAACCATTGGTTTCGTTGGTTGTGCACGCAGCAAGGCCTGGACCCCTTAAAGCACTACCCGACCTTGGTGACCAAGCACACAGCCCCGCGCTTGAAACCGCCGTTCAACCATGAAGCGCGTTTGCAAGCGGGCTTCACGCAGGCCGAGATGGATTGGTTGATGGCGCAACGCGTTTAAAAACGCAGGGCCTTGCCTGATGACTGGCTCATGCCAAACCTCATCCCCGCGGATGGTGCTGTGCATGCAGCAACTTCAAGCGTTCACGCGCCACATGGGTGTAGATGGTGGTGGTGGAAATATCGGCATGACCGAGCAGCATTTGCACAGCCCGCAAATCGGCACCGTGGTTCAGCAAATGCGTGGCAAATGCATGGCGCAAGGTGTGCGGTGACAGCGGCACATGGATGTCGGCCAGCAAGGCGTATTTTTTAATCAGCATCCAAAACATGACGCGGCTCATCGCGGTGCCACGTTGCGTCACGAACACCGCGTTGCTATTGCCTTTGCCCAGCAACACCCCACGCGCTTGGGCAACATAGCGCTGCAACCAATCTCCGGCTTCTTCACCAAACGGCACCAAGCGCTCTTTGTCGCCTTTGCCCGTCACGCGCAAGACGCCTTCGCGCAAATTCAAACTCAGCATCGGCAGGTTCACCAACTCGCTCACGCGCAAACCACTGGCATACAGCAGCTCCAACATGGCGCGGTCACGCAGACCCAAGGGTGTCTCCACATTGGGCGCATTCAGCAAGCTGTCGACTTGTTGCTCACTCAAACTTTTGGGCAAGCGTTGCGGTTGTTTGGCCGACAAGAGTTTCAAGGTCGGGTCTGAGTGCAAGCGGTTGTCGCGCAAGGCCCAGCGGTAAAAGCGTCTGAACACCGTCATGCGGCGGTTCGCGCTGCTGGCCTTGGTGTCATGGTGGCGGTGCGCGAAATAACTTTGAATGTCGGGCTCTTGGGCATCCGACAAACTGCGGCCTTGGCTGTGCAACCACGCCGACAAACCGTTCAAGTCGCGCCGATAAGCCGACAGTGTGAGTTTGGACAAACCATCTTCCAACCACAGGCTGTCGATGAACGCATCGATCAGCGGGTCGGTGTGCTCAGTCGAGTTTGAGCTTTTGGTCATCGACCACCTTTTTGTAAAGCAGGTATTCGTCTTTGAGTTGCGCGGCAAATTGCGCCGGGCTGTTGGCCACCACCTTGGAGCCTGTGGCCTCGATGCGCTTGATGACCACCGGGTCTTGCAGCACTTTGCGAATCGCTTCGTTCAACTGCGCCACCAAGGCGGGCGACATGCCCTTGGGCCCCCAAATACCGTACAGCGCGGTGCGGTTCACCGGTTCTAGACCCAGCTCTTTGAAGGTGGGCACGTGCGGCAACTCGGGCACGCGCTCGGGTGCGGCCACCGCAATGGCAAATAGTTTCTTGTCTTGAATGAACGGCAGTGCTGACGGCAGGTTGTCAAAGATGATGGGCACCTGCCCGGCCACCGTGTCGCGCAAGGCCGGCCCGGCACCGCTGTAAGGGATGTGCACCACGCGGGTTTGCGTGAGGCTCTTGAACAACTCCATTTGCAAGTGGCCGACGCCGCCCGCGCCCGAGGAGGCGTAATCAAATTTTCCCGGCTGGGCCTTCAATACTTTCAACATGCTGGCCATGTCTTTGGCCGGAAAGGTGGCGTGGACCGCCAACACATTCGGCGTCGCCATCATGTTGATGATGGGCGTGAAATCAGACAGCGGTTTGTACGGCAGTTGCGGGTTGATCGCCGGGTTGGTCGCCGCGCTAGAGAGTGTGGCCAAGCCCAGCGTATAGCCATCGGGGGCGGCACGGGCCAACTCGGCCGCACCCACCACGCCACCGCCACCGGCTTTGTTCACCACCACCACGCTTTGCCCGAGCAGCTTGCCCAAGGGCTCGGCCACGGTTCGCGCCATCAAGTCGGTGGTACCGCCCGGCGCAAATGGCACGAGCAGCTGAATGGGCTTGGTGGGATAGCTTTGTGCTGACGCGGTGTTGATCACCAGGCCACACAACAGCAAGCCCCAGGTTTTGAAAAAATGATGCGGCGGTGGTCTTGAAGCCATGGAAGAGCGCCTTGCTTGTCGGGCCATGGCCATCAAACGACGACGGGCTCGGGTTCAAGCCGAATGCCAAAGCGCTCGTAGACGCTGGTTTGAATTGCTTTGGCCAAGGTCATCACCTCACCACCGGTGCACGGGTTGCTGCGCCCGCCTTTGTTGACAATCACCAAAGCTTGGCGCTCATAGACCGCCGCATTGCCCACGGTTTTGCCGCGCCAGCCACAGGCGTCGATCAGCCAACCGGCGGCGAGTTTGATGCGGCCGTCGGCCAAGTGGTAGTGCACCAACTTCGGCTCGCGGGCGATGATGTCGGCGCACTGCTCGGGCGAGACGGTGGGGTTTTTGAAGAAGCTGCCAGCGCTGCCCAGGTGCTCGGGGTCGGGCAGCTTGGCGCGGCGAATCTCACAGACCCAATCAAACACTTGCTGGGGCGTCGGTTGGGCGACGCCGTATTGCGCTTGTTTTTTGGTCAGGTCAAGGTAGCTCACATCGCACTGCCATTTCTTGGGCAAACGAAACCGCACCTGCGTGATCAGGGCGCGGCCCAACAGGCCGAGGTCGCGGCTGTCGGTGGCGGCGTGTTTGAACACCGAATCGCGGTAGCCGAAGGCGCATTGCGCGGCGTGCAGGGTGAAGCTTTGGCCGGTTTGGAGGTCCACCGCGTCCAAGGACTCGAAACGGTCTTGCAACTCGACGCCATAAGCGCCGATGTTTTGCACCGGCGAGGCGCCGACCGAACCCGGGATCATGGCCAGGTTTTCCAAGCCGGGCCAGCCTTGCGCCAGCGTCCACGCCACGAATTCATGCCAGTTCTCGCCGGCAGCGGCTTGCACCACCCAGGCTTTGTCGTCCTCCGAAACCAACTGCTTGCCCATCAACTCGATCTTCAACACCAGCGGTTTCACGTCGCCCGTGATCACGATGTTGCTGCCGCCGCCGAGCAAAAAATGCGGCTCAAGGCGCTCGGGGCTGTCGAGAAAGGCTTGCACATCGGCGGTGCTTGTCAGCCGCAGCAAACGCTCGGCGCGGGCGGCGATGCCAAAGCTGTTGTGGGGTTGCAGCGGGACGTTGCGCTCAATAATCATGTGAGAATTGTCGCACCCTGAACTTCTGAGCCTGCAACCATGCCCTCTTTTGATACCGTTTGTGAAGCCGACGTGGTGGAAGTGAAAAACGCGGTCGAGAACACCGCCAAAGAAATCGGCACCCGCTTCGATTTCAAAGGCACGTCGGCCGCCATCGAGCTCAAAGACAAAGACATCACCTTGATTGGCGACAGCGATTTCCAGCTGCAACAAATCGACGACATCCTGCGCAACAAACTGGCCAAGCGCAATGTGGATGTGCGTTTTCTGGACAAGGGCGATGTGCAAAAAATGGGTGGCGACAAGGTCAAGCAGGTGGTGAAAGTGCGCGAGGGCATTGCCACCGAGGATGCCAAGAAGATTCAGCGGCTGATCAAAGACAGCAAGCTGAAGGTGCAGGCGGCGATTCAGGGCGAGTCGGTGCGGGTGACGGGTGCCAAGCGCGACGACCTGCAAGCGGCCATGGCGCTGATCCGCAAGGACATGACCGACCTTCCCCTCACTTTTGACAATTTCCGCGATTAACGATTGGGGTCAGATTCCAATTGTTCAAAAAGCCTTGTTTTGAGGGGGTGGTCAGCAGGGACGGGGCTTTGCGGCGTTTTTATGATACATAGATTCAAAATTTTGCCGTTTTCATGTATTACTCGGCGCGGAAAATCACTTGAGCTGGCCGAACATGGTGGGGTCGGGCGCGTAGCGAACGTCGCAGCTCCGCTGCGGTGAGCGGCGGACGAGCCCACCGTGGGCGGCAAGCAGGCGTTATTTCCTTGTGCTTTAAGAAGTCACGCTCAAGCCGCCCGCCATGGGGACTCATTTTTCTGGTCTTTCGCTCAAAAAATGGTCCCCAGGCCGTGCGGCTTTGAAGTCATTGACTGAGTGCTCAGGTGGTTTGATCGCCGGAAACAACTCCATCTGATGGTCTATTTGAAGCACCTCCAAAACGCCTTGTTTTGAGGGGGTGGTCAACAGGGACGGGACTTTTCGGCGTTTTTATGATACATAAAATCAAAATTTTGCTATTTTCTTGTATCACGTTTCACAGGTTAATGGGGGTCAGATTCCAATTGTTCAATTAATTGGAATCTGACCCCATTTGTTAAAAGTAACTATTATTTTGTAGCAAAACAACAAAAAACCGCTGTTATTTCAAAAAATCATTAAATTCTAATCATCAAAAGCAATTAATAGTGCTACATTCACCTCATTAATTTCAAATTTGAATACAAAGGGGTAGATGATGATCTCGATTAACAAACTTTTCGCACTATCGACATTAACCGCAGTATTGACAGCTTGCTCCGGCTTTGGCGTCCCCCAACAAGCCGATCCGCTGGCCAAACTCAACCAAGCCGAATCCTTGTTCCTTGAACAAGACCGCCCGCTGATGGCAGAAATGTTGATTTTGGAGGCCATGTCGATTTACAAGACCCAAGAGAACTTGCATGGTTTGGGCAATGCCAACCGCGAATATGCCGATTTGCTGCGCTCGGCATCGGTGTCTGGCAAATGGGCGGCGCATTACCAATCCAAGGGGTTTCAAGACAAGTCTGTCACTTTTGACAATCGAATTGAAAAATCCAACGAATACTATGCACGAGCCATCAGCTATTACGCCAAAGCCGCTGAAACTTCTCGCCAAGAACAGCGCTTTGACGCCTTGACCAACATCTACTTCAACACCGCTTGGGCTTACAGCCAAACCGGCGACCGCTTGAACGCTTGCAGCTACTACGACCAAACCTTGGCGTCTCACACCGAGCAAATTAGAAATTTGCCAAATTCAAAACGCAAGCCCGACCAACAAGTGCCCCGTTTGGTGGCGGAGAAGAAGCAAGAAAACGGCTGCCTTTGAAGCCAATTAATTGGAATCTGACCCCAATTTCTGGCCGCCAATGCGGCTTTCTTCCCCGCGCAGCAGCTTGGCGATATTGCCCTGGTGTCGCCACACCAAGATGGCGCTCATGACGACGGTGGCCAAGAGCACGAAGTCGTCGGCGTACCACACCAAGCGGTGGCCGAGGAAATAGTAAGCGGGCGCAAACACCGCGCTGGCCAGCGCCGCCAAAGACGAATAGCGCGAGAAAAACGCGACGATCAACCAGGTACACATCGTTGCCAAACCCAACAAGGGCTCGATGCCAAACAGCACGCCCGCCGCCGTGGCCACGCCCTTGCCGCCTTGAAAGCGGAAGAACACCGGCCACACATGACCGGCAAACGCCGCCAGCGCCACCAAGGCCACACTGCCCTCGGCCAAACCGTAGGCCGCGCCGAAATGCACCACGGCATACACCGGCAACCAGCCTTTGACGCCATCCAGCAGCAAGGTGAGCAAGGCCGCCGCTTTGTTGCCCGAGCGCAGCACGTTGGTAGCGCCGGGGTTGTGGCTGCCATAAGAGCGCGGATCGCTCAGGCCCATGACGCGGCTGACCACCACGGCGAAGGACACCGAGCCCATCAGGTAGGCCAGCACCGTGGCCAACAGCGGGTGCAAAAGGTCGAGCGACATGGTCATGGCTTAGATGGCCGGGTCGCGCAGGTCCCAACGGATGGCGTCGATGGCCGCCAACACCTCGGGCGACAAATGCGTGCCCCAAGCGTTCAAGTCTTCATCGAGTTGCGCCACCGAGGTCACACCAATGATGGTGCTGGCCACACGCCAGTTGGTGTAGCAAAACGCCAGCGCCATTTGGGTCGGCGTCATGCCGTTGGCGCGGGCCAGGGCGTTGTAGCGGCGCGATGCTTCCAAGGCTTCGGGGCGGCCCCAGCGCTGCTTGCGCATGCTTTCGTATTTGGCGATGCGGGCTTCTTTAGGTGCATCGGGGCCGGTGATGCCGGAGGCGTCGTACTTGCCGGTCAGCAGGCCAAAACCCAGCGGCGAATAGGCCAACAAGGACACGTCCAAGCGGTGCATGGTCTCGTCCAAGCCGTTGTCCAAAATCCGGTTCACCAAGCAATACACGTTTTGCACGGCGGCGATGCGCGGCAAATGGTGTTGCTCGGCCAAACGCACAAACTCGTGCACACCATAAGGGGTTTCATTGGACAAACCGATGTAGCGCACCTTGCCGGCTTTCACCAAGGTGCTCATGGCGTCGAGCTGTTCGTGGATCGAGGTGACCGTGCGTTCTTTGCTGGGCTCGTAGTACATCGCGCCGAAGATGGGCGCGTGGCGCTCGGGCCAATGAATTTGGTACAGGTCGATGACGTCGGTTTTCAGGCGCTTCAAGCTGGCGTCGCACGAGGCCAGGATGTCGGCGGCGGTCATGCCCTCGCCTGCACGCACCCACGGCATGCCGCGCGAGGGGCCGGCCACCTTGGTGGCCAGCACCATTTTTTGGCGCATCCCTGGGCGCTTGGAGAGCCAGTTGCCGATGTAGGTTTCGGTGAAACCATAGGTGTCGGCGGTGGGCGGCACCGCGTACATCTCGGCGGTGTCGAAGAAATTCACGCCCCGCTCGATGCTGTGGTCCATGATGGTGTGGCTGGTCGCTTCGTCCACCTGCTGACCGAAAGTCATGGTGCCCAAGCAAATGGGGGTGACGTGCAAATCGCTTTGGCCCAAGCGAACAGGGGTGAGGCTGAGTTTGTTCATGGGGCGGAGTTTACTTGCGGGCTGCACAAGCCAGCCCCGCCCCAGAGGTCAAGGCTGGTCAAGCCAGGCGCTGGGTCTTCCAAGAAGGCAAGCCAAACGGGGTGATGGCCATGGCCAAAAACCAAATGATGGGGCCGATCAAAACGGGCGGGCTGAATTCAATCGTGCCTGAGAGCACCATGGCAAACAAGAAGGTCAGGTCGGCAATCCCAATCACCACCAAGGCCATGGCATAGCCCAGCCAAGAACCGCGCGACCCAATCAACCAGGTTAAAAACAAGCCCAGCACGCCATAGCCGCCAACATCGATCATGAAGTTCAACATCAGTTGACCGTGGGCAAAGATGGTGGGCGCATCGGTGGCGTGCACAAACAAATCCCTGGGCACCCGTTGGCCACCAATCATGCCGTTCCACATGCCTGGCGTGCCGTTCGTCAGGTACTGGTGAATGCCTTCAAACCCCACCCAAATGTGCAAGATGCTCCAAATAAGCAGCAGCAAGGCCCCTGCTTTGGCCGCCCGGCCAATGTGATGCTGGTCGTTGTTCATGTCCATTCCTTTGTTGAGTTGAAAAGGCCTATTTTGATTGTGCTAAATCTATTGATAAAGATGGTTTATTGTGATTGTTTAATCTATATTTGGGACAATAAAAACGGAACTTCCTGCACAATGCCAGCCATGAACCACACCCCTCCACCTACCGCCATCGTCACCGGGGCCGCTCGCGGCATCGGCCTGGCCACCACGCAGCTTTTCTTGGAAAAGGGCTACCAAGTGGCCATGGTCGACCGCGACACCGAGGAGTTGCAACGTGCCGCGCAAAGCCTGCAACACGTGTTGCCCGTGGACTGCGATGTGTCCGACGAACAGCAAGTCGCGGCGATGGTGCGCACGGTGTTGGACTGGTCCGGGCGCATTGACACGCTGGTGAACAACGCGGGTGTGGCCGACTTTGGGCCGATTGAAGAAACCACCTTCGCGCGTTGGCAAACCGTGATGCGCACCAACTTGGATGGCGTGTTTTTGTGCTCGCAAGCGGTCATTCCGGCGCTGCGCCAAAGCCAAGGCAGCATCGTCAACATCGCGTCCATCTCGGGCCTGCGTGCCTCCACCCTGCGCGTGGCCTACGGCACCTCCAAAGCCGCCGTCATCCAGCTCAGCAAACAACAAGCGGTGGAATTGGGCGAACACGGCATTCGGGTCAATTGCGTGGCGCCTGGCCCCGTGCGAACCAAGCTCGCCATGGCGGTGCACAGCCCGGAGATCATCAGCGCCTACCACGACGCCATCCCGCTCAACCGCTATGGCAGCGAGACTGAAATTGCGCGTGTGATTGTGTTTTTGGCCTCAGCCGAGGCCAGCTACCTGACTGGGCAGGTAGTGGCGGTGGACGGCGGGTTTGAGGCGACGGGGGTGGGGTTGCCGGCGTTGAGAACATGACTTCAAACTTCCCGCTGCTTTAGGACGTCGAGCCTAGATTCACAGCTTTGTGAAGTAGTTCCCTTTTAACAAAAAATCACTCATTTCATTCTGCATTCATCTAGCATCAGATGAATGACGACTCCTACGACTTGGACATTTCTTTGTTACCGCAACGGGTCGGGAAGAAACCAGATTTATCCTCAGCTGAGGGCGTTGTCCAAGCAGGGCACGATGAACCTGCGGCGAACCTTGGAACACCTGCGTGTCAAACCGCCAAGCGCATGGGATCGACCACAAGCCAGCCCGATCGGAAATCACATATATGTGATACGCTTCAAAGACGAAAACCGCTCACAGCACCGGCTGTTTGGGCACCATGAATCTCTGTACGGCGAGTTTGTGATCACGCTTTACGGCTTGGAAAAGGATGGCAACTATGCGCCCCCAAATTACCTCACCACATGTCTTCGCAGGCAATGCGAATGTTTGGCCTACCCAGGAACGCACAAATGCGCTTGCCTGGAACACGGCGATGCCCTTTTCCCCAGCTGGCAACCTCACTTCAAGCCTGAGCCGCGACTGGATGCAAGACCGCGAAAGTCGTCAGGCCTACATGGTCGCAAGCGTTGAACAAGACATCGCTTGGCAAGTTCGCATCAACCGGGAGCGGCGTGGTTGGACACAATCCCAACTCGCCCAAAAGATTGGCACCAAACAGTCCGCCATTGCACGCATCGAAGACCCCACCTACGGCAAGGTGTCGCTGGTCACCCTGACGAAACTGGCCGAGGTGTTCGATTGCGCTTTGATGCTGCGTTTGGTTGGTTTTGAAAAGTTCGCCGATGAAACAGAAGATCTGCGTGAAGACAGTCTCTTTGTCCAACCATTCGAGGAAGCCCATGGCCCATGACATGCAAGAAACCAATATTCAGCAAGCTTTGAACACGCCACACGGCTTGTTCGTGGTGGATACCGTCTTGAAAACCAAGTCTGACGGCCAACAAGTGCAGCTGAGCTTAGGCTGGGAAGCGCCCAACCAAGCCATCAACCCGGTTGCAACGCTGGTCATGTCTTCAGACTTTGCGGCAGCGCTTGCAAAGGCCTTGGCAGCGGCTTCCAAACCACTCAAAAAAACGCTGAGAAATTAAAGTTGGAACGATGTTCAAAGACAGGGTATTGGGCTTTGCGCCAGCAGAGACTCCGGGCCGTTTGAGGCGGCGGGCCTGCAAGTGATCAACCCTTGGGTGGTTTGACCCCTTGAAGGCTTGGCGTTTTCACAAGCTTAGCCCGCTCTTCTTCCCTCAACCGCAACACCCGCCTCTGCACCTTGCCCGTGGTGGTCATGGGCAAGGCCTCGATGAATTCAATTTCTTTCGGGTATTCGTAGGGTGCCAGCAGGCCGCGCACATGCTGTTGCAACTCAGCCACCAAACCATCTGACGGCTTAAAACCCGCCGCCAACACCACATAGGCTTTCACCACGTTGCCGCGCTCGGCGTCGGGCTTGGGCACGACGGCGGCGTTGGCCACAGCGGGGTGCTTCACCAAACAGTTTTCAATTTCGCTGGGGCCGATGCGGTACCCCGCCGACTTGAACACATCGTCGGCGCGGCCCTGGTACCAGAGGTAACCGTCGGCGTCGCGGGTGGCCAAGTCGCCAGTGCGGCACCAGTCGCCGCTGAATTTGGCGGCGGTGGCCTCGGGCTGGCCCCAGTAGCCCAGAAAAAAAATCGGGTCGGGGTTGCCGTGCACATCGAAACGGTGCAAAGCTACATCGCCGGGCACGCCCACAGCGCATTCTTCACCCTCCTCGTCAATCACCGCCACCCGATGCCCGGGGTAGGCGCGGCCCATGCTGCCGGGCTTGGCAGGCCAACCCACGCCGCTGTCGGTTTCGCCATTCATGGCGCAGTTGCCCACGATGTAGTTCACCTCGGTCTGGCCAAACATCTCGTTCACGGTCACGCCCAGCTCTTGTTGGCAGTAGTTGAAAACAGCGTCGCCCACCGCCTCACCGGCGCTCATGATGGCTTGCAAATCGAGTTGAAACCGCGTGCTGGGGTGCGGATAGGCTTTCATCATGGCCTTCAAAGCGGTGGGAAACAAAAACGTGTGGGTGACACGGTGTTGCTGCATCAGGCCAAAGGCCAGGTCGGCTGAAAACCGCCCCGCCCAAGCGACGATGGGCCGCCCGAAATACAGGCTGGGCAACAAGGCGTCCATCAGGCCGCCGGTCCAGGTCCAATCGGCGGGCGACCACATCACCGCATGGCTGCCCAAGGGCAAGTCGTTGTCGTCTTCGGGTGACGGGCCGCTGGGCGCAAAACCAAACCAATTCTGGCTGCACACAAAACCACTCAGGTTGCCGATCAATGCGCGGTGCGGAATCAGTGCGCCCTTGGGCGGGCCGGTGGTGCCGCTGGTGTAAATCAACACCGCGGGGTCGTTGGCCAAGGTGTCGGCCATGAGCCAAGCTTTGGCCTGCATGTGCCAGGGCATGTCGTCCACGTTCAACAGGGTTTGCAACGCGGGGCAGTCGGCTTGCAAGGCCTGCACCGTGGCGGCAGAAACGTGGTCCACCACGGCCAACACGGCTTGCGCATCTTGCAAGCGAAACAACAAAGCCTCGGGGCCAAAAAGCTGTGACAAGGGCATGACCACCGCGCCCATTTGCCACAGCGCCATGTAGGCCACCGCGGTTTCGAAACGCTGGGGCAGCACCACGGCCACGCGGTCGCCACGCTCCACGCCCAACGCGGCCAATTGCTGGCTCATGGCGTTGGCACCGGCTTGCAATTGGGCAAAGCTGTGTTGGCGTGCGGGGGCATCGGCTTGGTGGCTGATGACGGCCACGCCTTGGCCGTTGTCGTGCGTGGCCCAACGCTTGGCGCACAACTGCGCGATGTTCATTTGACGCGGGACCTGCCAGCGAAACTGCCGCAGCATGGCTGCGTGGTGGTCTAGAGCCTGGGGCTTCATGCGAGACGTCCTTATGATCGACGGAATGTACCAAGTCCAACGCCAGGCCCTCAGCCGTTTTATTCCCCTGCGACACCTTCAATACCACGTGCGCGAATGGGGCACGCCGCAAGCCCACCAACCCACGCTCTTCATGGTGCACGGTTGGATGGATGTCGGGGCCTCGTTTCAATTCGTCATCGACGCCATGGCCGAGGACCGTCACATCGTGGTGCCCGATTGGCGCGGCTATGGCCTGACCCACCCCGGCGAGGTGGACAATTTTTGGTTTCCCGACTATTTGGCCGATCTGGATGCGCTGATCGACCACTACCAAGCAGAGGGCGAGATCGACCTGCTGGGCCACAGCATGGGCGGCAACGTGGTGATGCAATACGCGGGTATTCGGCCCACGCGGATTCGCCGCCTCATCAACCTCGAAGGCTTTGGTTTGGCTGCCACCCAACCCGAGCAAGCCCCCACCCGCTATGCCCAATGGATGGACGAAATGAAAGCCTTGCGCGTGGGTGAAAAAGCCCTGCGCAGCTACCCCAGTGCCGACGCGGTAGCCCAGCGCTTGATGAAAACCAACCCGCGTTTGGACACGCACAAAGCCGCATGGCTGGCCCAGCATTGGGCCAAGCCCAACGCCCAAGGTGAGTGGGACATATTGGGTCACCCCGCCCACAAAGTGACGAACGCCAATTTGTTTCGGGTGGAAGAAATTTTGGCGATGTACGAGCGCATCACCGCACCGGTGCTGAACGTGGAAGCCAGCGACAACAGCTTGGACACTTGGTGGAAAGGCCGCTTCACGTTGGCCGAGTACCACGAGCGGATTCAGGCTGTGAAAAACCTGCGCACCGTGGTCATCGACAACGCTGGTCACATGATGCACCACGACCAACCCGCTTTGTTGGCACAGCACATTGAAGCGTTTTTGAACCAAGCATGACGCAAACCGATGTGCTGATCATCGGCGCGGGGGCCGCCGGTTTGTTTTGCGCGGGGGTGGCGGCGCAACAAGGTTTGCAGGTGCTGCTGCTGGACCACAGCACCAAGGTGGCTGAAAAAATCCGCATCTCGGGCGGCGGCCGCGCCAACTTCACCAACAAAGACATCGACCCGCGTGCGCCGCATAAGCACTTTTTGGGCGAGAACCCGCAGTTCGCCCGCAGTGCCTTGAGCCGCTACACCGCCGCCGATTTCACCGCGCTCATGCACAAACACGGCATCGCTTTCCACGAAAAACACAAGGGCCAGTTGTTTTGTGACCGCAGTGCGCAAGACCTGATCGACATGCTGCTGCGCGAATGCGAAGCCGGTGCCATGGGTGGCAAAGTCACGCGTTGGCAACCATGCAGTCTGCAAAGCTTGCAGTTCAGCGATGCCACCGCCCATGGCTACACCGCGCAAACCAGCCAAGGCGAGGTGCACGCCAAGGCCGTGGTGGTGGCCACCGGCGGCCTCTCCATCCCGAAAATTGGCGCCACCGACCTGGGCTTTCGCTTGGCCCAGCAGTTTGGTTTGAACGTCGTGACGCCGCGTCCGGCCTTGGTGCCGCTCACCTTTAACGCCGCCGATTGGCAGCCCTTCGCGGCCTTGGCCGGTTTGTCCTTGCCCGTGGACATCAGCACCGGCAGCGGCAAGCACCGCCCTGTGTTCGAGGAGGATTTGTTGTTCACCCACCGCGGTTTGTCGGGACCGGCGGTGCTGCAAATATCAAGTTATTGGCAGCCTGGAACCCCCATTCAGCTGAATTTATTGCCCCAAACCGACTTGGACGAGGCCTTGCTGGCCGCCAAACAACAGTCTAAAAAGCAGTTGGCCAACGCCCTCACGGCCTGGCTGCCGCAGCGATTGGCCGACACCTGGGTGGCGCAAAACAGCGCCTGGCAACGCGCCCTGCCCGACACACCGGACAAAGCCTTGCACCAGCTGGCGCAGGCCTTGAGCCAGTGGACCCTCACGCCTGCCGGCACCGAGGGCTATGCCAAAGCCGAGGTCACCGCGGGCGGCGTGGACACCAAAGCGCTGTCCCAGCAGAGCCTGGAATCGCGCCAGCCGGGGCTGTATTTCATTGGCGAAGTGGTCGACATCACCGGCTGGCTGGGCGGCTACAACTTCCAATGGGCCTGGTCCAGCGCCCATGCCTGTGCCTCGGCTTTGGCCCAGCGCCTTAAAACGCTATAATTTCGAGCTTGATTACGGCCACCCCCCGACAGCCACAACCCGTTGGGAACCACCGCCGCCACGGTTTTGAAGTCCGATCTTCTTCTTTTCCAAGGTGTGCACATTTTGAAAATTGTTGTCAATGACCACCATCCGTGTAAAAGAAAACGAACCCTTTGACGTGGCCCTGCGCCGCTTCAAGCGCACCATCGAAAAATTGGGCTTGCTCACCGACTTGCGTGCCCGCGAGTTCTACGAGAAACCCACTGCCGAGCGCAAACGCAAAAAAGCAGCTGCCGTCAAACGCCACTACAAGCGCGTTCGCAGCATGCAGTTGCCCAAAAAACTGTACTGATCCAGGCTCAAGCAATTGCTTGATCAGGCTCGCCCGGCCCGTCCGCGCGGGCCTTTTTACTTGAGGAGCACAGCATGGCGCTGAAAGACCAAATCACCGAAGACATGAAAACCGCGATGCGGGCCAAGGACAGCGTGCGCTTGGGCACCATCCGCTTGCTGCAAGCGGCAATGAAGCAAAAAGAAGTGGACGAGCGCATTGAGCTTGACGATGTGGCGGTGATCGCCATCGTCGACAAACTCATCAAGCAGCGCAAAGACTCGGTGGCCGCCTACCTGAGCGCCCAACGCCAAGACCTGGCCGACGTGGAAACCGCTGAAATTGGCGTGCTCGAGGTGTATTTGCCAAAGCGACTGAGCGCCGAAGAAATCCAAGCCGAAGTTGCCGCCATCGTGGCCGAGGTGGGTGCGGCTGGCCCCGGCGACATGGGCAAGGTCATGGGCGCCGTGAAAACCCGTTTGGCTGGCAAAGCCGACATGGGCTTGGTGAGTGCCGCAGTGAAAGCTGCCTTGGCGGGTTGAAAGCGCCGCTTGAAAAAGCCGCTTGACTTGGGCGGCTGTCGCCTGTCAGCTCTGCCCCTGAAGACAAAGGTGTTTCAACACCAAGCGCCGTAGCGGCGGGTTTCCCAATCGGTCACAGCGGCCTGCCATTCCTGCCATTCCTGCTGTTTGACCGCCCCATACACCTCTGAAAAAGCCGACCCCATGGCCTGGCGCAAGGCGTGGTCTTGGCCAAAGGCTTGCAGCGCTTGACCCAAATCGGCAGGCAAGCGGCGCAGTTGGTGCTGCTGTTGCTGTGCCACAGGCATGTCGTACAAATCCACGTCCATCGGCGCCGGTGGCGTCATGGCCCCGTCGATGCCCAACAGACCAGCACTCAGCGTGGCCGCCAAGGCGGCGTAGATATTCGCGCTGGGGTCGGGCAAGCGCCACTCCACCCGGCCGGCGACGCTGCGCACCAAGGCGGTTCGGTTGTTGTCGCCCCAAGCCATCAGGTTGGGCGACCAAGTGGTGCCTGATTGCGACTGGGAGGCCGCCAAGCGCTTGTAGCTGTTGACGCTGGGGGCACAAACCGCCGCCAAGGCGGGCGCATGGTGCAGCAAGCCCGCCACAAACTGCTGGCCTTGCAAAGACAAGCCATGCCGCCCAGACGCGTCGGCCAACACGGCACGGCCTTGGGCATCGGTGAGCGAGAGGTGAAAGTGCAAGCCGCTGCCCGGGGCATGGGCCAAGGGTTTGGGCATGCCTGAAAACACCATGCCGTGTTGTTCGGTGACGGCTTGCGCGGTCATCTTGAACAGCATGTAGCGGTCGGCCGCGGCCAACATCTCGTCAAAACCATAGTTCACTTCCCACTGGCCATTGGCGTCCTCGTGGTCGATTTGCAGCAGCTGAAAATCCAGCGCCTGCAGTTGGCTGCGCAGGCTCTCGAGCCAAGCAGCTTGGCGTTGCATCACCGCCAAGTCGTAGGACGGCTTGGCCTGCACATCACTGGGGTCGGCCGGTTTCAAACCATCGGCCCTGTCCTTGTCAAACACAAAAAACTCGGGCTCGATGCCAACCCAGGCGGTCCAACCGCGTGCCTTCAAAGCACGCAACACCGAGGCCAATACTTGGCGCGAGCAGGTGTCAAGCGCCTGGCCACCGGCATAGCCACTGCACACCGCACGGGCCACACCCGGCCACCAAGGCAGGGCTTGCAGACTGTGGGCTTCGATGCGGCCAAAGTATTCCGAGCGCGGCCCCATGCGCGGCAAGCCCGTGCCCCAAATCGAAGGTCCACTGAACCCCGCGCCTTCATCGATGAGCTGCTGCACATGGGCCAAGGGCACCAATTTGCCTCGGGCCTGGCCCAGGATGTCGGTGAACTGCGCCAGCACCGAATGCACGCCTTGAGCGCGCAGTTGTTGCAAGCGTTCTTCCAATGAAAAAAGAGGGGTGGACATGGTTTGAATGGAGAAAGTCAGCCGTGGCCAAGGCTTGTCTGCGGCCTTGAGGGAGGAACGCCGCCATTGTGCCTTTGCCTGGTGCCCCTTGAAAGGGTGGCCCTTGATCCTGCCTAGAATTGGCCCCTTTGGCAGCCTGCCTCGTTCCAAGCCACCAACCTGAGCCTCTCCAGCCGTGTCCGACACCCCATCCTTTCTGCGCATCGATCACATCACCAAACGTTTTGGTGAAACCGTCGCCGTCAACAACGTCAGCTTGGATATTGCACGTGGCGAAATTTTCGCCCTGCTGGGCTCATCGGGTTGTGGCAAATCCACCTTGCTGCGGGTGCTGTCAGGTTTTGAACAACCCAGCAGTGGCCGGGTTTGGTTGGCGGGTCAAGACGTGACCGACTTGCCGCCCTACGAGCGCCCCATGAACATGATGTTCCAGTCCTATGCCTTGTTTCCGCATCTGAATGTCTGGGAGAACGTGGCCTTTGGCCTCAAGCGTGATGGTGTGGGCAAGGACGAGCTCGCTCAACGCGTGGAAGACATCTTGCAGTTGGTGCAGTTGCAAAGCTTTGCCAAACGCAGCCCGCATCAACTCTCTGGCGGCCAGCAGCAGCGTGTGGCCTTGGCGCGCAGTTTGGTCAAGCGGCCGCAATTGCTGATGTTGGACGAGCCCTTGGGCGCACTCGACAAAAAACTGCGCGAACAAACCCAAGTGGAACTGGTCAACATCATCAAGCAGGTGGGCGTGACATGTGTGATGGTGACCCATGACCAAGACGAGGCCATGACGATGGCTGATCGCATCGCCGTCATGAGCGAAGGACGTTTGTTGCAAGTTGGTTCACCCAGCGAGGTTTACGAATACCCCAACTGCCGCTTTGTCGCCGACTTTGTGGGCAATGTGAATTTGTTCGAAGGTGAACTGACCGAGGACCAACCCGACCACGCGGTGGTTCACAGTGCGGTGTGCCGTTTTCATGTGGGCCACGGCATTTCAGGGCACTTGGGCATGGCGGTCACCGTGGCCTTGCGCCCCGAAAAAATCAACCTGTCTTTAAGCCCCATTGGCGGCGATGTGAACACCGTGTCTTGTGTGGTGGAAAGCTTGTCGTACTTTGGCAGCTACACCAGTTATGCCTTGAAGATGACCAACGGCCAGTCATTGCATGCTTGGGTGACGAATGCCGATCGGCACCAAGATCCGATTGAAATGGGTCAACAACTGTGGGCCCATTGGCAAAACAACGCCATGGTGGTGCTGACCCAATAAGCACAGGTCTTGAAGCTGTCGGGCCGCTGGCGTGTCAGGGCAACAGCGGCAGGACAGTGAGGCCTTAAGCGCCCGCCACTTTCATGCGGTTGATCAGCACCGAGCCCACAGTTTTTGCGCCGTAGTTGTAGGTGTCAGCGCCCACGGCCTGAATGCCCATCAACATGTCTTTGAGGTTGCCGGCGATGGTGATTTCTTGCACGGGAAATGCAATCTCACCCTTCTCGACCCAAAAACCACTGGCCCCGCGTGAATAGTCACCGGTGACGTAGTTCACGCCCTGCCCCATCAGTTCAATGACAAACAAGCCGGTACCGAGTTTTTTCAGCATGGCTTTCAAGTCGTCATGGGCTTGGGTGAGTTTGGAGCTGAGCACCAGATTGTGGGAGCCGCCCGCGTTGCCGGTGGTGCGCATGCCGAGTTTGCGTGCTGAATAGCTGCTGAGGAAATAGCCCTCCACTGAACCATCGCGAATGACCTGGCGGGCCGAGGTTTTGACGCCTTCTTCGTCAAACGCGGAACTGCCTTTGCCGCGCATGACAAATGGGTCTTCGTGCACTTGGATGTGGGCCGGCAGCACTTGGGTGCCCAAAGAGTCCAGCAAAAAACTGCTTTTGCGGTAGAGCGCACCGCCGCTCAAAGCGTGCACCAAACCACCCAACAAGCCTGCAGCCAAGGGCGATTCAAACAACACCGGGCAACTGGTGGTGGGGATTTTGCGGCCATGCAAACGGCTCAGGGCGCGTTCGGCGGCATAGCGGCCCACGGCTTCAGGCGAGGCCAATTCATCGGCGTGGCGCATCGAGCTGTACCAATGGTCGCGCTGCATGTCATCGCCTTTGCCAGCGATGGGGGCCACGGAGATGCTGTGGCGGGAGCTGGCGTAGCCGCCGCGAAAGCCGTGCGTGTGGGCGCTGAAAAAATGGCTTTGTTGGGCCGACACCGCCGCCCCTTCGCTGTTGGTGATGCGTTTGTCCACGCCCATGGCCGCCGCTTCACAGCGCAAAGCAATTTCAGCGGCTTGCTCGCTGGTGATGCTCCAGGGGTGGAACAAATCGAGATCGCGTTGATCGTGTGAAATCAAATCAGGGTCGGGCAAACCGGCCATCGGGTCTTCGGCGGTGAAGCGGGCGATGTCGTAAGCGGCTTGCACGGTGCGTTCAATCGCAGCTTGCGAAAAATCCGAGGTGCTGGCGCCGCCTCGGCGGTTGCCCAGGTAGACCGATACGCCCAAAGACTTGTCGCGGTTGCGCTCGACATTTTCCAGCTCGCCTTTGCGCACCGACACGCTCAAACCGGTGCCTTCGGAGGCTTCGGCGGCGGCGTTGGTGGCGCCGATTTTTTTGGCGTGGGCCAAGGCCGCATCCACCAAGGCTTCAAATTGGGCGCGGCTGTTGCTGAAACCTGGCAAGGCGGCGGACGAGGAGGCGGGAGCGTGAACGGTGTGGGTCATATCGACAGCTATGATACTTGGGCACCTATAACCACACACCATGTCCCGCAAACCCACCAAAGGCTATTACGTCAAAGGTCATTTTGTTGCCGAAGGCAGCGATCTCGACTTGGAGCTCAAGCGCGAGCAAAAAGGCCAAGATTTATCCAGCAAAACCGACATGAAGCGCGAGAGCACGGAGTTGCAAAAACTGGGTGAGGATTTGCTGGAACTGCGCCCAGACGCCATGCTGCAACTGGTGGCGCAAGAACACGTGCCCGAGGCTTTGCACGAAGCCATCCGCGAAGCGAAAAAAATCACCAACTTCGAAGGCAAGCGCCGCCAAATGCAGTTTGTCGGCAAGCTGATGCGCAAACTCGATGAGGAGCAAGTGCACGCCATTCGTGCTGCGCTGGATGTGCAACACAACGGCAGCGCCGAAGAAACCTTGGCCCTGCACATGGCCGAGCATTGGCGTGACCGCTTGGTGCAAGACGACGCCGCTTTGGCCGAGTGGCTGAGCGCCCATCCCGACACCGATAGCCAACAACTGCGTGCCTTGGTGCGCCAAGCCCGCAAAGATGGCCTGCCCGACAAAACCGCTGTGTCCCAAGGTCAGTTCCCACGCCAAGGACGGGCCTACCGCGACATTTTCAAAATCGTGCGCGACCACCTCACCACTTCCGAATCCCTCAACCCATGACCACCCCTTTTGACACGGTGCGCATCGGCATCGTCTCCATCAGCGACCGCGCCTCCAGTGGCACCTACGAAGACAAAGGCCTGCCTGCGCTGCGCGACTGGCTGGGCCAGGCCTTGCAAAACCCGCTTGCATTTGAACCGCGCCTGATCCCCGACGAACAAGCCTTGATCAGCCAAACACTGGTGGAACTGGTGGATGCAGGTTGTCATTTGGTGCTGACCACCGGCGGCACGGGCCCGGCCAAACGGGACGTGACACCGGAAGCCACTTTGGCGATTGCCGACAAAGAAATGCCCGGCTTTGGCGAGCAAATGCGGCAAATCAGTTTGCGGTTTGTGCCCACCGCGATTTTGTCCAGGCAAGTGGCCGTCATTCGCGGCGAGACGCTCATCATCAACCTGCCCGGTCAACCCAAATCAATCACCGAAACTTTGGGCGGCTTGAAGTCCCCGGATGGGCAGGTGTTGGTGGATGGTATTTTTGCCGCCGTGCCGTATTGCATCGACCTGATCGGCGGCCCTTATTTGCAAACCCACGACGGTTTTTGCAAAGCTTTCAGACCGAAATCAGCCCTTCGTCCAGTGGCCTGAAACGCAGGGCTCGAAGCTGGAAATCCGCTGCCAGCCAAGCCCGTGGTTCAGTCTATTTTGCACTTGAGCTTGGACGTGTTGGTGTCGAAAAACAAATTTTGGAAATAAAGCCTGAAAGGCTGCGGTTTGGGCTTTTTGAACGACAGAAAACTCCTCTTGGGCACCACCTCATCGAGCACAGCGTGTTGGGGCGAGAACTTGAGATTCAAAAAAACATAGTGCTCGATCGACTTGAGAAACATCAAGAAGTTGGGTACGCGAAGTTGGGTCGGGTCCTCACAAGCAAAGCGCCAATGTTCGTTATGTTCATTGGGTTGCAACAAATGCAGTTTGAACTCGAAGTTGTCAATCAGCAAGCCGTATTGCTCCACACTGAAAGCCAGTTCACCCATGTAGGTTTCTTCATCGTGTTGAAGCACCATCAGGTGATGTGGATAAAGCTTGATGAACTGTTCCATGCCAATAGCGTGCCGTTGAAAAATCAAAGGCCATATTTGAACCGCTAAAAGCTGTTTAATCGATCAGTTTGTTGAGTTTTTCGATTTCTAAATGGGCAGTTTTTGCCGCTAATTGGGGCACGCAATCGTCGGCATTTGCGGTGCCAGCCGCTATTTTTTCCAAGGCCTGCCAAAGCATGGCGATTTGCTTGTCTTGCTCTGCGGCATAGTCGATCAGGCCGCGCATGGCTTGACTCAATGGGTCGTCGTTTTGGGTGACGCCATAAGCCGAAAAGCCCATTTTGGAGGCCACTTCTTCACGCACAGCATCCGACTTGGCCTCGATGATGCGTGCTGGGTTGCCCACGGCGGTAGCGCCAGCGGGCACGGGTTTGGTCACCACCGCGTTGCTGCCCACTTTGGCACCATCGCCCACGGTGAAGCCGCCCAACACCTTGGCTCCTGCGCCCACCACCACATCCTTGCCCAAGGTGGGATGGCGCTTGGTGCCCTTGTACAAGGATGTGCCACCCAACGTCACACCTTGGTAAATGGTGCAGCCATCGCCAATTTCGGCGGTTTCTCCCACCACCACGCCCATGGCGTGGTCGAAAAAAACGCGCTCGCCCACGACAGCCGCCGGATGGATTTCAATGCCGGTGAAAAAGCGCGAGATGTGCGAGATGAAACGACCCAACCAGTAAAAACCTGCTTGCCAGCAAGCATGGGCCAAGCGGTGAAACAGCAAGGCGTGCAAGCCTGGGTAGCAGGTGAGGACCTCCAACCAACCGCGGGCAGCGGGGTCGCGGTCGAGGATGGTTTGTGCGTCGGCACGAATTCTTGAAAACATGCAAAGAGTCTAACTTTTTCCCTTGGCCGACTGGCTCATGGCCTTGGCAATCCCGCGAAGGATGTGGACTTCTTCTTCCGACAAGTCGGCGCGGTTGAACAACTGGTTCAGGCGTGGCATGAGTTTTTTTGGTGCGGCAGGGTCCAGAAACCCAATCTCGACCAAGGACTGCTCCCAGTGTTGCAACATGCCGGCGACTTGGGCGGCATCCGCATGGCTGGGCGTGGCAGTGGCTTCTTGCACCGCGTAGCCGCCCAAGGCCAAGCGCCATTCGTAGGCCACCACCTGCACCGCACTGGCCAGGTTCAAAGAGCCAAAGCTCGGGTCGGTGGGGATGCTCAGGGCCACATGGCAGCTGTAAACGTCCTCGTTTTTCATGCCGAAACGCTCAGAGCCAAACAAAAACGCGATGCCGCCCTCCCCCGTGGGGTCGGGCAGTGTGGCGAAGTGTTCACGCGGGGAGCGGGTGGGCGGACCAAAGTCGCGCGGCGTCATGGCCGTGGCGCACAGGTGGGTCATGCCGTCCAAGGCCTCGTCCAGGGTGGCCACGATGCGGGCGTTTTCCAGCACGTTCAGGGCGCCGCTGGCCCGCTGAATGGTTTCCTCGCGGCGCAGCACATTGGCCCAACGCGGGGCCACCAAGACCAAATCGTCAAAGCCCATCACCCGCATGGCGCGGGCCGTGGCACCGACGTTGCCGGCGTGGCTCGTTTCAAGGAGGATGAAGCGGGTGTGCATGGGTCTAAAATAGCCGATTGTCGCCGCCCGTCTTACCGGGCGCATTTTTTTTGGATTCCCCTCGCCTACTTTGGTGCGTGCTTTGAAGGCCGCCACCCCCCGCCCATGAACGTTGCTTCCTCTTCTTCCATCCACCCCATGCTCAACGTGGCCATCAAGGCTGCACGCGCTGCGGGGGTCATCATCAACCGGGCTGCGCTGGACGTCGAATCGGTGAGGGTGTCGCAAAAAATGGCCAATGACTTCGTGACTGAAGTGGACCACGCCAGCGAAAACATCATCATCGACACCTTGCTGACCGCCTACCCCGACCACGGCATCTTGGCCGAAGAGTCGGGTCAAACACGCGGCAACCCGAACGCTGAGAACATTTGGATCATCGATCCGCTGGACGGCACCACCAACTTCATCCACGGTTTTCCGTTTTACTGCGTCAGCATCGCGCTGCAAAGCCGTGGAAAACTAGAGCAAGCCGTGGTGTTCGACCCTACCCGCAATGATTTGTTCACCTCCACACGTGGTCGCGGTGCGTTCTTGAACGACCGCCGTTTGCGCGTGAGCAAACGCACCCGCTTGGAAGAATGCCTGATCAGCACCGGCTTTCCGTTTCGCCCCGAAGACGACTACACGGCCTATCTGAAAGTGATGGCCGACATGATGAAACGCACCGCTGGTCTGCGCCGCCCAGGCGCTGCGGCGCTCGATTTGGCCTATGTGGCTGCGGGCTATTCGGATGGATTTTTTGAAACCGGCTTGCAACCCTGGGACATGGCCGCGGGCAGTTTGTTGATCACCGAGGCCGGTGGCTTGGTGGGCAATTTCAGCGGCGACGCCGACTACCTGCACCAGCGCGAATGCATGGCGGCCAACCCCAAGGTCTACGCGCAAATGGTCGGTCTGCTCAAGCCTTATTCCAAATTTGCCAGCGTCGAAGAAAAACGCGCGGTCAGCGAATCGCTGAAAACCTTGCGCGTTTCAGCCCCTGAAGAAGGCGGCGAATAAGCCACCTCAGTGCTTGACGACGGCCTTCTCAATGCGGGGGTCGGGCATGAGCCAAATGCCGGCCACAGTGATCACCATCAGACCGGCCACCAGCGGGTAGCCCAGCAAAGCCGCGGGCATGGACAAGGTGGACAGCGTCACAGACGCTTTGAGTTTGCGGGTGTCGCCCACGGTTTGGTGCAAGTCTGAACCAGGACCTTCGTGGCGAAAAATCGCGTTCACCAAGATGAAGCTGGTGACTGCGCACATCCACAACACAAAGCAATAAACCGCCATGGGAATGGCCGCGAAATGGTTTTCGCCCATCCATGCGGTGGCAAAAGGCAGCAAAGACAACCAAAACAGCATCGCCAAGTTGGCCCACAACACGGCGCCATTGACGCTTTTGGCCATGTGAAACAAATGGTGGTGGTTGTTCCAATAAATGCCCACATACACAAAGCTCAGCACATAGCTGATGAACACCGGCCACAGTGGCAGCAGGTCTTCGAATTCAGCGCCGTGCGGCACTTTGAACTCCAACACCATGATGGTGAGGATGATGGCAAATACAGCGTCACTGAACGCTTCAAGTCGAGTGGTGTTCACAAAGGGCTCCTTTGATGGCCTAGATTGAAATATAAGCAATCTTAATAGTTAAATATTGATATCTACAGAGCCTGAAAAGCATTTGAATGTTCTATGAACGGGACAATGAACTGCGCTTGTAAGCGGCGCTCAACGTTGGGAGCGGTGCCTGCTGTGACAATACAGGGCTGATCAACCCCCCTCTTGGCTGCATCCACCTTGCGTTCTCAAGCTTCACCCTCGTCCACGAGCCCAGCATCATTGGCGGCCCACACCCCCATGATCGCCCAGTACCTGGGCCTCAAAGCCGACTTTCCCCACACCTTGCTTTTCTACCGCATGGGGGATTTTTACGAGCTGTTTTTTGAAGACGCTGAAAAAGCCGCCCGCTTGATGGACATCACACTCACCCAGCGCGGCCAGTCGGCCGGGCAACCGGTGGTGATGGCCGGGGTGCCGTTTCATGCGGTGGACAACTACCTCTCGAAGCTGATCAAGCTGGGGGAATCCGTCGCCATTTGCGAACAAGTAGGCGAAGTCGGCGGCAAAGGGCCGGTCGAGCGCAAAGTGGTGCGGGTGGTGACGCCCGGCACCCTCACCGACGCCGAACTCCTGAATGACAAAACCGAGGCCTATGTGTTGGCCGTGCATGCCAGTGAACGTGCAGGCAAACCGCAAGGCTGCGGCTTGGCCTGGCTCAGCGTGACCGAAGGCGAGCTGCGACTGGCCGAATGCGCCGCCGATGAACTGCCCGCTTGGATAGCCCGCATTGCGCCCAGCGAGGTGATTTTCAGCAGCGAGTTGCCCCCGCATTTGCGCCCTCTGTTGAACAGCGCCCCCGTGAAAAGCGAACGCCCTGCTTGGGCCTTTGACAGCAGCTTGGGCCAACGCAAATTGCTGGAGCAACTGCAAGCCGCCAGCTTGGTGGCGTGGCAAGCGCAAGACCTGGTGCAAGCCCATGCCGCCGCCTCTGCCTTGCTGGCCTATGCCGAACACACACAGGGCCGCAGCCTGTCCCATGTGCAAAAAGTGCGGGTGGAACGCAACGAAGAACGCATCGACTTGCCCGCCACCACGCGGCGCAACCTGGAACTCACCCAAACCTTGCGCGGCGAAGACAGCCCCACTTTGTTTTCCTTGCTCGACACCTGCATGACCGGCATGGGCAGTCGGCTGCTCAAACGCTGGCTGTTGGAGCCACCACGCGAACGCAGCTTGGCCCAGCAACGCCTAGACGCCATTGCCGCTTTGCAAGGTGAACATGGCGCGGGCGTGTGGCGCGAACTGCGCAGCGCCCTCAAAGGTTTGGGCGATGTGCAACGCATCAGTGCCCGCATGGCCTTGCGCCAAGTGCGGCCGCGCGAACTGGTGGCTCTGGGCTTGGCCTTGCAACGCGCCAGCGCCTTGCCCGCGTTGTTGAAACCGGCTTTGCAAACGCCTTGGATGAACACCTTGTCGGCGTCCTTGGTGGCACCCCCCGAGTGCGCCGCCTTGCTGCAAGCGGCTTTGCTGCCCGAGCCCGCGGCCATGGTGCGTGACGGTAACGTCATCAACCACGGTTTTGACGCCGAGCTCGATGAGTTGCGCAGCATTCAAAACAATGGCGATGAATTTTTATTGGCCCTTGAAGTGCGTGAACGCGAACGCACCGGCATTGCCAACCTGAAGGTGCAGTTCAACCGGGTCCATGGTTTTTACATTGAGGTGACGCAGGGTCAACTCGACCGCGTACCGGACGACTATCGGCGTCGTCAAACACTGAAAAATGCCGAGCGCTTCATCACGCCCGAGCTGAAAGCCTTTGAAGACAAAGCCTTGTCGGCGCAGGACCGTGCCTTGGCGCGTGAAAAGTTCCTGTACGAGCAACTGCTGGACAGCTTGCAAACCTTCGTTCCTGCCTTGGGACAAGTGGCCTGGGGTTTGTCCACCTTGGATGTGTTGGCCGCATTGTGCGAACGCGCTTTGACGCTGAACTGGTGCGCCCCCGAGTTGGTGAGCACGCCCGGCATCAGCATCACGCAAGGCCGTCATCCCGTGGTCGAGTCGCGTTTGGCTGAAACCGGTGGCAGCTTCATTGCCAACGACACGCAACTGGGCCCAGCGCAACGCATGCAAATCATCACCGGCCCGAACATGGGCGGCAAGTCCACCTACATGCGGCAAGTGGCCCTCATTGTGTTGTTGGCCAGCATGGGCAGCCATGTGCCTGCCAGCGCTTGCAGATTGGGGCCCATCGACGCCATCCACACCCGCATTGGCGCGGCTGACGACCTGGCCAATGCGCAATCCACCTTCATGTTGGAGATGACCGAGGGCGCTCAAATTTTGAACAACGCCACGCCGCAAAGCCTGGTGCTGATGGACGAAATTGGGCGCGGCACCTCCACCTTTGACGGCCTGGCTCTGGCCAGCGGCATTGCCACGTATTTGCACGACAAAACACAGGCCTACAGTTTGTTTGCCACGCACTACTTCGAGCTCACCGAGTTCGCGGCCAGCCACCGTGCCGCTGTCAATGTGCATGTGAGTGCCGCGGAAAGCGGCAACGACGTGGTGTTCTTGCACGAGATTCAAGCTGGTCCTGCCAGCAAGAGCTATGGCATCCAAGTGGCGCGTTTGGCCGGCATGCCCACCGCCGTGTTGAACCATGCCAAACATGCCTTGTCTGCTTTGGAAACCGATGCCCAAGCCAGCCGCGCCCAAGTGGATTTGTTTGCCGAGCCGCCTGACAGTTTGGACAGCGGCCCCAGCCCGTTGCAAGCTGCAGTGAATCAACTCGACCCCGACAGCCTCACCCCCCGCGAAGCGCTGGACGCGCTGTACGCCTTGAAGAAACTCACATGACCCCAGCGCTTGCAAGACCCACACCCAGCGGCACACCGCTGGTGCTTTTTTTTCATGGCAACAGTTTTCCGGCCAGCACCTACATGGTGATGTTGAATGAATTGCGACGTCGAGGTTTGCAAGTGCATTCGCTTGAAAAAATCGGCCACAACCCGGCTTATCCGGTCAGTAGCAATTGGCCGCATTTGGTGGAAGAACTGCTGGCCTTTGCCCAGCCTTTGGTGGCCGCGCACAACGGCCCCGTGGTGTTGGTGGGGCACTCCTTGGGCGGCATGCTGAGTTTGATGTTGGCTGCCTTGCAGCCCGAACTCGCTCATGCTGTGGTGATGGTGGATGCACCGGCCGTGGCCGGGTGGCAAGCCCATGTGTTGCAGCTGTCAAAAAAGCTGTCGCTGACAAAGAAATTTTCACCCGGTGCGGTGAGCCAGAAACGCCGCCATGTGTGGGCCAACCTGGCCGAGGTGCGGGCGCACTTTGCCAGCAAAAAACAATTCGCCCGCTGGCACCCGCAGGTGCTGGAAGACTACGTCCAACAGGGCACCGAAGAAGCCGAGGTGGACGGTCAAGTGCAACGCGTTTTAAGTTTTTCGCGCGACATTGAAACCCAGATTTACAACAGCGTGCCGCACAACCTGGAGCGCATCGTCAAGCGCCATCCCCTGAAGTGCCCGGTGAGTTTGGTGGCAGCAAGGCATTCGCGTGAAATGCGGATTGCCGGTGGCGACTTCACCAAGCGGGTCACCAAGGGGCGCATCACCATCATCGATGGCACGCACTTGGTGCCGATGGAAAGCCCGGTGGCCACCGCCGCAGCGGTGGAAGCTGCCATTTTGAATATGCTGGGTCCTGTGGTGGTGAAAAACTAAGGCTGCCAGACCACCAAGCCGCTGTAGGCCGTGACCAAAACCAACACGCCGAAAGCAATGCGGTAGTAGGCGAACACCACGAAGTTGTGCGTCGCGATGTAGCGCAGCAACCAGCGTACACAAGCCCAAGCGCTCAGAAACGAGAACACCAAGCCCACAGTGAAGAGCGGTAAGTCGGCCATGCTGAGCAGCGCACGTTCTTTGTAGAGGCTGTAAACACCCGCGCCAATCAGTGTGGGGATGGCCAGGTAAAACGAGAAATCGGTGGCAGCCTTGCGACTCAGGCCCAGCAACATGCCACCAATGATGGTGGCCCCGCTGCGGCTGGTGCCCGGCACCATGGCCAAGCATTGCACCAAGCCCACTTTCAATGCGTCTTTCGGCGTCATGCTTTCGACGTTGACGATGCGCACGTGGTCATCGGGGTGGCCATCGTGCAAAGGCTTGCGGCCCCAACCTTCTACCCACAAGATGATGAAGCCGCCAATGATGAAGGTGGACGCCACCACCACCGGCGTGAACAAATGCGCTTTGATGGCCTTGCCAAACAACAGGCCCAAGACCACGGCTGGCACAAAGGCGATCAGCACATTCAAGGCAAAGCGACGCGCCAAGCGCTGCGAAGGCAGCGCCACCACGGTGCTGGAGATTTTTTCCCAATAGACGATGACCACCGCCAAGATGGCACCGGTTTGAATGGCGATGTCGAACACCTTGGCCTTCTCGTCGTCAAAGCCGAGCAAGGCACCCGCCAAGATCAGGTGGCCGGTGGAAGAAATGGGCAGAAACTCGGTCAACCCTTCCACCACGCCCATGACGGCCGCTTTGAATAACAACATGAAGTCCACGGCGTATCCTTTTGAATAAATTGGAATTATTTTAATCTGTGAATTTCTGAAGATCTTTAAATTGATGCTTAAAACAAGTTGTATTACGATGTCATACAAACAAAGGAGTCTCCATGAGCATGCTCACTTTGCGCCTGGATGCGCAACTCGACGCCCAACTGGCCAGCTTGGCCGCACAAACGGGCACCAGCAAAAGCGAGCTGGCAAGACAAGCATTGCAAGCCCATGTGTTCAAACTTCAATGGGAAGCGGCCGCCACACCTTTGGCACCTCACTTTTTGGCCGCAGGTGTTTACTCGGATGAGGATGTGATGAAGCTGTGCGATGCCTACCGGCAAGAGCGCCGCGAGATCAACCGCAGTCACAGTTCCAAGCCATGAAAGTATTTGTTGACAGCAACGTCCTGGTTTCAGCACTGCGTGGCTCGGCGCTGTGTCGGCAGTTGGTGTTTCAAATTCAAGAAGTCTCGAACAAGCAGGTGTTCATCAGCGAGACCGTGCTTGGCGAAACGGCCCGTATTCTTCGCCACAAAATGGGTTTTCCTGCCGTTGTGGTTGCAGCTCAATTGGCTCAAATTGCAGAGTTGCTGAATGTGTCCCCCAAAGCAGTAGAGCCTGTGCCTTGCGCCGACCCCGATGACGGCTGGGTGCTGGCCGATGCGGTGCAAACCGGTGCAGCTTATTTTGTCACCGGCGATAAAGTGTTGTTGGCCATGTATGCAGTTCAATCCATGCGCATCGTTACCCCACGCGAATTGATGGATCAGGTTTATCGGGGTATTCCAATTGCGAGGTTTGAGGCGCATGAAGTCTCAGTGGAACAGGGGTGATTCAATATGGCATGATTGAATTAGTTAATTTCAATAATTACCTCGATGAAATTATTTTTTTCGTTAATAACTTTGTTTTTTCCAGTTTTGGGGCTGGTGGCCTGCGGCGGGGGAACCAACAGCTCCAGTAGTTATCCCAACGTTGCGCTCTATACCAACCTGAATTTAACCTCCCTTCTCAATTACACCGCGCCCACCTTGCCTGCCCACTACGATGCAACAGTCTTAGCCACCTCCAATCAAACCAATGACAACCTCATGACCAACAAAGGGGCGACACTCGGTCGCGTGTTGTTCAATGATGCGCGGCTCAGCTTCAACGACACCAAGTCCTGTGCTTCTTGCCATGCTCAGTCGAATGGTTTCGTCGATCAAAACAGATTCAGCACGGGCTTTGCCGGAGGATCCACCTCGGCTCACGCGATGCGCTTAGGCAATATTGCTTTCTACCGGGGAAGCAGCATGTTTTGGAACAAGCGTGCGACCAGCATCGAAGATCAAGCAACAGACCCTATTCAGAACGACATTGAAATGGGGTTTGATGCAACCCATGGTGGTCTGGCCGCGCTGATCACCAAAATGCAAGCGCTACCTTATTACCCCGAGTTGTTTGCATGGGTCTATGGGGACAGTGCAATCACACAGGCCAGAATCGAGAATGCCCTGGCGCAGTTTGAGCGCAGCATGATCTCCTCAGATAGCAAATGGGACCGTGCTTACGCCGTGGTTTATGCAGCCAATGGCAATGTCAATTCAAACGCCAATTTTGGTCTTTCACTTGCAGGGGTGAATATTCCTGCCGCCAACCGATTCAGCGCCTCAGAGGAGAACGGACGAGCATTGTTCATGCGCGGACCACCCGCTGGAAAAGGATGTGCCGGGTGTCACGAACCCCCTACTTTTGCGCTGGACCGCAATTCAAGAAGCAACGGCTTGGACCTCAACGAAACAGTCGTCTTCAAATCGCCTTCTCTCAAAAATGTCGAGCTGTCCGGTCGATTCATGCACGATGGTCGTTTCAACAGTCTGGAGCAAGTACTCGCGCATTACACAAGTGGAATTCAGGCTGGCACTGCACGTGACAATCGACTGCCAGTAGGTGGTATTAATATGACAGCTCAAGAACAAACTGATATCGTCGCGTTTTTAAAAACGCTGACGGACACCAGTCTCAATACGGATGCACGATTTGCTAGCCCGCTCATCAAGTGATCATTTCATCAAAGATTGAGAGCCGGTAATTGGGCCCTTTTGAGTGGTTTATCTCAAACGAGTGATAGTCAAACCCATGCAACTCACACCCCTGATCGCCGTTCACATGACTGCAGCCCTCGGCGCAGTCGTCCTTGGACCCTTTGCGCTGTGGGCTCGCATGGGCTCAACGCAGCGCCCTTGGCTGCATCGCGCCATGGGCTATGCCTATGTCACCCTCATGTTGCTCGCAGCTTTCACCGCTTGTTTCATTCTTGATTTCAATTTACCCAATGTGCACGGCTTCACAGCCATTCACTTGCTGATACCGGTCACCGTGGTCAGTTTGTGGGTGGCCTTCAAAGCGCTCGCACAAAAAGACGTCGTCACGCACCGCATCACCATGAAGTCGCTTTATGTGGGGGCTTGCGTGATTGCGGGTGGTTTCACCCTGTTGCCCTCGCGTTACTTGGGCAACTTGGTTTGGCATGAGTGGCTAGGCTGGCTTTAGAAGCGCCAAGCGCTGCAAGTCACCACACTTCCAGCTTCAATCGCTGCTTTGGAATCTGCTTGAAAGCTTTGTCACGGCTCACCAAGGTCAACTTCAAAGACAGGGCATGGGCGGCAATCATCATGTCAAAGTCGCTCAAGTTGATCCCTTGCGCTTCCAAACTGCTGCACAACTCGCCGTAACACGTGGCAGCGGCAGCATCCCAAGGCAGCACATCCATGCGAAGCAGCACTTGCGTCAATGCGTACCGCAATTTTTCTGAAGAATCTCGGCGTTGAATGCCATATTCAATTTCAGCCAACGTGACGCTTGAAATGACCGCTTGACCAATGGTTAACTTGGCCAATCGCGCCAACAGTTTGGTGTCGCGCCCTTGCATGATGTGGCTGATGACTTTGGTGTCCAACAAATAACGCTGGGTCATTTTTCAACAACATCAAATGGATCGCGCCTTGCACTGGTTTGGCGACGTTCGATCAACAGGTCTTCACTGGCGTTCAAGGCGACGGCATCCAATAAGCCTTGCCAATCATTCGGTTTGCGTGACAACACCACATCGCCCGTGGCGGGGTCGTGGCGAATGTAAACCTCGGCCACATCAAACCGAAACTCCAAGGGCAAGCGCACGGCTTGGCTTCGCCCGGTGGTGAAAACTTTGGCAACAGAAGGCATGGTGACTCCAAAACACATTGGTATATGGCATGATACATATCACAGCTCAGCCGGTCAAGCCTGAGCGCCGCCCCCTAAAATCACTGCATGACCAATCCTGCCGCCCCAGCAACACCCGAAGAACACAAACCCAGCAACTTTTTGCGCCAAATCATCGAGGCCGACTTGGCCCAAGGCACTTATGCCAGCCGCCGCTGGGCCGGCAGCCCCGGGGACGCAGCACACCATGCCCAAGGCGCACCCGACCCCGCCAAAATCCGCACCCGCTTTCCGCCCGAGCCCAACGGCTATTTGCATGTGGGCCACGCCAAAAGCATTTGCATCAACTTCGGTTTGGCGCGTGATTACGGCGGCGTGTGCCACCTGCGTTTTGACGACACCAACCCCGAAAAAGAAGACACCGAGTATGTGAACAGCATCATTGATGCGGTGAAATGGCTGGGCTTTGACTGGCGCCAACCGGGCCAAACACCTGGAAGAAGTGCGCCCTACCAAGCCAGCGACTATTTCGATTTCATGTACCGCGCCGCCGAGCATTTGATTCAAACCGGCCATGCTTATGTGGACGAACAAACGGCTGATGAAATGCGCCTCAACAGGGGCGACTTTGGCAAGCCCGGCGTCAACAGCCCCTTCCGCAGCCGGTCCGTGGCCGAGAACTTGGCCCGCTTTCGCGAGATGCGCGACGGCCAGTTGGCCGATGGTGCCGCTGTGCTTCGCGCCAAAATTGACATGGCCTCGCCCAACATCAACCTGCGTGACCCGGCCATCTACCGCATTCGCCGCGCCACACACCACAACACTGGTGACACATGGTGCATCTACCCGATGTACACCTTTGCCCACCCGATCGAAGACGCGCTGGAGCAAATCACCCACAGCATTTGCACCTTGGAATTCGAGGACCAACGCCCTTTCTACGATTGGCTGATGGAGCGCTTGTCGCAAGCCGCCACGCTGCCTGATGGCAGCGCAGTGTCGGGTTTGTTGGCCGCGCCTGCACCCAAGCAATACGAGTTTGCACGGTTGAACCTCACCTACGTCATCACCAGCAAACGCAAGCTGGCCCAACTGGTGACCGAGGGCAAAGTCAGCGGCTGGGACGACCCGCGCATGCCCACCATCGTCGGTTTGCGCCGTCGTGGCTACACACCCGAGAGCTTGCAACTGTTTGCCGAGCGCATTGGCGTCACCAA
>CANFOQ010000002.1 GCA_947448745.1 Comamonadaceae bacterium
GGCACATGGCGCGACACCATGCGGCCTTGGCGGAAGGCCATCAGCACCACCTGCGCCCCCAAGGCGATCAACAGCGGCATGCTGTCCCCAATGGGCGAGCCATTGGCCACATTGCCGCCGATGGTGCCGGACTGGCGCACCGGACGACCGGCAAAACGGTGGGCGAAATGCGTCACTTCGGGGCGGCGTTGGGCCAGCGCCGCGAACGCGTCGTGCACGCTCACCGCCGCGCCAATGGCCAAGTGGTGGGGGTGGTTTTCCACTTTTTTCAGCTCGGCCACGCGGGTCAGGTCGATCACCTGGTCAAAGCGGCGGTGCTGTTGGGTGACCCACAAACCGGCGTCGGTGCCACCGGCCATCAACTGCGCTTGGGGGTAGCGGGCCCGCAAAGGCAACAGTTGGGCCAAGGAGGTGGGCAGGGCGTAATGCGGGTTCAGGGGGTCGCGCTGGTCGGGCCCGGTTTTGACTTGGGGGCGCGGTGCGGGGGCTGGGTACAGGTGCATGGCGCAGGCCGCGTCCAAGATCGGGCGGTAGCCGGTGCAGCGGCACAAATTGCCCGAGATGGCTTCCATGGCTTCTTCGCGCGTGACCGCTTGGCCCTTGGCGCGGTTGTAGAGGTCGTACAGGCTCATGACGAAGCCGGGGGTGCAAAAACCGCACTGGCTGGCGTGGTGGTCTAACATGGCCTGCTGAACGGGGTGCAGTTGACCATCGGTGGGCAAGTCGCTGGCCGTGGTGACTTGCAAACCGTGGGCAGAATGCGCCATGCGGATGCAGCTGTTGACCGTGTGCGCTTGGGGGCCGTGGCCAATCACCACGATGCAAGCGCCGCAGTCACCACTGGCACAACCTTCCTTGACGTCGGTGGCACGCAGGTCTTCGCGCAAAATGTCCAACAGGGTGCGGTTCGGCGATACATTCGGAATTGAATTCTTTGTGTTTCTAAAAATCAGGTCTAAGTGAGGGATGGTCATGAAAATTGAGTACAGTGATTGGATGCAGATTTTGACGCCAAAAAACCCTTGGGAGCCAACGGCATGAGCCCGATTCCATTGCTGAGCCTCAAAGGCATTCGCAAACAGTACCCCGCCGTGCTGGCCAACGACAACATTTCCTTGGAAGTGATGCCGGGTCAGATTCATGCCATTTTGGGCGAAAACGGTGCGGGCAAGTCCACCCTGATGAAAATCATTTTTGGTGCGGTGCAACCAGATGCAGGCGACATTCGCTTTCAGGGCCAAGCGGTGCGCATTCGCAACCCCCAGCAGGCCCGGCAATTGGGCATCAGCATGGTGTTCCAGCACTTCAGCTTGTTCGACACCCTCAGCGTGGCGCAAAACGTCTGGCTGGGTTTGGACAAAAGCCTGTCCTTGGCCGAGGTGACCCAACGCATCCGCGACAAAGCCGCCATTTATGGCCTGGACATCGAGCCCGAGCGGCCGGTGCACACCTTGAGCGTGGGCGAGATGCAGCGCGTGGAAATCATCCGCGCCTTGTTGTGTGAGCCGCGATTGTTGATTCTGGACGAGCCCACCTCGGTGTTGACCCCGCAAGCCGTGGACAAACTGTTTGCCGTGCTGCGCCAGTTGGTGGCCGAAGGTTGCAGCATTTTGTACATCAGCCACAAGCTGCATGAAATTCGTGCGCTGTGCACCCATTGCACCGTGCTGCGGGCCGGTCGTGTCAGCGGCGAATGCATCCCCAGCGAAGAAACCAATGCCTCTTTGAGCCAAATGATGATTGGCAGCGAGCCGCCTGCGCTGGACCACAAAACCAGCCAACCCGGATCCTTGGTGCTGGAGGTGCGGCAACTGCAACTGGCCCGCCAAGACCCGTTCGGCATGAACCTGTCGCCCATGGATTTGCAAGTGCGCCAAGGAGAAATTGTGGGCATCGCCGGGGTCTCCGGCAATGGCCAGCGCGAGCTGCTGTATGCCCTCAGCGGTGAGGACACCCGCGCCCCCGCCGACAGCATCCGCTTGTTGGGTCATTCAGTGGGCACGCAAGGCCCGACACAGCGGCGGGCCATGGGCTTGTACTTTGTGCCGGACGAACGCTTGGGTCGGGGTGCTGTCCCCAGCTTGAGCTTGGCGCACAACCTGTTGCTCACCCGGTCCGACGCCATCAACGGGGTGGGTTGGATCGACATGAACGCCCTCAAAACCCAGGCCGAATCCATCATCAACCGCTACAAGGTCAAGGCCGGTGGCGCCCATGCGCTGGCGCAGTCGCTGTCGGGTGGCAATTTGCAAAAGTACATCGTCGGCCGCGAAATCGACGCCGCCCCAAAGTTGCTGATCGTTTCGCAACCCACCTGGGGTGTGGATGTGGGGGCCTCGGCGCAAATCCGCGCCGCCTTGCTGGCGCTGCGCGACGCCGGTTGTGCGGTGTTGGTGGTCAGTGAAGAACTCGACGAGTTGTTTGAACTCTCAGACCGCATGCACGTCATCGCGCAAGGCCGTTTGTCGCCCTCGATCCACCGGGCCGACGCCAACGTGGCCCTGATTGGCAGTTGGATGAGTGGCTTGTGGGACCAACAAGAAGAAATGGTGAACTGACATGTTGAAACTTGAAGCTCGTCCTCAGCCTTCGGGCTTTTGGCGCATGGCCTCGCCCATCTTGGCCTTGGTGCTGACCGTGGTGATTGGGGTGGTGTTGTTCTTGGCGCTGGGCAAAGACCCGGTGCAAGGCTTGGGGGTGTTTTTCTGGGAACCCATTCGCAGCTCTTATGCCTTGGGCGAGTTGGTGGTCAAAGCCACGCCCTTGCTGATCATCGCGCTGGGCTTGGCCCTGTGCTTTCGCTCCAATGTGTGGAACATCGGCGCTGAAGGCCAGTATGTGATGGGCGCGGTGTTTGCCTCTGGCATTGCGTTGCTGGCCGACAAAACCAGCAGCGGCTGGATGGTGGTGCCGGTGTTGTTGGCCGGGGTGCTTGGCGGCATGGTCTGGGCCGGACTCACCGCGTTCTTGCGTGACCGCTTTCATGCCAACGAAATTTTGGTCAGCCTGATGCTGGTGTATGTGGCCATTCTGGTGTTGGGGTACCTGGTGTATGGCCCTTGGAAAGACCCCTTGGGCTACAACTTCCCGCAAACCAAAACCTTCGAGGCGGCCACCCAAATTACGCGTTTGTTCAAAGGCTCGCGCGTCAACATCGGGGTGCTCTTGGCCTTGTTGGGCGCAGCGGTGATGTGGGTGTTTTTGTTCCGCACCCGCGCCGGTTGGGCCCAGCAAATTGGTGGCTTGGCCCCGCATGCCGCCCGCTATGCAGGTTTTTCTTCACGCCGCGCCATTTGGCTGGCGTTGTTGGTGTCTGGTGGTGCAGCTGGTTTGGCCGGTGCCCTGGAGGTGGCTGGCCCGATCGGCCAGCTCACACCGTATGTGCCGGTGGGCTATGGCTTTGCGGCCATCATCGTCGCCTTCGTCGGACGCTTGCACCCGGTGGGCATGGTGTTTTCGGCGGTGTTGATGAGCATGTTCTACATCGGCGGCGAGTTGGCCCAGTCCCGTTTGGGCCTGCCCAAATCCCTCACCGGTGTGTTCCAAGGGCTGTTGCTGTTCAGCTTGTTGGCCTGTGATGTCTTGATGAATTACCGCTTGCGCTGGGCGCCCAAGCGTGTGGAGGTGGCGTGATGGAATCGTATGCATTGTTAATCGCGGCCACGCTGAGTGCGGGCACGGTGTTGGCCATCGCCGCCCTGGGGCTGCTGATCAACGAAAAAGCCGGCATCGTCAACCTGGGGGCCGAGGGCATGATGCTGTGCGCGGCCATCGCCGGTTTCGCCACCGTGGTGCACACCGGCAGCGATGTGCTGGGCTTTGCCGCTGGCATGGGTGCTGGGGCCTTGTTGGCCTTGATTTTTGGTGCCTTGGTGATTGGCCTCAACACCAACCAATACGCCACCGGCTTGGCCCTGAGCCTGTTTGGCGTGGGCTTCTCCGCGTTTGTAGGCACCGGCTATGTGCAAGCCAAACTGCCCGAACGCATGCACTTTGAAGTGCCTGGTTTGGCCGATGTGCCGCTGTTGGGGCCCGCGCTGTTTCAGCAACACCCGATGGTCTATCTGGTCATCTTGTTCACCATCGCCCTGATTTGGTTCCTCGAGCGCAGCCGCGCCGGCTTGGTGCTGCGGGCGGTGGGCGAGTCGCCGCAATCGGCCCATGCCTTGGGCTACTCGGTGCGTGGCATCCGCCTTGGTGCAGTGGTCACCGGGGGCGCATTGTGCGGCTTGGCAGGTGCCTATATTTCCATCATCTACACCCCGTTGTGGGTGGAGGGGATGATTGCGGGCAAGGGCTGGATCGCCTTGGCGCTCACCACCTTCGCCACCTGGCGGCCCGCGCGGGTGTTGCTAGGCGCTTATTTGTTCGGTGGCGTCACCATGTTGCAGTTCCATTTGCAAGCCACCGGCGTGGACGTGCCCAGCCAGTTCCTGAGCATGCTGCCCTACTTGGCCACCATCGTCGTCCTGGCGCTGATTTCTCGCAACCCCCAGTGGATCCGGGTCAACATGCCGGCCTCTTTGGGCAAACCGTTCTACCCCGGTTCTTGATGCCGTTTTTCCCAATCCTGAGACGACGCTGGTCAAAAGGTCATAATCTCGGGTCTTTCAACCTCCGCCTTACTTTGATAAAGGACTTTTCATGACAGATTTGTACAAACGTACTTGGTTCCGTGCAGCTGCATTGGGCCTGGTTTCTGCCGCCCTGATGGTGGGCTGCGGTAAAAAGGAAGAACCAAAACCCGCACCTGCTGCGGCCGCTGCCAAAGCTGAGCCTTTGAAAATTGCATTCGCCTATGTGGGCCCTGTCGGTGACGGCGGTTGGACCTTCGCGCATGACAACGCTCGCAAAGCTTTGGAAGCCGAATTCGGCGACAAGATCAAAACCTCGTTCACTGAAAACGTGTCCGAGTCTGCTGACGCCGAGCGCAATTTCCGCGACATGGTTTCCCAAGGCAACAAGCTGATTTTTGGCACCACCTTTGGTTACATGGAGCCCATGCTCAAAGTCGCTGCTGACACCGCTGACGTGAAATTCGAACACGCCACCGGCTACAAACAAGCGCCCAACATGCGCACCTATGACAGCCGCACCTATGAAGGCGCGTACATGGCTGGTGTGATCGCTGGCAAGATGACCAAGTCCAACACCCTGGGCGTCGTCGCTTCCATCCCCATCCCTGAAGTGGTTCGCAACATCAACTCCTTCACCTTGGGTGCACAGTCGGTCAACCCCAAAGTCAAAACCAAAGTGGTCTGGGTCAACGAGTGGTTCAATCCACCCAAAGAAACCGAAGCCGCCACCTCGCTGATCAACAGCGGCGCTGACATCCTGTTCCAAAACACCGATTCACCTGCCGTGTTGAAAACAGCTGAAGAAAAAGGCAAGCGCGCTTTCGGTTGGGACTCTGACATGACCGCCTACGGCCCCAAAGCCCACTTGGCTTCCAGCGTCATCAACTGGGCTCCTTACTACATCCACGCCACCCGTGAAGCCTTGGAAGGCAAATGGGTTGGTGGCACCGGCGTGTGGTGGGGCGTGAAAGAAGGCGCGATCGACATCGTCTCTATCGCTGAAGACGTGCCTGCCGACACCAAAGCCAAAATCGACGAAGTCAAAGCAGGTTTGAAAGCCGGCACCTTCGCCATTTGGAAAGGTCCTTTGCTGGACAACACTGGCAAAACCCTGCTGAAGAAAGATGAAGTCGCTGACGACAAATTCTTGAGCGGCGTCAACTTCTACGTCAAAGGCGTGGAAGGCAAAGTGCCCGGCAGCAAGTAATGCTTGTTGTCAAGCAAACTGGCTTGAACCAAAAAGGCTGCCCTCGGGCAGCCTTTTTTTGGTGGCTACCGGCCGCGCTGCTTGTCGCTGGTGGTGTCTGGGCACAAGACCTGCGCAATGCGCAAACAGGCTTGAACAAACTCGCCTTGCCCAACCCCGCGCTCACACCGGGTGCCATCGATCCCAGCGTGACACCGCAAAACCTGCAATCGACTGTTTGCGTGAAGGGTTACACCGCCACGGTGCGCCCCGACAAACGCGAGACCAACCGTTTGAAGCGCGAGCAACTGCGCCAATACCGCTACGCGGACCGCAACCCGCAAAATTATGAAGAAGACCACCTGATTCCCTTGAACATCGGTGGGGATCCCCACAACCCGAAAAACCTGTGGCCGCAGCCGCGTTCAGGTGCATGGGGTGCGGATCAAAAAAACGACCTCGAATTCGTGGTCTACAAAATGGTTTGCAAGGGCGAGATTGGCTTGGCTGAGGCCCAGCAACGCGTCGCCCGCAATTGGATCGAGGCCTACCAAGCGTGGGTGCCCAGCCATCAACATTACCTGCCCAAAGGCCGCCGTGAAAACGATTGAACACCATCTTTGGCATCCGGTCGCCGATGCCCATGCCCTGACCGACCAACCCCTGTCGGTGCACTTGCTTGAACAGCCCTTGGTGCTGTGGCGCGACGGCCAAGGCCAAGCGCAAGGCTTGCACGACCAATGCCCACACCGCGGTGCGCAGCTGTCGTTGGGCCGCGTTTGCCAAGGCCAGTTGCAATGCCCCTACCACGGCTGGATCTTCAATGGCCAAGGCGCGTGCACCCATGTGCCGGCCATGCCCGACTTTCAACCCGGTCAAGCGCAACAAGCGCGGCCCTTGTCGGTGCGGGAAGCCTATGGCTTGCTCTGGGTGTGTTTGTCTTCAGACGGGCACGACCTGCCACCGTTCAACGCCGAAGCGCAAAGTGGTTTGCGCAAGCTCAACGCCGGGCCGTATATGGTGAACACCAGTGCACCGCGCATCGTCGAAAACTTTCTGGACATGGCGCATTTCAGCTTTGTGCACGAGGGTTGGTTGGGCGACGCCCAGCACACGCAGATTCCCGACTACCAGGTGCAAGCCACCGCGCACGGCTTCAAGCTGGTCAACGCGCAAGCGTGGCAACCGCAATCCAGTGCCTTGTCCTCTGGGGGCGCGATGGTGGCCTACACCTACGAGGTGGCGCACCCCTATGCGGCGGTGCTGACCAAAGTGCCGGGCGCCGACAGCGGTGTCAAACCCGGCTATGAAGAATCCATCGCCTTGTTCATCCAACCCATCAGCGCCAACCAAAGCCGGGTCTGGTTTCGCATGGCGATCGCCGATTTTGAGGTCGCGCCCGAGAAAGTTTTGGACTTTCAAAACACCATCTTCTTGCAAGACAAGCCGGTGCTGGAGTCCCAGCGCCCGCAGTTGTTGCCCTTGCAAGCTGGGGCAGAATCCTTCGTCGCGGTGGACAAAGGTTCCGCCGCTTACCGCCGGTTGTTGCAACAGCTGGGCATCACGTTTGGAGTGTGTTGAATGAATTTCGCGGCTGTATCCCCTGAGCGTTTGCCCGACTTGCTGCGGGCCATGCCCAAAACCGAATTGCACATGCACATCGAGGGTTCACTCGAACCTGAGTTGATTTTTCAGATGGCCAAGCGCAACCAGGTACAGATCCCTTACAGCAGTGTGGACGTGCTGCGTGCAGCCTATGCCTTCACCGATTTGCAAAGCTTCCTCGATATTTACTACGCTGGTGCCAGCGTGTTGCTGCACGAGCCTGACTTCTACGACATGGCCTGGGCTTACTTTTTGAAAGCCCAAGCCGACAACGTGGTGCATGCCGAGTTGTTCTTCGATCCCCAAACCCACACCGCACGTCAGGTGCCCATGGCCACGGTCATCAATGGCTTGCACCGCGCTTGTGTGGATGCCCAAACCAAGTTGGGCATCAGCGCTTCACTCATCATGTGTTTTCTGCGGCACTTGTCCGAAGAAGACGCACTGCAAACCTTGCAAGAGGCCAAGCCGTATTTGGACAAAATCATTGGCGTCGGTCTCGATTCCAGCGAGCAAGGCCATCCCCCGGAAAAGTTTGAACGCGTCTTTGCACAAGCCCGCGCACTGGGTTTGCACGTGGTGGCCCATGCGGGTGAAGAAGGCCCACCGGCCTACATCTGGGGTGCTTTGGATGTGTTGAAGGCCGAGCGCATCGACCACGGCGTGCAAGCCATGCACGACACCGCGCTGATGCAACGCTTGGCCCAGGAACGCATCCCACTCACGGTCTGCCCCTTGTCGAATCAAAAACTGTGCGTGTTCCCCAATTTGGCCGACCACAACCTGGGGGCCATGTTGGACCAAGGCTTGTGCGTCATGCTCAATTCCGACGACCCGGCCTACTTTGGCGGCTACTTGAACGACAACTACCTGCAAACCTTTGCCGCGCTGCCCCTGACTGCGACCCATGCGTACCAATTGGCGTGCAACAGTTTCGAAGCCAGCTTTGTGCCCGAGCCCCAAAAACAAGCTTGGCGCACCCAGTTGGACGCCTGTTTCAAACTGTATGGGGCCTGACATTTTCGTTTGCTAGCATGACCGCATGAGAGATGTACTGATCGCCGGAGGCGGCATAGGCGGCTTGGCCGCCGCACTGGCCTTGGGCCGTGTGGGCACCACCAGCCAATTGATTGAACAAGCAGAGACCTTCACCGAGGTGGGTGCAGGCATTGGCTTGGGCCCGAACGCCATGAAGCGTTTGCACGACTGGGGCTTGAAAGACGTGTTGGCACAGCGCGGCTTTGTGCCCAGTCACCTTGAAGTGCGCAACGCCTTGGACGGCCGCAGCTTGGGCCAAATGGCGATGGGCGACGACTTCGTGCACCGTTACGGCGCACCGTACCTCACCATCCACCGCGCTGACTTGCACCAAACCCTGTTGGAAGCGGTGCAAGCACAGAACCAATCCAGCTTGCTCTTGAACAGCAGTCTGCACACCGTGCAGCCCCTTGATGAAGGCGTGCAAATCGGCTTTGAACACTCGGGCCCGATGCAAGGCATGGCCTTGATTGGTGCCGATGGCATCAGCAGCCGAGTGCGTCAACAAGTGTGGGGGTCGCAACCGCTGGTGCCCAGCGGCCATTGGGCTTACCGCAGTGTGTTGCAACGCGATCAACTGCCACCCGTTTGGCGCGGTGACGGCATGGGTTTGTGGCTGGGGCCGCGGTTGCATGTGGTTCATTACCCCATCCGCGGTGGTGAGCTGTTGAATTTGGTGGTCATCGTCGAAGCGCAAGACATCCCGGCTGCACCCGGTTGGGACCATGTGCGCAGCGCCGAAGAAGCCACCTTGGATTTGCAAGCCGCCATGTACGCCTGTTGCCCCTCGCTGCAAGAGCTGGTGCGCATGGCCGGCCACAGCCGCAAAGCCTGGGCCCTGTTTGACAAACCCCCTGCACGCAGTGCCCAAGACATGGCCAAAGGCAAGGTGGCGTTGCTCGGAGACGCCGCGCACCCGATGCTGCCGTATTTGGCACAAGGCGCGGGCATGGCGATTGAGGACGCCGACAGCTTGGCGCAACACTGGCAGCAACACAGCCTGACGGTGGAACAGCGCTTACAAGCCTATGCACAAGCCAGGTGGCAACGCGCCGGCAAAGTGCAACAGCGAGCTCGCCGCAATGGCAGGGTGTTTCATGCACGTGGGCCCTTGGCTTGGGCACGCAATATGGCCATGAGCTTGGGGGGCCAGAACGTGATGGACCAGCCCTGGCTTTACAAATACTGAATCAGACGCGACCCAGCAGCAAAAATTCCATCAGGGCTTTTTGCACATGCAAGCGGTTTTCGGCTTCGTCCCACACCACGCTTTGCGGGCCGTCAATCACCTCGGCTTGCACTTCTTCGCCACGGTGTGCGGGCAAGCAATGCATGAACAAGGCATCGGGGTGGGCGGCCGCCATCATGGCTTCATCGACACACCAGGCCGCAAAGGCTTGGCGACGCGCTTCGTTTTCCGCTTCAAAGCCCATGCTGGTCCAGACATCGGTGGTGACCAAATCCGCGCCTTGGCAAGCTTGCAACGGGTCTTGGAACACCTTGTAGCAATGCGGGTTCTTCACACCGGCCACGGCTTGGTTCACCTCGTAGCCGCTGGGCGTGCTGACATGGACCGTGAAGCCCAATAAGTCGGCGGCTTGCAACCAGGTGTTGGCCATGTTGTTGCCGTCGCCCACCCAAGCCACTACCTTGCCTTGGAGGCAGTGCAGCGGTTGATGCACATCGCCACGGTGCTCGATGAAGGTGAGCAGGTCGGCCAAGATTTGGCAGGGGTGAAATTCATTCGTCAACCCATTGATGACCGGCACCCGCGAGTTGGCAGCGAAGCGTTCGATCTTGGTTTGCTCGTAGGTGCGGATCATCACCAAGTCCACCATGCGGCTGATGACTTTGGCGCTGTCTTCAATCGGCTCGGCGCGGCCCAGCTGGCTGTCGCCGGTGGTCAGGTGCACCACCGCGCCACCCATTTGGTACATGCCGGCCTCAAAGCTGATGCGGGTACGCGTCGAGGCCTTCTCGAAAATCATGGCCAAGGTGCGGTCGGTCAGGGGTTGGTGTTTGTCATAGGCCTTGAACTTGGCCTTGATGAGCGCCGCGCGGTTGAACAAGTAGGCGTAGTCGTCTGCCGACAAGTCGGTGAATTGCAAATAGTGTTGGAGGGGCTGGCGCATGTCAGTCCTTGGGTGTGTTCAAAAAGTTTTTCACCAGCGGCACCAACAAGGCCACCACCTGGTCGGCTTCGGCCTCGGTCATGATGAGGGCGGGCAACAAGCGGATGACGCTGTCGGCCGTCACGCTGATGAGCAAACCGGCTTCCAAAGCCTGGCCCATGAGCGGGCCGCAAGGGCGGTCGAGTTCGATGCCGATCATCAAGCCTTGGCCGCGAATCTCTTTCACACCAGACAGGCCTTTGAACTCGCGCTCGAAGGCGGCTTTGAAATGCAAGCCGACACGGTGCGCGTTGTCGAGCAAGCCGTCCTCTTCCATGATGCGGATGGTTTCCACGCCCGCCCGCATGGCCAGCGGGTTGCCGCCAAAGGTGGTGCCGTGGTTGCCGGGTTGAAAGATGCCAGCGGCCTTGGGGCCCGCCACCACCGCGCCAATCGGCACGCCCGAGCCCAAGCCCTTGGCCAAGGGCATCACATCCGGTTGGATGCCAGCCCATTGGTGGGCAAACCATTTCCCGGTGCGGCCAATGCCGCATTGCACCTCGTCGATCATCAGCAGCCAGTCTTGCGCGTCGCACAGGGCACGGACCTCGCGAAGGTAGTCGGCGCGCATCGGGTTGATGCCGCCTTCACCTTGGATGGTTTCAAAGAACACGGCCACCACGTTCGGGTTGCCTTGGGTGGCTTGTTTCAAAGCAGCGATGTCGTTCAGCGGCACGCGGATGAAGCCTTCCACCAAGGGGCCAAAGCCTTTTTGGATTTTTTCGTTGCCGGTGGCGCTCAGGGTGGCGATGCTGCGGCCATGGAAAGCCCGCTCGTAGACCACGATTTCGGGGCGCTCAATGCCTTTGTCATGACCAAACTTGCGGGCCATTTTCAAAGCGGCTTCGTTGGCTTCCAGGCCGGAGTTGCAAAAGAACACATTGCGCATGCCCGACAGCGCCACCAGCTTGTCAGCAAGCTGCTGCTGCAAAGGGATGTGATAGTAATTGCAGCTGTGCATCATGCGGCCCACCTGGTCTTGCAGCGCCGGGGTGAGCTTGGGGTGGGCGTGGCCCAAGGTGTTGACGGCGATGCCAGCCAGTGCGTCCAGGTAGCTTTTGCCTGCCGTGTCAAACACATGCACGCCTCGGCCATGCGACACCGACATGGGCAAGCGGCCATAGGTGTTCATCAGGTGGGCGGTGGCGTCGTGGGCGCTGGACATGGAGGCTCCTCAAAGGTGGGCTCAAAAATGAAATCGGCTCAGCAGCCATGCAGGCTGGAGCCGGGATGGGGATTTTAGGCGGCAAACGCCTGTCAGGGCATTGAAATTACGCAACCCTAGAATCCCGGCTGTCTTATCCCCTCACACATGGCCGATCTCAAAGCGCACGACGTCATCATTCTTGGATTGACCACCTCCGGCCAAACCTTCCGACCCAGCGATTGGGCCGAACGCCTGGCGGGCGTGATGAGCAGCATCCGCCCCGGCGGCGCGGTGCCCGGTGACCACCTCAGTTATTCACCTTGGTGCGTGCCCAACAGTTGGGAGGGGAACAAATGCGTGGTGGTGCACACCGACATGCGCACCGCCCATGTGATGGCCTGGGACTTCGTGATGGGCTTTGCGCGTGACAACCAATTGCAAGTCATCACTGGCCCTTTGCCCGGCTCCTCCAGCTGACCTTCAGGGTGTTTACTCGTAGCTGAGCATGACCGTCGCAGTGGACGAAAAAATCCCCGGCGCGGGCTCTTCACCGTTGGCCACAAAAGCCGCTTTGAAATTCAAACTCACATTGCTGGCATTGTTCAACGCACGGTAGGTCTCGAGGTTTTTGATGGTCAGGTCTGCATACGCCGTGCCCGTGTCCAAGGCCATTTTTTGGTTGTCAGCGGCGATCACCATCACATCCACCCCCTTGGCCCCATCTGATTTTTGATTGCTCAGGCGGCTTGCGTTATGGGGATTGGGTTTGTTGAAAGTCCAGGTCAGGTTGACTTTGCGGGCCTGGTCTTGGCTGGTGCAGCTGGTCAGGTTCAAGCTGAAGGGCTTGGTCAGCAGGGGTTTGGTGGTGTTGGTTTTGTCCACATTGTTTTGCTGCAAGGAGCCCAGCACCACTTGCAGGTTTTGGCTGTTGGCTGCAAAGGTGCAACTGGGGGCGGGGACCAACTTGAACCCCGTTTTGGCCGAGGGGAGCAGGTTTAACCAGCCCGCAATTTTCAGGCTGACTTGCGGCAGGTCTGAGCTCTCAAATGTGATGGCCTGGGTATTCTTCAGGCTGTCTTCAGTTTGAATCACGGTCACATTTTGAATGATGGTGAAGCCATCACAAGCAGGACCAGCGCTATTTGTAGAACCAGTCCAACCCAAGTTCAAATTGCTGTTTTTGAATTCACCCGTACCCATCGGAACCACCGATCCACCCATGTTGCAGGAACCACCACCAGCAGACCTGAAAGAGTAGTTCGTTTTGACAACGAATTTAATGTTTTCCTTGATTGGCGATGAGTAGGGGTAGCCGCTGAATGCATAGGTCAGGCTCAAGTAATCCGTTCCCACATCGTAATAGTCGCCACTGTGCGCATTCAAACTGTTGTAGAGACCGCTGCCGAAGCTGGCTGACTGCATATCTGTTCCGGAAGAGAGGTTGGTGCAGCCACTCACGCTGTACAACGAACTGAAATTGGCCAAGGTGGCCCCCTTCATCCTTTTTCCAACCACCACCGGCGACGGGCCTGTGAAGTCGCCGTTGGTGATTTTGCAGGCTTGTGCTGGCTGCATGCCACTGATCAAGCAGACCCCAAGAAGCACCCCACGCCAAATGGCTTTGAACCAGCGACTTGGCAAGACCGTGGCAGAGACTCTGAAATGAGGGGCTTGAATGGAAGTGATGGCGAAATGATTCATTGGACCGATGTGAGACGAGTCAAAGTCCAATGATAGAGCTATAAATAACTAATTTGAAACACAATTAGCGGCAATTTAGGTAAATTTGACACAAAAAAACCACCCCGAAGGGTGGTTTGTTTGTTTTTTTGCCAACAGCGCACCGGTTTCAAACGGCGGCCTGCGGTCAGCAGGCCGGGCTGGATGCCTGAAGCGTCAGGCGGCGAGGGCCAAGGATTTCACCTTGGCGGCCAGGCGGCTCTTGTCGCGAGCAGCCTTGTTTTTGTGGAAGATTTTCTTGTCTGCAATGATGTCCACCACGGATTGCATCTTGCCAAACAGTTCAGCGGCTTTGGTTTTGTCGCCGGCTTGGACAGCTTTTTCAACGTTTTTCACCGCGGTGCGGTATTTGGAGCGCAACGAGCTGTTGGCTTCGTTCAGTTTGACGTCTTGGCGGGCGCGTTTGCGGCCCGACGCAAGGCGTGGGTTCTTTTTCTTGGGTTTGGCTGAGGCCATGGAATTTCCTTTGAGGGTTTGAGGATGATGCTGGCAAAGCCGGTGATTGTAGCAAACCAGCCTCTTGCGGCCTCAAACCGACCGCTACACTCCACCGCGTGAGCCTTTTCAAGTCCGCCTCCACCGTCTCTTTGCTGACCCTGCTGTCGCGCATCACCGGGTTTGTGCGTGAGACCCTGATCGCCAGCGCCTTTGGGGCCAACGCGGTCACCGACGCCTTTCGCGTGGCCTTTCTCATCCCCAATTTGTTTCGCCGCTTGTTCGCCGAGGGCGCGTTCAGCCAGGCCTTTGTGCCGGTCCTGGCCGCCACCCGGGCCGAGCAGGGCGACGCCGCCACCCAGGCGCTGATTGACAAAGTGGCCACGCTGCTGGCTTGGGCGGTGCTGCTCACCAGCGTGTTGGGCGTGCTGGCCGCGCCTGGTTTGGTGTGGCTGATGGCCAGTGGTTTGCAGCAGTCGCCGCAGGGCCTGGACACCGCCGTGCTGCTCACGCGCTACATGTTTCCCTACATCGCTTTCATGTCCATGGTGGCGCTGTCGGCGGGCATCTTGAACACCTGGAAGCGCTTTGCCGTGCCAGCGGCCACGCCGGTGCTGCTGAATGTGTGCATGATCTTGGCGGCTTGGCTGGGTGCGCCTTGGTTGGCCAGCCGCGGGCTGGAGCCCATTTATGCCTTGGCGGGCGGCGTCATGCTGGGTGGGGTATTGCAGCTGGCGGTGCAAATTCCGGCGCTCAAAAGCTTGGGGTTGTTGCCACGCATTGCGATGTCGCCCGCAGGCATTCGAGCGGCTTGGCAGGACGGCGGCACGCGGCGCATTTTGGCCATGATGGGGCCCGCGCTCTTGGGTGTGGGCGTGGCGCAGTTGTCGCTGCTCATCAACACGCAAATCGCCTCGCACCTGACGCCGGGCAGCGTGAGTTGGATCAATTTCGCCGACCGCTTGATGGAGTTCCCCATTGCCATGCTGGGCGTGGCCTTGGGCGTGGTGCTGATGCCGCAGCTCTCTGCCGCCAAGGCCAGTGGCGACAGCGAGCGCTACAGCGCCATGCTGGACTGGGGCTTGCGCCTGGTGCTGGTGCTGGCCTGGCCCTGCGCCGTGGCCTTGCTGGTGTTTGCCAAACCGATGGTCGCTGTGCTGTACCACTACGGCGCCTTCACCGCGCTGGATGTGACGCAAACCACCGCGGCCCTGACCGGCTATGGCGTGGGCGTGCTGGGTCTGGTGGCCATCAAGGTGCTGGCGCCGGGCTTTTACGCGAATGAAGACACCCGCACCCCGGTGCGCATTGCGGTGGCCGTGTTGGTCTTCACGCAGGTCTTGAACTTCTTCTTGGTGCCGCATTTGGCGCACGCCGCGCTCACCTTGTCGATTGGCTTGGGGGCCTTGGTGAATGCGCTCAGTTTGTTGGTGGGCCTGCGTCTGCAAGGGAAATACAAACCTTTGCCGGGCTGGCCCGTGTTGCTGGCGCAAGTGTTGGCGGCCAGTGCGGTGTTTGGCGGGCTGCTGTGGTGCGCGGGCGGCTATTGGGATTGGACTGGCTTGCAGGCCCAAGCATGGGCGCGTGTGGGTTTGATGACAGCGGTGACCAGCGGCGGTGTTGTGGTGTATTTCGCAATACTGAAGGGTCTTGGTGTGGATTTGCGTGCGCTGTGGCGGCGCTGAAGGCATGATCGCGACATGGACTACAAATTAAAGCCCTCGGCGCTGGACTATTTCACCACCCTGGTGCAAAGCGACGACGAGTTCCCCCTGCTGGAAACCGCCATCAGCTTGGCGCAAGACGAATTCCCCGGTTTGGACATCCAGCAGGTGCTCGACGAGGTGGACGTGATGAGCGCCAAGCTCAAACGCCGCTTGATGGCCAACGCCGAACCGCTGGACAAACTGCGAGAGCTGAACCATTTTTTCTATGAAGAACTGCGCTTTGCGGGCAATGTCAACCACTACGACGACCCGCACAACAGCTTCATCAACATGGTCCTGACCAAGCGCTTGGGCATCCCCATCAGCTTGGCCGTGCTCTGGCTGGAGCTGGGCCAAAGCATGGGGCTGCGGGTGCATGGCGTGAGTTTCCCGGGGCATTTTTTGGTCAAGCTCGACCTCACCTACCCGCAAGAGGGCCATGTGGTGCTCGACCCTTTCAGCGGCGAATCCCTCAGCCGCGACGACCTGGCCGAACGCCTGATTCCTTGGCTGCATGGGGCCAAACCGGGACGCCCACAGGCCATCTCTGATGACGCCTTGGCCTACCACCTGGAACCGGCAAGTCCGCGCGACATCATTGCCCGCATGCTGCGCAATTTGCAGGAAATTTATCGCCGCCAAGGCGATGGCGAGCGCTTGCAAAAAGTACATGCCCGGTTGGCCGTGTTGCTGCCTGAATAATGGGGGTCAGATTCCAATAATTGGGGTCAGATTCCAATTGTTTTTAACCCCTCAAAAAAGCCTTGTTTTGAGGGGGCGGTCAGCAGGGACGGGGCTTGTGGGCGTTTTTATGATACATAAATTCAAAATTTTGCCGATTTTGTGTATCACGTTTCACAGGTTAATGGGGGTCAGATTCCAATTGTTTTCGTGCCGCAATTGGTTAGAAGGCCCGCTTCAGCCGCCCGCCATGGGGACTCATTTTTCTGGTCTTTCGCTCAAAAAATGGTCCCCAGGCCGTGCGGCTTTGAAGTGATGTTTCGGTGCAAGGTGGCGCGGTTTGCGATAAATCGCTTTAAGCCATTTGGTCAACCTAACAAACTTCTTCAGCTGGCCGAACATGGTGGGTCGGCCCGCGTAGCGAACGTCGCAGCTCCGCTGCGGTGAGCGGCGGACGAGCCCACCGTGGGCGGAAAGCCGCGTGACTTTAGAAACAATTGGAAACTGACCCCAATTACCGTATGAGCAACTCTGTCGTTGAATTTAAGCTTTGCTTCCTCACACGATGACGACAGCCGCGCCTTCGCCCTTGTTGGCAATCACGCCCATTTGAAACACCTGCTCACCCAAGTCCGCCAAGGTCTTGGCGCAAGCGGCAGCGTGGGCGGCTTCTAGCACCAGCACCATGCCGATGCCGTTGTTGAAAGTGCGGCACATCTCGGCGTCGTCAATTCCGGCGGTGGTTTGCAGCCAAGCAAACAGCTCGGTGCGCGGCCAGCTTGCGCGTTGCAAATGCGCGGCGCAGTCGTCTGGCAACACGCGGGGAATGTTTTCGGTCAGGCCGCCGCCAGTGATGTGGGCCAGCGCTTTGATGGGGTGGGCTTTCAATGCGGCCAACACGCTTTTCACATACAAGCGGGTGGGGGCCATCAGGGCTTGCTTGAAGGGCTGGCCGTCTAAGGTGGCGGGCAGCTGGGCGGCAGCGCGGGCTATGCATTGGCGCACCAAGCTGAAGCCATTCGAGTGCACACCGCTGGACGCCAAGCCCAGCACCACGTCGCTGGGCTTCACATCCTGGCCGGTCAAAATTTGGCTTTTTTCCACCACGCCCACCGCAAAGCCTGCGAGGTCGTATTCACCGGCCGGGTACATGCCGGGCATTTCGGCGGTTTCGCCGCCAATCAGGGCGCAACCCGACAACTCACAGCCCTTGGCGATGCCGCCGACCACGGCCGCTGCGGTGTCCACATCCAACTTGCCGCAAGCGAAATAGTCGAGGAAAAACAGCGGCTCGGCGCCTTGCACCAGCACGTCGTTCACGCTCATGGCCACCAGGTCGATGCCCACGGTGTCGTGCATCTGCCATTCAAACGCCAGCTTCAGCTTGGTGCCCACGCCGTCCGTGCCACTCACCAACACCGGTTCTTTGTAATTTTTCGGCACCTCGAACAAGGCGCCAAAACCGCCGATGCCGGCCAACACACCTTCGCGCATGGTTTTTTTGGCCAGGGGTTTGATGCGCTCAACCAGGGCATCACCAGCGTCAATGTCAACGCCAGCGTCTTTGTAGGAAAGGGGAGTGTTCATGGGGCGGGGCGACAAGCGCCTGAGGGTCGGGTCGATAGAATGCGCAGATTCTAATTGCCGGGTTTCACACCGCTTGATGTCCTCTTCCCCCGACTACCGATTCCACGCCGCCTGGTTGGCCATCACCGCTTTGATGTTGGGGCTGTTGTGGTGGCTGGCACCGGTGCTCACCCCGTTTTTGGTGGCCGCGGCCATGGCCTATGCCTTGAACCCCTTGGTGCTGTGGTTGCAAGCGCGTTTGGGCAACGGCGTGCCGCGCTTTGTGCTGGTGCTGTTGGTAGAAGCCTTGTTTTTGCTGGCGGTGGTGGCGGTGCTGGGGCTGGTGGTGCCGGTGTTGTTCAAGGAAGCCGCCCGGGTGCAAGCACAATTGCCCACCTTGATGGGCTTGTTGCAAACCGAACTGGCCCCTGTGTTGGCCCGTCTGGGCGTCGAGGTGAACTTCGACCAACCGTCCATCAAAGCCTTTTTCACCACCTACATGTCCAACCTGTGGGACAGCGGGTTGTCCTCGCTGTTGGCCTCGGTCCAAATTGGCGGCAGCGTGGCGCTGGCCCTGATTGGCAACCTGGTGTTGATCCCGGTGGCGCTTTATTATTTTTTGATGGACGGCCACCATGTGCTGTCCCATGCCCGCGACTGGATTCCGGTCAAGGCCAAGGCCAGTGTGGGCCGTTTTGTGGACGAGGCGGATGCCGTGTTGGGCGAATATTTGCGCGGCCAATTGCTGGTGATGTTGATCTTGTCGGTTTACTACGTGGCTGCTCTGAGTTTGTTTGGCCTGTCTGTGGCCTGGCCCATCGGCATCTTCACCGGCTTGGCGGTGTTCGTGCCCTATGTGGGTTTTGGCATCGGCTTGTTGTTGGCCGCTTTGTCGGGTTTTTTGGAAATGGCCCCGATGCAAGCCGGCCTCATGTTGGCCGTTGTCTTTGGCGTGGGGCAACTGATTGAAGGCTTCATCCTCACGCCGCGCTTGATTGGCGAGCGCATTGGCTTGCACCCCCTCACGGTGATTTTTGCCTTGCTGGCCTTTGGCCAGTTGCTGGGCTTTGTCGGCATCTTGATCGCCTTGCCCGCCAGTGCGGTGTTGCTGGTGGCGTTGCGCCGCTTGCGCAGCCGCTACTTGGCCAGCCGCTTGTATGCAGGCTGAACCGCGATGAAACAAATTGCCCTGGATATTGGCGTCTCGGTCGGCCCGAGCTTGGCCAATTTCTATCCTGGCAACAACGCCTCGGCCTTGGCGCACCTGGAACTGTGGATGGCTGGCAGCACCCGCTCTCCGGTGCCTACCTATTTGTGGGGCGAACACGGTTGCGGCAAAACCCATTTGCTGCAAGCCGTCGCCGAGCACATCAAAATGCAGGGGGCCTTGGTGGGTTGGATGGATGCCAGCACCCGCCAAGCGCCCGACTTCAACCCCGAGTGGGAAGTACTCATCATGGACGATGTGCAGGACTTCACGCCGGTGCAACAACACGCTGCCTTCAACTGGTTTGTGAATGCCGCCACCCCGGGCGCATCCAGGCAACCTTGGGTCTTGGCCGCTGGGGCCTTGCCACCGCAAGACCTGCCTTTGCGCGAAGACCTGCGCACCCGTTTGGGCTGGGGCCATGTGTTTCAGTTGCAGCTGTTGGACGACAACCAACGCCGTGAGGTGTTGGTGCGCCATGCGCAAGCCCTGGGCATGAGCTTGAACACCGATTTGCTGGATTACTTGCTGAGCCGCTTCAGCCGCGACTTGGGTCATCTGATGGACTTGCTGCAACGCTTGGACCACTACGCCTTGCAAACCCAGCGCCCACTCACCATTCCCTTGTTGCGGGCCATGTTGGATGAACTCTGAATGAAACTCGCGCTGTTCGACCTTGACCACACCTTGCTGCCGCTGGACTCGGACCAATCTTGGGGCGAGTTCACCTTGTCTTTGGGATGGGTCGACCCCGATACCTTTCAAGCCAAAAACAATGGCTTTTACGCCGACTACCAAGCCGGTTGTTTGGACATCCACGATTACGTGCGCTTCTCCACTGCGGCGGTGCGTGAAAAGGGGCCGGTGGCCGCCTCTGCCGCCCACGCCTTGTTCATGGAACGCGTCATTCGCCCGGCCATCTTGCCCGCTGCCCTTGACTTGGTGGAACAACACCGCCGCCGTGGCGAACGCTTGGTGATGGTGACCGCCACCAATGAATTTGTGACGCGCCCCATCGCTGAAGCCTTTGGCATGGACGTGTTGTTGGCGGTGGAACTCGAGCGCGATGCCCAAGGCCACTTCACCGGTGAAATTGCCGGTGTGCCCAGCTTGCGCGAAGGCAAGGTCACCCGGGTTCAGCAATGGTTGGCCGCGCAGGGCAAGCACTTGAATGACGTGCACGCCACGTTTTACAGCGACTCGATGAACGACTTGCCGCTCCTTGAGCAGGTGCAACAACCCGTGGTCACCAATGGCAGCGCCGCCTTGCGGCAAATCGCGCAAGAACGCGATTGGCGTATCCTCGACCTTTTCGAGACCCCATGATTAAAAAAATAATCGATCGCTTGCTGGGCAAACCAGCTGCTGCGCCCAAAGCCAAATTTGGCAAACGCCGCGTCATCAGCGAAAAAGAACACCGCATCGACCACGAGCTGGTGGATGAACGCGCCTTGAACGTGGTGCGCACTCTGCAAGAGCGCGGCTTTGAGGCCTACATCGTGGGTGGCGCAGTGCGCGATTTGCTGGTCGGCTTGAAGCCCAAAGACTTTGACGTCGCTACCGACGCCACCCCCGAAGAAGTGAAAGCCTGTTTTCGCCGCGCCTTCATCATTGGTCGGCGCTTTCGCATCGTGCATGTGGTGCATGGCCGGGGCCGCGACCACGAGGTGATCGAGGTCTCCACCTTCCGTGCGCACTTGGACAGCCAAGACGCCGAGCAGGTGAGTGGCAACGAGCGCACCAGCAAAAAAGCGCTCTCCAACATGACCCATGCGGTGGACGCCAGTGGCCGGGTGCTGCGCGACAACGTGTGGGGCCCGCAAGATGAAGATGCCGCGCGGCGCGACTTCACGGTCAACGCCATGTATTACGACCCGCACACGGGTGACGTGATCGACTACCACCACGGTTTCGAAGACGCCAAAAAGCGTGTCATCCGCATGATTGGCGACCCCGCAGCCCGCTACCGCGAAGACCCGGTGCGCATCATCCGCGCCGTGCGTTTTAGCGCCAAGCTCAGCAAACTCGGTTTCACCCTTGAGCCGCGCACCGCCAAGCCCTTGAAGTCCATGCTCAAGCTGCTGGCCGATGTGCCGCAAAGCCGCTTGTTCGATGAAATGTTGAAGCTCTTGCAAACCGGCCATTCCTTGGCCAGCATCCAGCAGCTGAAGGTGCTGGGCTTGGCCAAAGGCATTTACCCGCTGCTCGATGTGGTGGTGGAACGCGCCGACACGCCTTTTGTCAGCGCCGCTTTGCAAGACACCGACCGCCGTGTGGGTGAAGGCAAACCGGTGGCCCCCAGCTTTTTGCTGGCCTGCGTGCTGTGGGCCGATGTGCGTGAAGGCTGGCAAGCCCGCACCGGCGAAATGCCCATCTACCCCGCCTTGCAAGAAGCCATTGAAGATGTGTTCAATTCGCGCATTGGTGACGTGTCGGGGCGCGGCAAATTGGCCGGCGACATGCGTGAAATTTGGACCATGCAGCCGCGCTTTGAAAAACGCACTGGCAGCGCCCCCTTTGGCTTGGTGGACCAAGCCCGCTTTCGCGCTGGTTTCGATTTCCTGTGTTTGCGTGCCGAAGTGGGCGAGTTGGACATTGAACTGGCCGATTGGTGGGAAGAGTTCCAGCATGCCGATGACGAGGCCCGCTTGAGCCTGATACAAGCCGTGCGCCCAGCGCCCCGGGCGGTGCGTGCCGACGGCAGCGAACCCCGCAAACGCACCCGGCGGCGGCGCAAACCCGCGGCCGGTGCAGCCGGTGACAAACCCGCTGCGTGAACCCGTCAGCGCCTTTGTGGCGCTGGGGGCGAATTTGGGCGAGCCCGCGCAGGCCGTCCAGCAAGCTCTGGGGCAACTCGGGCGCTTCGAACACACCCGGCTTGTGAGCACTTCCTCACTGTATGAAACCGCGCCCCACGAGGCGCAAGGCCCGCTGTACGTGAACGCTGTGGCTCATCTTGAAACCCAATTGAATGCAGTTGAATTGCTTTTGGCTTTGCAGGCTTTAGAGCAGGCCGCTGGGCGGGTGCGCAGCGTGCAAAACGCCCCGCGCACCCTGGACCTGGACCTGCTTTTTTACGGCGACGCCCGCATTCAAAGTGGCTGGCTGACCGTGCCGCACCCCCGCTGGCGTGAGCGGGCGTTCGTGCTGCTGCCTTTGCAAGACGTGGCTGGGCACTTGGTCAGTGAAGCGATGCTGGCGGCTGTCGCGGATCAGCCGATTCGGCGCCTGCATTTCTAACCCGCTATCCAGCGCGATTTGTAAATAAATGCGGTGTTTGAAGCGACAGAATTTCCATGCAGCCCTGACGCCGCACAGATATTTATTGAGACAGCTTCTCAGCTTCAGTGATCTGCGACTCGAAGTAGCGCTGAAAGCCATACGCCAAGCTTGAGAGTAAAGCGGTGGTGCCGATCATCATGGACAAGACCAGGGCAATGACCGTGAACCAGTTGGTACGCCCAGCGCTGTGCTCGGCATCGGTCGATGGGTTGTAGAGGCCGTTCCAGTTGGCCTGTGACATCAGGCCCCAATAGAGCGCATGCAATGCGCTGGCAGCAATGGTCAAGCCCAGCACCGGCAGCAAAAACCAACTCAAGGGGTCGTCCAAACCCATGGTCTGCGCCCGCTCATAGCCATAAAGCCCTAGCAAACTCAGCAAGGCCATGACCCAGCCCCAGGCGTCGCGCCAGCCAAACATGTAGAAACGGTGCAAGCCCAAAGTGCCCGTGACGATGCTCAGCCAAGTGGCCAAAGTTTTGTTTTTCATGGCTTGAATTATCCGGCCAGGGGTGTCAGCTCGGTGGCGGGGCTGGTATTTCCCGGTCCCAGGGCTTTTTGCATGAACACCGTGTCCAGCCATTGGCCGTGTTTCCAGCCACTGGCTTTCAACACGCCCGTGTGCTCAAACCCCAAGCTGCGGTGCAAACCGATGGAGCCAGCGTTGGCCGAGTCGCCAATCACCGCCAGCATTTGCCGAATGCCCAGCACCTCACTGCGGCGCATCAACTCGGCCAGCAGGGCGCGGCCCAGGCCCTTGCCGACTTGTTCGGGGTGGATGTAGACCGAGTCTTCGACTAAAAAACGAAAAGCTGGGCGGGGCCGAAAAGCGTTAGCGTAGGCGTAGCCCCAAACCTCAGAACCCTGGCTGGCCACCAAGTAGGGCAGGTGCTGCGCCAGCACAGCGGCGTGGCGGCGCGTCATCTCGGCCAGGTCGGGGGCGTCGAGTTCAAAGCTGCCGCGCCCGAGCACCACATGGTGGCCATAAATGGCGGTTATGGCGGGCAAGTCGGCGCTGTTGGCTGTGCGGATCAAGAGGGGCAGGGAGGTCATCTGGTCGGCGGTCTATAATGGCAGGCTTTTCAGCGAGCGCTGGCCGGGTGGTCAAGTCGCGTGTCTCATCGCTGAATCAAAGTCTGCACCCAAGGATAAACCATGGTCGTCATCCGACTTTCTCGCGGCGGTTCTAAAGCCCGTCCGTTTTTCAACATCGTCGTCGCCGACAAACGCGTTCGCCGCGATGGTCGCTTCATCGAACGTGTGGGTTTTTACAACCCCATCGCCGCTGGTGGCGAAGAGCGCTTGCGCATTGCCCACGACCGCCTGAATTACTGGGTCGGCGTCGGTGCACAAACCTCTTCCACCGTTGACCGCCTGATCAAACAGGCCGGCAAACCCGCCTAAACGCATCCCATGCAGCCCGCTTGGGAGCCTGCTGAATTACCAGCGGACGCCATCGAAGTCGGGCGCATTTTGGATGCTTGGGGCCTCAAAGGCTGGCTCAAGGTCTTGCCCCACAGCGCTTCGCCTGAAGCGCTGTTTTCTTCCAAACGCTGGTTTTTGCAAGCCAATGAGCGCGGTGCTTCGCCGTTTGTGGGCACCGTGCTGTTGCGCATCCGCGAGGCCAAAGAGCACTCGGACAGCGTGGTGGCTTTGGCCCATGACCTGACTGACCGAGATGTCGCCGAAAGCCTCAAAGGCGCCCGCATCTTTGTGCAGCGCTCCTCGTTCCCCTCGACCAACCCCGACGAATACTATTGGGTCGACCTGATCGGTTTGGCTGTGCGCAACCGCGAAGGTGTGGATTTGGGCGAGGTGCAAGAACTCTTGTCCACCGGACCGCAAACCGTCTTGGTGCTGTCCCAAGCCAACCCCGACCCCGAGGGCAAGCCCATCGAGCGCATGATCCCGTTCGTCAACGCCTACGTCGATCAAGTGGATTTGGCCGCCCGCCAAATCCTGGTGGACTGGCAAGCCGATTACTGAGCCGGCCAGCCATGCGCGTTGACATCATCACCCTGTTCCCCGAGCTGATTCAAAGCTTCCTCGAGGTGGGCGTGACCCGCCGCGCCTATGAGGGTGGTTTGGTCGAGGTGCATTGCTGGAACCCACGCGACTTCGCCGACGGCAACTACCGCCGCGTGGACGACCGCCCGTTTGGCGGCGGCCCCGGCATGGTGATGCTGGCCGAGCCTTTGGCGGCATGCTTGGACGCCATCCGCCAAGCACGTGGCGAAGACCGCCAGACCGCCCCCTTGGTGTATTTTTCGCCGGTGGGTCAAGCTTTGAACCAAGCGCTGGTGCTGCAAGCTTCCACCTCCAAAGGCGCGGTGCTGCTGTGCGGGCGCTATGAAGGTGTGGACCAGCGCTTCATCGACACCCATGTGGACCTGCAAATCAGCTTGGGCGACTTTGTGTTGTCGGGCGGTGAGTTGGCGGCCATGGCCTGGCTGGACGCGGTGGCGCGTTTGCAACCCGGTGTCTTGCATGACGAAGAAAGCCATTTGCAAGACAGCTTCACCCCCGCTTTGAGTGGCTTGTTGGATTGCCCGCACTACACCCGACCTGAAGAGTGGCGCGGGCAGGCGGTGCCAGCGCCTTTGCTGTCGGGCCACCATGCCCAAATTGCCGAGTGGCGGCGGGCCCAAAGCCTGGCGCTGACGGCTGACAAACGCCCCGATTTGATTGACCAAGCCCGCCAACAAGGCCTGCTCAAGCCCCAAGATGAGCACATCCTGAAAACCCTGAATTGAGGGCTTTTTGTGAAGCTCTGGGACGGCAGGGCGGGGCGATATCCGGCTGGTTATAATGTTGGGCTCTGATCCTCTGGATGGCCGCCAGTGTTTGCACCGTCAGCACCGGCCTTTTGTGTAGCGCATCCATGATCGTTTTGAGGAATTCATGAATCTCATCCAAATCCTGGAACAGGAAGAAATCGCCCGTTTGGGCAAAACCATCCCCCCGTTCGCCCCCGGCGACACCGTGGTGGTCAGCGTCAACGTGGTTGAGGGCACCCGCAAGCGTGTTCAGGCTTTTGAAGGCGTGGTCATTGCCAAACGCAACCGTGGCATCAACAGCAATTTCATCGTTCGCAAAATCTCCAGCGGCGAAGGCGTGGAACGTACTTTCCAAACCTACAGCCCACTCATTGCCGGCATCGAAATCAAACGCCGTGGCGATGTCCGCCGCGCCAAGCTGTACTACTTGCGTCAACGCAGCGGCAAATCCGCACGTATCAAGGAAAAGCTCACGGCCAAAGCCACACCGGCTGCTGCCAAGTAAGCACGGTTTTGACCGCATCCAAAGCCGCCCCAGTTCACGCTGCGGCGGCTTTTTCACGCCTTGAATCGCTGTGAGCCAAACCCCAAAATTTAACCCCGAATCGGCAGAACTGCTGGGAACCGATGGGCATTTGCCTGCTTTGCCACTTTCAAGGCTGCACCCCGACGCCTTGCGGGCGCATTTCGCCGATCCGCCAGCTTGGACCCAGCCCATCTACGAGCCGCCGTTCAGCAGCCGCCCACCGGCACCAGCCTCGGTGCTCTTGGGCATCGTCATGCGGGATCAGCCCACGGTCTTGCTGACCCTGCGCACCGCGCATTTGTCCAGCCACTCTGGGCAAATTGCCTTCCCTGGTGGTCGCCAAGACGACGAAGACGCGGATGAAGTGGCGGCGGCGTTGCGCGAGGCCGAAGAGGAGGTGGGTTTGCACCCCAGCCATGTGTCGGTCTTGGGCTGTCTGCCGATGTACGTCACCGGCACGGGGTTCAAAGTGACGCCCGTGGTGGCGCTCATCAGCCCCGAGATGCGTTTGCAGGCCAACCCCCACGAGGTGGCCGATGTGTTTGAAGTGCCCTTGCTGCACCTGATGAACCCGGCCAACCACCAGCGCCATGGCTTGCAATGGCAAGGCGTGCAGCGCGAGTGGTATGCCATGCCCTATGAATCGCCCGAGGCACGCCGCGTGATCTGGGGCGCCACCGCTGGCATCTTGCGCAATTTCTATGAATTTTTACAAGCCAAGCCCTGAGCTTGGGTGCTTCGGCATGGGCTTGACTATCATTGCGCCATGAGTTTCATCGCCCTCTTACTTGCTTTGCTGCTGGAACAAGCCCGCCCGCCCTCGGCCAGTGCGGGCATCGACAAGTTGTTTGGCCAGTGGGCCGACTGGTTGCGGCACACCCTGGACGCTGGCGATCAACGCCATGCCTGGACCGCTTGGGGTTTGGCCGTGGGACTGCCATGTGCAGTGGCCGTTCTGGTGCATTGGCTGTTGTGGTGGTTTGGCGGCTGGCTGTTGGCCATGCTGTGGAGTTTGGCGGTGCTGTATGCGACCTTGGGTTTCAGGCGCTTCAGCCACCATTTCACCGGTATCCGCGATGCCTTGTCGACAGGCGACGATGACTTGGCGCGTGAGTTGCTGCGTCAGTGGCAGGGCGAATTGGACCCCCACATGCCGCGCACCGAAATTGTTCGCCATGTGATTGAACACTCGGCCTTGTCAGCCCATCGCCATGTGTTTGGCGTGATCGCTTGGTTCTCGGTGTTGGCTGCATTGGGCTTGGGACCTGCTGGCGCTTTGCTTTTTCGACTCTCCGCCTTGCTCTCCAAAGCATGGCGGGTGGTGCCATCCGCCTTGGACGTCGATGCGGCCCAATGCAGCTCGGCCTTGCAGCTGGTCACCACAACAGCATGGCAACGGGTCGACTGGGCACCGGCCCGCATGACCGCTTTGTCGTTTGCGGTGGTGGGCAACTTTGAGGATGCGGTGGACGCTTGGCGGCAAGACGCCAACCATTTTCCCAATGCCAACGATGGTGTGGTGCTGGCCGCCACGGCCGGCGCCATCAATGTGCGTTTGGGCGGCGTGGGTTTGCGCCAAGCCGTGAGCGACAGTTTGGACACCGATCCGGTGGTCGAGCCCACATCGGGCCGTGAACCCGAGGTGGCGCATTTGCGCAGCATGGTGGGCTTGGTTTGGCGAGCCGTGGTGATGTGGATGGTGCTGCTGGCCTTGCTCAGCTTGGCCCGCTTGTTGGGCTGAAAAGTCCCGCCTGCCGCTTCAGCCCTGCGCTGTCTTCAACAAGAGCTGCCTCAATACTGCTTAGGCGCTGACAACTCTTCAAACAGCTGGGTGTAAATTTTGTAACGCCCGGCGTCAATCAAGCCCTGTCTCAAAGCGGTTCGAACGCCGCATTCCGGCTCGTGCACGTGCGTGCAGTTGTAGAACTTGCAATGATCGGCATGGGCACCGATGTCGGGCATGCACGCTGCCAAATCGGTGGGTGGGATGTGATGAAGCCCAAATTCTTGAAACCCTGGCGAGTCCATCAGAGCCGCTGTTTTGGCCTCGTCCATCCAATACCAGGTGGTGGACGTGGTGGTGTGTTTGCCCGACTGCAGGGCTTTGGAGATGATGTTGGTGGCCGCATTGGCAAGCGGCACCAAGCGGTTGATCAGCGTGCTTTTGCCCGCGCCCGAGGGCCCCAGTACCAAGGTCACGCGGTTGGCCAACTCGGCTTCCAGCGCCGCCAACGTGTGGTCGTTGCCGCGCAAACCCAGCGGCAGCACCACGGTGCCAAAGTCGCGGTAGGGCTGCAACCGCAGCCAAGCCTTGTCAAACGGTTCTTTCAAATCTTGCTTGTTCAGCGCAATCAGGGTGCGGATGCCGGCTTGTTGCGCCGCGATCAGCGCACGTGCCACTTGGCTCTCGGAAAAATCAGGCTCGGCGGCCACCAGCACCAACACCTGGTCGAGGTTGGCGGCAAACGACTTGGTGCGTATGTCGTCTTGGCGGTAAAACAAATTGCGCCGCGTCTCCACCGCCTCGATGCTGCCTTCGTCTTCGCTGGGCGTCCATTGCACTTGGTCGCCCACCACCGCTTGGTTTTTCTTGCCACGCGGATGGCACAAACGGCGCTCGCCTTGGGCGTCTTCAACCACCACATGTCGACCGTGGCTGGCCACCACGCGGCCCCACTGTGTCATGCGGTCAAACGGGCCAGGCGCTGCGAAGCTGGCGGGTGCGAGTGGTAGAAGGCCACGTACAGCGGGTCGGGCGTCAAGGTGGACGCGTTGTCTTGGTAAAGCTTGAGCAGCGCTTGCCGCAGGTCTTGGCCGCTGGCATGGGCACAGGCAAATGCATCGGCTTCAAACTCGTGTTGGCGCGATTTGATGGCGCTCAAGGGCGTGGTGATGAAGGTCACCAAGGGCACCACCTGCATGAACAGCAGCAAGGCCAAGGCGTTGTTGGAGGAGGCCAGGTGCGGCTGCACGCCCAATCCTGTGTAGAACCAAACTTGTGCGCTGAGCCAGCCCAAGGCCGCCATGCCAACCAAGCTGATGGCAAAACCACGCAACATGGATTTGGGAATGTGCTTGAGTTTGGCGTGACCCAATTCGTGGGCCAACACCGCTTCCATCTCGCTGGGGCTGAGTTGCTTGAGCAAGGTGTCGAAAAACACCACCCGCTTTTGCTTGCCCAGGCCCGTGAAAAACGCATTGGAATGGGCGGAGCGACGGCTGCCATCCATGACAAAAAAACCGTCGGATTTGAAACCGGTCCGTTGCATCAAGGCGTCTACCCGCTCTTGCAACTGTGGGTCTTCCAAGGGCTGAAACTTGTTGAACAAGGGCATGATGTAGTTGGGCGCCAACCACATCACGAAAAGTTGGTAGGCCACCAGCAAGGCCCAAGCCAGCAACCACCATTGGTTGCCACCAGATTGCATCAGCCACAAAATGGCCCACACCAGTGGCAGGCCCAACACCAAGCCCAGCGCCGTGCCCTTCACCAAGTCACTCAACCACAAACCCACGGTCATGTTGTTGAAGCCAAAGTGTTGTTCGACTTTGAAGGTTTGGTAATAAGGCAGTGGCAAATTAACAAGACCACTGATGAGCATGAAACCCAAGACCAGCAAAAGTTGTTGCAGCATGCCGGTGCCGCTGACATCCATCAGCCATGCATCCAAGGCCCCCAAACCACCCAGCAAGGTCCACACCAACAACATGGCGGCATCGATCGCTAAATCCCAGTGCCCCAAACGCAGTTTGACCAAGGTGTAGTCGGCGGCTTTTTCGTGCGCTTGCAAACTGATGACTTCTTTGAAGGCCTCGGGCACTGCATTCCGATGCTGCGCCACATGGCGAATTTGGCGATGTGCCAGCCAAAGTTTGAGCAGCAAATTCAAGGTTAAAAAGCCTGCAAATGCCAAGGTGAAAAGGGTGCTTGAGTTCATCGCATGAGTTTAGGTCTTTTTGTTTTTCAAGCGCTCTGTGCGCCTATGGCCGCTAGATCGGGTGCTTTCATGGACAATCTGCACATGACTTCTTCTGCCGACACTGCGACTTCCGATACCCCCTCCACCTTGGCCAAATCCGATCAAAACTTGATCTGGCTCGATTGCGAAATGTCCGGTCTCGACCCCGAGAAAGAGCGATTGCTCGAAATCGCCGTCGTCATCACCGGCCCCCATTTGACACCGCGCATCGAAGGCCCCGTGATCGTGATCCACCAAAGTGACGAACTGCTCAACCGCATGGACGCATGGAACAAAGGCACGCATGGCAAAAGCGGCTTGATCGACAAAGTGAAGTCTTCAACCGTGGATGAGCAACAAGCCGAAGAAGAGTTGATGGCCTTCTTGAAAAAATACGTCAGCAAGGGCGCCACACCCATGTGCGGCAACACCATCAGCCAAGACCGGCGGTTTTTGGTGAAGTACATGCCCAAGTTTGAGGCTTGGTTCCACTACCGCAACATTGATGTCAGCACGCTCAAAGAGCTGTCCAAACGCTGGAAACCCGAGGTGTATGCCGCGTTCAAAAAGGGTCAAAAGCACACGGCTTTGGCCGATGTGCACGAGTCGATTGATGAACTCGAGCACTACCGCACCCATTTCTTGAAACCCTAAGAATTCATTTCCGCTTTCAAACCCGAAAGCATTTCTATGCGAGAATACCCTTAGTCGCGCTGAAAACAACGCGACTTTGCTACATCTGCCTCACACCTTGGGTTCACATTGAACCGCGTTGCAAACACATTGCAGCATGCTTTGTTTGAAGGTTGATGTTTTTTCCAACCTTTGAATGGAGCCACCTCACCTTTTCAGGTGGTGGTTAAAACATGATTGACGATTTGAATTCCCACGCCTTGGCCGACACCCTGTTGGACCACGCCACACCTGACGTTGCTGAGCCCGCCAACGTGGCACCCGCCACGCAAGCACCTGTCAACAATGCTTTTGCAGAAATGGGCCTGGCCCCAGAACTGTTGGCTGCATTGAAAGACCTGAATTTCACCCAACCCACCAGCGTGCAAACCAAAGCCATTCCCTTGGCTTTGCAAGAAGACGCCTCCAAGCCTTCCATCGACTTGCTGGTCTCCAGCCAAACCGGTAGCGGCAAAACCGCCGCGTTCTTGTTGCCTGTGTTGCACACTTTGTTGATCGAGCGCCAAGCACAAGAGACAGTCGAAGCCCAAGAGTGGGGTCAAAAAGTGGCCGAAGCCAGAGCCAAAGGCGAAGAGTTGCCCAAGAAAGCACGCCGCAAAAACCCCACCGATGCGCGTCATGTGAAACCAGCCGTGCCTGGCGCCCTGATTTTGTGCCCCACCCGTGAATTGGCCCAGCAAGTGGCCAAAGACGCCATCGATTTGGTGCGTCACTGCCGTGGCATTCGTGTCGCTTGTGTGGTGGGCGGCATGCCTTACGCCATGCAAATCGCCCGTTTGCACAACGCCGATTTGGTGGTCGCGACCCCCGGCCGTTTGCTGGACTTACAGCGCTCCAAGCAACTGCACCTGAACAAAGTGCAATTTTTGGTGGTCGACGAAGCCGACCGCATGCTCGATTTGGGTTTCGCCGATGACTTGGCCGATATCCACAAGCTGACCGAACAACGTCGTCAAACCATGATGTTCAGCGCCACGTTTGCGCCCCGCATTCAGCAATTGGCTGTGCGCATCATGCGCACACCCCAGCGTGTGCAAATCGACACCCCCCAAGAAAAACACAACAATATCAAGCAGATTTTGTTTTGGGCTGACAGCGCTCAACACAAACGCAAACTGTTGGACCACTGGTTGCGCGACACCAGCATCGACCAAGCCATTGTGTTTGCCAGCACCCAAATCGAGTGCGACGCCTTGGCCGAAGACCTGCAACAAGTCGGCTTCTCCTCTGTCGCACTGCATGGCGCCCTGAGCCAAGGTTTGCGCAACCGCCGCTTGCAAGCATTCCGCGATGGTCGCGTGCAAATTTTGGTCGCTACCGATGTCGCCGCGCGTGGCTTGGATGTGCCCAGCATCAGCCACGTGTTCAACTTTGGCTTGCCCATGAAGCAAGAAGACTATGTGCACCGCATTGGCCGCACCGGTCGTGCTGGCCGTGACGGTTTGGCCGTCACCTTCGCCGAATGGCGCGATCGCCGCAAGATTTTGGACATCGAGCATTTCACCCAACAGCCGTTGGCCACTGAAATGATTCCTGGCTTGGAACCCACCCAACGTGCACCCCGTGCTCCTTCACACGAGCCTCGTCGCGGTGGTGGTGGCAAACCGGGTCCTGGCGGCAAACCCGGTGCAGGCCGCGGTTTTGCGGGTGCCAAGCGTGGCAGCAGTTTCAAGCCTCGCAGTGGGCCACGAACCTGACAACATCCCTTGCGGTGGCTGCTTGCAAGAGTTGTAGGCAGTTCGCAAGCTGGGGGTGAGAAGGGTGTTGTTCTATTGCAAATTGACTGCAACCAGCACAGCTTATTCCTAAAGTAGTCCCTTGTGATTAAATCGATGAAAATAAGCAATGCATTCATTGTTATTTTCAGCCAATTTGAGATTGATAAAAACAGAGTAATTTTTGATTTTTTCCAATCAAATCAAGAGCTTCAGTAAAAAAGTTAATTCACAAATTTAATCTTTGCTAAGATGCAGAACAAGGAGAAAGCATGGCCAATCCATCAGAATCATTAGAGAGTGTTGTCATTGGTGACGGGGTCGTTGTGAAAGGCGCTTTCACAGTGCCGGCCAAAGCGGTGATCAATGGTGTCATTGAGGGCGATTTGACGGCAGAAGAGGTACTGATTGGCCCAACAGGCCGAATCACTGGCCGTGTGTCCGCCAAGATCATTGATGTTCGTGGCCAACTTCACAATACCATCGTCAGCGAAAGCAGCTTGATCGTGAGATCAACCGGCAAGATCGTCGGCAAAATCCACTATTCTGAAATCGAGATTGAAAAGGGTGGCGAGATTGAAGGTGCTTTGAGTCAAGGTGCTGAACCGGTCGCCGCGCCGATGTCACCCTCCCAACCCATGAGTGCCGCACCAACTGCTGCGCCAGTGTCAGCTGCAGCGCCTGTCGTGCAGGTCAAACCCCCTATTGCCGGGAACTGATCGTTCCGTCGCATTCACATGACGTTGCTTCGTCCCACTTTGTCTCAGCTTCGCCGCTTACCTGCCTTTGTAAGGCATGTGTGGTCCCGAGATTACCAAGACGTCAAGCTCATCTTGGAGCAAAACGGGGACCTGAAATACTTCAATATTCCCAGCGGTTTTCAACGCGTGTTTGCACGCGGTGCGGTCATCACCAGTTTCGCTTTAATCGGCACCATCTTGGTGTTGGGTACCACATCGATGATGTTGGGTGTCAGCAGAGCGCGTTTGGAGCGTTCTCACGAAGAGGTTTACCGCGCCTTGCTCAGTAGCACGGTGGACAGTGGCAGCGACGACGCATCCCTGAGTGAAGAACAAATGGTGACCTTGGCCCAAACCATTCGGGATCGGGACATGAGCATCAGAAGGTTCGTGGAAACCTCGATGGTGACGGTGTCAGAAGAGAACGACACACTTAAAGCGCAACTTGAAACCTCAGGTTTGACTGAAAAAATCGTCAAGATCATTCAGCAAAATTCTGCCAATGGTGGCTTCAGCTTGGACACCGATTTGCAATCCAACCCCTTGTTGCGCGGCAAAGTCGCCGATGAGTTGTCTACCAACCGGGCCTTGCGTGAGGTGTTGTACGCCTTGCCCAACAAAATGCCAGTGGCCAATTTCAATGTTTCTTCTGACTTTGGCATCCGCAAACATCCATTGACTGGTAAAACCCATTTCCACACGGGTCTGGATTTGATGAGTGAAACTGGGGACGACAAGGTATTTGCGGTCAAACCCGGTGTGGTGGTCATGGCAGAATTCCATCCCCAATATGGCAACACGGTGGTGATAAGACATTTAAACGGGGTGGAGTCACTTTATGCCCATATGGCCCAATTGGCGGTTAAAGTAGGCGATAAAGTCACCACTGAAAGCTTGTTGGGTTACATTGGCAATACTGGCGCGTCATCGACTGGCAAACATCTCCATTTGGAGATATTGGTGGGTGGCTATCCGGTCAACCCGCAAAAAGTGATTCGCACAGCTCAGTATGTTCAACAAATCCAAAACAGCAAACAATAATTCCAACAGTCCGGCACCCCAAGAGGTTCAGTCTGCAGCAATTGCGCCAAACCTTCTGCCACCCGAGCCACCACCCGTCGCCCAACCTCCGAGAATCAACATGATGGACATCATTTCTTCCAATGCCACCAAACCTTCCATCCTGAGCGAAGGTTTTTCTTTCCGTGGTGAAATTTCTGCAAAGGGTGCCATTCATGTGGAAGGCTCTTTGAATGGTCAAGTCCAAGTGGATGAACTCACCATTGGTTCACGCGGGCAAGTTGAAGGTGTGGTCACCTGTTCCAGTTTGCACATCAAAGGCAAATTTTCTGGCACAGCTACTTGTAGTGAATTGATCGTCACGTCATCCGCTTCTGTCGATGGACACGTGGTCTACCAAACCTTGTCCGTCCAAAAGGGCGCTTCCATCAAAGGCGAATTGCTGCTGGTCAAGTAATACCAGGGCAAGCCTTTTCAAAGGGTTTGAATGTCGGACGTTTCTCAAATTGACGGAAATGCAGTTCGATTGCGGCGCGAGTCCCAAGGATTAGGGCTGAACGATGTTGCCACCCGCGCTTGTCTTTCTGTCAAGCAAGTTAGACAAATCGAAGAAGGGGGCATGACGGCCTTCTACAGTGAAACCGTCAAGCTAACAGCAGCGCGCAAAGTCGCTGGCCTGCTCAGCATGAATGAAGCAGAGTTGTTTGGTCAGCCATTGCTGGTGGCTGAGTCCCATATGGCTTACCCTGAAGACCTAGCTACCTTGGAGATAGAAGCCCCAGTGGTGGTCGCTTCTCATGTTGCTTTTGGTGGCGGCTTGAACGCCCAGCATGCAGCCATCACCCGCAGCGAAGTCCTGCATGAGTTGGCCCAACCTCCTGAGTTTGTCGAGGAAGAAACAACCGCTTCTTTGGATAAACCTCACGAAGAGCACCCTTCAACACTCAATTTGCCTGAGACAGGGATCGAAAAACCGACGGAACCAAGTGTTGCTGCCATTGACACTTCGCACCAAGCTATCCACGCTACTCCGCAATCTGTTTCTACGGAAGAAGCCGAGTCCACCAGTGGCGGCTATTTCTTGAAAATCATGGCCTTGTTTGTGGTGGCCTTGGCTGCAGCAGCGTTGCTCAAACCCAATGCCGTGGAGGAAAAACCAGCGGCCCCAGTATCTGAGCTGCCTGCTGCCCCAGTTCCGCCCATGGTCAATCCAGTTGATACCGCATCACCTGCTCAGCCTTCCGCGCCAGCAACGGCTGAAAACAAACCCACTGATGCCAAACCCGTCGCGGCGGAAGTCAAAGCGGACGCCACACCACCTAAAGCGGCTGACACCAAACCAGCCAAGCCATTGAACAAACCGACCGAAGCCCAGGCGATAAACCCGGCACCAGCAGCCGAGACGCCTGCTGGCAAGTAAACAGGCTTTGCAGAAGCCTTAGACCCCCACAACCGTTTTAGTCGATAGCGCCCATGGACAAGGCCGCGCTACGCGAGCGCTCCCGCTCTGCTGTTGGAGCACCTGCTAAGTTCCAGCCTCCCATGTGCTGCAGAGCAATTGCATACAGGCCGTCAATCCAAGCCTGGCTGTCGTTCAAACATTCAATGTAGTGAAACTGGCTGCCGCCATCTTCCAAGAATGCAGCTTTGACCTCCATGGCAATTTCTTCCAAGGTTTCCAAGCAGTCACCAACAAAGCCGGGGCAGACGATGTCGACCGACTTGGTGCCGTCTTTGGCCAGTTGGCGGACCGTGGGCTCGGTGTAGGGCTCCAGCCATTTGGCCTTGCCAAAGCGCGATTGAAAACACACTTTGTAGGCCTCTTTGGGCAATTGCAGGGCCTCGGCCAGCAAGCGGGCGGTTTTGTGGCATTCGCAGTGGTAGGGGTCGCCCAGTTGCAGCGTGCGGGCTGGTACGCCATGAAAGCTCATCACCAATTGCTCGGCGCGGCCATGCTCGGCCCAATGCGCTTGGATTTTGGCGGCCAAGGCTTGGATGTAGCCAGGGTGGTCGTGGTAGTGGTTGACGAAGCGCAATTCAGGCAATTGGCGGGTGCGCAAGCCCCATGTGTAGACCGCGTCAAACACGCTGGCCGTGGTGGTGGCCGAGTATTGGGGGTAGGCCGGCAGCACCAACACACGGGTCACGCCCTGGCTTTTCAGTTCGTTCAAAACGTCGGGAATGGCGTCAGAGCCATAGCGCATGGCAAAACGCACTTGCACTTGGGCGGCATCAAACTTCGCTTGCAAAGCCTGCGCTTGGCGCTGGGTCCACACTTTCAGCGGCGAGCCTTCGCTGGTCCAGATGCTGGCGTATTTGTGCGCTGATTTGGCGGGTCGCACCCGCAAAATAATGCCGTGCAAGATGGCCAGCCAGAGCAAACGGGGGATTTCCACCACCCGGGCATCGCTCAAAAACTCGGCCAAATAGCGCCGCAAAGCCGCAGCGGTGGGGGCGTCGGGTGTGCCCAAATTGCAATACACGATGGCGGTTTTGGCGGCCTGGCCGTGCTTGAAAGGAGGCTCGGCGGCGAATCGGGGAGAGGAAGTCATGCGGTATTTTCGTTCATGTTCAAGACATCAGGGCTTGCGCGGCGGCATACCCCGAGCGCACCGCGCCTTCCAAGGTGGCGGGGTAAGGCCCGGCCACATGGTCGCCACACGCCCAAACGCCCTTGGCCACCTGCATGGGCGGGCGTTGCAAGCCCGGGGTGCAGGCAAAGGTGGCACGTTTTTCCAACACGGTGGTCAGCCATTCCAGGTTCAAACCAAGTTGTTGCTGCGCTTGCTGCAACACAGCTGCCGTGACAGCGTCACGCTCCAGCGTGCAGTCGCTCACCACCAAGGCCACCATCCCTTGCATGTCTGGTGTTCCAGACAAACGCCCCTTGTCAAAGGCAAATTGCGCCGGCGCTTCCTGGTCATGGTGAAGTGCCAGCATGGGCGAGGGCCAATTCAAGGGCGTTGCGCTGCGTGCATAAACCGTGGCGATGGCTGTGTGCTGCAGCCCTAGCGCCTGCGCTGACCACGCTGGTGCCAAGTCCTGCGTGAGTGCTGCGGCTTGCCAAGCGGGGCAGGCCAACAGCACCGGGCCTTCGGGCAGTTCGCTGACCCGCTGGCCCAAGACCACATCGGCCCCATGTGTTTGCAACCAAGCCAGCGCCGCATCGGGCAGCAATTGACTCAGATCAGTGCGCGGAATCAGCGTGTCACTGCTGCCAGTGCCGGACAGCAAAGCATCTTGCAGCACCCTTAAAAAAACCTGGCCGCTGGCTTGTGCACTGCTCAAATTCAAGGCCGACACACACAAAGGTTCGATGAGTTGCTGCATCACTGAAACAGGCAAACCCTGGCAGAGCTGACCAACCGTGGTGGTGGCATTGCACTCAAAACCGGCGTTTTGCCAAGCTTGGGCCCGTCGCAAGAACGCCCATCTGTCCCGCCACGACCAGCCTTTGGCGGTGACCACGCCCATGAGCACGTTCAAAGGTGCCGGCCAGTTGTTCAGCTGCAGACCGCTGCCGTCGATGAAGCGCAAATCCAAGGGTTGACGGTGCAAGACTTCCTCGGTGTTCACGCCCAAGGTTTTCAGCAGCGCCAAGCTGCTGGTGTAGGCGCCAATCAGGATGTGCTGGCCGTTGTCCAAAGCCAAACCGTCATGCATCACGCGTCTGGCACGGCCGCCAAGTTGGGGTGCCGCTTCCAGCAAGCGCACTTTGAAACCAAGCTGTGTGGCACGCACTGCTGCCGCCAAACCCGCCCAGCCACCACCGACCACGGTGACAGTTTTCAAAAGCGCCCCAAGGCTTGCATCTTCCAAGCCAGCCACAGCTTGCGTGCCGGGGTCAAGGCCACACGCTGATTCAGCACAGGAAACTTTGCGGCCTCTATTTCGCGCAGCAAGGTGCGGTAGATGCTGGCCATCATCAAGCCTGGTTTTTGACTGCGTCGGTCTGTGGCGGGCAGCAACCCCAAAGCTTGGTCATAGAGGCCATGGGCGCGTTGTGCTTGAAACTGCATCAGGGCTTGGAACGCCGGGCTGTCGCGGCGTTGCAGCAGGTCTTGCGCTTTCACGTCAAAGCGCTGCAACTCGTCAATGGGCAGGTAAATCCGGCCGCGCAAAGCGTCTTCGCCGACATCGCGAATGATGTTGGTGAGTTGAAACGCCAGTCCCAGCGTGTGGGCGTAAGTCGTGGTGGCGTCGTCGGTTTGTCCAAAAATGTTGGCAGCAACTTCGCCCACCACCCCGGCCACCAAGTGGCAGTAAGTCTGCAAACCAGCAAAGTCCAGGTAACGAGTTTGGTTCAGATCCATTTGGCATCCGGCAATCACCTGCTGCAAATGGTCTTGCCTGATGTTGTAGTCGGCGGCCAAGGGCATCAGGGCTTGCATCACCGGGTGCTGCGCTTGTCCGCCAAAACTGCGTGCCACTTCTTGCTGCCACCAATGCAGTTTTTGAGCGGCCACGCTGGGGTCTTGCACCTCGTCCACCACGTCATCCACCTCACGGCAGAAGGCATAAAAAGCAGTGATGGCAGCGCGTCGTGGCGCGGGCAAAAACAAAAAAGCGTAATAGAAACTGCTGCCCGAAGCGGCGGCCTTTTCTTGGACATAGTGCTGGGGCGTCATGACCGAGATTGTGGCATCCAGCAAGCGCGACAAGCCATCAGCACAACGTCGAGGGCTTTGATTTGCGGTCTTTCTAAACGGGTGTTGATGGCTTGGGATTTTTCCAAGATGCGCAAGCCGCCTTGCACCACCAAGCGCAGTTCCCAGCCGGCCCGACCCGGCACCCGGTGCACCAGTGGCGCACCTTGCAGCATCAGGCTTCGTGCAAAGGTCATCTCCTCTTGAAGATCAGCGTTTTCGGGCAGGTAGTGGCGACCGCGTGGCACATCCAGGCTCAGGTCTTGCCAAAAATTGACAAGTTGCAAGGCGCTGCAAATCGCGTCGCTTTGCTTCAAAGAAGCAGCATCGTTCACGCCGTACAGATGCAACAACAAGCGGCCAACCGGGTTGGCCGAGCGGCGGCAATAGTCCAGCAATTCGGCACGATTGGCATAACGACGAGCATCTCGGGTGTACTCAACGTCTTGCAAAAACGCGTCCAGCAAATTCAACAGCAGAGGCACGGGCAGGTCAAAGGCCCGCACTTGGTCACGCAATGCATTCAGCATTTGTGGCCATTGCGGGCTGGTGAATTCGGGTTCTTCCAAACTTCTCAACAAGTCTTGTCGCAGGGTTTGCAGGGCCGTCAAGCGGGCTTCAGGCGAGGCATCCCCTTCGTCCGCCAAGTCGTCTGCTGTGCGGGCGAAGTGGTAAATCGCTTGAATCGGCGGGCGCAAGTGGGGCGGGCACAGCACGGAAGCGACTGGAAAGTTCTCATAATGGTTGACAGACTGCATGGTCTTTGGATTGTCGCTTGACAGTTTGAGGCCTGAGAATTAGATTACTAACCAGTCAGTCATTAATTTTTCAGGAAATCCCCATGTTTCGTTTTTTAGCCACCCCGCTGTTGGCGGCATCGGTGTTGTTGCAAGCTTGTTCGCCCGCGCCCAAGCCCACCGAGCCCATCAGAGCTGTCAAAGTCATGCAAGTGGGGGAATCTGATGTGACCTCCAGCAACAGTTACGCCGGTGAAATCAAGGCCCGCATCGAGTCGCGCCTGGGCTTTCGGGTGGGTGGCAAGCTGGTCGCACGCCATGTTGAATTGGGTCAAAAAGTCCGCGCCGGTCAGTTGTTGGCCGAGGTGGATGCGCAAGATTACCGACTGTCGGTGGACGCAGCCAAAGCGCAACTGAGCGCGGCGCAAAACAACCGGGACCTGGCCGCCGCCGACTTCAAACGCTACAAAGAACTGCGCGACAAGGAATTCATCAGCGGCGCTGAACTTGAGCGCCGCGAAAGCAGCTTGAAAGCCGCGCAAGCACAGCTCGAACAAGCCCAAGCCCAACTGTCGGGACAGGGCAACCAACTCAGTTACAGCAAATTGCTCGCCGACAAAGCTGGTGTCGTCACCAGCATTGACGCCGAAGTCGGTCAGGTGGTCAGCGCCGGCATGCCGGTGTTGCGCTTGGCCCAAGAGGGCCAACGCGATGTGGTGTTTGCCGTGCCTGAAGACAAATTGTCGCAATTGCGCATCGGTCAAGCCGTGCAAGTCAAGCCTTGGGGCGCCGAGCAAGCGCAAGCCGCCAGCATCTATGAAATAGCCGCCAGCGCCGACCCGGTCACCCGCACCTTTGCCGTTCGCGCCTCACTCAGCAACCCACAAACCGCCTTGGGCAGCACCGCCACCGTGACGCTTAACAACCCCGGTGCCAGCAACAAAGCCATCACCTTGCCCACCACGGCGCTTCGCCAAGAAGGCGGCCAAACCATGGTCTGGGTGCTCGACACCACCAGCATGACTTTGCGCTCGCAAACCATTGAAGTGGTCGCTGTTCAAGGCAACGATGTGCTGGTGAAAAGCGGCCTGCAAGCGGGCCAGCAAGTGGTGTCCGCTGGGGTGCACGTGCTGTCGCCGGGTCAAAAAGTCAGCCTGTACCAAGCCCCTGGTGCCAAGCCATGAAGGGCGATCCACACAGCCGCTTCAATCTTTCTGCGTGGGCGCTGAACCACCGGGCACTCACCCGCTACCTGATGCTGGTGCTGATGCTGCTGGGTGTGGCTGCTTATTTCCAACTCGGCCAAGACGAAGACCCGCCGTTCACCTTCCGTGCCATGGTGGTGCGCACTTATTGGCCGGGGGCCACGGCGCAGCAAGTGGCAGAACAAGTGACCGACAAACTAGAGCGCACCCTGCAAGAAGCGCCTTATGCCGACAAGATCCGCAGCTATTCCAAGCCCGGCGAGTCGCAAATCATTTTCCAAATCAAGGACTCGTCCAAGGCCGCCGATGTGGCCGATGTCTGGTACCAGGTGCGCAAAAAAGTGGGTGACATGCGCTACACCCTGCCGCAAGGCGTGCAAGGGCCGTTCTTCAACGACGACTTTGGCGATGTGTACGGCGTCATTTACGCGCTCACCGCAGACGGCTTCAGCTCTGCTGAAATGAAGCTGGAAGCCGACAAGGTGCGCCAGCAATTGCTGCGCGTCAAAGACGTGTCCAAGGTCGAATTGTTTGGCGTTCAAGATGAAAAAATCTTCATCGAGATACCGCAAAAACGCTTGGCCCAATTGGGCTTGGACCTGAACGCCGTGCTGGCGCAATTGGGCCAGCAAAACGCGGTGGAAAGTGCAGGCGCTTTGCAGACACCGTCAGACGTGGTGCAAATCCGCGTGGCGGGACAGTTTGAAGCTATCGCGCAACTGCAAGCCATGCCGATTCGTGGTGCCTCGGGTCAGCAATTGCGCTTGGGCGACATCGCCAAAATTCGCCGCGACTACGTGGACCCGGCCAGCGTCAAAGTGCGGCACCAAGGCCAGCAGGTGTTGGCGGTGGGTGTCTCCATGGTCAAGGGTGGCGACATCATTGCCTTGGGCCACGCGCTGGACAAGACCATGGCCAACGTGCGCAACAGCTTGCCGGCAGGCATCAGCTTGAGCCAAATTCAAGACCAACCCAAAGCGGTGAGCCGCTCGGTGGGTGAGTTTGTCAATGTGCTCATTGAAGCAGTGGTCATTGTGTTGGTGGTCAGTTTTGTGTCGCTGGGTTGGCACAAGGGCGGCCGCTTTGGCTACTACATCGACATGCGCCCGGGGTTGGTTGTGGGCATCACGATCCCGCTGGTCTTGGCCATGACCTTTTTGGCCATGTACTACTGGGGCATTGGCTTGCACAAAATTTCGCTGGGTTCACTCATCATTGCTTTGGGCTTGTTGGTGGACGACGCCATCATTGCCGTGGAAATGATGGTGCGCAAGATGGAAGAGGGCTATGACAAAGTCCGCGCCGCCACCTACGCCTATGACGTGACCGCCATGCCGATGTTGACGGGCACCTTGATCACCGCAGCTGGATTTTTGCCCATCGGTTTGGCCAAATCGGTGACAGGCGAGTACACCTTCGCCATCTTTGCAGTGACCGTGATTGCCTTGCTCTTAAGCTGGTGGGTCTCGGTGTTTTTTGTGCCCTACATGGGCACCTGGCTGCTCAAGGTCAAGCCGCACCGACCTGGTGACCCACCCACCGAGTTGTTTGACTCGGCTTTTTATGTAGGATTTCGCCATGCCGTGAATTGGTGTGTCACGCACCGTTGGCTGACGATTGGCGCCACGATTTTGATTTTTGCGCTCGGCATCGTGGGCATGGGCAAGGTGCAACAGCAGTTCTTCCCAGACTCCAGCCGACCTGAAATCATGATGGACATTTGGCTGCCTGAAGGCGCGTCATTTGAAGCCAATGAGGCCATCAGCCAGCGTGTTGAACAACGCTTGTTGAAGTTGGAAGGCGTTGAAGCTTTGAGCGTGTGGGTGGGTTCGGGCGTGCCGCGCTTTTACCTGCCGCTGGACCAGATCTTTCCGCAAACCAATGTGTCTCAGTTCATGGTCATCCCGAAAGATTTGAAACAACGTGAAATCTTGCGGGTGCAGTTGCCCGCGCTGATGGCCACAGAATTTCCAGAAGTGCGTGCACGCGTGAAACTGTTGCCCAACGGACCGCCAGTGCCTTTCCCGGTGCAGTTCCGCGTTTCTGGCCCTGACCCCAAAGTGCTGCGTTTGCATGCCGACGAGGTGAAAGCCGCGATGCGCACCAACCCCAACACCCGTGGCGTGAACGACAACTGGAACGAGTCTGTCAAAGTGCTGCGCTTGCAAGTGGACCAGGACAAGGCCCGCGCATTGGGTGTGAGCAGCCAATCCATCGCCCAGGCCAGCCGGGTTTTGCTGACGGGGTCGGTGGTGGGACAGTTCCGCGAAGGCGACAAACTCATCGACATCGTGCTGCGGCAACCGCAGTCCGAGCGTCAAACCATGGCCGACCTGGCCAGCGCCTATGTGCCCACAGCGTCGGGCAAAGCCATTCCTGTGCTGCAAATCGCCCACCCGGTGTTTGATTGGGAGCCGGGGGTGATGTGGCGTGAGAACCGCGATTACGCCATCACCGTGCAGTCCGACATCGTTGAAGGCTTGCAAGGTGCCACCGTCACTGCGCAGTTGCTGCCAGAACTCAAAGCCATTGAAGCGAAATGGGGTCAACCCGATTACCGCATCAGCGTGGCAGGCGCCGTGGAGGAAAGCGCCAAGGGTTCGGCGTCCATCGCGGCAGGCGTGCCGCTCATGTTGTTTGTCACCTTCACCTTGCTCATGTTGCAGTTGCAAAGCTTCAGCCGCTCATTGCTGGTGTTTTTGACCGGCCCCTTGGGCATCGCCGGCGTGGCGGCGGCTTTGATTCTGCTGGGACGGCCTTTTGGTTTCGTGGCTTTGCTGGGCGTGATCGCCTTGCTGGGCATGATCCAGCGCAATTCGGTCATCTTGATTGATCAAATCGAACAAGACCGCGCACGTGGCGTCCCAGCCTGGGATGCGATTGTCGAGTCGGCGGTGCGGCGCTTGCGGCCCATTGTTTTGACGGCCGCGGCGGCGGTTTTGGCCATGATTCCGCTGTCGCGCAGCGTGTTTTGGGGGCCGATGGCGGTGGCCATCATGGGTGGCTTGATTGTGGCCACGGTGCTCACCCTGTTGGCCTTGCCTGCCATGTACGCAGCTTGGTTCAGGGTCAAGCGCTGACGCCTTAAGCGCCAAGGGCAGGGCGGGTAGAATTTCGCTCTGACCGATTTTCGATGGGCGGTCTGTCTTGACAGGCTGCCCTTTGCTTTTTTGTGAACCCGCGCGGGTGGCGAAATTGGTAGACGCACCAGGTTTAGGTCCTGACGCCAGCAATGGTGTGGGGGTTCGAGTCCCCCCCCGCGCACCAATACCCAGCGTTGAATCGCCCCGCCTTATTTTGGAGAAGCCTGATGGCCGTGACTGTTGAAACCCTCGAAAAACTAGAACGCAAAATCACCCTGACTTTGCCCACTTCCGTCATTCAAAACGAGGTCACCACCCGTTTGAAACGCTTGGCGCGTCAAGTCAAGGTGGACGGCTTCCGTCCTGGCAAAGTGCCGATGAACATCGTCGCCCAGCGCTATGGCTACTCGGTGCATTACGAAGTGATGAACGACAAAGTGGGCGAGGCCTTCAATGTGGCCGCCAATGAAGCCCAATTGCGTGTGGCTGGTCAACCCCGCATCAGCGAAAAAGAGCAAGCTTCAGAAACAGAAATGTCGTTTGACGCCATTTTCGAGGTTTACCCCGAAGTCAAACTGAAAGACCTGGCCCAAGTCGAAGTCGAGCGCGTCACCTCTGAAGTGACCGAAGCCGCCATCGACAAAACCGTTGACATCTTGCGCAAACAACGCCGCAGCTTTGCCCAGCGCAGCCTCGAGTCTGCCGCTGCCGAAGGTGACCGCGTCACCGTGGACTTCCTTGGCAAGATCGATGGCGAACCGTTTGACGGCGGCCGTGCCGAAGACTTCCAGTTCATCATTGGCGAAGGTCAAATGTTGAAAGAATTCGAAGATGCAGCCCGCGGCATGAAGTCCGGCGAAAGCAAAACCTTCCCGCTGAAATTCCCTGATGACTATCAAGGTCGTGATGTGGCGGGCAAAACCGCCGATTTCATGGTCACCCTGAAAAAACTCGAAGCCGCGCATTTGCCCGAGTTGACCGAAGAGTTGTGCAAGTCCTTGGGCGTGGCGGATGCCACCGTCACCGGCCTGCGCACCGACATCCGCAACAACCTCGAGCGTGAAGTGAAATTCCGCTTGCTGGGTCGCAACAAGCAAGCCGCCTTGGACGCGCTGGTGGCCCAGGCTGAGCTGGATTTGCCCCAATCCATCGTGCAGTCTGAGCTCGATCGCATGACCGAAGGTGCTCGCGAAGAATTGAAACAACGCGGCATCAAAGACGCCGACAAAGCCCCGATTCCCGAAGACGTGTTCCGCCCGCAAGCCGAACGTCGCGTTCGCATGGGCTTGGTGGTGTCTGAAGTGGTGCGCATGCACAACCTGCAAGCCACACCCGATCAAATCAAAGCCCATGTGGAAGACTTGGCTGCCAGCTATGAAAAACCTTCCGAGGTGGCACGCTGGTATTACAGCGACAACCGTCGCATGGCGGAAGTTGAAGCCATTGTGATTGAGAACAACGTCACCAACTACGTCATGTCCTTGGTGAAAGTCAAAGACAAAAACATCAGCTTCGACGATTTGATGGGCCAGGCTTAAGGCCCGACCCCCACAGGAGAAAACGCATGAGTGCAATGGATATTCAAGGCTTGGGCATGGTGCCGGTCGTCATCGAAACCAGCGGTCGTGGCGAGCGCGCCTACGACATTTACTCCAGGCTGTTGCGCGAACGCGTCATTTTCTTGGTCGGTCCGGTCAATGACCACACGGCCAATTTGGTGGTGGCGCAGTTGCTGTTTTTGGAGAGCGAGAACCCCGACAAGGACATTTCGCTCTACATCAACTCGCCTGGCGGCTCGGTGAGTGCGGGCATGGCCATATACGACACCATGCACTTCATCAAACCCCAGGTGTCCACACTGTGCACCGGCATGGCCGCCAGCATGGGCGCTTTCTTGTTAGCTGCCGGTGCCAAAGGCAAGCGTTTTTCATTACCCAATTCCAAAGTGATGATCCACCAACCTTTGGGTGGCACACAAGGTCAGGCCACTGAAATTGAAATTGCAGCGCGCGAAATTTTGAAAACCCGCGAACGCTTGAACCAAATGTTGGCTGAGAACACAGGCCAACCCTTGTCCCGCATCGAGGTGGACACGGAGCGCGATTACTACCTGACGGCCGAAGAAGCCAAGGCTTACGGTCTGGTGGACGATGTAATATCCAAACGTCCTTGATCCTCACACAAAGGTAAGCACGGCATGGCCGACAAAAAAGGAACCACCAGCGAGAAAACGCTGTACTGCTCTTTCTGCGGCAAGAGCCAGCATGAAGTGAAAAAACTCATCGCTGGTCCCTCCGTCTTCATTTGCGACGAGTGCATCGACCTGTGCAACGACATCATCCGTGATGAACTGCCGGCCACCGCACTGCGTGAAGGGCGTGGCGACTTGCCGACGCCCTTGGAAATCAAAAGCAACCTCGACAACTATGTGATTGGCCAGGAACCGGCCAAGCGTGCTTTGGCCGTGGCGGTCTACAACCACTACAAGCGCTTGCAGCACAAAAAGGACGCCAAAAAAGACGAGGTCGAACTCTCGAAAAGCAATATTTTGCTGATCGGCCCCACCGGCTCGGGCAAAACCCTGCTGGCGCAAACCTTGGCCCGCATGCTCGATGTGCCTTTCGTCATGTCGGACGCCACCACCCTCACCGAAGCCGGTTATGTCGGCGAGGACGTGGAAAACATCATTCAAAAGCTGCTGCAAAACTGCAACTATGAAGTCGAGCGTGCCCAGCGCGGCATCGTCTACATCGACGAGATCGACAAAATTTCACGCAAGTCCGACAACCCATCCATCACCCGCGATGTATCCGGTGAAGGCGTGCAACAAGCCTTGCTCAAGCTCATCGAAGGCACCATGGCCAGCGTGCCGCCCCAAGGCGGTCGCAAGCACCCCAATCAAGACTTCTTGCAGGTCGACACCACCAACATCTTGTTCATTTGCGGTGGTGCGTTTGCGGGCTTGGAAAAAGTCATTGAAAACCGCACCGAACGTTCGGGCATTGGTTTCAGCGCCGTGGTCAAAACCAAGCAAGAGCGCAGCCTCACCGAAATGTTTGGCCAGGTCGAGCCTGAAGACTTGATCAAGTTTGGCCTGATCCCCGAGTTGGTGGGTCGTTTGCCAGTGGTGGCCACGCTCAGCGAACTCACTGAAGACGCCCTCATTCAGATCCTGACCGAGCCCAAAAATGCGCTGGTCAAGCAATACGGCAAGTTGTTCGCGATGGAAGGTGTGGAGCTTGAAATTCGCCCCACCGCGCTCAAAGCCATTGCCAAAAAAGCCTTGGACCGCAAGACCGGTGCCCGTGGTCTGCGCTCCATCCTTGAACAATCGCTGATTGACACCATGTTTGATTTGCCCAACAGCAGCAATGTGGAGAAAGTGGTGGTGGAAGAGTCCACCATCGACGAAAACAAGCCGCCGTTGCTGGTGTACCGTGAGGCCGCTAAAAAGGCCTGATTCCCTCCCCGGGGCGGCTTTAGCTGCCCCTTTTTTTAGATTGGAAGTTTGACCATGTCTGGACAAACCCCCTTGCCCTCCGAACCCGTGGACCTGCCCTTGCTGCCCTTGCGCGATGTGGTGGTGTTCCCGCACATGGTGATTCCATTGTTCGTGGGTCGCCCCAAGAGCATCAAGGCGCTGGAAGCAGCCATGAGCGCCGACCGCAGCATCATGCTGGTGGCGCAAAAGGCCGCGGCCAAGGACGAACCCTTGGTCACCGACATGTTCGAGGTGGGCTGTGTGTCCACCATCTTGCAAATGCTCAAATTGCCCGACGGTACTGTGAAGGTGTTGGTCGAGGGCCAGCAACGCGCCACGGTCAATCGCATTGAAGACGGCCCTTCGCACTTCAGTTGCAATCTCACCCCCGTCACCTTGCCCGAGTCTGCCGAACAAGACACCGAGGTAGAAGCCTTGCGCCGTGCGGTCATGCAGCAGTTTGACCAGTACGTGAAACTCAACAAAAAAATTCCGCCTGAAATCCTCACGTCCATTGCCAGCATCGATGACGCTGGCCGCTTGGCCGACACCATCGCAGCGCACCTGCCGCTGAAGCTGGAAAACAAACAAGCCGTGCTGGACTTGCCAGAGGTCAAAGCACGCTTGGAAAACCTGTTCACGCAGCTTGAACGCGAAGTCGACATCCTGAATGTGGACAAGCGCATCCGTGGTCGCGTCAAGCGCCAGATGGAAAAAAACCAGCGCGACTTTTATTTGAACGAACAGGTCAAAGCCATCCAAAAAGAACTGGGTGAAGGCGAAGAGGGCGCGGACATTGAAGAGATCGAGAAGAAGATCAAAGCTGCCCGCATGTCGCCCGAGGCGCGTAAAAAGACCGAAGGCGAGTTGAAAAAACTCAAGCTCATGTCGCCCATGTCGGCCGAGGCCACTGTGGTGCGCAACTACATCGACGTCATGGTGAATTTGCCTTGGAGCAAAAAAACCAAAATCAAGCACGACCTGATGAATGCCGAAGCGGTGTTGAACGAAGACCACTTTGGTTTGGAAAAAGTCAAAGACCGCATCCTGGAATATTTGGCGGTGCAGCAACGCGTCGACAAAGTGAAAGCGCCCATCCTGTGTTTGGTTGGCCCTCCTGGCGTGGGCAAAACCTCTTTGGGTCAGTCCATCGCCAAAGCCACCGGCCGCAAGTACGTGCGCATGGCCTTGGGTGGCATGCGTGACGAGGCTGAAATCCGTGGGCATCGCCGCACCTACATCGGCGCCTTGCCCGGCAAGGTGCTGCAAAACCTCACCAAGGTGAACACCCGCAACCCGCTGTTCTTGCTCGACGAGATCGACAAGCTTGGCGCGGACTTCCGTGGCGACCCTTCCAGTGCGTTGCTTGAGGTGCTCGACCCGGAACAAAACAACACCTTCAACGACCACTACGCCGAGGTGGACTTCGATTTGAGCGACGTCATGTTTGTGGCCACCTCCAATTCGATGAACATCCCGCCTGCGCTGCTCGATCGCATGGAAGTGATTCGTTTGTCCGGTTACACCGAAGACGAAAAAATCAACATCGCCTTGCGCTACCTCATCCCCAAGCAGTTGAAGAACAACGGCATCAAGGAAGAAGAGTTGCTGATTGAAGAATCTGCGGTGCGCGACATCGTGCGCTACTACACCCGCGAAGCAGGTGTGCGTTCCTTGGAACGTGAGATTTCCAAAATCTGCCGCAAGGTGGTCAAGGCCTTGTTGCTGAAATCGCTCACGCCCTTGGTGAAGGTGAACGCCGAGAACTTGAACGACTATTTAAGCGTTCGCAAATACACCTATGGCCGCGCCGAGCAAGAAAACCAAATCGGTCAGGTGGTGGGTTTGGCCTGGACCGAGGTGGGCGGCGACTTGCTCACCATCGAAGCCGCGCTCATGCCAGGCAAGGGCAACATCATCCGCACCGGTTCTTTGGGTGACGTGATGAAAGAGTCGGTGGAAGCTGCCCGCACCGTGGTGCGCAGCCGCGCCCATTCGCTGGGCATCAAGGCTGAAACCTTCGAGAAGAGCGACATCCACATCCACGTGCCAGACGGTGCCACGCCCAAAGACGGCCCCAGCGCCGGTGCTGCCATGACCCTGGCCATGGTGTCGGCGCTTACCGGCATTGCGGTGCGCAGCGACGTCGCCATGACGGGTGAAATCACCTTGCGTGGCGAAGTCACGGCCATCGGCGGCTTGAAAGAAAAGCTGCTGGCGGCACTGCGCGGCGGCATCAAAACCGTGCTCATCCCGGAAGAGAACATCAAGGACTTGCAAGAGATTCCAGACAATGTGAAACAGAATTTGGAAATCGTGCCGGTGCGTTGGCTCGACAAGGTATTGGAAATTTCCTTGGTGCGCATGCCCACACCCTTGCCGGATGAAGAACCGGTGGTGGCAGCGCCTGCCAAAGCAGATATTCCAGCAGCGGCATCTGTGAAACATTGAAAGCAGGTCAGCGCAAAGTGGGTCGTTTTTAGGCTATACTTTGCGGCTTCTGCGGGAGTAGCTCAGTTGGTAGAGCGCAACCTTGCCAAGGTTGAGGTCGCGAGTTCGAGCCTCGTCTCCCGCTCCAATTTAAAAAGGGAAGCTATGCTTCCCTTTTTTCTCTTAACGGCGTGGTAGCAAAGCGGTTATGCACCGGATTGCAAATCCGTGTAGGTCGGTTCGACTCCGGCCCACGCCTCCATATCAGATATACCTTAAAAGAGTAGTAACTGCTAACTTAATACGAGCCAGCTACTTTGTGTAGCCACCATGTAGCCATAGGGGTATTTATTTTTTTATAGAGGTTCATTTTTTGAATTGCTAGGGCAATCGTTTTTAAAAAGAATAAGCTACTAACTTCAAGCACTGCGTTACTTTGGCGAACCGCTCCCGCCTGCCGATCGATGAAATAGAGCCTTGTCGCGCTTTGTAATTTATTACACACCATTAGTCATATCAATAGTTGATGGCTTACGGCACTTGTTTTGTCTTAAACAAACAAACAAACAAACAAACAAAGCAAATCTTTGAATGTGAATAGACACTTTTGATTATTTTAATATTATTAGCATTTAACAATCCATTTATTGATATAAATGGTATATAAGTAGCAATATTTAAACTATTGCAAGCTTTTGCAAGGTTATAGAAGATTCTTGCAAGTTTTGTAAATTTAACAAGTTAATATGAAGTGTTATCCCGCTTTTATCGGGAGCCAACCAACCTGTTTTCACCGGGGACTACCATGGCCACTTCTTCTTCTAAACCAACGATTTCTGCACAGACTGGTAGCCTTATCGAGGACACCAATTCGTCGACGGCTTCAATCCAACTTGGTGCATCCTCTGGTTCTTTGGGTTTCGATGATGTAGCTTTGATGGCCGGTGGTTGGCTTCGGGTGGGCACAAGCACCAGCTACACACACGTTGGTCTTTATGGACTCGCGACACTGGATACGCTGACAGGCAAGATCACCTATGCCTTGGACAACAGCTTGTTGGCAACAAACAAGCTGGCTGGCGGTGCGGCCGCTAAAGACACGTTCACAGTGCCAGACACCATTGCGGGCGTGAAATTTTCGACAGCGGTGACCTTCAACATCAAGGGAACCAACGATGCGGCTGTGATTGAGGGAAACAACACGGCCACGATCACAGAGACCAATGCGATCCAGTCCGCTTCTGGAACCCTTTCGGTTTCTGATGTGGATAGTGCAGAGAAGTTTGTCGCCCAATCGAATGTAAATGGCAGTGCAGGCTTTGGTAAGTTCACGATCAACACGGCGGGTGTATGGACGTACACCATGAACACCGCCCACGATGAATTCAAGGCTGGAACGATCTACAAGGACTCTGTGACTGTCAAGGCTGCTGACGGCACTTCTCAAGTCATTACCGTGAACATTGTGGGTACAGATGATGCGCTTGTGTTTGGAGGAGTCACCACGGCCAGTTTGACTGAAACCAATGCGGTTTTGAAGGCTTCTGGCACGATGACAGCAGTGGATGCAGATGCGCCTGTGAGCATCTTGGCGCAAACAAATGTGGCTGGCGACCACGGGTATGGCGTCTTTAGCATCGCTACCAACGGCAAGTGGACTTACACCGCCAACACCGCGCACAACGAATTCCAAGCGGGTACGAATTACACGGACAGCTTTACCGTGACTACCTCTGATGGGTCAAGCAAGGTGGTGACGGTCAACATCGCTGGCACAAATGACGCTGCTGTGATCACGGGGACAACAACGGGCACTGTGAATGAGGCTGGTGGCATCAATAACGCTATTGTCGGTTCTCCATTCGCCACTGGCGCTTTGACCGACACCGATGTGGACGGAACAAACAACAAGTTCATTGAAGTGGCATCCGCCAAGGCGTCCTTGTACGGTAGCTTCACCATGACTTCGGCTGGTGTCTGGAACTACACCCTCGATAACAACAACGCCACAGTGCAAGCACTGGCGGTAGGTAAGACCTTGAGCGACACGTTCACGGTGAATGCTGAGGACGGCACAGCAAAGTCAATCACAGTCACCATCAAGGGAGCGGATGATGCGGCTGTTATCACTGGAACCAATACGGCGGCCCTAACAGAGACCAATTTGGCTCAAACTACGACCGGCCAGTTGAAATCAACGGACGTTGACAGCGCAACAGCTTCGGCGTTTGTTGCACAAAACAATGTGGCGGGTGATCATGGGTACGGCAAGTTCACGGTGGACACCACTGGCAAATGGACTTACGCCATGAACACCGCCCACGATGAGTTCCAAGGTGGTCAAAGCTACAGCGATAGCTTCACAGTCAAGACTGCTGATGGCGCTTCTAAACTCGTCACTGTGACCATGCTCGGCACAAACGATGCCGCAATCATTACTGGCACAAGTGAATTAAACCTTACTGAAACCAACCAAGCGTTAACCACAACTGGAATGCTCACCTCAACCGATGTTGACGGTACGGCAAACAGGTTTATGCCTGAAACAGTGATTGGTAATTACGGCACTTTGACAGTTCTTGAAAATGGTGCGTGGTCATATACAACAGACAGTGCGCATGATGAGTTTATAGAGGGACAAGTATATAAAGATATCCTAAAAATACATTCTGCTGACGGCACTGAAAAGCTCATCACAGTCAATATCACAGGAACCAATGATGCAGCAATCATCATAGGCCCCAAAGAAATTCATCTCACGGAAACCGACGATATTCTGTCTACGAGTGGCCAACTTATTGCAATTGATCCCGATGGACCAGAGCATCCATTTATTTCACAAACAATACAAGGCGACTTCGGTAGTTTCACTATCAATGCTGATGGCCAGTGGGTATATAAAACCAACAGTGCACATAATGAATTTGCTGTTGGCAGTGTATACACCGACCCCTTTGTGGTTCGCACTGTTGATGGAGTCACTGAACATATTGTCATCAATATAGATGGCACGAATGACGCGCCGATTATTCGCTTAGAGGGTGGCGACAATTTCTATTTTGATGACCATACCGTTTCGACGTTTGATCTTCGTCAAATGGATAGATTGAGCATCACAGATCCTGAAGGCGACGCGCTTACGTATTCTTTTGCTGGTCAGCCAGCACCTGGCTTCACACTCAATCCCGATGGGACTGGAACCGTTGATACAAGGACATACAACTACCTTGCTGAGGGCGAGGTGTTAAATATTCCCGCGGCACTTATCGCGAGAGATGTGCACGGCGCAGAGGCCTCCCAAGGTGTTAATGCAGTCATCATAGGCACAAATGATGTAGCGACCATCACAACCTCTCGAGCATTGCACGCAAGCGATATCACTGATCCGTTGCATCAGTTTTACAACGCGACTAACGGTCACATCTACGAGATAAACACCACGCCGCTGTCGTGGAACGATGCAATGCACGCTGCAGACGCTAAAACAATTGCTGGCGTGCACGGTTATTTGGCCACGATCACCAGCCAATCCGAACAAAACTTTGTTTGGTCAAGCTTCAATTCAGTGCTTTACAAAAAGGCTGACGCATGGCTGGGAGGCTCTGATGCTGTTATTGAAGGTGATTGGAGATGGGCTACAGGCCCAGAGGTTGGTACACAATTTTGGCAAGGCGGCAACTATGGCTCAGGCCATCCAGTTGATGGCAACTATGTGAACTGGTACTACTACGAGCCTGACAATTGGTCTGGCTTCCAGAACTGGGGCATAGCGGATGAAGCGGTATTGAACAGCGAAGGGTATTGGGGTGATGCTGAGGGATTCCACACCATCAACTCGATCGTTGAGTATTCCGCGCCAGTCACAGGTGGTGGAACGACATTTGAATTGATTGAAACTGACTCTGCTGCAAGCCTTAGCACCTCTGGCAAGTTCTACGTATCTGATGCTGATCACGATCAAGCGCACACCATCGCCAAAACGGTGGGTGGCACTTATGGCACTTTCACCATCGACAGTGATGGCTCTTGGACATACACGGCAAGTTCTGCTCACAATGAGTTGTCAGTTGGACAGCGCGTTAACGACACATTTGATGTCAGCAGTGTGGACGGCACAGCCACTGCGCAAGTTGTAATCAACATCACAGGCACGAATGACGCGCCGATTATTCGCTTAGAGGGTGGCGACAATTTCTATTTTGATGACCATACCGTTTCGATTTTTGACGTTCGTCAAATGGATAGATTGAGCATCACAGATCCTGAAGGCGACGCGCTCACGTATTCATTTGCTGGTCAGCCAGCACCTGGCTTCACACTCAATCCCGATGGGACTGGAACCATTGATACACGGGCATACAACTACCTTGCTGAGGGCGAGGTGTTAAATATTCCCGCGGCACTTATCGTGAGAGATGTGCACGGCGCAGAGGCCTCCCAAGGTGTTAACGCAGTCATCGTAGGCACAAACGATGCGGCAATCATTACTGGTACTAGCTCAGGCAATGTGAATGAGGACAGTTCAACGGTCGCCAGCGGTACATTGAGCATTGTTGATACTGACACAGGCGAGTCTGTCTTTGCGTCACCCACCACTGTGGGTTTGACAGGCACTTATGGTGCATTTACTTTTAATGCAACTTCAGGTGCATGGACTTACGCCGTGGATAACTCGAAGACTGCTGTGCAGGCACTGGCGTCGGGTTCTACCGTCACGGACACGCTGACTGTTTATTCCTACGACGGCACTACTTCAAAAGCCATCAATGCAACGGTTACTGGTGTGAACGATGCGGCAGTGATCACAAACCACCTCACTAATTTTACTAATTTAACTGAAATAAAGGCCAACACTTTCACTATAGGTGATCAGACAAATCCAGATTTAACAGCATTATCAGATGGTGGCTGGGTAATGACTTGGGAATCAATAGGAATAGACGCTTCGGACTCGGGCGTATACCAGCAACGCTTCACAAGTCTCGGTGAACCTATTGGGGATCAAATAAAGGTTAACACTTACACAATGTCTTCGTCCATAGCTTTTAGACCTGAGGTGACAGGTTTATCTGATGGCGGCTGGGTGGTTACTTGGCAGTCAAAAGGACAAGACGGTTCAGGGTATGGGGTGTATCAACAACGATTTACAAGTGATGGAGTCGCATATGGAAACGAGTTACAAGTTAATAGTTACACGTCTGGAGATCAATACGGTCCATCAATAACTGGACTTTCTGATGGTGGGTGGGTAATAACATGGCATTCTGATGTGCAAGACGGTTCAGGTTATGGAGTTTTTCAGCAGCGATTCACAAGTTCGGGAACTGCATCGGGTAATGAAGTGCAAGTTAATACTCATACGCCTGCGCCCCAAGGGTCTTCAGCTGTTACAGCACTAAGTGACGGTGGATGGGTTGTCACATGGGAGTCAGAATATCAAGATGGCTCTAGTTTCGGAATTTATCAACAAAAATACAGTATTACAGGCTTAACCGATGGAGCTGAATCTAGAGTAAATACAACTACTCTTGGCTGTCAAGCAACCCCTTCTGTAACTGCCTTATCTGATGGTGGTTGGGTTGTGACTTGGCGCTCTGAAGGTCAAGACGGTTCCGGCTGGGGTGTTTATCAACAACGATATTCAAATGCAGGAGTGTCAATAGGCGAAGAGTTAAAAGTTAATACCTTCTTAATCAATGATCAACTCTATCCATCAGTATCAAGCTTATCAGATGGTGGTTGGGTTGTGACTTGGCAATCAAATGGGCAAGATGGTTCAGCAAGTGGGATATACCAGAAACGATATACAAGTACTGGCGAAACCAATGGGGCTGAATTAAAGGTCAACACATACACATCAGATGAGCAAATAAATCCAAGTTTGACGGGGTTGTCTGATGGTGGCTGGGTAGTGACTTGGCAATCAAATGGGCAAGACGGATCTGGCTTTGGTATCTATCAGCAAAGATTTAATTCTGATGGCTTTGCAATTGAATACGATACTTCTACAAGCTCGAATGTGATGCTATTTGAGACAAATTATGTTTTGACTGCCAGCGGCATGCTGACCTCAACAGATGTTGACGGAATAGCAAATGCGTTCAAAGCAGAAAAAGTAGTTGGAACTTATGGCAGCTTGGCTATGGACGCTAGTGGAGCGTGGACTTACACGGCGTCTTCGGCACAAAACCAATTAAGTGCAGGAGCTACGGCGACGGATACGTTTACCATTCATGCAGCGGACTCAACTGCAAGCTCTATCACGGTTGTTATCACGGGTATGAACGACTTGGCTACGGTGAGTTCTGCAACAACGGCAGTCAGCGAAGGCAACACGGCTGCTGAACTCAACGCAAGCGGCAAGTTAACAATTTCAGATGCGGATGAAGGACAAGCTGTGGTGGTAGCAAAAGACTTTGCTGGTACTTACGGTACTTTCCACGTTGCAGAGGATGGAAGCTGGACATATAAGGGTAATGGACCGCATGACGAGTTGACTGATGGGCAAAGTGTTAGCGACAGCATAGTTGTGACAAGTAATGACGGCACGGGTAATGGAGTTATTACTGTCAACATCATAGGTACAAGCGATTTCATCTCTTATAATTCCAATACTATAGCTATAGAAGATCAACTTCCAATTAGCCAAAATATTAATTTAAATAACCCCTATCCTGGTTATTTTTATAAATCAATTGATTTGATAACAGATGCCGGCTGGAAAAGCTATGGCGGTATTAGTATGGCTGGGGGAATTTCAGGCATACCCTCGTGGATATATAAGTCGATGGGTTTTACGGGTTACTACAGCTCGGCAGGGCAATATGGATCTGCATTACTAGATGTGGTAACTGGCGAAGTTACCTATCGATTTAATAATAATATTGAATCATCTAATGCATTATCTGAAGGTGAGCTTGTTAAGGATGTATTTTATTTGCCGACGCATGCGGGCATTACTAATGTATTGAGCTTTTATATTATTGGCTCTAATGATGCCGCAGTAATAAGCGGCACGAGTACGTTTAATCTTACTGAAACCAATGAAGTTCTGGCGACAAGCGGTACGCTGACCTCAACAGATGTTGACGGAATAGCGAATTCGTTCAAAGCAGAAACCGTAGTTGGAACTTATGGCAGCTTGGCTATGGACGCTCATGGAGCGTGGACTTACACGACCAGCAGCTCACACGATGAATTTGTAAAGGATCAGGTCTACACTGATGTCGTAACAGTGCATGCTGCCGATGGCACAGAAAAGGTCATTGCTATCAATATCACTGGAACTGATGATTTGACGCTAATTGGGGAACCTTCTGTATTCAACTTAATTGAAGATTCAGGAAGTCCTGGTTTTTATAACAACTGGGATATTGGACAGCCGGGTGCAAATGACACCAGCCAAAACGATGCAATTATGCTTATTAATCATTCTGGATTTACACCCGGACTTTGGCACGATACAGCTGATTGGATCGGCCCAACTCGAATGTGGGGTTCAATCGTAGAGTATGTTGGTAATTTCAGTAGTAATGATATTTCAGATCCAACTTATCAGTTTTTAAATTTACAAAATGGAAACATTTATGAATATCTGGATTCGCCGTTGGCCTGGGATTCCGCTCTTGAGCGTGCGGGATCAAGAACTATTAATGGGGTTCATGGTGGACTCGTCACTATTACATCTGCCGAGGAGCAATCATTTGTGTTGAGCCATAACCCTTATCCGCAAATCAATGGATACTGGCTTGGCGCTACAGACAAACAGACCGAAGGAGTATGGCGTTGGGTTTCTGGATTAGAAGCAGGTCATATTTTTTATTCAAGTATCGATCCGCAAGGTAACTCTTATCAAAGCATTAATTTAACTGCTTCAGGAACAATCAGTATCATTGATGTGGACAGTGCGGCAAGATTCAATACAACTGTTTTACCAGCATTGGGTAACTTAGGAGTGCTCACGCTAACTGCAGAAGGAAGTTACACCTATTCTGTTGCTAATAGCGCCGTAAGTTATTTAGGAGCGGGCGAGACAAAGCTTGAAGTTTTCACGGTTTCAACTTTAGATGGCACAGAAAAAGTTATCACCTTCAATATCACTGGCACTGATGATTTGACGCTAATCAATGGAACGAACGGTGCTGACACGTTGAGCGGTGGGTTTGGTGACGATGTGATCTACGGTTTGGCGGGCAACGACACGATTGACGGTAGTGCTGGAGACGATGTAATTTATGGGTTAGGTGGCGATGACAGGATTGATGCAGGCGCTGGAAATAACTCTGTTTCCGGCGGTGATGGAAACGACTACATCACAGCCAACCAAGGCTCAAACTTAGTAATTGGGGGCGCTGGCAATGACTATTTAGCGGTGGTGTCTTCTACTGGAAAAGAGTCCTTGTTTGGAGGTTTTGGGGATGATAGTCTTTTTGCCGTTGGTAAATTGGTCATTGAAGATGGCGGTGAAGGTAATGACAATTTAGAGGCGCAAGGTAAGATTTTGCTTCAGGAGGGTGAGTTTTCAGTAATTAATGGCAGTGCTGATTTGTCTGGCGGAGGTGGAGATGATGGACTTTACGTTACTAGCTATAGTCAATCAACATTATCTGGTGGTGACGGTAATGACATTCTGCAAGCTCGAAAAAACCAAGCTTCAGATCCTTCCTGCACAACATCTATGGTTGGGGGTTCAGGCGATGACAATCTTGCCACATGGGATATAAATAATGCGACCCTAGAAGGTGATGATGGTAATGACTATTTGTACGCCCAGTCATTCGATTTAGGGACTACAGCAAACTTAAGCGGTGGTGCAGGCTATGACAATTTAAAAATTTTTGGATACTCCAATGTCAGCTTAGATGGGGGTGATGAAAATGATAGTTTGTTAGCGCAAGGCATCACCAGTCCTTCCTTTGCAATTATTGGCGGATCAAAGTCAATCGCGAATTTGAACGGCGGGGCGGGTAACGACAATTTAGAAGTCGCCTATTACAGCAGCGCAAAGGTGGATGGAGGAGATGGGAATGACAATTTAAATGTTTATGGAACAAGATCTTCATACCTCATAGGCGGATCAGGAGACGATAATTTAAGAGATGTAACTGATCTTTGGACTACTTGGTATACCGATGGCGCACTTTCAATTGGTAGGAGTGCAACATTAGATGGCGGCACTGGAAACGATAAATTAAATTTTGAAAGCTGGCAAAACTCATTTGCATCTTCTTCGATTTCAGCAAAATTATTGGGTGGCGATGGGGACGATTCTTTATCAGCTATCGACAATCAAGCGGGAATAACTCATGAATATGGCACTAGGAACACCGGCATCGCTCATGCATTACTAGACGGTGGTGCAGGTGACGATTTACTATTGGCCGGTGGCGTAATCGACCTTACTATGACTGGAGGTACTGGTGCTGATGTGTTTGTGTTGACTACTCAGCAGTTTCTCACCGAGTTAGAGGGTGCAAAGTCATTTTTTATAAGTCAAACTTTAGGTGGTGAAATTGTAGATGCTCACGCGACAGTGATCACCGACTTTGAGGTGGGTGCGGGCCATGATTTGTTGGATGTATCTGAGTTGCTGCGCAACGCCTCGACAGGGTTTGACGGGTCGAACCCATTCAGCAACGGGTACTTGACGCTGGAGCAGTCGGGTACTGACACGTTGTTGAAGTTTGATGCGGATGGGTTGGGTGCGGACAAGTCAGCGGTTGCTATTGCGGTGCTGAAAAACGTCACGGCCACCGACTTGGTTGCAGATAACTTCAACCCTAACTTCACGTTGCCCTTAAACGACTACTACCCCACACACTGAACTCGAGAGGGCATCAATGACGATCAATCAAATATTTGTAGACGGCTTGGGGGGCATTGCGGGGCAGGGTGGAACCATCCGCATTGAACTCAGCCAGTTCCAACAATTGCCTGTCGAAGGGCAAGCCCCTGAGCTTGAAGTATTTGAGCGGTTGGTCATGAATGTGGACACGTTCTTGAAAATGCACCAAAGCATGACGCAAGTGATTGCACAGATGGAGCAGAAGGGAATCATCAAGAAGGCAAAAGCTCCAGAACAATATGGCAAGGTGTGAAAAGAGCCTGCATCAAAAACATAAACTTGCTACTGGGTTAGAAATACCTGTTAACAAAAAGTTAACTTCTGCTACCCAGCAAAGTTCATCGTTAACTGCATTACTTTGGCAGTTGGCACTTTATTTGGGCGTGCAACTTGTTCATCGTTGGTTCAACTCTCCTTTAACATGGTCCAATGTCCGTTAAGCGGACTTTAAACTCCAAGACGCGCACAGGCATGCGTGCGCGATGCGTCCCGAAAGTCGGTAAACCACAGAACCAATGTCATAGAAAACTGTGGTCTTGGCAGGGCGTTCAAACCCCACGACGCATGCGCACGCGATATTGGTACGGAAACTCAATGCTGTGCCAGCAGTTGTAGCCATTGCAACCGCTTAAAACGCTGTTTGGTGAGTTTTGACAGGTGCTCCCTGCCTCCAGCATTCAACCAAGCTTGGAAGCCCTCCAAGGCTCGATCCTTCTGTCCGCAGGCCATCCGTTTGGCAGTGGCCTGCCCGACAGCCAATTTGCCCTCAGCAGTCCGTGGGCCAGTGCTCATACCGCCATGGTTCTTACATCTACCATTTGCCAACGCCTTGGCTTGACAAGGTTGGCCTGTGGATCTGGCATAAGCCCCGCACTTGATCTTCTTTCTCATCCATTAACTCCAAGTTAAGTTCTCTTTCAGGTAGGTTGATTTGTCTTGGGTTTGGGCATAGGTTCGCCAATCAAGACAACTTCACTGCCTTGTCGACCGCCACCCGAACCGACCCATAAGGCCCCGCTGGGTCAGTGCTGAGGGCACACGGCGGCAAATGTCACTTGATCCATCAATCCTTCAAAACCGTGGTCGACCATGTAACCAAGCCATCCTTCGTCACGATATGGCTTGATATCAAACTGTTGGCCCAATCCCTTGGTTGTCGTGGCCATCTCTTTCAAAAGTCGATCAAACCCATCTGTGGTCATGTCAGGTGGCTTTTGAAGGGCCAAATGGGCATGGGGGTGATCACCGTATGGCCCATTGCCCAAAAAGGCTACTGAAGCGATCCTGTAGCCTTTGCGTCGTGTGCCGTGCCTGCTGTATATGCGTCGATTTATTCGGTTAAGAAAGAGGCGGCATCGTCGGGTAACTTCTGGCTTGCTAATTGCATGGCCGCCTTCTGGGCGATGCATGGTCAATGTCACCGCATGAGTCCACTCTGCCAGCCCCTCCAGCCACAGTAAAGTTTCCAGACGCTTTTTGAAGTGTTCTGGCCAAAGACTGTGGGTTTTCATAATGAAGCTCCAACCAGTAATCGAATTTCATTTACTGACCAATGCAGCCTGCCGTTTATTCGCTTTGGTCGAATGGGGCCGTTTTCTTTGCAAGCCCAGATACGAAGCGTTTGCTCTGATCTATTGAGGTGGTAAGCCGCTTCGTCGGTTGGCAGTGTTGATCTATTTTCTTGATCAAGCTCGGTCGTAATGTTTGTATTTCGCACCATGTAAACCTCTATTGGTTTGTTGAACATGGGTCGTTATTTTGGGCATATTTAGATAGGTAATCGGTTGCCAAGTTGTTGCCGAGTGATTACTTCCTTGGGAAAAGCCAATTTATATGGGCTTTCACATCATGATTAAAGGCTTGCCTTGATACTCCTTCCTTGCCTGCTAATAACCCTACGCCTTTTGGCAATCTCGAATAATCGTTTGTTGGCATTTCAAATCCTGCATCAACACAGATTTCATATCTTCTTTTTCGACGTTCTGCCTGTGTTTCAGTTGGAGGGGAATTCAATTGAGTGTTGATAATTTTCTTTTTGATGATGTTTGATAGCACATCAGGTAAGGGTAAATTCATTCTCAGTGCCGTTTCGATCCATTCTGCTTGGGAGGTTGGGATTGTCCCCTTTCGTTTGAATGATTGAAATAATTCCCAGTAATGAAATGCGTATGGATATTTCTTCGAGATTGCACCGCCATCATTAAAGAAACGTCGATCGGTTGGTGAGTGCCCTGCAAAAATAAGCGTGGCCTCTTCTATCGACCATGGCTTCTTGAAACTCAACCAGCGTTGCGCCTCCTCAGAAGTTAGTTCAGTGATTTCAACGCCAAGACTCAGGTTATGTTTGTCAGCCATTTTCAAGCTACCAAGTGAAGTTTATTATTGGACTCAATCGTTTTATGTGCGATCACACCAGCATGCTCCAGAACCCATGACTCAATCCGCTCATGATGAATTCGTAACAGATCCAGTGGTCGAACTGTGTAATGCTTCTCTGCAGTTGCGCTTGGTTTGTGACCCATAATTTGTGCAACTACACCTGTGGGGATTTCCAACCACTCGCTAAGACTTCTGAATGAGCGACGAAGACCATTCAGAGTCAAATTGTTAATAGATGCCACCTTGCAAGCTGCTGTGTGCATTGGATCAAGCCGTGACAAATGCTCATCCGAACGGTCAGTTCTTGGACTTGCGAACACCCATTTATTTCTTCGTGGAAGTTGCTCCAGCAAGCTCCTCACATACGGTGTAAATGGAATAACGCGCACACCTTCAACCTTGTCCCTGATAGTAATGCCATTCCATTGCCAATTAATATCTTCCCATTTCATAACGAGAATTTCACCGGGTCTTGCTCCTGTGAGAAGCACTGTCTTCAAATAGGCGGCAACGGTGGCATTGGTTAATTTCCCTACAGCATCAAACCAAGCAGGTAGCTGCTCTTTCATCAGTGCGTCGTTTTTGACTCTCACTTTGCCAAGGGCTTCTTTGGTTTTTTGAGTTTTTGCTGCGTTTTTTATCGGTGAAATAGCGGCGTAGGGCGGTTGCTCTGCGCACCAGTTAAGAAATGCCTTGAAACAGCGCCATCCAAGTTGCGCCACTGTTGGCCTAATCTTGCCTTCCTTTTCGGCCCAAGCCTCTACAGCCGCAGGTGACACATCTTTTAATTTCATGTCCATGAAATGATTAAGCGCACCCGCCGTTGATATTTGAGTAGGGTGGTTCATTCTTGGAATTCCCCCGTCTTTGCATAAGCTGATGTGATCTTTGTAGTGCCTTTCGCCCCAGTATGGTTTACGAGCGGCAATATATAAGCCCCAAACCTCCCTGACAGTTATGGAGTCCAGTTTTTCTTGTTGCCGTTTAGCTGCTTGTTCGGCAATTTGTTGTCGACTCTGTTCGCGTGGGTCAATGCCAGTGTCCAGAGTTACGCGCAGTCTGTTGGCTTCTGCTCGTGCCAAATCAATACTCCATGCGGTAACACTACCGATGGTTCTGCGTATTGTTTGGCGGTTCAGTTTTGATTCAAAGACGAATGATTTGGCTCCACTGGCCGTAACTCTGACCCGCAATGACGGTGATTTGCTGTCTCGCAAAAAAGCCTGAAATGCGCCAGCAGGGCAGTTCAGGCGATCTATAAGACCAGCGGTCAGTTCATGAGGGACTGTTAGGTCTATTGGGTTATGGCGGCTTTTTCTTGGCACTCGGCTGCTCCTGCTCCAAATTTAAGTTCCATGTAGCCACCATGTAGCCACTTTTCTTCAATTTTGATGAATTGCGATCAACAAGAGAACTGTATATTTGCTCAGCAAATTATCCGTAACATGTTGATTTATATTGATTGTAGTTGCAGTGATCAACAAATGCAAACACTAATTAGAGCGGATTGCAAATCCGTGTAGGTCGGTTCGACTCCGGCCCACGCCTCCAAAACAAAAGCCACTGTTTGAAGACAGTGGCTTTTTTCATTACTGCTTCACCAAGCCCACCATCTTCACCATCTCCCCCCATTTGTCATAAGCGGTTTTCATTTCTTGCGCCAATTCGGCGGGGGTCGAGGGCGATGCTTCATAAGCGCCTTTGGCGATGAAGTCTTTGACGGCCGGCGTTTGCAAGCTTTGCTTGAGCCAGTCATTGAGTTTGTGGGTGGTGTCGGCGCTCATGCCGGCGGGGCCAACGACAGCCAGCCAACTGGTCAGGTCGAGTCCGGCCATGCCTTGCTCGCTGATGGTGGGCACATTCGGCATGACCGAATAGCGCTTGGGGGAAGCCACGCCAATGATCACAATTTTGCCGGTTTGCGCATTTTGAATCGCCGTGGGTGCGGCGTCGAAATAGGCTTGCACCCGGCCTTCAAGCAGGTCGCTGGCGGCGTCTGCCGTGCCTTTGTAGGGGATGTGGGTGATGGGCACTTTGCCCACTTTGCCAAAGGCTTCGGCGTAAATGTGCGATGAGGTGCCGGTGCCAAAAGAGGCAAAGTTCAATTGGCCGGGATGTGCTTTGGCCCAGGTCAACAACTCGGGCACGGTGCGCACGCCCAGCGACTGGTGCACGGTCAACACCAAGGGGCCACGGCTGATGATGCTGACGGGTGTGAAATCGGTGAATGGGTTGTATTGCACGTTGGCCAAGGTGTGCGGGTTTTGCGTGAACACCGAGGAGGGCGCAAACAACAAGGTGTGGCCGTCGGGCTTGGCCTTTTTCACCTCCAAAGCCGAAATCATCATGCTGGCCCCGGGTTTGTTGTCCACGATCACTTGCATGCCGCTGATCTCGGCCATGCGTTTGGCCACAGCCCGGGCTTGGGCGTCCAAGGACCCACCCGCAGCCAAGCCCACCACCAGTCGAATCGGGCGGTCGGCTTGCAAACCTCCGCTTTGCGCCCAAGCCACATGGCTGCTAAAGAGGGCGCAGAGCAAAACCGCGCCAAGCAAGCGGCGTTGAAAGAAAGGGTGGGGCGTCATGGCTGATCCTGGCTGTGTGCAATATCATCGATTATTGATGACGACGAACCGACAAAACCACCAAAATCATGATGAAAACCATTACACGCACGGATGAACGGATCTTGTCAGCCGATGTGTTTGGGCGAGATGCCCAACAAACGCGTGAAGCATTGGGGTTTTGGCAAGAGGATGCGCAGAACATCCCCATCTACCGCCGATGTCAGGTCTTGGTGGTGGGCGGCGGGCCTTCGGGCACGGCCGCTGCGGCGGCGGCGGCCAAGCAGGGCGCAGACGTGGTTTTGCTCGAGCGCTACAACCACTTGGGGGGCTTGTCCACGGGCGGCTTGGTGATTTGGATCGACCGCATGACCGACTGGCAGGGTGAGTTGGTGATCCGTGGTTTCGCCAAAGAGTTGTTTGACCGCTTGCCCGCCGACGCTGTGGCTGGACCGGCACCGTCAGATTGGGGTTCGCAAGACGAGGACACCGCCAAGCACTGGTCGTTTCGCACCGCGGCCTACCACGGCATCGTCACTTGGTCGCCCACCATCGACCCCGAGCGACTGAAGCTGCTTTCGCAGCAAATTTTGTTGGAACGCCAAGTCAAGTTGGTTTATCACTCGTGGGTGGCGGCTCCCTTGATGAAAGATGGCGCTTTGAAAGGGGTGGCCTTCGAGAGCAAGGAAGGACGCATGGCCATCTTGGCCGATGTGGTGATTGACGCCACCGGCGATGGCGATCTATTTGCCCGCGCCGGAGCAGCTTTCACCAATGACATTGAAGAAGAGGATGTGCACCATTGCATGAACACGTCTTGGATGTTTGCGGGTGTGGATATGAACCGTTGGATCGCGTTTCGCGCCCAGCAGCCCGAGGGCTACAGCGACTTCATGCAAAAAGGTCGTGAGGCTTGCGGTCTGTTTGACCGTCCGTTTGTGTCCTGGCGCAATGATGTGGCTTTGTTCATGGGGCCACGGCAAGCGGGTTATTCCGCCTTGAATGTGGACGATTTGACAGCGGTGGAAATCCGCTCGCACATGGCGATGGACGCGCACTTGGCGTTTTACAAAGCCCATGCGCCAGGTTTCGAGCAGGCCTACCTGATGTTGTCGGCGCCGCAAATAGGTGTGCGCCATGCCCGCCGTTTGACTGGCGTGGATGCGGTGTTGCGCAGTCGGTGGTCGGACGGTGTGCCCTTGCCCACCGAGATAGGTGTGACACCCGCGGTGTCGCCCAAGTTCCCCAACATCTCGATTCCCTATGGTGCCTTGGTGCCTGAAAAGCTCGATGCTTTGTTGGCTTGTGGCCGCCATGTGTCGTGTGATCGCAATTCGCATGGTTTCATGCGCGAAATTCCGCAGTGTTGGATCACGGGGCAAGCCGCTGGTGTGGCGGCGGCGTTGGCGGTGCAACACGGCATCCAGCCGCGTCATGTGGATGTGAACGAATTGCAGCAAGCCTTGTTGGCGCAAGGTGTTTACCTGCGGCCCCAGAACACTTCAAAACCAACGGCTGACGCAGAAGCGACAAGCGCCCAACAGGTGCGGGCATGAGCATGCAACTTACCAACGACGAAAAAGCCATGCGTGACGGGCGCGATGGCGCGGCCGTGGCCAAAGCCATGGACTTGCTGATTCGCTATGGCAACGCTTTGGGTGCAGCTGATTTTGTGGAAACACGCAATGTTTGCGGCACCGTCACGGCCACCACCCCGTTCATGCGCGACTTCGCCATGGCCAAGGGTGGTTTTGACGCGGTCTTCAGCGAATTCAATTTGGACACGGCAGATGTGGTCGAGGTGCCGCAAGTGCGGGCCAAGAGTTTTCACTTGCAACTGGGCTTTGACCCGAACCACCCCAAAGAGATGGGCGTGAGCGAAGAAACCGTGCAGTTTTACCGGCGCAGCGAAGCGGTGGTGGCCCGCATGGGCGTGAACATGATCAACACCTGCACGCCTTACCAAGTGGGCAATGTGCCGTCCTTTGGCGAGCACTGTGCGTGGATGGAATCTTCGGCCGTGGTCTATGCCAATTCGGTGTTGGGCGCTCGCACCAACACCGAAGGGCGGGAGAGCACCAGTGCAGCCATGCTCACTTGCCGCATTCCACGTTGGGGTTTGCATCTCGATGAGAACCGCCGAGGGCAGGTGGGCGTGAAGATTGAATGCACGCCGCAAAGCAATGAAGACTGGGGTTTGCTGGGCTACTGGATGGGCCATTGGGTGCAAAACCAAGTGGCGGTGTTGGACGGTGTTCAACATCAACCCGACTTGGCGAGTCTGAAACATTTTGGGTCAGCCGCTTCAAGTTCGGGCGGCGTCGAGCTTTACCACTTGGTGGGCGTGACGCCCGAAGCGCCGAGTTGGGCCCAAGCTTTTGGCGGCAACCCAGAAGGTGAAGTGCGCATCTACGACGCCCAAGCACGTGCGCAAACCTTGGACAAACTCAACGGGCAAACGCAAAACACGCAGGTGGATTACGTCATGTTGGGTTGCCCGCATTACAACTTGGCGCAAATGCAGCGGGCCTTGGAACTCCTGAATGGTCGACGCATCAGCGAGCGCTGCGCCTTGTGGCTCTTCACACCGCATGACATCAAGTCGCAGGCCGATGCACAGGGCCTCACTGCGGCCTTGGAACAGGCCGGCGTGAAGATCCTCACCAACAGCTGCTCGGCCATGAGCCGCGCGGTGCCACCCGGCACGCGCGTGGTGGCTTTGGACTCGGCCAAGCAAGCACATTACCTGCCCGCCATCTTGGGTGTGCAAGCCTGGTTTGGCACGACGGCGCAATGCATTGATGCCGCTTGCACAGGTGTTTGGAGCCACGCATGAGCACCGAATTCCAGCTCACAGGCAGGGTGGTCGTGCCCGGGGTGGTGTCGGCCCAAGCGCTGGTCAGCACCGAGCCCATTTCGGGCTGGGGCGGGGTTGATCCGCGCACCGGCACCATCGTTGAAACACGCCATCCGCTGCGCGGTCAATCTTTTGCGGGCAAGGTCTTGGTGTTTCCTGGCGCCAAGGGTTCGTCAGGCTGGTCGGCGCAATTTCACACCGCGCGTGTCATGGGCATGGCCCCAGCCGCTTGGTTGTTCAACCTGATGTGCACCAAGGTGGCCTTGGGCACGGTGGTCAGCCATGCACCGGCGATGACCGACTTTGACCAAGATCCACTGCAGTTGATTCAAACAGGCGATTGGGTCCATGTGGATGCGGTGAATGGCGTGGTGACGGTGACGCGTCCTTGATGGGGTGGGGGCCTCAAAAGCCCTGTTGCATGAGGCCTTGCACCCCATCCACCAGCAGCTTGATGGACACCAACAGCAATGCAATTTGCACCCATCGGAAGAACCATTTTTCATGGATGATTTTGGTGAGGTAAGCCCCGACATAAGTGCCTATCAAGGCGGCGGGAATCAGCCACGCGGCTTTGGTCAAGTCGGCCACGGTGTAGGGGTTGAGTTGTTGGTAGGGGATCACCTTCACCAAGTTGATGATGGCAAACAAAATGGTGGCGGTGCCTGCAAAGACGGCTTTGGGTAAACGCTGCGGCAGCACAAACACCTGAAAGGGCGGCGCACCAGCGTGTGAAATGAAACTGGTGAAGCCCGCCACCATGCCCCAGAAAACACCTTTTTTCAAGTCCACACCTTGGGTGGGTTGAGGCGTTTTGCGCAACCAAATATTCAAGCAAAAACCAATGCCAATGCAGCCAATCAACAGCTTGACGGCACTGTCCGAGGTGTACGAGGCTGTCAGCCAACCAATGAAGATGCCCAGCACACTGGCGGGCACCAGCACTTTCAGATTCGGCATGCTGAAGTCTTTGCGGTAAAGCCAAACACTGACCATGTCCGAGATGACGTAAATGGGCAGCAGCAACACGGCGGCCTTCACCGGCGACATCACCATCGAGAGCAGGGGCACGGCCAACATGCCAATCGTGGGCAAGCCGCCCTTGGACAAACCCACCAACAGGGCGGCCAAACTGGCCAACAGTGCAAACTCATCCAACGCCATGTTGGACCTCAGGCTTTCAAAGGTTGAGAGCAGCGACGCATGGTCTTAACCCGGCCACACGGCATCATGCTCGGGGACCACAGCACGGATCTGCAGTTCACGTTCAATGCGTTGACGCAACGTGTCAGCAGCAGCACCTTCCCCATGCACCACATACACCTGTGAAGGCGGCTTGGGCATTTTTTTCAACCAAGCCAACAATTGGTTGGCATCTGCATGGGCGGAGGCCGAGCTGAGTTGAACAATCTCAGCCTTCACGTTCAGGTCTTTGCCATGCATGCGAATCGTTGGGCTGCCGCTGGCCAAGGTGGCGCCGCGCGTACCCGGCGATTGATAACCAGTCAGCACAACCATGTTGCGGTGGTCACCCACATAGTTGGCCAAGTGGTGCAACACGCGCCCTCCGGTGGCCATGCCACTGGCGGCCAAAATCACCATGGGGCCATGGTGTTTGATCAGGGCTTTGGATTGCTCAGGGGTTTCAACCATGGTCGCCACATGGTCCATGGCTTGCACCTCGGCCGCGCTCAATCGGTGTTCACCCATGTGCTTGTCAAACAAAGCGGTGGTGTGAATGGCCATCGGGCTGTCCAAGAACACTGGCAAGCCGTGCGGAATGTCGCCTTGCGCTTTGAGTTGCGCGATGCTGTGCAACACGGCCTGTGCGCGGCCCACAGCAAACACCGGCACCACTGCCACACCACCGCGTGCAGCCACGCGCTTGAGGGCCACAGCCAACTCGGCGTTCAGGTTGTCAAGGGGATGGCTGCGGTCGCCATAGGTGGACTCGATCAAGACGGTGTCGGCCTGGGGTGGGTCCGCTGGCGGGTTCATCAGGCTGTCGTCGGGACGACCCAAATCACCTGAAAACAAAATACGTTTGCCGGCCACGTCCAACAACAAACTGGAAGCACCCAAGATGTGTCCGGCTGAGCTGAACTGCGCCTTCCAACCTTTGATGGGCTCAAACCATTGGCCCCATTGTTCAGTGTGGAAATGGCTGATGCAATTTTTCGCGTCCAGCTTGGTATACAGCGGCAGCGCTGGCACGTGCTTGGAGAAGCCATGTCGATTGGCGAAGTTGGCATCCTCTTCTTGAATGTGGCCGCTGTCGGGCAACAAGATGTTGCACAAATCGCGGGTGCCCGAAGTGGCGTGGATACGGCCCGAGAAACCCTCGCGCACCAACAAAGGCACATAGCCGCTGTGGTCCAAATGTGCGTGGGTCAAGATGACGGCATCCACGTTGGAGGCGGGCAGCGGCAGCGGGTTCCAGTTGCGTAATCGCAGTTGTTTGAAGCCTTGGAACAAACCGCAGTCCACCAAGAGCCTTTTGCCATCATGCTCGACGCAGTATTTGGACCCGGTGACGGTGCTGGCACCGCCTAGAAAACGAATGTTGAGGCTCATGCTTTCATCATAGAAGCAATTTTCCAGTGAAAATGAAGCCATGAAAACCATGCCCAATCTTGAAAGCTTGGATTTGAAACCCCAAGCGCACCGCTTGGCGTTTGCCGATCCCGAGTTCATGTTGCGCCGCGAAGCACGCGGCATTCGGTTGCAACTGGAATTGCTCAAGCCCGACTTGATGCAGTCCGAAGCGGGCATCGAACACACGGTGGTGGTGTTCGGGAGTGCACGTTTCGTGTCCTTGGAAGTGGCGCAATCAATGCTGGCTCACGCCAACACCAACGGTGACGCCAATATGCAAAAGAGGGCTGCGTTGGCTGTGCGCAATGCAGCGCACTATGAGGCAGCCAGGGCCTTTGCGTCATTGGTGGCGAAGGGTTGCGCTGGCTTGCCCGTGTCTGATCGCCTGACCATTTGCACCGGCGGCGGCCCGGGCATCATGGAAGCGGCCAACCGGGGGGCTCAAGAAGCGGGTGCACCCTCCGTCGCCTTGAACATCGCCTTGCCCCATGAGCAACAGCCCAACCCCTATGTGACCGAAGGCTTGAGTTTCAAGTTCCATTACTTCGCCATCCGCAAAATGCATTTCATGATGCGTGCAAAAGCTTTGGTGGCTTTCCCTGGCGGCTTTGGCACCTTGGACGAGTTGTTTGAAATCCTGACTTTGGTGCAAACCCACAAGTCCCAAAAAGTGCCCATCCTGTTGTTTGACAGCGACTACTGGAAGAAGATCGTCAACATGGATGCCATGGTGGAAGAGGGCACGATTTCGGCCGACGACGCGGCGTGCTTTGAGTATGTCGATGACCCCGCCCAGGCTTGGGCCCGAATCCAAGCCTTTTACAACTTGTAAATCAATTCGCGCCTGAAAATCAAACATTTTTCAGCCATATTCTTGTCACACAGAAGACCTTTGCAGATGCATATAAGGGATTGTCTTGTGCAAAACGGGCTGTTTTGAGGTGACAATGGTTCGATACTTTTGACACGGCCCCTTTCCAGTAATGTCTGATTCCCCCATCCTTGTCACCAAAGCCCTGACCAAAGAATTCAAGGGTTTCGTGGCCGTCAGCAATGTGAATTTAAGTGTTCAGCGTGGCCACATCCACGCACTCATCGGCCCCAATGGCGCTGGCAAAACCACTTGTTTCAATTTGCTCACCAAATTTCTAGAACCCACCCAAGGCCAAATCCTGTTCAACGGCATTGACATCACGGCTGAAAAGCCCGCGCAAATTGCACGCCGCGGCGTCATCCGCTCGTTTCAAATCTCCGCTGTCTTTCCGCAAATGACGGTGCTGCAAAACGTGCGCATTGGCTTGCAACGCCAACTGGGCACCTCCTACTTTTTTTGGCGCAGCGATGCTTCTTTGAACAAGTTGAATGACCAAGCCATGGCTTTGCTGGCAGAAGTTGATCTGACCGATTTCGCCCAAGCATTGGCGGTCAATTTGCCCTACGGCCGCAAACGCGCTTTGGAGATTGCCACCACCTTGGCCATGAACCCCGAATTGATGTTGTTGGACGAGCCCACGCAAGGCATGGGCCATGAAGATGTGGAGCGTGTCACGCAACTCATCAAGAAAGTATCCGCAGGGCGCACCATCTTGATGGTGGAGCACAACATGAATGTGATCGCCAGCATTGCCGACAAAATCACGGTGTTGCAACGCGGCGCGGTGTTGGCCGAAGGCAGCTACAACGAGGTTTCGAAAAACCCGCAAGTGATGGAAGCCTATATGGGCACGTCAGACGCCACGCTTTCAGGAGCGCATGCATGAGCCAAGTGCCTGCTCTTGAAATTCGCGATCTGCACACTTGGTATGGTGAGTCGCACATCTTGCACGGCCTGAACTTGCAAGTGAACCCCGGTGAAGTGGTTACCTTGCTCGGACGCAATGGCGCGGGGCGCACCACCACCATGCGGGCCATCATGGGCTTGGTCGGTAAGCGCCAAGGTTCCATTCGCGTGCATGGAGAAGAAACCATTGGCTTGCCCACCCACCAAATCGCGCACCATGGCGTGGGCTACTGCCCTGAAGAGCGCGGCATCTTCGCCAGCTTGTCGTGTGAAGAAAACCTGTTGTTGCCACCCGTGGTGTCCAGTCGCGGCAAACAAATGTCGCTGGATGAGATTTACGCCATGTTCCCGAATTTGAAGGAGCGCAAAGACAGCCCCGGCATGCGTTTGTCGGGTGGTGAGCAACAAATGTTGGCGGTGGCCCGCATCCTTCGCACGGGTGCCAACCTGTTGTTGCTGGATGAAATTTCAGAGGGTCTGGCACCGGTCATCGTGCAGGCCTTGGCACGCATGATCACCACCTTGAAAGCACAAGGTTTCACCATCGTCATGGTCGAACAAAACTTCCATTTCGCCGCGCCCCTGGCCGATCGTTTTTACGTCATAGAGCACGGCCAAGTGGCTTTGCAGTTTTCAGCCAATGAATTGCAAAACCAAATGCCGGCCTTGAACGAATTACTGGGTGTTTGAAAGCCCACACACTTTGAAGAACTTGAGGAGAAACAAACATGAATTTCAAACGATTGATCATCACCACAGCCTGTGCACTTGCCGTGTTGCCAGCAGTGGCTCAAACCGACAGCCTGAAGATTGGCTTCATCACCGACATGTCCAGCCTGTACGCCGACATTGACGGCCCCGCCGGTGCCGAGGTCGTCAAGATGGCCATCGCCGATTTCGGCGGCAAGGTGCTGGGTCGCAATATTGAGTTGCTCACCGTGGACCACCAAAACAAAGCCGACATCGCAGCGTCCAAAGCCCGCGAATGGATTGACCAACAAAATGTGGCCATGATTTTGGGTGGCACCAACTCAGGCACGGCGCTGGCTTCAAGCCGTGTGGCTGCTGAGAAAAAACGCCTGTACATCAACGTGGGCGCAGGCTCTGCACGCTTGACCAACGAAGAATGCACGCCGTACACCATCCATTACGCCTATGACACCGTGGCCTTGGCCAAGGTGGCGGGCAAGGCCATCATCGACCGTGGCGACAAAGATTGGTTCTTCTTGACCGCCGACTATGCCTTTGGTCATTCACTTGAAAAAGATTCCTCTGAAGTGGTGAAGGCCAACGGAGGTCGTGTGATGGGCGCGGTGCGTCACCCCTTGAACGCCTCTGATTTTTCATCCTTCTTGTTGCAAGCGCAAAGCTCCAAAGCCCAAGTGCTGGGCCTGGCCAACGCTGGCGGCGACTTCGTCAACAGCATGAAGGCGGCGAAAGAATTTGGCGTCGACAAGAAAATGAAGCTCGCTGGTTTGTTGGTGTTCATCAATGACATTCATGCTTTGGGTTTGAAAAACACCGAAGGCTTGCTGACCACCGACAGCTGGTATTGGGACCAAAACGAAGAAACCCGCAAGTTCTCCGCACGTTTCTTTGAGAAATTCAAGCGCATGCCCAGCAGCGTTCAAGCGGGTGATTACTCGGCCACGCTCACCTACTTGAAAGCTGTCAAAGCTGCCAATTCGGATGACACTGACAAAGTGCTGGCCATGTTGAAGAAAACCAAAATCAACGACATGTATGCCAAGAACGGTTACATCCGCGAAGACGGCCGCATGATTCACGACATGTTTTTGATGCAAGTGAAAAAACCTGCTGAAGCCACCAAGCCATGGGACTACTACAAGCAACTCGCCATGGTGCCGGGTGCGCAAGCCTTCACGCCCTTGGCTGAGTCCAAGTGCGCTTTGCTGAAGAAATAAGCACTGAACCAAACTGCAGATTGAACAGCCCACCATGGAAATTTTTGGAATCCCACTGCCTGCCATCTTGAGCCAACTGTTGTTGGGCTTGGTGAATGGGTCCTTTTATGCGATCTTGAGCTTGGGGTTGGCCGTCATTTTTGGGTTGCTCAATGTCATCAACTTCGCCCATGGCGCGATGTTCATGATGGGCGCCATGGTCACTTGGATGGGCTTCACCTACTTCGAGTTGTCTTACTGGAACATGCTCTGGTTGGCACCCTTGGTGGTGGGGCTGTTCGGCATCCTGATTGAAAAAACCATGCTGCAATGGTTGTACAAACTCGATCACCTGTATGGCTTGCTGTTGACCTTTGGCGTCACCTTGATGATCGAAGGCGTGTTCCGTTCCATTTATGGTTCTTCTGGTTTGTCCTACAGCGTGCCTGAGGCTTTGCAGGGTGCGACAGACCTTGAATTCATGGTGCTGCCCAACTACCGCGCCTGGGTGGTGTTGGCTTCCTTGGTGGTGTGTTTTGCCACTTGGTTTGTCATTGAGAAAACCAAGCTTGGTGCTTATTTGCGTGCCGGTACCGAGAACCCTCGCTTGGTGGAGGCTTTTGGCATCAATGTCCCTTTGATGGTCACGCTCACCTATGGCTTTGGCGTGGCCTTGGCCGCTTTTGCTGGCGTGTTGGCTGCACCGGTGTACCAAGTTGCGCCGCTGATGGGCTCCAACCTCATCATCGTGGTGTTCGCCGTTGTCGTGATTGGTGGCATGGGCTCCATCATGGGCTCCATCCTCACGGGTTTGGGTTTGGGTGTGGTTGAAGGCTTCACCAAAGTGTTTTATCCCGAGGCTTCCAGCACCGTGGTGTTCATCATCATGGCAGCGGTTCTGTGGGTTCGGCCTGCGGGTTTGTTTGGCAAAGAAAAATAACCGAGATAGATGCACATGGGCAAAACCATTGTTTTCGCACTGCTGTTGCTAGGCGGCTTGTTGGCCCCCATGGTGGTGTACCCCGTCTTCATGATGAAGCTGTTGTGCTTTGCCTTGTTTGCCTGTGCTTTCAATTTGCTGATTGGGTACACCGGCTTGCTGTCTTTTGGTCACGCCGCATTTTTAGGCGGCGCTGGCTACACCGCTGGCTATGTGTTGCGTGATTTGGGTTGGTCGCCCGAGTGGGGCATTCTCAGTGGCACCTTGTTTGGTGCGCTCATGGCTGGGTTGATGGGCAGTTTGGCCATTCGTCGCCAAGGCATTTACTTCACCATGATCACCTTGGCTTTGTCGCAGATGTTGTACTTTTTGTTTTTGCAAGCGCCATTCACCGGCGGCGAAGACGGCTTGCAAGGCATCCCGCGTGGCGCTTTGTTTGGCGTGCTGGATTTGAAAAACGACCTGAGCATGTACTACGTGGTGTTGGCCATTTTTGTCTTTGGTTTTTGGCTGATCCACCGCACCATCCATTCGCCCTTTGGCCAGGTGCTCAGTGCCATCAAAGAAAACGAACCGCGGGCTGTTTCTCTCGGTTATGACGTCAACCGTTACAAATTATTGGCCTTTGTCTTGTCAGGTGCCTTGGCCGGCATGGCGGGTGCCACCAAAGTGTTGGTGCTGGGTTTTGAAACCCTCACCGATGTGCACTGGAGCATGTCTGGCTTGGTCGTGTTGATGACCTTGGTGGGTGGCTTGGGCACGGTGATTGGCCCGATCTTGGGTGCCTTCTTCATCACTATTTTGGAAAACAAGATGGGTGAAATGGGCGCTATGCTGCAAAGCATGACCGGCATCGAATGGTTTGCTTCTCTTGGCGAATCGGTCACCATCGTCACCGGCTTGATCTTTGTGATTTGTGTTTTGTTGTTCCGTCGCGGCATCGTCGGTGAACTCCTTCATCGTCTTCCCCAGAAAGGCAACCCATGACCACCTCAACCATGTCTCTGCAAGATGAAGACGCTGTTTACCTCAAGGTCACTTGGCGACTCATTCCGTTCTTGTTGATCTGTTACATCATTGCCTATCTAGACCGCGTCAATGTCGGCTTCGCCAAATTGCAGATGGCCTCGGACTTGGGCTTTTCGGATGTGGTCTACGGCTTGGGTGCGGGCATGTTTTTCATTGGCTACTTCTTCTTTGAAGTGCCCAGCAACATCATCTTGCACCGCGTCGGCGCCAAGACCTGGATTGCCCGCATCATGGTCTCTTGGGGCTTGGTGTCGGGGGGCATGATGTTTGTGCAAACTGAAATGCAGTTTTATGTGATGCGTTTCTTATTGGGCTTGGCCGAAGCAGGCTTTTTCCCCGGCATCATTTTGTACCTCACCTATTGGTACCCCGCTCAACGCCGAGGCCGCATCATTTCCTTGTTCATGACGGGCATTCCTTTGGCCGGTGTCATTGGTGGCCCCTTGTCGGGTTGGATCATGAAAAGCTGGGACAAGGTGCAAGGCCTGCAAGGCTGGCAATGGATGTTCTTGTTGGAAGCCTTGCCATCGGTGCTGGTCGGTTTCATGGTGTATTGGTATTTAGACAACCGCATCACTGACGCCAAATGGCTCTCAGAATCTGAGCGCCAATTGCTGGTGAAACGCATTGAAGAAGAAGACCAACACAAAGAACACATTTCTGTGTTTGAAGTGTTGAAAAACAAACGCGTCTGGGTCATGAGCGCCATTTACTTCAGTCTGGCCATGAGTTTGTATGGCGTGAGCTTTTGGTTGCCCACCCTCATCAAAGGCATGGGCGTGACGGACAGCCTTGAGATTGGGTTGTTGTCGGCCATTCCTTGGGCGGCGGGTGTTGTGTCCATGTTGTGGTTTGGCCGCAGCGCCGACAAACACAAAGAACGCCGTTGGCATGTGGTGATTCCCATGCTCATGGCGGCCACAGGTTTGACTCTGTCTGTCTTGCTGTCTGCCAATGTCTACTGGTCTTTTGCCGCGCTGGTGTTGGCTTGCATGGGCATCGTCTCCGGCATTCCCTTGTTTTGGAGTTTGCCCACCTCGTTCTTGGCGGGCGCTGGTGCCGCAGCTGGCATTGCAGCCATCAACTCAATTGCCAATTTGGCCGGTTTTGTCGCCCCCTACTTGGTGGGTTGGCTGAAACAAATCACGCAGTCCACCGATTCCGGCATGTACATGTTGGCTGTCGTGTTGTTGGTTGGAGCGGCCATCACCCTTCGCATTCCGGCGAAGTTGGTGAACCGCTGATGCATCTGTAAGGTTTTGTTGGGATTGATAGAATTTCCAACTTTTTTCAAGCTCAGAATGACCGGGAGACTCCATTGAATAAAACCACCAACTTGCTTTTATGGTCGGCGATTGCCATCTTGGGCGCTTTCTCTTTGGGCGTCATCGCGCTCGGCCGAGGCGAAACCATCAATGCCTTGTGGATCGTGACCGCTGCGGTTTCGGTCTACCTGATTGGCTATCGGTTCTATGGTTTGTACATCGGCAAGCATGTCATGCAATTGGATGAACGCCGTCAAACCCCGGCGGTTCGTTTGAACGACGGCTTGGACTACGTGCCCACCCACAAAAATGTTTTGTTTGGTCACCACTTTGCAGCCATTGCAGGTGCTGGTCCTTTGGTGGGGCCAGTGTTGGCAGCCCAAATGGGTTACTTGCCAGGATTGATTTGGATTTTGGTGGGTGCCGTGTTGGCCGGTGCGGTGCAAGACTTCATGGTCTTGTTCATCTCTGTTCGTCGTGATGGCCGCTCCTTGGGCGACATGATCAAGTCCGAGTTGGGTGTGGTGCCCGGCGTGATCGCCATGTTTGGCACCTTCATGATCATGACCATTTTGTTGGCGGTGTTGGCGCTGATTGTGGTGAAGGCTTTGGCACAAAGTCCATGGGGCACCTTCACCGTGGCAGCCACCATCCCAATTGCTGTCTTCATGGGTTTGTATTCCCGCTATTTCCGACCTGGTCATGTCGCTGAAATTTCGCTCATCGGCTTTGTGTTGTTGATGTTGTCCATTGTTTATGGTGGACAAATTGCGGAAGACCCCACGCTGGCACCACTGTTCACTTTTGATGGCAAGCAACTGACTTGGATGTTGCTGGCTTACGGTGTTGTGGCTTCTGTTTTGCCTGTTTGGTTGCTGTTGGCACCGCGCGATTACTTGTCCACCTTTTTGAAAATCGGCGCCATTGTTTGCTTGGCTTTGGGCATCTTGTTCGTCGCCCCCGATTTGAAAATGCCTGCAGTCACCAAATTCATCGATGGCACTGGCCCCGTCTGGTCCGGTCAGTTGTTCCCCTTCTTGTTCATCACCATTGCTTGTGGCGCTGTCTCAGGTTTCCATTCTTTGATTTCTTCAGGCACCACACCCAAGTTGTTGGAAAACGAAATCCATGCGCCCATGATCGGCTATGCCGGCATGCTCATGGAGTCTTTCGTGGCGGTCATGGCCTTGGTGTCTGCTTCCATCATCGACCCTGGTGTTTATTTCGCGATGAACAGTCCTGCGGCCCTGATTGGCACCACGCCCGAAACAGCCGCAGCGGCGATCAGCCAATGGGGCTTTGTCATCACGCCAGAGATGTTGCAAGAAACTGCGCGCAACGTGGGCGAAACCACCATCATCTCGCGTGCCGGTGGCGCACCCACCCTGGCTGTGGGGATGGCTCAAATCTTCTCGTCCGTCATTGGCGGCCAAGCCATGATGGCCTTCTGGTACCACTTCGCCATTTTGTTTGAAGCTTTGTTCATCTTGACTGCGGTGGATGCCGGTACCCGCGTTGGCCGCTTCATGTTGCAGGACCTGATGGGCACCTTTGTGCCATCACTGAAAAGCACACATTCGCTGGCTGGCAATTTGATCGCCACCTTTTTGTGTGTGGCAGCTTGGGGTTACTTCCTGTACCAAGGTGTGGTCGATCCTTTGGGCGGCATCAACACCTTGTGGCCGCTGTTTGGCATCTCTAATCAAATGCTCGCAGCCATTGCCCTGACCACGTGCACCGTGGTGCTGTTCAAAATGAAACGTCAACAATTCGCTTGGGTCACCTTGGTGCCCACCGTTTGGTTGTTGATTTGCACCTTGACCGCAGGCAGCCAAAAAATCTTCCACAGCAACCCCAAGATTGGTTTCTTGGCGCATGCCGACAAATTTCAAGCGGCCATTGCCCAAGACCAGCTCCTGGCACCGGCCAAAACCATGGCGCAAATGCACCAAATCGTCTTCAACGATTACTTGGACGCCAGCTTGGCTGCCATCTTCATGTTGGTGGTCTTGTCGGTGGTCTTCTACGGCATCAAAGCCTGCTGGGCAGCATGGCGCTCCGACAAGCCCACCAGTTTTGAAGCGCCTGCGGTGCTGAGCAACGCCAAAACGGCTTGAACCGATGCTGAAGAAGCTCAAGTCAATTAACAATTATTTTGTGCAGACCGCCCACCTGATGGTGGGCGTGCCCAACTACCAGCAATACCTCGATCACATGGCCAAAACGCACAGCGATAAACCAGTGATGGACTACGAAACGTTTTTTCGAAATCGACAAGCTGCCAGGTTTGGGGAAGGGCCCAATAGAATGAGCAGATGTTGTTGAAAAATGTTGTTCTCTCTAGTTTGATTTTGTTGGGCGCTTGTGCGTCCCCTGGCCCCGCCCACAAACCTGCGCCCATGAAAGCCCTGAATGCGGTGGGCTTGAGTGACCAGGTGCAAACCACCCCGATGCCGCAATGGTGGACCCGTCTTGGCGACCCGGTCCTGACGCAATTGGTTGAAACAGCTGCACAAGAGCAACCCAATTTAAAACTGGTGCAAGCGCGTGTTGAACGCATGTTGGCTTTGGCTGATGCCAGCAAAACCAGCCTGACGCCGCAAATGTCGGCCACTGCCGAATTCAGCAGACAGCGATTCACCGAGCACGGCTTGTATCCACCACCGCTGGCTGGCAACACCTACAACAGTGGCACCTTGCAAACCGGCATGTCTTGGAACCCCGACTGGTTGGGTCAGCACACGGCAGAAATTGCTTTGGCCTTGAATCAAGTGCAAGCCAGCCAAGCTGATGCGCGTGCCGCTTTGAACCTGTTGGCCACTCAAATCACTCGTGGCTATATTGCGTTGGCCAAACTGGCCGAACAACAAGTGCTGATTCAAGATGCTTTGAACCAACGCCAACAGGTGTTGACGCTCACCACGCAGCGTGTGGAGGCAGGCTTGGATACGCAACTTGAACTCTTGATGGCGCAAGCGGGTTTGCAAGAAGCCCAAAGCCAGGTGGAGGTGGTGAACGAGCAAATCAGTTTGGTGCGCCATCAATTGGCCGCATTGTCGGGTCAGCCCCCGCAAGCCTGCGACCAGTTGCTGCCGCGCTTGTCACAGCTTCATTTCACTGACGTTCCCCAAGCATTGGGCGCGGACTTGCTCGGCCGACGTTCAGATGTGTGGGCTGCACGCATGCGTGTCGAGGCCGCGACCCAAGACATCAAGATTGCACAAACCCAGTTTTATCCGAACGTCAACATTGGTGCCTTTGTGGGACTGAATGCAATTGGTTTGGATCAGTTGCTCAACAGCGGCAGTCTGCAAGTCGGTGTGGCGCCTGCCATTCATTTGCCCATCTTTCAAGCAGACCGTCTACGTGCGCAATTGAAGGGCAAAGAGGCCGAGTTGGATGTAGCCATTGCCACTTACAACAGCACCGTGCTTGAGGCTGTCAGAGAAGCCAGTGACGCACTCAGTTCGAGCCAATCGATTGCCCGACAACAAAACGATCAAGCCAAAGCGTTGGCCTTGTCCAAGTCGGTTTATGAATTGAATTTAGAGCGTTTCAAAGCCGGTGTTGCCAACCAAGTGACGGTGTTGAATTCGCAAGGCCAGTGGTTTGCGCAGCGTCGTTCCGCTGTGGATTTGCTGGCTCGGCAGTTCGACAGCCATGTGCTGCTCATGAAATCCTTGGGCGGCTATTGGCAAGAGACGCCTTGAACCCAGATAGAAAGCAAAGCAGTGAACACCGTCCCCAGCATGAACAAATCTGAAACCCGTCGCCGTGGTCTGACCATCATCGTTTCAATCGTGGTGTTGGTTGGCATCACTTGGACAGGCTGGCATTGGTTCACAGCTCGCCATCACCTCGACACAGATAACGCTTATGTGGTGGGCAATGTCTTGCAAATCACGCCTTTGATCAGTGGCACCGTGTTGTCGGTCCAAGTCGAAGAAACCGATGTGGTCAAGTCGGGGCAACTCTTGGTCAAACTCGACCCTGCTGATGCCCATGTCAACCTGGATCAGTCCAAAGCTCAACTGGCACAGTCGGTGCGTGAAGTGCGCTCCATGTTCGCCAGCAGTGCTTCATTGAGTGCGCAAGTCAATGCACGTGAAGCCGACTTGCAGCGTGTGCAAATGGACTTGGCACGCGCCCAAAGTGATGTGAATCGCCGCGCTCCTTTGGTGACAACGGGTGCTGTGAGTCAAGAAGAATTCCAGCATGTCAAATCACAACTTTCAGCGGCGCAGAGCACTGTGAATGCAGCGCAATCTGCGCTGTTGTCGGCCAAAGAGCAGTTGACAGCAGGGCTGACGCAAACCGAAGGGACCAGCATCCAAGACCATCCCAGCGTGCAGCGAGCAGCCGCCAAAGTGCGAGAGGCCTATTTGGCATTTCAACGGGTCGAACTCAAAGCCCCTATTGACGGTCAAATCGCCAAGCGTAGTGTGCAAGTTGGACAGCGTGTGCAAGCTGGCGCACCTTTGATGACCTTGGTGGCCTTGAACCAATTATGGGTGGATGCCAATTTCAAAGAGAGCCAATTGAAAGATTTGCACATCGGTCAACCCGCTGAATTGGTGGCAGATGTGTACGGCAAAAAAATCATTTTCCATGGCACGGTTGCAGGCTTGGGTGCGGGCACCGGCTCTGCTTTTTCCTTGTTGCCTGCGCAAAATGCCACGGGCAATTGGATCAAGGTGGTGCAGCGGGTGCCTGTGCGCATCACGCTGGACCCCAAAGAGCTGGCGGCACACCCCTTGCGCGTGGGTTTGTCCATGGAAGTGACTGTGGATACAGCCGATCAAACAGGCAAGGCCTTGGCCGATGCCAGCCATGAAGCCGTGGTGTCATTCACCGATATTTACGACAGCCAGCAAGCCGCCGCTGAGCAAGAGATCAAACGCATCATCGCGGCCAACTTGGGTCGCACAGCCAAACCAGCGACCCACTGAGATGAGCGCACCGCCTGTTGCGCCAGCCCGACCTGAGCCCCTGCATGGGGTGATGCTGCTGTTGGGCACGCTGGCCTTGTCCTTGGCCACCTTCATGAACGTGTTGGACTCTTCCATTGCCAACGTGTCGATTCCAGCCATCGCAGGCGACTTGGGTGTCAGCCCGAATCAAGGGACTTGGGTGATCACCAGCTTTGGCGTGGCCAATGCGATTTCGGTGCCCTTGACCGGCTGGTTGACTCAGCGCTTTGGGGCAGTCAAATTATTCTCAGCCAGCATCTTTTTATTCGTTGTCACCAGTTGGCTGTGTGGCCTGGCACCTTCACTCGAAGCACTGGTGGTCTTTCGCATCATGCAGGGTTTGGCCGCCGGCCCCATGATTCCGCTGTCACAAACCTTGTTGCTGTCGAGTTACCCGGCTGCCAAAGCCGGCACTGCTTTGGCCTTGTGGGGCATGACCACCTTGGTGGCGCCGGTGGTCGGACCCTTGCTGGGTGGTTGGATCACCGACAACATGTCTTGGCCCTGGATTTTTTACATCAACGTGCCGGTGGGTTTTTTCTGTCTGGCACTCACTTGGTTCATCTACAGCAAGCGCGACACACCCACCCGCAAATTGCCCATCGATAGTTTTGGCTTGGTCTTGTTGGTGTTGGGTGTAGGTTGCTTGCAGCTGATGTTGGACAAAGGAAAAGAACTCGATTGGTTCAACTCCACAGAGATCACCACTTTGGCCATCATTGCCGCCATTTCATTGGTGGTGTTTATTTTGTGGGAGCTCACCGATGAACATCCCGTGGTGGATTTGCGGTTGTTCAAAGGTCGTAATTTTGCTTTTGGGGCATTGGCTTTGTCGGTGGCGTACGGATTGTTTTTTGGCAACGTGGTGTTGATGCCGTTGTGGTTGCAGCAGTGGATGGGCTACACCTCGACATCCGCTGGCATGGCATTGGCTCCCGTGGGCGTGTTTGCCATTTTGCTCACGCCCTTGGTGGGCAAGAAGTTGGCCGTGTGGGACCCACGCAAAATGGCCACTGGCGCGTTTGTGGTGTTTGCGATTGTGCTGTGGATGCGTTCACAGTTCACCACGCAAACCGACTTTGCCCACATCTTGGTGCCCACCCTGATTCAAGGTGCTGCCTTGGCTTTCTTCTTCATTCCATTGACCACCTTGACCTTGTCAGGCTTGCCGCCAGAACGGATTCCTGCGGCCGCTGGCTTGAGCAATTTTGTGCGGATTGTGGCCGGAGCGATGGGTACGTCGATTGCCACCACCCTGTGGGAGAGCCGCACCGCCATGCACCATGTGCATCTGACTGAAATGATGAACCAAAGCAATGATGTGTTCATCAATACCTTGGAAGGCATGCGCGCTGCAGGTATGACGAACGAGCAAGCTTTGGTGCAAATCAACCGCTTGATTGATCAGCAAGCTTTCACCCGCGCAGCTGATGATATTTTCTTGGGCTCAGCGGTGGTGTTTTTGCTGTTGATCAGTTTGATTTGGCTCACCAAACGACCTGCACCCCACAAACCAGCCACCGCCGACGCCGGTGGCGCTCACTGAATTTCAAACTTTCACTTTCTCGCGAAGTTGAAATTTTTGAATCTTGCCGGTGGACGTTTTTGGAATCGATTCAAAGCGTATTTCTTTGGGTGCTTTGTAATTGGCCAACAGTGTTTTGCAGTGGGCGATCAATTGGCCTGCATCCACTGCGCTTTCGGGTTTGATCTCGACAAACGCCACAGGCACCTCGCCCCATTTGTCGTCAGGCTTGGCCACCACTGCGCAAGCCAAAACAGCAGGATGCCTGTAGAGCGCATCTTCCACTTCAATCGAGCTGATGTTTTCACCGCCTGAGATGATGATGTCTTTGCTGCGATCTTTGATCTTCACATAGCGGTCTGGTTCCAACACGGCCAGGTCGCCGGTGTGAAACCAGCCTCCCTCAAAGGCCTTGGCCGTGGCTGCCGGATTTTTCAGATAGCCCTTCATCACCAAATTGCCTTGAAACATGATTTCACCCATGGTGTGGCTATCTGCAGCCACTACATCCATGGTGTCTGGGTTCAGCACGGTCATGCTTTCTTGCAAGGGGTAGCGCACGCCTTGCCGGCCATTGAGCCGCACTTGTTCCGACAAAGTTTGGTCTGCCCATGCACTGCGTTTCACAGCCACCGAAGCCGGTCCATAGACTTCTGTGAGGCCATACACGTGCGTGATGTCAAAACCCATTTGCGCCATGCCTTCAATCATGGATGCGGGGGGTGCTGCTCCAGCCACCATGCCTTTGACTTTGTGGGTGATGGTGTTGCGCAAGGCTTCCGGTGCTGCGATCAACAAGTTGTGAACAATGGGGGCGGCGCAGTAATGGTCCACTTGATGTTCAGTCATGTTTTCCAATATGTGCACCGCTTCGACGCGCCGCAAACACACATGCACCCCACCCAACATGGCAATGGTCCAGGGAAAGCACCAGCCGTTGCAATGGAACATGGGCAGCGTCCACAAATAGCGCGGAAAGTGCGGCATGTGCCAAGTGACCGCGTTGCTGACCGCGTTCAAATACGCGCCTCGGTGGTGGGTCACCACGCCTTTGGGGTCGCCGGTGGTGCCCGAGGTGTAACTCACTGCGATGGCATCCCATTCATCCGCAGGCCCTTGCAGTTTCATCAATGGTGGGTGTTGAGACAACCAGTGCTCATAGTCGTGGCTGCCAATGCGTTCGCCTGCACCTTGGTACTCTGAATCGCAAACATCGATGACCAGCAGTTCACGATGGAAGTCGTGCTTCAAGATCTGCAACGCTTTGCCCATCGTGCCCGAGAACTCGGCGTCGGTGATCAACACCGTGGCTTCGCAATGGTTCATTTGCCAAGCCAGCAACTCGGCGTCTAGTCGGGTGTTCAAGGTGTTGAGCACCGCGTTCAAGGCAGGTACCGCGTAATGTGCTTCAAGCATTTCGGGTGTGTTGGACAACATCACACTCACGGTGCTGCCGCGTTTGACACCAGCGGCTTGCAATGCAGCAGCGAGTCTGGCGGATCGGTCTCGCACTTGAGCCCAGTTGTAGCGACGTTGGCCGTGGATGACAGCTTCCAAATCGGCAAACACCTCGGCGCTGCGTTCAACAAAGCTGACAGGCGACAGCGCCACATGGTTGGCCTCGTTTTTGTCGAGGTGTTGATCGAAGATCGAACTCATGCTGCGACTCCTGGAAATTCAATGGGGGCCAAACAATTGTCAACACGCCAGCCGTACAACCATTCCATGGCGTCATAAAACCGTTCGGGTGTTCTGCCACGCCACAAATCATTGCGAACCAAACGTTCCACGCCCTTGGCGTGGTAAATCCGTCCCATCTCTCTGGAGGCTAAAACAATGCGTGCGGTGCGTGCAATGCGTGAGCGTTGATAGAGATCAAAACCTTTGAACAAATCGTTGTGGTTGGCTTTCAAGGCCTCGCGCAAAGTGACTGCATCTTCAATCGCCATGCAAGCACCTTGCGCCATGTATTGCGTGGTGGGATGTGCAGCATCACCCAGCAGCGTGGTGCGACCATAAGTCCATTGTGCAATGGGGTCTCTATCGGCAGTCGCCCATCGTTTCCAATGCTTGGGCAAGTCAATCAACTGACGCGCTTTGGGGCAAACCTCTTGAAAGTAACTTTGCACTTCTTCGGCGCTGCCTTCGGTGACACCCCAGGTTTCAACCTCACGACTGTGGAAGGTCACCACCACGTTGTACTGCTCGCCACCTCGCAAGGGGTAATGCACCAAATGACAGTTCGGGCCAACCCAAATGCTGGCCGCGTTCCATTGCAACTCAGCTGGGAAATCTGCTTTGTCAACCACCGCGCGATACACCACATGACCCGTGACACGATGCGGGTCACCCACCAACTGTGCTCGAACAGCAGATTTCACCCCATCGGCAGCCACCAAAGCCTGCCCTTGGTGCCGATGTCCATGTTGATCGATCACGGTCACCGTGTGATCGTCTTGTTCAACAGCTTGCACACTGATGCTGGTGTGCATGTCCACCTGGCCATTCGCCTTCACGCCTTCGAGCAGAGCGCTATGCGCATCCACGCGATGGATCACCGCATAAGGGTTGCCAAAGCGTTGCCTGAAGGCGTCGCCAGTAGGGATGTAGCCCACTTGGTATTCGTCAATCGCGTCGTGCATCACCATGTAGTCGGTGTAGACAGCGCGGCTGCGGGCTTGCTCGCCAACACCAAGTGCATCAAAGGCGTGGAAGGCATTGGGGCCCAATTGCATGCCCGCACCGATTTCGCCAATCTGCGACGCTTGCTCCAGGACCTTCACTTCAAACCCTTGCTGGGTCAAGGCCAATGCTGCTGCCAGGCCGCCAATGCCGCCACCGGCCACCAGCACTGGGAGCGATGCGTTATTCATGATTTCATTCTAGGTAGAAAGCGTTCGGCCCAGCTCTTGAAGAATTTTGTCGTTGTGTTGTCCAACACTGGGAATGGGGCCCATGGTGTATTCAAAGCCCGATTGCAAACCCGGTGGCAGCAAAGCGGGCAGGGGGCCAACGGGGGAATCGACACTGGTCCAACGTTTGCGCGCTTGCAGTTGGGGATGCGCCCACAAATCGGCCATGCTGTTCATGCGGGCGTTGGCAATCGGCGCATCATCTAAGCGATGAATCACTTCTGCAGCTGTCAGCATGGCAAACACTTCCAAGATGATGCGCTGTAAATCCTGGCGGTTTTGATTGCGCAAGCTGTTGTTGTTGAAGCGGGCGTCCGTGGCCAAGTCGGGCATCAGCAGCACCACTTCACAAAATTTCACCCACTCTCTTTCGTTTTGCAAACCGAGCATGACGCAGACACCATCACCTGCCAAAAAGGGGCCGTAGGGGTAGATGGTGGCGTGCGATGCGCCCGTGCGCGGCGGTGGGCTGGCATGGTCCATGGCGTAGTACATGGGAAAGCCCATCCATTCGGCCAAGGACTCCAACATGGAGACATCGATGTGCGCACCTTCACCTGTTTTGTCGCGTTGAATCAGGGCGCTCAAAATATTGGTGTAGGCATACATACCCGCTGCAATGTCGGCAATCGAGTTGCCACTTTTACTGGGTGTGTCTGGGGTGCCAGTGACCGACAAATAGCCCGCTTCACTTTGAATCAACAGGTCGTAGGCTTTTTTGTCTCGGTAGGGGCCTTCGTTGCCATAGCCCGAAATGTCACAAACAATCAGCCGAGGATGTTGTGCCCGCAAGGTGCTGGCATCTAAACCCATCCGAGCCGTGGCACCCGGCGCCAGGTTTTGCACCAACACATCAGCCTTGCCAATCAAGGCCTTGAGGACTTGCAAATGCTCAGGATTCTTCAAGTCCAGTGCCAAACTTTCCTTGGACCGATTGACCCACACAAAATGCGATGACGCACCGCGTGCACGTTGGTCATAGCCTCGCGCAAAGTCACCCAAGCCGGGGCGTTCAACTTTGATGACACGTGCGCCAAGGTCTGCCAATTGCCGTGTGCAAAAAGGCGCGGCGATGGCATGTTCCAAGGAGACCACGGTCACGTGGTCCAAGGGTTTGACGGCAGATGTCTTCATGGTGTGTTGAATCTGGGCAAACGACTTATTTGAAGTCGACCATCTTCAAGGCACTGTTTTGCAAGATGCTTGGGTTGATGGTCTTCACCCAGGCAGGCGATTTTTCACCCACAGGCGTGGTCACCAACTCTGCGGGGACGATCATCATTTTGTCGAGCACTGCAAAAGGATATTGGGGCACGCGCTTGGTCAAACCCAGCAGCTGGTCTTCCAAGCCTTGTCCATCGGCACGCATGCGAATGGGATGGCCATAGGTTTTGAACTCCATGGTGCGCATGGCTTCTGCCACTTGTTCTGTGCTGGGCCATTTGCCGCCATTGGCCTTGATGGCTTTTTCATACCCGGTTTTCAAACCCACCAAGGCTTGGGCCATGTGGTAAGTGGAGTAGATCGGGAAGGCACCTGTTTTGGCTTTGAATTTTTCAATGAACGCTTTGTGTTTGGGGTCGTTTTTGGTTTCGGGATGCAAGAAGTAATGGTCACCTCGTGCACCTGCAATCACACCCGCTGGCACGGCTGTACCCAAGCGCTCCAAGGAGCTTTCCAGCAGAGGCAGCACAAACAAAGTCTTTTGCTCAAACACACCGCGTTGGGAGGCTTGGCGCACAAAGGTATCGAGGTCGCCACCCCATGAGGTGTTCAACACCACATCAGGCTTCATGGCTTGCAATCGACTCAGCTCAGTCGAGAAGTCGGCAGCCCCCATCTTGGGGAACATCTCAGCCACCACTTTGACGTTGGGTTTGAAGACACGCAAGGTGTTGATGAAAATTTCCCACGAGTCGCGTCCCCATGCGTAGTCTTGGTTGACCACGGCAATGGTTTCAAAGTCGGGTTTGGTTTTCAACAGATACAACACCGTGGCGACCATCTCCGTGGTGGCATTGGCTTGGGTGCGCACCACATATTGATAGCGTTTTTCTTCCAGCAGTTTTTCAGTGCCACAGTCCCAGGCGATGTTGAGCACTTTCAAATCTTCCGCCACCGGGGCGACCGTGTTGCAATTGCCACTGGAGATGGAAGCGATCATGGTTTTCACGCCCATCTCTTGCACCACACGCCGGTACTCTGACAGCATCTTGTCAGCACCTGCGCCTTCATCAATGAAAGTGGCTGACAGCTTCACGCCACCAATGCCGCCTTGTGCGTTGATGTCGTCAATCATTAGCTCGGCGGCTGCTTTGGCAGGCACGCCAAACACGGATGCGGGTCCTGACATGAAAGTGGTGATGCCAATTTTCAATTCGGTAGGCTTGGTTTGGGCTGAGCTGGTCAGGCTCAAGCCACTGATCAATGCCGCCAACAACAGTTTATTGAATGTATTCATGCGATGTGTCTCCTGAAAATGGGATCAGATGGTGCGTCCGCCGTCAACGGGGAATTCAACGCCTGTGAAAAATTCGGCGGCGTCGCTTGCCAAGAACACGGCTGCAGCAGCCACATCACTGGCTTGGGCGAAGCGGCCCAAGGGGATCGTGGCCGTGAACTTGGCACGGTTTTCAAGGGTATCGGGCAAGCCCATGAAATCCTCGAACAAACCAGTCACGCCCATGACGGGACAAATGGCATTGACACGGATTTTTTCGGGGCCCAACTCCACCGCCATGGACTTTGAGAGCAAGTTGACGGCGCCCTTGGAGGCGTTGTACCAAGTCAAGCCAGGGCGGGGACGGATGCCCGCCACCGAGCCAATGTTCAAAATCACACCACCGCCGTTTTGGCGAAGATGGGGCAGCACGGCATGGGTCATGTGGAAGATGGACTTCACATTCACACTGAAAATTTTGTCAAACATGGCCTCGTCCACTTCGAGCATCGGACGGTTTTTGTGCGTGGTGCCGGCGTTGTTGACGATGATGTCGGGAATGCCAAAGGTCGTGATGCAATGCTTCACCAGTGCTTTCACTTGGGTCGCGTTGGTCACATCGCAAGTGAAGGCGCTGGCTTGTGTGCCCAAACTGTCTGCCACGCGTTTGGCAGCCTCACCTTGTATATCTGCGACGATGACTTTCGCACCTTCGCGGACATAAGCTTGGGCAATGCCCTCGCCGAACCCACCGCCTGCGCCGGTGATGATGGCAATTTTGTTTTGGAGTTGACTCATTTTTTCTCTCTGTGTGTTGTTCACCCGTGGAACTGAATCACGGTTTTGGTGCTGCTCATTTCTTCCAAGGCCATGAAGCCTTTTTCGCGACCATGGCCACTGCGTTTGACGCCACCAAAGGGCAGTTCGACGCCGCCACCAGCGCCAAATGAATTGATAAACACTTGGCCACATTTCAATGCTTTGGCCACGCGTTGCTGGCGACCGCCGTTTTCTGTCCAGACAGCGGCCAGCAGCCCATAGTCGGTGCCATTGGCCAAAGCAATGGCATGGGCCTCATCAGTGAATGGCATGGCGGCCAACACCGGGCCAAAGACTTCCTCTTGCGCCAAACGGTTGTGCGAGGGCACTTGCCCAAATAAGGTGGGCGTCACGTAATAACCACCGCTTGGCACCCCAGGGTCCACCTGGCCTTGGGCCAAGATCTTCAATCCATCTTGTTGGGCTTGTGCCAAATACTTGTTGACACGTTGTTGTTGCGACAAATTCACCACGGGGCCGCAATCCAAATTCATGTCAGGTGTGCCGACCCGGACTTTGGAGAATTTCTCAGCCACCACGCTGAGGAATTCGTCATAGAAATCGGCTTGCACCAACAAGCGACTGCCTGCCGTGCAAGTTTGGCCTGTGTTTTGAATGATGCCGCGCACCACCGTGCTGGCAGCGAGTTCCAGGTTGGCATCTGCAAACACCACATGCGGCGATTTGCCACCCAACTCCAGTACGCATTTCACGGCATTCAACGCGGCCGCTTGTTGAATCAACACGCCTACTTCGTTGGAACCAGTGAAGCTGATGAAGTTGATACCAGGGTGTCTGGACAAGGCGGCACCCGCTTCTTCGCCCAGACCACTGACGATGTTGAGTGCCCCAGGTGGGAAACCCACTTCCAAAGCCAGCTCGGCGATGCGCAAACAACTCATGCAAGCGTCTTCAGCAGGTTTGACCACCACGGCATTGCCCATGGCGAGCGCTGGTCCAATGCTGCGCCCCATCATCTGCGCGGGGTAGTTCCAAGGAATGATGTGGGCCGTGACACCCAAGGGTTCGCGCAGCAAGTTGACTTGGTAGCCATTCAAAAACGGAATGACTTCGCCGTGGATTTTGTCGGCGGCACTGCCATAGAACTCGAAGTAGCGAGCCAACACCACCATGTCGTTGCGAGCTGTGGTCATGGGTTTGCCGGTGTCACGCGCTTCCAGCAGCGCCAATTCTTCCGCATGATCCAACACTTTTTGCGCCATTTTCAGCATCAAGCGTCCACGTTCCAGGGCAGAGAATTGCCCCCAAGCGCCGTCTAAAGCTTGCCGAGCTGCTGTCACAGCCAAATCAATGTCAGCAGCATCACCACGTGGAATGGTGTCGAAAGCCATGCCATCCACGGGCGAGAGCACTTGCAATGTTTTTCCGCTTTGGGCTTGAACCGATTTGCCCCCGATGATCATGTTGGCCACGTGTGGAACTCCGTTAAATAGAAAAATAGGTTTTGGAAGCTTGCGTCAGCGCACCGCGCTCTAGCAGCCAAGTTTGATCGGGTATATCAGACAGCAGACCCGCGTTGGATTCCGTGATGACCACACACAACGCGGGTTGCCATTGGCGCAAACGTCCAATGGCTTCCACATACTGTTGCGCCAAAACAGGAGCCAGACCTTGCAGGGGTTCGTCTAACAGCACCAAGCGTTGCCCGACCATCAGCGCACGACCCAGCGCCACCATCTTGCCTTGGCCGCCGGAGAGTGCCGCGCCAGAGCGTTGGAGCATGTCTTTGAGCTGCGGCACGACTGGCAACACGGCTTCTTGACGCTCTTTCACTTCCTTGGCTGACAAGCCCAGCACTTCACAAGGCAGTGCCAAGTTTTCTTCCACACTCAGTGTCGGAAAGATGATGCGGTCTTCGGGGGCATAGCCGATGCCCATGCGGGCGCGGTGGTGTGCCGGGCTGCCAAGCAACTGTTGGCCTTCTAAGTTGATGTCGCCTGATGTCACTGGCAGCAAGCCCATGATGCTTCGCAACAGTGTGGTTTTCCCGGCACCATTGCGACCGACCACGGCCACGGTGGTGCCCGCCGACAGGGATGCAGAAATCTGTCGCAACACTTGGACGCCCGCAATATCGACGCTGAGTTGGTGGATGCTCAACATCAGTGGGTTCCCAACACTTCGCGTTGAATTTGGGGGTTGGACAGTACTTCAGCAGGCGGGCCATCAGCGGCCACCTTGCCGGCAATCCAAGCAGCGACACGGGTGGCATAGCGGTTCACGATGTCGATGTCGTGCTCTACAAACCAACTGGTGACTTGGCGCTCGGTCAGCGCTTGCATCACCGTGTCCATCAAAGCCATTTTGTCTTCTGAAGCCACACCACTGGTGGGCTCGTCCATGATCAACAGTTGAGGGCGCAGCATCAAGGCCATCGCAATGTCAAGCAACTTGCGTTGACCTTCTGGCAGCGCCAATGCAGGCTCGTGGGCACGATGTTGCAAGCCCACCAAGGCCAGGGTGTCATCCACTTCGCGGCCATCCACCGAGTCGGCCAAAGCTTTGAAAAAAGACAGCTTGCCCGAGCGTCCGGCAGCGGCAATTTCCAAGCATTGGCGAACCGTGTGGTCGAGGAACAGTTGCGGCAATTGAAACGAACGGCCCAAGCCCAGGCGCACAATGTGGCGCGGGAGTTGGTGCGTCACGTCCACACCATTGAAAAACACTTGGCCCGCTGTTGGCTTTAAAAACCCGGTGCAAATATTGATGAAGGTGGTCTTGCCAGCACCGTTTTGACCAATGACCGCCAAGCGTTCACCGCGTTGCAACGCAAAGTCAATGTTGTCAGCGGCCACCACACCGCCAAAAGCCAGTTGCAAGCCCTTGGTTTCAAGCAAGGCACTCATAACGCACCGCCTGCATGTGCGCGGCGTTTTTGCAGCAAGCCGACGATGCCATCGGGCGCGATCAGGATGACCATGATCAGCGTGACGCCCAAGATGAGTTGCCAGACCCCTGTCATGTAGGCCGCAGCAAACAACTTCACGGCTTCGAAAACAGCCGCACCCAACATGGCCCCAAAAGCATGGCCACTGCCGCCCAAGATGGAGATGAACACGTACTCGCCAGAACGGAACCAGGAGCCAATATCAGGCGTCACCAAGCCCTGCACCAAACCAAACAAGGCACCCGACAACCCCACAAGTGCAGCCGACAAGATGTAGGCATGCCACAAAATGCGCTTGGCTGACAACCCCAAATATTCCAAGCGGGTTTCATTGGATTTGATGCCTGCCAGCGCTTCACCAGAGGCCGATTTGTAATAGCGTTGGATGCCCCACACCAGCACAGCCGATAACAACAAACTCAACATCAACAGGCTGGTTTCGTAAGCATCACGTTCTAGCGAGATGTTGAACAAAGCAGGGCGGTTGATGCGCAAACCATCGGTGCCGCCGGTCTGGTTGTAAAACTTGCCCAGCATGGAAAACACCACCATGCTCAGCGCCAAATTCAGCATCCCAAAAAAGATGCCGCGGTAGCGCACCACAAACAAGCCAATCAATGCGGCAGACAAGATGCTGGCCACAACGCCAATGACCAAGAGCAAGAGTCCATCGCATTCAGGAAAGCTTCGCGCTGTGAAGGCCACGCTGTAGGCCGCGATGGCTGCGAACAGGGCATGGCCAAAAGACACTTGACCCGCACGCATCATGATGGCCACACCCATGCTGGCCATGCCATAGCACAGCGCCATGATGAGCGGTGTTTTGCTCCACGGAAACAGCCAGCCCAAAGCGAAACAGATGACGAAACCCAACCAAGCCAATGCACGAATCATGTCAAATCCTTCGCGCTTGCGCCACGGAAAACAAACCATTGGGGCGCACCAACAAGACCAACACCATGATCAAGTAGGGCACGGCCACTTCCCATTCGGGGGCCAAATACACCGCCAAGGAGCGCGTCAGTCCAATCATCAACGAGGCCAACAAAGCGCCTGAGATTTGACCCATGCCAGCGGTTGCTACCACGGCAAACGACAAGACGATCATGTCGGCACCTGCCCCTGGCACCATCGATGTGGTGGGTGCCGCCATGGCCCCGCCCAAGGCCCCCAGCGTGGCACCCAAGACAAAGGTCAACCAGCCAATGCGTTTGGCATGGATGCCCAAGGCGGTGGCCATTTCACGGTGATGCGTCACGGCCACCACTTGTTTGCCCAGCGAGGTGAAATGCAAAAAGAACAGCAAACCAGCGTAGGCGATCAAGGCCATGATGGGGATGATGATGAGCTGGTAACTGGTGTAGGTCACATTGAAAAAATGCACCGTGCCTAACCTGCCAATGATGTCGGGTGCCGAATAAGGCTGGGTGCCCCAAATCAGTCGTTGAACATCTTCCAAAACCATGAAGGCCGCAAAGGTCATCAAGAGTTGTTGCACCGGGTCGCGCATCTGCACGCGCCGCAACAAGCCCACTTCTAAGACGGTGCCCAGCACCACACCCACCAACAAGGCGGCAGCCAACAAACACGCGAACAACATCATGGTGGAGGGCTCGTGCCCCATGGCCAGCAAGGTGAAATAGGACGCTGTGTAACCACCAAATGCATACAACGCACCGTGGGCCACGTTGACAATGCCCATGACGCCACAAATCAAGGTCAATCCCAAAGAGACCATGAACAAAAGTGCGGCATAGGACACACCGTCGGCCAGCGCCAACAGCATCAAATCAGTCGACATGAACAAACTATCCAAACATGAAAAAAAGCCAGAAAACAAATGAAGATACTGTATCTTGGTATATTGGCTTGAGAATTGTGCGAGCTTTTTTTTGTCAAGTCCACCTTCGCCCCAATTGACTTGTTGGTAGATTAAAAATAAGGGTATTCCCTTGGTCGGGTCGGACTTTATTTGGCTCTAAATTTATATTACCTCGCGAGAAGTACAAACAGAAATTATTTGAATTTCACGAAAACACACAGTTCTTCAGATGCTTGGGGTTTAGCATCTTCTTATTTCTAACCAAAAAATCGCATCAGCAATGAAAAATTTCTTTTTGTTTATTTGCGGGATGCTCGTGTCGTTCCAATTGCATGCTCAAGATATTGGATACAGCCTGAAAAAAAGCTATCTGATTGACTCGTCAGAAATCGTGACAGTTGAAAATCTGAAGGTGGCAAATTTCATTCCCTATCAATATGATTTGCATTTGGGTTTTCAAAGCAAACCAGTTTGGCTTAAATTTAATATTAAACCTATTGAGATCAGTAATTCAGATAAATTGGTTTTGCCCTTTGGCGATAGTCAGATTATTTTAAGAATGGGCCCCTATCAACTAGATTCAATTGAGTTGTATGAACCTCAGGGTGCCAATTGGTTGGTACAAAAAACGGGCGACAGGGAACATGTTACAAATCGAATTTGTCCTGATGATACACATTGCATGGCATTGTCGAGTCCACCGGATAGAGAGATAACAGTTTTCTTGAAGGTTAGTCAGAGGGGTGTTTTCTCAGTACGTGCAGAAGTTTTGCCTCTTAAGTCTTTAGCGCCAGCGGTGGCAAATGGTACAGCACGTAATAGTGCATCTATCGCGATTGCGGGCAGCTTGTTATTCATGGCCCTCGTGCTACTGATGATTGAGCGAAATTTTCTGCTATTGACCTTCTGCTGTTTCCAAGGCGTTGTGGTTATTTTTATTTTGTCAACAACGGGACGAATTCAGTTCTTACTGCCGAGTTCAACACCCTATTTTTTGGATAACTTGACGCACCATATGTTCAACCTGCGGGTGCTGATGTTTATTTTGCTAGGGTGGGCCACACTGTCTCAATATAAACCTAACAATAGATACAAATACATGGTGTTTGCTTTGGTGACGCTGTTACTACTTAACAATATATTTATTCAAATTGGAAAAATACAGTGGTTCATATTGCTATATTTGCTTGCCTCTGGTGTTAATTTATTCGTGCAATATTATGGAATTTATTCCACAACCAATATTCCATCCAAAATTCGAATTTTATTGATAGTTGCTTATTTGTTGTATTTTTTTATTTTAGTTAGTGCCTTATTGGTGATTTTTGGTCAACTCATGCCGTTGGCAACTGCCAACTTCATTAACAGTTTTGCAGATTGGCGCACCAATGGCGGGCCAGCAGGCATCATTATTTTTCTCATTGTGATCATTCAGCAAGCTGAGAGAAAGTTGGCAACTTCTCAAGTGATTGGCAAATTGAGCTTGGAAGCGGCCAAGTCTCAAGCCAACGAGGAAAAACTCACGGAACGACAAACCTTAATTGATATATTGACGCATGAATTAAAAAACCCGTTAGGTACGATCCGGTTTGCATTAGCCTCTCTCAAAAAACAATCCACTGTTGACAACGATGCATTAGCTAGGGTTTCTCGCATTGATCGCTCCGTAGAACGCATGAATGAATTAATTGAGCATGTGGCGCATTCGAACAAAATTGATCGCTTTGTAATGACTGACGCTAAAGAATCAGTGGATGCCATGGAGTTGATAGATGAACTGACGTCAGATCATTATTCAGATGGTCGTTTTAATATTGAGATCGAGGAGGGGGCCAGTTTTTTCACGCATCGACGAATGTTGTACGTAGTATTAGAAAATCTCATCAGCAACGCTTGCAAATACGATAACCGTCAAGCGCCGATTAGCATCATTGTTAGCTTACAAGCGAGCGTGATACTGATAGAAATTACAAATAGCATCGATCCTCATATTCGTCCTGATGAAAACAAATTGTTCACTCGATATTACCGTCACGATGGCGTGCAATCTTTGCCTGGCATGGGTATTGGATTGAGCTTGGTCGAGGCTGCAGCTGAAAAGATCGATGTCAAAGTAAGTTGCCATACTGAACCTGAGTTGGTTTCATTCAAAGTAGAGGTGCCGTTATGAACATGGTTCCCATGAACAAAAAATTAGACGAACACGTGCCTTTTGTGGTGGCGGTGGTTGAAGACGATCGGTTGTTGCGACAAGAAATTGAAATTCATTTGCGCGCCAACCAATTCAAAGTCCACGCTGTCTCCAGCGGCGCCGCACTGGATGACTTGGTCAGTTCTGAACCCATCGATATGTACATCATTGATTTAAATTTACCAGGAGAAGGCGGCCTGAGTATTTGCAAGCGTTTGCGTCAAACCTTGCCCAATGCGGGCATCGTCATCATGACAGCCCGCGTTGCGCTGCATGACCGATTAGCAGGCTACAGCCATGGTGGTGCAGATTTTTACCTCACCAAACCCATTTCTCCAGACGAATTGTTGATGGTGTTATTGAGTTTAGGACGCCGAGTGAAAAGGCTCAGCACTGATGGCGCTTGGAACCTGAGCTTGCGTGACCGCCTTTTGCTAGGCCCCGATCCTTGGCAAAAGTTGCGGTTGACTAGCCGAGAAAAAACCTTGTTGGTGGCTATGAGCCATGCCAAAGACAACACCTTGGAGTCGGGTGCTTTGTGTGATTTATTTTCAGAAGAGGACTCCGACGAAGGCATGAGCAAACACGCCTTGGAAGAGTTGATTGCCCGCTTGCGTAAAAAATTCAAAACCGCTTTAGGTCCAGAGTCCGAACCCGCCATCAAATCGGTCTGGGGCGTGGGCTACCAACTGTGTGTCCACATCAACTTGGTTTACTGAATCACTTCTGGAAAGCGCCTTGGGCCAGCAAGGCTTTGGTGTCTTTGTGACCGCCCAGTAAAACACCTTTGTGAAACACCATGGGGAAGGTGGGCCAACCGGTCCACATCTTCAAGGCATTGCGTCTGCGCCATTGGCTGAAGTAACTGCCAAATTCCAAATAGGCATGGTCAAAGCCTGCTTCAGAAAGGGCTTTGCGCACCTTGGTGACTTCAGGGTTTTGCGCCATGCCAACCACCACAAATTCGTTGTTGTCGATGGCTTGCAGCACGGTTTCAACAATCTCTGCATGGTGCTTGGCGACCTGCTCTCGGATGTCGGGATGAAGATGTTGGTCATCAAGGATATGGCGTGGCATGTCTTTTGCAATGTGTTTTATAAACACAATCTCCTATGGAAAACGCCATCATCCCACAGTCCCCGCAGTGCAAGACCTGCACATTTTTGATGCCCTCGCAGTCATCAAAGACTGGCCTGCGTTGTGGTTTTGACTATTTCAAGGCCTCTGAAATTGCACGCAAATTCAAATTGATGACGCATTACCCCGAGGTCAAAGAGATGAATGCTTGTGAGAAGTGGACGCCAAATTAGTGCGCTGGGGTGTTTTTGCACCGTGATGGTGCCCGTCATGGTCTGCAACTATCATCAGTTGCATCATGGCGCCTCTTGAAATCACGCTTGTATATCTGTTGTTCGCCGTCGTTGGCGTGGTGGCCTGTCGCCTGCTGCATTTGCCGGCCATTTTGGGTTATTTGATTGCCGGTGTGTTTTTGAGTCAGGGCGGGGCCTTAGTGCAAGACAACGAAGCCGCCGTGGCTTCGGTGGCCGAAATGGGCGTGGTGTTGTTGATGTTTGTCATCGGCCTCGAGTTCAACTTGCCCAAGTTGCTGCGCCTGAAAAAAATGGTGTTTGGCTTTGGCATGGCGCAGGTGCTGATGACTTTGTTGGGTACGTTGCTGGGTCATTGGCTGCTCTACAAACTGGTGACGCAGTGGGGCATGCCTTGGGACCTCACCTGGCAAGGCGCTGTGGTGTTGGGTGCGGCCATGGCCATGTCAAGTACCGCCATCGTCGTCAAGTTGATGGCCGAACGTTCTGAAGTGGACACGCAACACGGCAGACGCGTGATTGGCGCACTGTTGTTTCAAGATTTGGCGGTGGTGCCCTTGTTGGTGCTGATTCCGGCCCTTGGTCAAATGAACGAGGGCAATGTCTGGACCGAGCTCGGCGTCGCGATGAGCAAGGCCGCGCTGTTGGTGGGATTGCTGTTGTGGGGTGGCCAAAAAGTCATGCGCCGCTGGCTGGAAATGGTTGACCGGCGCAACAGCGATGAATTGTTCATGTTGAACATCTTGCTCATGACTTTGGGGCTGGCTTGGCTCACTGAACACGCGGGCTTGTCATTGGCCATGGGCTCGTTTTTGGCCGGCATGTTGATCGCTGAAACCGATTTCAAGCAACGCGTGGAAGACGATATTCGGCCTTTTCACGATGTCTTGCTGGGCTTGTTTTTCATCACCTTGGGCATGAAGCTTGATTGGCATGTGCTTCAAGTGCAATGGCCTTGGGTCTTGGTGTTGGCCATCGTGCCTGTGGTGGTGAAAGCGGTGTTGATTGCGATGCTGGCCTATGCAGGTGGTGCGAGCAACGGGGTGGCTGCGCGAACCGGTATTTACTTGGCGCAAGCGGGTGAGTTTGGCTTTGTGTTGCTCACCTTGGGGTTGGATCATGCTTTGATTGATCCGCGTTGGTCCAACCCGGTGTTGGCCGCGATGGTCTTGTCCATGCTGGCCACACCCATGCTGATTCAAAATGCCGATCGACTCATTTACCGCTTTTCTCCGGATGACTGGCTAGCGCAGTCATTGCAAATCACCAGCATCGCCAAGCAATCCATCGCCATCGACCACCATGTCATCGTCTGCGGATTTGGCAACACCGGGCGGCATCTTGGCCAGTTGTTGGAAATGGAGAACGTCTCCTACATCGCGTTGGATGTGAACCCCGACGTCGTGAAAGCAGGGGTACTGGCTGGCCATCAGGTGCAGGTCGGTGATTCTTTCCAACTGTCTTACCTGATGTCTGCTGGCTTGGCGCGGGCCTCTGCGGTGGTGGTGAGCTTTGACGACACCCCGACCGCTTTGAAGGTGTTGGAATTGATTCGCCACCACATGCCCCAAGTACCCGTGATCGTGCGAACCCGTTTTGACAAGGACATGGCCTTGCTGAAAGCGGCCGGCGCAGCGGAAGTGATTCCAGATGCCTTTGAAGTGAGTCTCAGTTTGGCCACACACACCTTGTCGCAGCTTGGCTTGCCCGAGGAAGAGGTCAACCGCTTGGTGTTGGCAGAGCGGCGTTCACAGTACACCCATTTGAAAGAAACTCAGGGGCCTGAAGCCATCAATTGATTTAATTATTTTTATCAAATGACCCTTTAGTTTTTCCAGTTAATGCCGATTCGTATCTAATCTGACAATTCGTTTTGTGCGTTAACCGGCTTCATGAGCGGTCAATGGCGTGCAATTTCCTTGCAAAAGTTTGTTTTCGTATTGAAGAGGTGCTGCCATGTCCGAAAAATTGTTTCAAAAAATCTCAACACAACTGGCGCCTTGCGCATGCTGCACACCGCCTGAATTGAAGTCTGCGGCTGGTTTGGATCGCCGCAGTTTCCTGGGCTGGGGCGCTGCGGGTGCCTTGGCTGGCGGCCTGTCCTTGGTCGGCCCCCAAGCCAGTTGGGCCGGTGGCGGTCATTACGAATCCATGCTGGTCAATTGCATCGACCCCCGTTTCACCACCCTGAGCTGGCAGTACATGGGTTTGTTGCAAGGCGTGAGCCGCGACAAACTCGAAGACAACTACAGCCACTTCGTGATGGCCGGTGGCCCCATTGGTGCCGTGCATCCCAAATTTGAAGCCTGGCACAAAACCTATTGGGAAAACCTGGACATCACCGTGTCCTTGCACCACATCAAACGCGTGGTGGGTTTGAGCCACCGCGATTGCGGCGCTGCCAAATTGGCATTCGGCGAAGCCGCCGTGGCCAACAAGGAAAGCGAATCGGAAGCCCATGGCGAAGCCTTGGCCATGTTCCGCGAAGCCGTGAAAAAACGCCACCCCAAATTGAGCGTCATCACTGGCGTGATGGACACCAATGGCAAAGTCGACCTGATGGGTTGATGGTTTAGAGGCTGCTGAGGAAGCTCAGCAGCAACTGGTTCACAGCCTCGGGTTGCTCTTGCTGCACCCAATGCCCCGCCTGGGGCAGCAACTTGATGAAGCGCATGTCTTTGCAGGCCTGCGCTTTCATTTTTTCTAAAGCCCCCGGGAACTGATAAACACCCCAGTCGGCTTCGCCTGCAATGTAGGCGGCCGGCACATCAATGGTGTGTCCGCCATAGCGCGACAACGCCTCGAATTGCGCCAAGCTGGTGGCGCAGCGGTACCACTGCAAACCGCCTTGAAAGCCACGGCGCTCGTACTCGGCCACATAAACCGCCAAATCGGCATCGGTCAGCCAATGGCAGCGCGCAACGTCTTCGGCGCTGGGTGCATGGGCGGCCACCGCTTGCGCCATGGTTTGATCAGCTGGCATGACGTAGTAGTGGGGCAGCTGGGCCAATTCATCAGCTCGCCAAGCCTGCAAAGGCTGCGGCTGGTTCCCCACCCAATCGGCGCTTTTGACATGGTAGTAGGCCCGCAAAAACGCCTGCAAGCCTTGGGCTGGATGCCACATGTCGGCGTTGGCTTGGACGCCTGCGTAATACCACTGGTAGTGCTGACGTGGCGGTTGCAAATGCGCCAAGGCCGCCACTTCTTGGCTGAGGGCGGCATGGGTCGCGGACCAACTTTGGGGGTCCGGCGGACCGGAAAACGGTGCGCTCATCATCACCACAGAACGGAACACCTCAGGGCGGGTGAGGGCGCACCAAGCAGCCACCGGTGAACCGAAGTCGTGACCGATCACGGCTTTCACTTCTTGGATACCCATGGCTTTCAGCAAGGCCAACACATCGTCCACCAGTTCCAGCATGCCGCTGGCTTGCCAGTCGCCTTCAAAGCGGTCATCGCCGCCTTCGGTGCGGCCATAACCACGTTGATCCGGGGCGATCACATGAAAGCCGGCAGCGGCCAAGGCGGTGAGTTGATGGCGCCAACTGAAGGCCAGTTCGGGGAAACCGTGGAGCAGCAAAACACAAGGATTGCCGGGCAGACCGGCCTGGAGGACATGCATGTTCAAACCCGTGTGGATTTGTACATGCCGAAAATGAACGCCTGGAGTAAGGGGAATGATGTTGAGGGCGTCCATTTATTTCAGGACGTTCTTCAACAGATCTTCCTTGTCCGCATTCATACCAGTCTCAAAACCTCTAGAAAACTGTTTGGCTGCTCGCAAAAGCAAGCGAGTAGGAATGCCATGTTCAAACGGCAGAACGTGTCGCGCAAAAAGAACTGGACCATTAGGACCTTCGCGGGCCTCCAGGTTCAACGTACCCGCTCTTTGATTGGCTTTGATGGCAAGTTCCTCAACCTGCTCAAGTCTTACACCATCTCTTGCAAAGGCTTGGGCGATGAATAAGATTTGTTTTTTATCCATGACAACACGAGTCCAGAATGGGTAAGGAAAATTTCGGGTGGCATAAACGTCCCCGTTTTTTTCTATCCTTGAGTCTGTTCGGTTGTTGTTGTAAAAAGTATTGATCAATTCATTGTTGATGTCCACGGGCTTCCAAACTGTCACAACGGTATCACCCGCTTGGCTTCTGGTTTCTTCCATAATTTCAATCAAGTGAACCGCAATGCGAGCAGCATCATCCTTGAGAATGCGTTTGCTACGCAGGATATCAACCAAGCTCAGCATTACCTCATCAAACACACTCATGCTGACTTGAATATCCGAATTGGCCGTTTGCATGATCTGCTCTCGGTAAAACCGATCGGGTTTGCGCATGGAATACGCATGAAAAAGTTGTTGGTCTCGAATCAAATTTTCAAGCTTGATATTGAAAAAATAATGACGCAGATCACGTTTTTCTCCGACCACTTCATAAAGGTCTTCAATTACTTTTTTAATGGTGGGCAGCCCACCATATTTCTCCATCATTGCAAACGCAACCATCTCTAACCCTTCTCAAATCAACAAGGCCTGACTCGATTCATCATAGTGGAGCCTGATTGAAATGAAGGGGCAGGCTGCGCAAACGCTGACCCGTGAGGGCAAACACCGCATTGGCCACGGCCGGTGCGATGGGCGGCGTGCCCGGCTCGCCCATGCCTTCGGGGTGGGCGTCGCTTGGCACGACATGGGTTTGCACCAGCGGTGCTTGGCCCATGCGCAAGAGCGGTTGGTCGTGGAAATTGCTTTGCTGAACCCGCCCTTTTTCAAGCGTGATCTCACCATGCAAAGCAGCCGTCAAACCCATCACCACGGCGCCTTCCATTTGCTGGGCCACGCCATCGGGGTTGACCACTTGCCCGCAATCCACGGCACACACGACCCGGTGCACCCGGATGCCTTGGGCGCTGACCGACACCTCGGCCACTTGCGCGACGATGCTGCCAAACGACTCGTGCAATGCCAAACCCAAGGCCCTTTTTTCAGGTGTGAGGGCCAAGGGCTTGCCCCAGCCACTTTGGTCGGCGGCCAGTTGCAACACACGTGCATGGCGGGGGTGGTTTTTCAACAGGCTCAGGCGAAACGCCAACGGGTCTTGGCCTGCGGCGTGGGCCACTTCATCGACAAAGCTTTCCTTGAAAAAAGCCTGGTGCGAATGCCCGACCGAACGCCAAGAACCCACAGGAATCGGCAGTTGCACGGTGCTGTGGCTGATGTGGGATGTGGGCCATTCGTAGGCTTGATCAAACGCGCCTTCCGCCGTGGTTTTGTCGGGGCCTGCAGCGGGTGCGCCCAGCAAGCGTGCCACCATGTCAGCGGCAATCGATTGGCTGGCCGAGCGACTTTGCCAAGCCACCACCTGGCCTTGGTCGTCCAATCCTGCGCTGTAGCGGCTGACACAGGCTGGGCGGTAGAAATCGTGTTGCATGTCTTGGCTGCGGTCCCACACGGTTTGCACCGGATGGCCGGCGCAGGCTTTGGCGATGTGCGCTGCTTGTGCGATGTAATCCAGCTCCAAGCGTCGCCCCAAGCCGCAGCCGAGCATCGGGACATGAAGGGTCAATTTGTCTTTGGGGATGTCCAAAATCTTCGCGATGACATGGCGGGCCGCGTCAGGAATTTGCGTCGGTGCCCAGACTTCCGCCGCGCCGTCTTTCAGCCACACCGTGCAGTTCATCGGCTCCATGGTGGCGTGGGCCAAATAGGGTGCGCTGTAGTCGGCTTGCAGGGTTTTGCGGGCGCTTTTCAGGGCTTTGGCCGCATCACCGTGCTCGTAGTAGGTGTGGGCGTCGTTGCTGTCCAACCCTTTCAGCAAATGCTGATGAATCTCGGCGCTAGACCAGGCCGCGGCGGGGCCGGTGCCCCACACGGTGCGCACCTGCGACAAGGCTTTCAAAGCCTGGTGGGTGGACTGCGCCACCACCGCCACACCCGCTGTGCTGCCTTTGACGGCGTCGACCGCAAACACCTTTTGCACGCCTGGCATTTGCAGCGCCTTGCTGGCTTCAAAGCTTTGCAAAGGCGCACCCAATTCGGGGTTCATGCGCACACAGGCAAACCACAGGCCTTCGGGGCGCACGTCCAAACCAAACACCGCCGAGCCGTCCACCTTGCTTTGGCCTTCCAACCGAGGCGTGGCTTGGCCGATGAATTTGAATTGCGCAGGCGTTTTCAAGATGGGATTGCTGGGGCGCGGTTGTTGTGCCGCCAACGCTGCCAGCTCACCAAAACGCGCTGATTTGCCAGAAGGGTGGCTGACCACACCGTCTTTCACCGTGCATTCGGTTTCTGGCAATTGCCATTTCTGAGCTGCTGCACTGACCAACATGGCCCTGGCGCTGGCGCCGGCTTGGCGCATCGGCAGCCACAGGTCTTTCATGCTGGAAGAACCGCCGGTGGCGTTCAAGCCGATTTCGCGCATGGTTTTGGCGGTCATCCACTGCGCAAATTGCTTGACGCGGCCCTGGTCATCGGGGTGGAAGGGCAGGCCATCGGCGGCCACCGATTGGTTGTTGTAAATGTGGTCAAAACCAGATGTTTCGAAGCGGATTTGGTCCCAACGGGCATCGAGTTCATCGGCCAGCATCATGGCCAACCCGGTGTAGACGCCTTGGCCCATTTCGCTGCGGGCCATGACCACGCTCACCTGGTCGTCGCTGCCAATGCGCACCCAGCCATTCAAAGCGGTTTGGCCGTTCACCTCGGGCAGGTCTTGCGCGGTCAACAAACGCTGGCGCGGCGGCAACACGCTCCAACCCACCACCAAAGCCCCTGTACCCAAGGCGATACCGCCCAAAAGATGTCTGCGTTTCATGTCTGTCCCAGTTGTTATATTGATTGCATGCAAGTACTCGAAACCGCTCCAAGCTTTGGCTTGATCATCGTTGGCGATGAAATATTGTCCGGCAAGCGCCAAGACAAGCATTTGACCAAGGTCATCGAACTGCTGTCTGAACGCGGGCTGCACCTCGGCCATGCCGACTATGTGGGCGACGACCCCGTGCGCTTGACCCAAACCCTGCGCCGATCTTTCGAGCAGCCAGGGGTGGTGTTTTCCTGTGGCGGCATCGGGGCCACGCCCGACGACCACACCCGCCAATGCGCTGCCCTGGCACTTGGCCAAGACTTGGCGTTGCATCCGCAAGCCCAGCGGTGGATTGAAGAGCGCGCCCGGGACATGGCCGCCGAGCAGGGTGTGGCGTTTGACGCCAACCACCCCACGCACCAGCACCGCTTGGAAATGGGGCGCTTCCCCGTGGGCGCCGAGATCATTCCGAACCCCTACAACAAGATTCCCGGTTTCAGCTGCCAAGGCGTGCAGGGCAGGGTGCATTTCGTCCCTGGCTTTCCGGTGATGGCCTGGCCCATGTTGGCTTGGGTGCTGGACACGCATTACGCCGCACACTTTCAACAAGGGACGTACCAAGAAAAATCGGTCATCGTCATGGGCAGCATGGAAGCCACCCTCACCCCCTTGATGCAGCGCTTGGAAGCGCAGTTTGCAAGCATCAAGGTGTTCAGCTTGCCCAGTGTGGACCATCCCGAATTCGGTCGCCATATCGAGTTGGGAGTCAAAGGCCCGCCTGAATTGGTCCAGCAAGCCTTTTCGGTCATGCTTTCTGGATTGCACGAAATTGGTGCAAAATTAGGCCCTGAAATGGTGCGAAATTAAAAACGCCTCAAAAAAGTGCAAGCTTTCAGGCTCTGGAATGATCCAAGTTGGTTTCTGTTGGCGGGGTTTTGGCCTGGAATGCTGGGGCTTGGTGTGCATCGGTTGATCTTTCTCAACTTTCTGGCTGTGAGCCTTGCGTGGCACAAAAGATGCAAGACAATGTCCATCTCTGACTTTTTTCAAACCAACCTCTCCAGGAGAAATTGATGGCCAAGACCGTCGCCGACGTCATGAAGGACGTCAAGGAACACGAAATCAAATTTGTCGATTTCCGTTTTACCGATACCCGTGGCAAAGAACAGCACGTGAGCGTGCCCATCTCTCACTTCGGTGAAGACAAGTTCACCGAAGGTCATGCTTTTGACGGTTCATCCATCGCTGGTTGGAAAGGCATTGAAGCCTCAGACATGTTGTTGATGCCTGACCCCAGCACCGCCTTCATCGACCCCTTCTTCCAAGAAGCCACCTTGGTGTTGTCTTGCGACGTGCTCGAGCCCGGTGACGGCAAAGCCTACGACCGTGACCCCCGTTCCATCGCCAAGCGCGCTGAAGCCTATTTGAAATCTTCTGGCATTGGCGACACCGCCTACTTCGGTCCAGAACCCGAGTTCTTCATTTTTGACAACGTGCAGTGGGGCAATGAAATGTCCGGCGCGTTCTTCAAAATCGACGAGTACGA
>CANFOQ010000003.1 GCA_947448745.1 Comamonadaceae bacterium
ACCATGGCGGTGTTGGTGGTGCCCACTGTGCCGCCCAAGCTCAGACCACTCGGTGCGGTTGCCACCAAACCACCATCAAACGCCAAGCTGTCGTTGGCCGCATCGCCCAGGGTCAAGCTGCCCGTGTTCAAGAAGCTGGTGGCCCCACTCACGTGCGTGTTGCCACCCACCAAAGCCAGGTGGTAAGGATTGGCCGTGGTGGTCAGTGCAGCGGTGCTCAAGTCATCGGCAAAGCGGATGGTTTGACCTGCCGTGGTGTTGCTCAGCACCACGGCAGTGTCTGCTTTCACTGGTGCTTGAAAAGTGGCACCGTTGCTGTGCGCCAGTGTCAATGTTTTCAAAGCTTGGATGTTGCCAACGGCGTCAGCGAGCAACACAGTGCCGCCCGTCCCCGCATTCAATACCACCGACTGGGTGTTCTGAGCGAGACCGTTGAGTGTCTTGGCGAAGGTGATGTTGGCACCGGTTGCCAGTGCGCCATTGTTGGTGGTGTCAAACGTGGTGGTGGCCGCAGTAACCACAGCATCATCGGCAATGAAGATGGAGTTGGGGCTGCTGGTTCGCACCAGGCCTCCGCTGAAGGTGCTGCTGCCCAATGCATCGGTTTCAAAGTGGGCAGGTGCGGTGATGCTGCCAATCGCACCGGCATAAACCGTTGCCCCACTGTCATTCACCTTCAAGCGACTGGTGGCGTCCAGCGTTTGGCCAAAGCTGATGCCCTTGCCGGTGAAGGACGTGGTGCTGCTGGATGCACCACCGGCAGTGACAGCACCATCGTAGGTTTGGGCGTAGTTACCAGAGTCGATGCTGCCGCCATTGACGGCGGTGGCTCCATGAATAGTCAGGTTGCCTAAAGCATTCACGGCCCCACCCAAGGTGACGGCGCTGGCAGTGATGCTGGTGTTGCCGCTGAAAACGACGGGGCCCACCAAGCTGAAAGCGCCAGTGCTTGTCAAATCACCGTCCATGGTGGTGGTGCCTGTGCTCAAGATGCGCCATCTGTAGGCTTGTGCACCCGTGGTGACTGGGCTTGCCAAAGACAAACTACCTGCGCCACTGTTCACAGTGGTGTCCGCCAGCAAGCTGACGGTGCTGCCAACCCGACCCAAGACCATGGCTTGATCTGTTGTGCGCAATGTGCCTGCTAAAGCGATGCCGCTTGGTGCACTGGCCGTCAACCCTCCCACGAAATGCAGGTCATCGGATTCAACCGCACCCAGTTGCAAGAGGCCGGTGTTGGGCATGGTCATGGGGTTGGTGACCATCACTTGACCCGCCAAGGTCAAGTCAAACGGTAAAGCCGATACGCTCAAGCTAGGCGTGTTCAAACCGCCCAAAAATGACACACCTAGTTTGGTATTTTGCACATCGACACTGGTCGTCGTATTGACTTTGGCGGTGAAGGTGCTGGACTCGCTGTTGACCAAGGTCAAGGTTTTGAGCGGCACCACACCACCAACAACGCCTTGCAGGTTGATGGCAGCAGTGTTTCCACCGTTCAAACTCAGACTGCGTGTATTGGCGCTGTCAGCGTCGACCGTCTTGGCCAAGGTCAGTTGTCTCGCAGCCTGCAAGCTGACATCGGTGAACAAGGTCACGCGGTCATTGAACATCAAATCTGTGCTGGTGCTGATGGATGCGCCTTTGAGATGCGTTTCACCATCAGCATCGGTGCTCAGGCTCGTCAGTGCCGTGACACCCCCCAGGTTGCTTTCAAAGACCGTGGTGCCACTGTCACGGATGCTGAGTTGATGGGCACCATCTACCGCTGACAGGAAAGACAGATTCACGCCTTGCAACTCGGTGTCTGCACCCAGAAGCACCCTCTCGCGGAAAGTCTGTGCGCCTGTGGTCTTGACTTTGGCAGTGTTGATTTGCACCGTACCTGCCTGATTTGTGGTCAAACTGGACAAGGCTGACAAAACACCTACTTCACCGCCAAACACCGTGGCACCAGCACTGTTGACTGTCAGGTCATAGCCACCATTGACCGTGCTGGCAAATGACACGCCCGCTGTTCCGCCTGTCGTCAATGCATTGTGCTTGCTCAAAGTCACCGCACCGTTGTAGACCTGCTCCCCTGTGGTGACGATGGTGGCGCCATTGAGCACGGTCTGACCGGTGACCGTCAATGAACCACTGCCAAGCACGGATTGGTTGAAATGCACTTGTGTGCCTGTGAAGCCCGTGTTGGATGGCAAAACCACAGGGCTGTTGTAGGTTTGCGTTCCACTGGTGGTCACAGAATCCATCGTCAATGCCGTGCTGCGCAGCGTCAGGTTGGCAGCGTTGCTCACACTGATCAAACCAACCATGTCATTGCCGGTGTTGTCCAAACTCACGTCGGCATTGGCCACTGTCACGCTGGTTGTTCCCGCCGCAACAACAGTGGTGCCCGCTGTTTGGCTCACGTTGCCAGTACCAGTGGAGGTGGTGATGTTCAAGGCACCGGTGCTGCGGAGATTGCCCAAGACGATGGGCGCATTGCCGCTGATGTGCATCGCTCCACCTGCGGTGACTGTGCTTTGTGCATCCATCCTCAAGGCAGCGCTCGCACCGTCGTTCACACCGCTGACGGTGCCGTTCAAACTGATGGCGCCACCTGTGATGGAAGAGCTGCCTGCATCGCCGCGCATCAAGATGCCCATGGCCTTATCTGCAGCAGAGTCCACCGATTCGCCACGCACAGTCACCGCACTGGTACCTGCGTTGATCGTGGCATCGAGCAAAGCCACACCGCCTGAATAATTGGCAGCCTTCACCGTGGCGTAGCCCGTGGCCAAGCTGCTGCCACCACCCAAGAAGATGTTGCCGTTTTGGCTGTTGATGCTGGCACCCGGGTTCAACGCAATGCCGCCGTAGTTGGTGGTGTCGCCATCGCTGTTGGCCCACAGCGTGATATCTCCACCCATGCTTTGCAAGCCCGCGTTGCTGGATTGGGTGATCTGGCCAGCGGCTTTGATCAACAAGGGCGCATTCGTCAAACTGCTGCTGACATTGGCATTCAATTGGATGTCGCCGCCATAGATGCTGACAGGGCCCGCCACACTGAATGGTGCTCCCACCGTCATCGAAGCCGTGTTGCTTGCGCTACCCAGTGTCAATCCAGTCAGGGTGTTGGCAAAGCTGTACACATTGCTGTTGAACGCATTTGAAAATGTGCCGCCGCTCGTGGGTTCAATCGTCAGCGCACCCCCACCCGTGAAGCCGGATGTGCTTGGTCGAGTGTTGTTTTGGAAGACCAAAGCGCCTGCCGCTACCGTTGTACTTCCAGCGTAAGTCTGTGCGCTGGTCAAGGTCAAGGTGTTGCTGTTGTCCTTGATGAAACTACCCGGGCCTGAAACCACATTCGTGAGATTTTGATCATCGGTGCGGTTGAACTTGAGTGTGGCCAAGGTGGCAATCTCACCACTCAAGCTGCCGGATGTGGCCGCATCACCCACTTGCAAAGTACCTGCCACCACCCGCGTGCCACCTGTGTGTGTGAGCGCACCGGACAACTGAGTTTCGCCAATACCGGTTTGCATCACCAAGCCCGTGCCACTGACGTTGTTAGACAAGACCCACGTGTTGCTGCGGTTCATCATGAACACGCCGTTGTTGGTGACATCGCCCGCACCAACGGTGCCAACGGTAGCACCATTGCCCACTTGCAGCGCTCCCACAGCGGTTTGATCGGCATAGCTGGTGCCAGGGGCTTGGGTATTGGCGATGTTGGCCACTGTATTGCTGAGGGTGGTCGTCCCCGAGTAAGAATTGACACCTGTGAAATTCACACGAGCGCTGCTGTAGAGCGCATTCACGCCATAGCCAGCACCGCCAGTGACAACGGCCAAGCCCATCGTCCCAGTTGGTGTGGCCGTGGTGAAGTCGGTTCCCAATAGATTGTCGGTTCCGTAGACCGCATAGGCACCTGGGCGACCTTGGTAAGCCAAGGCCTGAACGTTGTTGCCAGACTGTTGCAGCTTCACAAAGACAACCTTGGTCCAATCTCCGGGCGTATTGTTGTCGTAGAAAAACTGCACTTGGAAAGTCGCGGTATTGCTTGCTGGATCAAAGCGTTTGAAATAAATGCCAGCTTGTGCGTCATAGGTGACAGCAGCACCCGATTGTTGTGCGCCTGACAACCTGGCCAGCACTTCGGCCACCGTGGTGTTGGTGGCAATGGTTTGTGCAGATGTGGTCAAGAAACCATTGAACAAGTTTGTCTTCGCACCCAGCACCACCACATGGCCTGAACCACTGATGTCGTAGGGCACGGTGTTGTCTGCGCCTATATTGAAGGTCAAGGTGCCGTTGTTGACCACGCCCGAGGTCAGCAGTCCACCTGTAGTGCCCCCATTACCCAACTGCAAGGTACCGGCTTCAATGGTGGTGCTGCCTGTATAGGCATTGACACCCGCGATCACCAAGTTGCCTGCGCCCGCTTTGGTCAGGCTTCCTGCGCCGCTCAAATCACCCGACACCGTTTTGGTGATGCCTGTTCCCACGTCCACAGACAAGCTGCCACCAAAGCGCAACGTCGTCCCTGCTGTGCTTTCTAGTGCGCCCACCACACCTACTGTATTCAGCGTGAGAGAACCTGCCTTGATATTCAAGCCACCTAACGAGGCTGTGCCTTGGTAAGTCAAGTGACTCAGGGTCACCGCACCCGCCTCGGCCAAACCGCTGCGGGCATTTTCATCAAAGCTGATGCTGCTTCCCTGCGGGACTATCACGGCAGACACGTTGTATTTGTCAGGCACCACACCCGTGACAGCTGGGTTGCTGGTCATGGCCCAGTTGACGGGGTTGAACCACTCGCCTGTGCTGCCGCCCACCCATGTGACCGAGCTTTGGCGAGTGACATCGGCGCTGGTTGTGCCGGTGCTTGTCACCGAATAGTTTGAAGCATCGGCACCACTGAGGCTCACGTTGTACACGCTGATGGTTTTGTTGGTGTCTACGTTTTTGCTGTCAAAACTGGCCGAGCGAACAATGTCCACAACGTCGCTGCCCAGCGGGGTGTAGCTGGGTGTGACCGTGGCCACCGTGGATCCGTCGTACACGCGGTTCACACCCGCAAAGCTCACGCTCAAGGCACGTACGCCGATGCTGGCTGCACCGGTGGCACTGGTGGGCAAGGTGTAGTTGGCCAAACTGGTGCCGCTGTTGGCCGTGAAGTCACCGCTGGCCAAGGTCGTGCTCACGCTGTTGGCAGACAACACATTTCGGTCGTTGTAGACGCCCACCGTTTGGGTGACACTGGCCCCCTCGGCCAAACCGCCCACGGTGACAAAACCATTCAGGCTGAAGTTGCCACTGGTCAGCGTTGCACTGGTGTTGCCGTCATAGGTTTTTTGAATGCTGCCCACCAGAGCTGCTGTCAACAGTTTGGGGGTGATGTTGGCGCTGGTGCTGCCAACCGTGGTGGCAGCACCATTGGCGTCCACCACTTGGTAGTTGGCCGCATCGCCGCCATCTAAGCTCACACCTGTGACGTTGATGTTGACCGTGCCCACGTTTTTGTCCACAAACGCAGCCGTGCGATTGACACTCAACACATCACCACCCACGTAGCCTGCTGCTGTTGTCGGGTCGGTGTTCACAGTGGCAGCCAACAAACCGTCGTACACCTTGTCCACGCCTCTGTAGGTGAGCGTCAAAGGACGCGCCGTGATGTGGGCTGTGGTGCTGCCTGTGGCCACCACGCTGTAGTTGGCCGCGTCAATGCTGTTTGCGCCAGAGGGGTCGGTGATGGTCACGCCGCTCACGCTCACGGCTTTGTTGAGGCCCACATTTTTGTCGGCGTAGCCAGCGCTGCGGTTGATGTCAAACGCATCGCCGCTCACGCGGTCGTCGGTGGTGGTCACTGTTGCAACCGTACCGCCGTCGTACACGCGGTCAACACCTGCGTAGTACACGTTCAAAACCCGTGCTGTGATGTTGGCTGTGGTGCTGCCTGTGGCGGCCACGCTGTAGTTGGTGGCGTCGGTGCTGCTGACACCAACGGGGTTGGTCAGGCCCACACCGCTCACACTCACCACTTTCGCACCACCCACGTTTTTGTTGGCGTAGCTGGCTGTGCGGTTGATGTCAAACACATCATTCAACAAGCGATCGTCGGTGGTGCTCACGGTGGCCACCGTACCGCCGTCGTACACGCGGTTTATACCGGTGTAGGCCACGTTCAATACGCGCGGCGTGATGGTGGCTGAAGCGCTACCTGTGGCGGCCACGCTGTAGTTGGCGGCGTCAGTACCACCCAGACTCACACCCGTGATGCTGACCGCTTTGCTGGTGACGTTGTTGGCGCCGTCATAGGCCACGTTTTTATCGGCGAACGCCGCGCTGCGGTTAACGCTCAGGTTATCGCCACTCACAAACCCATTGGCCACTGTCAGGCTGGTGTTGACGGTGGCCGAGGTGCTGCCGTCGTACACACGGTCAATGCCCGTGAAAGCCACGGTCAAAGGGCGCGGTGTGATTTGGCTGTCGCTGCCGCTTTGTGTGGTGATGGCGGCGGCGGTGCTGCCGTTGGTCAATACATAGTTGCCTGCATCTACACCTGTGAGCGCCAAACTGGTGAGGCTGTAGTTTTTGTCAGCGAGGGCTGTAACGTTTTTGTCCGCATAGGTGCCCACACCGGTCACGTTCACCACATCGGCGGTGGTGACAGGTGTCACCAAGCCCACGGGTGTGAGCGTGAGGTTGGTCATGGCGCTGCTGCCGTCGTAGACCTTGGTCAAACCACCGGCTGTCACGCTCAAGGATTTGGGCGTGACCTCGTAAGCGCCAATGATGTTGATGTTGTCGCTGAAATCCGCACTGCTCACCGCGGGTTGGCCGCTGGTACCCAAGCTGTACGAACCCACTTTGAGCTTGCCGGCAGTACTCAAAAGGGCATTGTTGGCACCCAGATCAAATTGCGCGGTGGTGTTCGCACCCAAACCAATGCCATCTTTCACGGTCACTTGTGCACCGCTCACGCTCACAAAATTAGCGGCTTTCAAATCAGTGATGGGGCCATTCCCATTGCCAGAAAGATCATCTGCCATGTACGCTGCATACGTCACGTTGTACACAGGGGTGCTGCCATAGGTGGTGCTGATGTTTTGAACCCTCACCATCAACTCGCCAGCTGGCACGATGGTGTAGTTACCGTTCACAAAGCTGATGTTGTAGTTGCTAGACGTTAAACCTGCGGGTACCAAGCTGCTGGCATACAAACCTGCGCTGTCTTGTGTGGCGACGCTGCTGGGATCAGCCGTCAACAAAGCACTGCGGTCACGCGTCACAGCCAAACTACCGCCCAACACGGTCGATGTTTGTCCCCCCACAAAACCGCTGTAACGCACACCTTCATAGTTGGTCGTGCTGTCGGCTTGCGAATAAAACTTCGCGTCATCATTGGCAGTGACGGTGAGCGGTGCTTGGGTGATGGTGTTGGCCGCGCCATTGCTCCACACCAAGCGGTAGTTGCCAGCGCGTGTGCCGCTCAGTTGCACACTGCCCTGCTCCACCGAAACCGTGCCTGCATTGGCGCTAGACAACACAGGCGTGCCTGTGATGCTCAGACCTCCCACCAAGGCGCTGTCTGCTGCCAAGGCGTTGCCATACAAAGCTGCGTTGTTGGGAGATGTCACGTCCAACGCGCCATAACCCGTGGCTCCACCCGACAACGCCGGGGCAATGGCTGCTGTGGCGTCATAGACCTTTGTCAAGCCCGTGCTGCCCGACAAGGCCACATCCAACGCGGTGATGCTGGCAGTGGTGGTGGCTTGGTTGGTGATGTTGTAGTTGTTGCGGTCTGCACCCGCATAGCTGCTGGTGAGCGTGACAGTTTTGCCCGTGGCCACGTTCTCGTCGCTGAATACACCGGTGGCACTGACTGTGACCACATCATTCAGCACCAAACCTGTTGTCACCACGCTGCCCACCGACACAGTGGCGGCTGTGGTGTTGTCATACACCTTATTGGCTGCTGTGATGCCGCTAATGGTCAAGTCTTTGGCTGTGATGTTGGCGGTGCTGCTGGCTTGGTGGGTGATGCTGTAGTTGCCCACATCTGCACCGCCCGTTGTGCTGGCGAGCGTGACTGTTTTGCCCGTGCCCACGTTTTTGTCTGCAAACACACCCGTGGCGCTAACGCTCACGGCGTCGCCACTCACCAAGCCCGTGAACAGAGCGTTACTGTTGCTTACCGTGGCAGCGGTGCCACCGTTGTACACACGGCTGTCGGCAACGAGGCCAGAGATGGTCAAGGCTTTGGCTGTGATGGTCGCTTTGGTGCTGGCTTGGTTGGTGATGCTGTAGTTGGCCAAGTCTGCTCCGCCGTAGCTGCTGACCAATGTCACAGTTTTGCCCGCTGCTACTGTCTTGTTGGCGAATGTGCCGGTGGCAGTCAAGCTCAGTACATCGCCACTCACCATGCCGTTGAACACTGCGCCTGCTGTACTGAGGGTGGCGGTGGTGTCACCGTCATAGACCTTGTCGTTGGCGGCAATGCCCTGCACAGTGATGGCCTTGGCGGTGATATTGGCCGTGCTGCTGGGGTTGGCAACCAGGTTGTAATTGCCAGCCTTCGCACCCGTGAGCCCAAGGCTAGACGCCAGCACCGTCACCGCTTTACCATTGGCCACTTGCTTGGTGGAAAAGCTGGCCGAATAGGCGCTGCTGTTCAAGGCCACCGCATCGCTGCCGACCACGCCTGTGAGTGCGCCAAAGCTGTTGATAGTCGCAGTCAAGCCGCCGTCGTACACCTTGTTAGCCGCTACCACGCTGTCCAGCGTGAGGGCTTTGGGGGTGACCTTGGCCGTGGTGGTGGTGGCACTCCCCGCATAGGTGTAGTTGGCGACGTCTGCGCCGCCATAGGTGTTGGCAAACGTGACAGTTTGTGCGGCCACGGTGCTGCCGGTATACGCCACATCGGCGCTGGCGAAGGTGCCTGCAGCCGTGACGCTCAAGGCGTCACCTGCCACCATGCCATTGAACACAGCAGCGGCCACGTTCATGTTGGCAGTGTTCGCGCCGTCGTACACCTTGTCGTTGGCGGCCACGCCAGACACGGTGATGGCTTTGGCCGTCACCACACCGTTGGTGGCGGTCAGGCTGGCACCGGTACTGAGGCTGTAGTTGGCTGCATCCGCGCCACTCAACGCCAGGTTGGTGAGCGTGTAGGTTTTGCCAGTGCCCGCATTTTTATTCGCATACGTGCCAGCACCGCCAAGCGTCACCACATCACCCGTCACCACACCTGCGGGTGTGCCCGACAAAGGCGCAATGGTGGTGGTGCCGTCGTACACCTTGCTGATGGTGGGCGCTGGCGTGATGGACTTGACTGCGACAGTTTCAGAGCCCACCACATTGATGGTGTTGTTGAAGTTGGCGCCACTAGACACCGCAATGTTGGAGGCACTCCACTGGTACGCCCCCACATTGAGCCAACCCGAAGTGCTGTAAGTGCCATTGAGTGCTGCGGCATTGAATGTCGCGGTGGTGCCGTTGGCGTCTGTGACCGACACCAAGCCTGCACTGCTGGCGTTGACGATGGCCCCTGCTGCGGAGAGCAAGTCCACCTGCGTGGTGTTGTCGTTTCTGAGGTACTTGGCCTCGGTCACCGTGTAGGTGGGCGCTGTACCGTACACATGGCTGGTGTTGGCCAAGCGCACCAGCAACTGACCCGCTGGCACGATGGTGTAGTTGCCGTTGACATAGTTAAAGCTGTAGTTATTGGCCGCAGCACCGCTGGGTACCAACACGCCGCTGTAGGTGTTGGCGTCATTCACCGAACTGTTGCTGCGGCTGATGGTGGGTGCGGTGCTGAGGTTGCTGGCGGTTTCACCACTCACAAAACCTGCGAAGCTGACACCATAGTAGCCAGCGGTGTCAGCCAAGCCGTAAAACTTGGCATCGTTGTTGGCCGTGATGGTGAGGGCTTTTTGGGTGATGAAGCCGCTCAGGCCCGTGGGTGCAGCGATGCTGTAGTCGCCCTGCACACTGCCGTTGCTGCTGCTGCCCACACTGAAAGTGCTGCTGGCAGTGACTGCGATGGCCGCAGCGCTGAAGTCTTTGCTGGCAAAGGTGCCGGTTTGTGTCAGCACCAAGGTGTCGCCATTGACGGCACCGTTGATGGTGCCGCCAGCCAAGGTGGCGACTGTTGTCCCGTCATACGCTCGGCTGGTCACGCTGGTGCCACTCACCGTCAGTGCTTTAGCGGTGATGGTGACGGGTGCGTTTGCCGCATTGAGCACAGGCAAGCTGTAGTTGCTGGCCAAGCCTGCGGTGGCACCGCTGCCACCATCGGCCAGGGCCAAGGCGCTGATGTATTTGCCCAAGGTGCCCACGTGTGCGTCGTTGGCTGCAGCGCCGCTGTAACCCAAGACCTCCGAGCCAATGCGGCCGTTCACCGTGACGAAGCCTGTGAGACCGGTCGTGCCATCGTAGGTTTTGGAAGCCAGCAGCGTGACTGCCTTGGGGGTAATTCGCGCGGTGGCTGCAGACTGCACGGTGAGTGTGTAGTTGGCAGCTTGTGCGCCTGTCAGAGACAGCCCTGAGAAAGTCACGCTGTTGGCCTCGGCCACGTTTTTGCTGTTGAAGGTTCCACCAGGTGGGCCCGTGATCGACACCGTGTCACCTGCATACCACTTGCCGTCAATGCTGCTGCCCGAACCCACGGCCACACTGCCACTGAGCACTGCAGATCCCGCCAACGAGGCTGAGGTGTTGCCGTCGTACACCTTGTCGTTGGCGCTGAGTCCCGTCATGGTGATGGGCTTGGGCGTGATGTTGGCTGTGAGGCCGCTGGGCTGGGTCAGGCTGTAGTTGCTGGCGTTCACGCCAGACAAGGAGTTAGCCGCTGTCACGCTGATGCCGTTGGCCACGTTCTTGCTGGCAAAGTTGCCGGCTTGAACGAGAGACACGGCGTCGCTGTTGATCACGCCCTGCAAAGAACCACCGCTGAGCGTGGCTACCAGCCCGCCGTCATAAACCTTGTGGGCCACCGAGGTGCCTGTGACCGTCAAGGCTTTGGTGGTGACGGTGATGCTGCCAGGCGTTGCATAACTGACGCTGTAGCCGGATCGTGCCGTACCCGGGGTGAGAGTAATGGCATAAGGCCCACCCGCCACAGTTGCGGTGGTGACCAAGCCCGCCGACGCGGCGGTGGGCTGCACACTGAACACATCGGTCAACGTGGGCAAGGTAAACACAGTGCTGCCCGTGGCGCTGCTGCTCAGGCCCAGCACGTTACTGCTCGTCCATGCATCGCCATAGGTTTTGTTCACGGCAGCGGCCGTGACGGTGACCGTGGGAATGCTGGCAAACACATAACGGTTGCCCGTCACCGCCACTGCAGACGGCAGCTGGGTGGCGTAGGTTTGACCCCACACCGGCGCGTTGGCGCTGTTCAGGTTGCCAAAATTCGTACCTGCGCTGGTGGGGCTGGCGCTGTAAACCAACCAACGACCATCAGAAGCCGTAGACAGTGCAGAGGCTCCTGCGTTGTTGATGAAACTACCGGTTGCCGCCAAGGCCACATAACCGCCGGCTTGGCTGCTCGTGAGGGTGGCACCCGAGTTAAGCGTGATGCTGCCGCCGGTGACCAAAGCCACGCTATCGGTGAAGGTGTTGGCACCGCCCACGGTGATGGCGCCAGCATCAGATGCGCCCAAAACGATGTTGCTAAACCCATCTTTGAACACCGAGCTGCCGCTAAACCAACTGGTGGTCAACGCCACCGTGCCTGCACCTGAACCCAAACCGATGGTGGCACCGGTGGTGTAGGGTTTGATGGTCAAGGTGCCCGATGAAGCGACGTTCCCAGTGAATGCAAACTTGTTGCCCACGATGGTGATGTCTGACGTGGACGCACCCGTGTTGACGCCTGTTTTCAAACCCACATAGCCACCAATGTCCACTGCATTGAAAGCTCCGCCATAAGCTTTGCCTGTGAGCGTGATGGGACCACCTGTGGACAACACGGAAGACCCTGAGGGCACCACCAAGGCGGAATTTTTCGCGGCAGAGCCTGTGATGGCAATGCCGCCACCATTGGAGGCCAAGATGCTGGAGGTGCTCCACATGTAGATGCCCCACACATCTGCGGCAGAGCCGTTGGCCGCAGTGCCTTCGATGGCGATGGCGTCTGTGGCCGTGGAAGCCGATTTATAAACCGAGGTGCCAGTGGCACTGAGTTCAATGCCGTTGCTCGAACCTGATGACGACTGGGCATAACCCCAGATGTTCAATTTGCCCGTACCTGCATCCAAACTCACGCCGCCATGCGCCCGAATGCCATTGGCATTGCCGATGGAGGCCGCATCAGTGGCGGCATAGGCAGTGACGGATGCTGCACTCTTGCCGCGGACAGAGATGTTGCCGCCATTCGAAGACAAGGACACCGCATCGAGGGTCACGCCATTGCCCATGGTGGTGGTCATGCCCGTGGCATTGCCCGATGCCGCCAAGGCAGTCAAGTCGGCCACATTACCGCCCGACACCGTGATGTTGGCCGCTGTGGTGGTGTTCACACTGCTACCCGCTTTGAACCACAGATAGCCACCGTTGGCGCCATCGCTGTCGGCCCAGTAGTTCACATCGCCGCCGTTGGTCGTCACGGACACATTGCTGGCTTGGGTGATGGCACCGCTGGCTTTGAGCAGCACATCACCCGCAGCTGCGCCACCAGTGGTGTTGACATTAGCGTTGACATTGATGTTGCCGCCGTAGACCGAGACAGGCCCTCCAATGCTCAAGGGTGCGCTCAATGTCATGGTGGAGGTATTGGCATAGACATAAGGCGTATCACCGGCGACCCCACTTCCGAGGTAGTTGCCCAAGGTCAGCCCAGTGAGGTTGGCGACGTTGTTGATGACCAGCCCGCCCAAGTCGTTGGCACCGGTCAAGTTCCCATTGGTCGTTGTACCGTTCAAATTGATGGCGCTCGTGGTGTAAGTTGCGCCACTTAAGGGCGCGAGGGTGAGAGTGCCCGTTGATATCAGCGTTAATTTATTGCTGCCATAGTCAAATGATGGATAACGTGTCAGAAAGGTGATGTCACCGCTGCCAGTGTCAATGGTTTTACTGCCTCCGGTGGCAGCAATATCTCTGTAACCGGTATTGGTCGCAGCTATACCTACATACGCAAGCATCATCAGATCACCACCACCAGTACTGATGTTGCCCGACACATCGATACCGTTGAAAGTCGTGGCCCCAACTGCGCCTTTCATGCCAACAGCCAAGCCTTTCCAAATATTGGTTTTAGTGCCGCCACCTATCCACAGATCCCCCCCATTGGTGGCGATTGCACCGGTTGCGATGTTGTATGTCCCGACATAAGACGTGGTGCTGTTGTCATCCATCTCGCCAATCATCACCACATTCAGCTTGCCTGTGCCACTGGCGGTGATGCTGCCTTGGTTACGCAGGCGCCCATTGCCTTCGATGGTCAGCGTGCCGGTGCCCGCTGTTTTGGCGATGCTGATGCCCGCTGCCGTGTCAAAACTCCAACCTTGCGCGAGACCAGAAAAGTAAATGTCGCCATTGGCGCTGCTGGTCACGTTGGCGTTCACCGAGATGGGACCGCCATACATCGTGATAGGACCATTGGCGGTGACAGCTGAATCAACATTAAGTCCTTCTGTGTTGCCAGGTTTGCCAAAGGTAAAACCACTGATGGTTTGTCCGTTTTGGTTCATGGGAAACCAACTGCTGCTTATTGTTCTTGAGAAAGAGGTGCTGGTGGGTTTGACCTCTAAGGTGCCTGTTGTTGCAAATGAGGGTGTCAACGAGCTTTGCCAATCTACGTTGTCAACCGCGATGGTGATATTGGATGAACTGGTCGTCAAACCGGTGACCCCGGCTTTGGAGCCCCAATAGGAGTAAGCCGCCTCGTACCAATAGCCGTTGCCAACACCCAGCCCATCGTAGTTAGCTGTCATCGTGATCGGGCCACTTTTAGCCAAGACGTTCAACTCAGAACGAAAAACTGAGTCGTAGCTATTTTTTTGTGAGGTATTGATGGTGATACCGCCACCAGTGCCCGTTGCCAAAAGCGATAACACGCTGTTCTCGTGCTCGATACCCCAAGCCTCACCACCTACACCTGTTGCTTTACCAACTATCTTGATCGCGTCTACCGTCGTATTGGCAGATTTGATGGTGAAGGGGTTGTCAGTTCTGAAGTAAACACCTGAGCTGTAACTGCTTCCCCAAGTTTGGCTGTATCCGTCGATGTAAATGGTGCCTGTGCCACTGTCGATCGAACCGCTGGCTGTCAAGAAATAAAAACCAACACCTGATGCACCCCATCCAGTTTGAACAGCCCTTGCAGAAGACATACCACGAATGGCAATATTGCCGCCAGAAGAGCTCAAGGTCAGCGCACGGTCCACGCGGAAACCATGGGTTTGCGCTTCGCTTGAAGAGCCCATGGCGTAACCCGTACCCAGCAAGTTGCCACCACCGATGGTGATGTTGCCTCCGTTGGAAGTAGCATTCAATCCATAGTCGAGCCGTATATAGCCATTGGTGGTGGTGTCGCCATCGGTGGTGTCATCCACGTTGGAAGCCAACAAAATATTGCCGCCGTTTGTGGTCAACGTGGCGAGCGATGTGTTGGCGATATTGGTCTTGGCCCTGATATTGATAGCTGCACTTGAGGCTGTGGTTTGCAAACTGCTGTTCAAGTTGATTTGCCCACCGTCTACCGTGATCGGCCCTGCAATGCTGATGGGCGCAGCTAAGGTGATGTTTTGTGTGTTGCTGGTGCTACCCAATGTGAGCCCAGTGAGGGTGCTGGCAAATGTGTAGCTTGGCGTGAAAGCGCTGGTAAAACTTGAACCTGATGTTGGAGCGATAGTGACGGTACCCGCGCCAGCAAAGCCGCTGGTGCTGGGTGTTGTGTTGTTGGTGTACGTGATCGCGCTGCTGGTAACGGTGGTTAAACCGGTGTAGCTGGCAACACCGCTGAGTGTCAAACCACCTGCGCCAGTCACGCTGAGCGTGCCCGAACCCGCAAACGGCGCGGCATAGCTGGTGTTGACCGAGCGGTTGAAGATCAACGCGCCATTGTTGGTCACAGTGCCTGTTGCGGTGGTCGAGCCCAATGTTCCAGTAGTACCGCCCGTGCCCACCTGCAAGGTGCCCGCGCTGAGCGTGGTGCCGCCCGAGTAGGTGTTGTTTTGCGTGAAGGTGAACTTACCGGTTGACGATGGGTTGGCTGTGAACGAACCTGTGCCACCGATGGTGCCGCTGAAAGTGGCTGCAAGCGCGTTAAAGGTTAGCGTGTCACTGGCTGTAAACGATTGAAGCGTATAGCCTGTAGCTGTGCCTGTTCCTGAAATGGCGTTACCGCCAGAGCTTGAAGATGCTCCGAGATAGCGAATCACCACAATGCCAGAACCACCGTTACCACCTTGCGAATAATCAGAGTTCACTTTCGCGCCACCACCACCACCACCGCCCGTATTGGCTAAACCACTACCGGCTTGGGTGCTTGAACTCACAACGCCGTTACCGCCGCCACCCAAACCGCCAATCCCCGCCGCAGCCAATCCACTGGTATGTACACCGCCGCCGCCACCGCCGCCGAAGTAACTCAAACTTCCGGTGATGCTCGTTGCCAGTCCTGTACCGCCAGTGCCACCAGCTGCAAACGTTGCATTGCCACCCACGCCCCCTGCGCCGCCACCACCGCCAGCTACATAACCGCGATTCCCATTGCCATCGCCGATACCACCTGAAAACCCCTGGCCTGTTGTGCCACTGGCTGCAGTCGCGTTATTACCCTGACCTCCGCCTGAGCCACCAGTGCCAGCCCCACCAGAGTAATTACCACCATTACCGCCGCCGATTGCAGTCAACCCAAATGCTGAGGAGTTTTGACCAACGGTTGAAGCGCTTACAACGGCCAAGCTGTTGTAAACCATGCCTAGGCCACCTTGGCCAATACCAATGGCATAGCTAGAAGCAGTCAAAGATGTGCTTCCAGCCAAAACACCACCACCACCACCGCCACCGCCAACATGGGCGCCACCGCCGCCGCCGCCGGCGACGATCAAATAGTCCACATTGGTGTCAAACGCTGCAGTCACTGCACCATTGAGGGTGATGTTGTTGCTCAATCCTGTGAGTGTTCGGCCCAGCAGCAAAGATGTATTGTTGGCCGCAATCAGCGCCCCAGAGCTGATGGCCCCTGCGTTGTAAATGCCCAAGGTGCCTCCACTGATGGTCGTCGTACCTGAATAGGTGTTCGCACTCATGAGTGAAATCTTGCCGCCGGTGGCGTTGTTCACCATGGCACCCGAACCACTGATGGTGCCGCTGAGCATGACGTTCAATGGGTTCAGAGAAAGCGTCGCAGCGCCTGTGCTGGTGAAGCTGTGCAGTGTGTAGCCCGAGGCCGAGCCCGTGCCCGAGGCGACTGTGCCGCCTGCACCTGCGCTGCTGCCGAGATAGCGAACCACCACCAAGCCAGAGCCACCTGCACCGCCTTCACTGTAGACGGTGGATGCTGCACCACCAGCACCACCACCACCACCCCCCGTGTTGTTGGTGCCTGCACCACCGTACTTTGCTATTGTCGATGTTGTTCTGTTGAAGGGTGTGCCAGCACCACCACCACCTGATCCACCAAGCCCGCCAATATTGCCGAAACTTGATTGTGAGACTCCATGCACACTGCCACCACCACCACCACCGTAATAAGTGGTTGAGCCTGTGATTGACGAAGTTAAACCAATACCGCCATTGCCCCCGTTTGCACTGTCAACGCTGTTGACCTGATAGGCATTTCCTCCTGCGCCACCCGCACCACCGCCACCGCCAGCTGCAAATGGAGTGACGTTATAGCCAGTGCCCCCCGGATTCCCTTGAGCTGCCGTGCCAATGCCAGGCGCGTAATAGGACCCTCCGCCGCCCGATGAAACAACCCCCGAGCTACTGCTCGGAACTTGCGCGCTCCAAGTCGAACCAGCACCACCTCCAAGGGCATTGACCACGCCCAATGTGGTTGAGGTGAGGCTGGAAGATCCTCCGTTAGTCGCGAATCGGGCCACGCCATTGTTGTAAATAGCGCTTGTACCCCCCGATCCAACATTGACCGTCATGCTGGTATCGGTCAGTAAATCGACAGTGGTGCCCAAAACGCCGCCGCCGCCACCTCCACTACCTGTCCATGCTCCACCACCACCGCCACCGCCGACCACAAGATAGTCCACCGAGGTGTCTAAATCAAATGTCACGCTGCCGTTCAGCGTGATGTTGTTGGCAAAGTTGGTGACAGCACGGCCAAACAAAAGTGTGGTGCCCGCAGCAGCAGTGAGTGCGCCAGAGTTGATGGACGTGTTGTTGTAAATACCCAAGGTACCGCTGTTGAGTGTGGTGGTGCCTGCATAGGCATTGGCGCTGGTCAACGAAAACTTGCCGCCAGCGGCATTGGCCACCATCGAGCCCGAGCCACCCAAGGTGCCGCTGAGCACCACGTTCAAAGCGTTCAAAGAAAGCGTGCCGCCTGATGTGAATGTGTGCAGCGTGTAGCCCGAAGCTGTGCCGGTGCCCGAGCCAACGGTGCCTCCTGTGCCAGCGCTGCTACCTAGGTACCTAACGACGACAACACCAGCAGCACCCGCACCACCGTTGGTGGCACTAGAGCCCGAAGCCCCCATACCGCCGCCACCGCCTGAGCCCGTGTTGGCAGCACCTGCAATACCCGCTGTTCCGTAAAGGCCACCATTACCACCAATACCCGAGCCACCAGCTCCGCCCGCAAAGCCGCCACCACCACCACCAGCACCGTAAAAGGCACTGGTACCAGAAAGGGCGTTTGCTAAGCCTAGACCACCGGCGCCGCCGTTACCCAGACTACCTGAGCCGACGAAGTTAAAGCCGGCACCGCCAGCACCGCCGCCGCCGCCGGCACCGGCGTCGAAGTCACCACTGCTGGCGTTTCCACCTGCAAAGCCTTGTGTTCCCGCAGCACCCACACGCCTGCTTGACGTGTTGCTGATAGCGCCACCGCCGCCAGATGCGCCAGAAGTTGGCGCACCATTGAAGTACTGTCCACCACCGCCACCGCCCGATGCGCTGACGCTGTTAAAAGAGGACGCGCCACCCGTACCGCCAATACTTACGTTTGCAGTACCTGCCGTTCCACCTGAACCTACCGTGATGGCGTAAGAGGTGTTATCCAATAGGTCTGAGCTGCCAGACTGCACACCGCCGCCGCCGCCGCCGCCGCCGCCGTGCTGGGAAGATTGACCGCCGCCGCCGCCGCCGCCGCCGCCCACCACGAGGTAGTCCACAGCAGTGTCCAGGTCAAACGCCACGCTGCCGTTAAGAGTGATGTTGTTGGCAAAGCTGGTCACACCACGGCCAAACAACAGCGTGGTGCTGCCTGCGGCCGTGAGCGTGCCCGTGCCAAGTGCTGAGTTGTCGTAAATGCCTAGGGTGCCAGTGCTGAGGGTGCTGCCACCGCTGTAAGTGTTGGCATTGGTCAGCGATGTATTGCCAGAGCCCACTTGGGTGACGATGCCAGTGCCTGAAATGAGGTTGCTCACCACATAGGTGTTGCTGCGTTTGAAAGAAAGAATGCCTTTGTTGACCACATTGCCCGTGCCCAAGCTGCCGGTAGTAAGGCCTGTGCCTATTTGCAAGGTTCCGCCAGCTCCAATGGTGGTGGTGCCGGTATTGGTGTTGGTGGCTGTCAAAGCCAACAAGCCCCCAGCGCCGCCGTTGTATGTCAAGGCCACAGCACCTTGCAGAACGCCTGAAATTTGGCTTGTGGTGCTGGTTGAATTGACTTCCAAATTATTCAAGTCGCTGGTATTGCCTGTGAGTGCGAATTTGCCTGTTCCAGCGTTGATGGTCAGCGTTTTGGCAGTACTGTTCACAAACACAGCTGCACCTGCTTTGCCGTTACCACCGCCCATGGTTTGACCATTCACAGCACCATAACCGCCACCGCCACCGCCACCATAGTTAGCAGCGCTGCCACCCACCACGTTCAAGCCGAAATTTGTGCCAGATGAGGCGCCTGCACCTGCGCCAGAGCCTGCAACACCCCCGCCGGTTGTGCCGACACCTGACGCGAAGCCATAACCAGAGCCACCACCTCCGCCACTGCCATAGGTGTAAGCGGTGCCTGAATAGAGTGAAGAGGTGGTGCCAGCGCCACCCGTACCGCCCGCCGAGTTCCAACCGCCAGCTCCGCCACCGCCGTTGGTGCCATTACCAGAATTCGCAATGCCGCCACCAGTGCCCGCCCCTGAGTTACCGCCGTTTCCACCATTGCTGTTGCTACTACCGCCCCCCGACCCACCCGCTGCGGACACGCTGGTGATACCCGAACCACTCAGTTGAGAGCTGCCACCTGAATTACCGACTGTCCCGCTGGTGGCACCGTTACCAGCGGCACCAATACTGAGGCTGTAAGAGGTCGATGCGCTGAATGTTTGTGAGGAAGCTGTAACCTGACCACCACCTCCACCACCGCCGCCATTGCTACAACCACAAGAAGTCAAGCCGCCGCCGCCCCCGCCGCCTACAAGTAGGTAGTTCAGCGTTTGTGTAGTAGGCATGGTGAAGGTGTAATTAGCACCATTCCAGTACAACAGCATGTCGCCAACCATCACGCCGCTAGAAGTGGCTGTGCCCGTGAAACCTAATGAAGATTCGTAGGCGCCATTAGTTGTCAATCGGACTGAGTTGAGAGAGTAAATGTTGCCGGTCACCGTCACATCACCGTTGTTAGACGTGAGCGAAACCGTGTTGCCCGCCACATAAACGTTGCCGTTGTAGGTTTGTGCCCCTGTGGAGGTGACGTTGGCCACCATAGAAATGGTTCTGGCCGTTAAGCTGAGTGATGAGGTGGTAGTGATAGCTCCAGCTACGAGTAAATCATTTGTAGACGTGTTGAGAGACACCGCACCCGATGCACTGATACCGCTTGAGTTAACTGTCAAAGCTTGACTGTTTGACAGAGCGAGCGCACTGACATTGCTGGCTTGCAGGTTGGTGACGTAGTTGGATGCGACATTCAGTGTGACCGCTGGTTTGCTGGTGCCGCCATCGGATGAACCCAAAATCAGCGTGTTGGCATACAGCCCGGCCGATGCGTCTTGCGCGATCGTGGTTCCAGCCAGCAACTCCAGGGTGCCATTGGGTAAATAAACTTTTGCGAAATTGATATTGATGTAGTCCCCAGCTTGCAACGTTAATTTATTGCTACTGAGCGTATTGATGTAAGCGGTCGTTTGATAAATTGGTCGGTTTTCCCAAGTCTGAACAGCAATCCAACCAGTTGCCATGATTTTCAAATTGCCAGATGCGAGTGCGTTAATGATGGTGTCTGCCCTGACCACCGACACACCGTTAGCGTAAGCTGCGCCCCGTGTATCCACCGAGTTGGAGTCAGACGCCAAAATTGGCGCATTGGTATCAGGGGTGAGCGCTGTGTATGTTGTCGTGCCAGAACCACTGTAGTTGGAACCAGCCCAACTGGTGTCTTTGATATACAAGTTTTCAGGGTCCAGCAGCCACTCGCCGTCCTGACCCATGAAGGCCTTGGTCGACACGGCGACTTGGTCACCCAACCGCAGCTCATGCCCCGAGGTTTCCACCCGCCCGCCATTTCCGCCGTTCATCCCACCCTTGGCCCAGATGCTGCCGTTGGCCGTGGTCACCGAACCGGCGTTGTGCACATCGCTCCACAACACCACCTCACCGCCATCACCGACGTCGGTGGCGCTGGCGTCAATCTGGCTGTCCGCACTGAAGAAGACCGAGGTGGCTTGGTGCAAGTTGCCGCTGCCTTGCCAGCCGCCGCCCACCCAGACCGTGCCGCCGCCCATTCCGCCTTTGGCATCAATCAAGGTGCCGCTGTCCAAAGTCAGTTCGTCACTTTCCAATGCCACCCGGCCGCCCAGGCCGCGGCTGCTGTTGGCCCGCAGCACCGAGTTGCTGAGGATCAGCTTGGATGGTGCAGGTTGGCTGGGCACGGTTGGGTCTGCGGGTAAACCCTTGGACTGAACATGGATGCGACCCGCGCCGTTGGCACCCGAGGCATCCAACACCGCGCCGCTGGTTTGCACTTGTTGCGCGGCGGCCAACTCAATCAGCCCGCCCAAGGCGGCTGCGGCTGGAACGCCCTGCTCTATATAAGTGGCGGGTTCGCTGCTTTCTTGGGCAACCGCCAACACCTGACCCGCCACCTGCGCGGTCTGGCTGGCTTGCACGCTGACGCGACCGGCCGCCACACCCACCGCCGATACGTCCAACACGCCACTGCTGGTTTGGCTGAACTGCTCGGTTTTGATTTGAATCTGCGCCAGCACCGGTGCCACTTCAGCCACCACAGGACTCACCGCCGGAGCGACCACTGACGTGGCGCTGATGACGCCGGTGTTCACCACTTCTGGCGCCTGCACCGAAACAGTGCCTGCTGGGCCACCGACCACGCCCGCTTGGCTGGGGGTGGCGTTGGCCTGCACGGTGCCGCTGTTGCGCACCCGGGAGCTGGCTTCCAAAATGATGCGCCCGCCTTTGCGGCTCAGGCCATTCGCTTCCAAGGTGCCGCCGTTGTTGACCACGCCGCTGCGCAACTTGGCCACGGCTTGGGCCGACAAGATGATGAGGCCACCCGGCGCCTTGATGGCGGACTGGTTCTCGACCAAGGTGTTGATGCTGGCAGCCGTCACCCGCAAGCCGGTCAGACCGCCGCCGGTTTCAAACTGAAGCTCAAAGGCCTCACCGGCAGCCAGCGCTACAGTTCCTAAGTTCGCCACAATGACGCCGCTGTTGCGCACTTCGGGCGCCAGCAAAGCAATGTAGCCGTTCAAGGCGGCACGCAGTTCACCCTCGTTCACCACCTTTCCGGTTGCGCCTTGGCGGTCGAACTTCATCCGGCCTTCCATGAAGGCTTGGTTGGCGGCGTTGTGGGTGGTGGCCACCAAACCGCCCACGTCCACGGTGGCGGTTTTGCCGAAATACACGCCTTGCGGGTTGATCAGCACCACCTGCCCAGGCGCTGTGATGCGGCCCAAAATCTGGCTGGGGTTGTTGTCCGCCACCCGGTTCAAGGTGGCCGACTGGGCATTCGGTTGCTGAAAATGCACCTGCGCCTGGCTGCCCACATTGAAAGTGTTCCAGTCCACCACCGCCCGCTGGCTGGTTTGGTTGACGGTCAGGGTGTTGGCGGTTTGGCTGATGCTGGCCTGACCGGCCGACACCTGGCCGCCAGTGGGCAACTGGTTGTTGGCCACGGCGGTTTGCGCGGCCAGCGGCAACGGCAAAGCCATCCCCAGGCTGAGGATGCTTGTCAAACCAACGATTGAAAAGCGCAAAGTCACCCGAACGAATCGACGTGACTGCGCTTTTCTTGAACTGAATGTTCATTCAGACAAGCGGTTTTAAATGATCAATTTCAGAAGGGAATGGTGACTTGCAGCCAGTAGCGGTTGCGGTCGCGGGTGCCGTCTTGATCGGTACCGCTGGGAATCTTCGGGTTGGGGTTCTCGCCATCGCGGGTGGCCCAAGTGGCCTTGGCCGACACGCCGTTTTGAAAGTTATAAGCGGCGCTCACGCCATAGCCGTGCAGTTCGTAGCTGTTTTTCAGGGTGGGGTTGCTGGTGTTGGGGAAGTGCAGCTCGTCTACCTGACCCCAATCGTAAAAACCGGTCAAGGTGATACCGTTCTCAAAACGATGACGGACCTCAAAATTCAACATGCGGCCGTCCGAGCCCGAGCCTTCGCCGGTGGGGTAAGCACGGATGCCCATGGCGCCGCCCAATTGAAACTTCTCAGAAGAATCAAGGTTGTGGTCTGCCAATTGGCCTGAATAGCCCACATAGAGATCGGTGTTCTTGTCCCAAGCTTCCAGATAGTTCAGGTTCAGGCGGATTTTGTTGAAACCACCTTCGGTTCGGTTGCCGGTCATGTCGCTGGCTTGGTAGCTGGAGCCGTCTTGCAAGCGGACTTGGCCGTGGCTCAACGCCAAGCTGTAATTGAGCAGGCCCGAGGCTTTGGAGAAATCCCGGTCCACCCCTGAAAACTGAGCCACCAACACCTCGGCGTCATAGTCGGACAAGACATTGCCGGTGGCCATGATGTTGGTGAACTGCTTGGCCTCGGCGCTCAAGGTGACGGTGCTGCTGGCGTCCGGGCTGCGCTCCAGCGGGTAGAGCAATTCAAAACCTTCGGTGAAAGCCTTGCCCACCGCGCCCACGACACCAATATCGCCAACAATCACTTTGTAGTCCATGGCCGAGGCATTCAGACCCGCACGCCAGCCATCCAAACCCACGGGCAGGCTGTAAGCACTTCTAAAGTATTCAGAACCCTTGGTGACGATGGTGGACAAGGACAGCAAGTCGCCATAACCGGTGGGGTTGATGAAGGAATAGTTGCCCATCACCCGATTGGCACCCGTGGCCCGTGAGCCGATGTTGTCGGCCACCAACTCGGCTTGACGGCTTTGTTGCTTGTACAACTTCAGAATCAATTCCGTTTCGCCCTCTTCATCGCCTTGGTGCAAAGAGCCCGTGACGCTCACGCCGGGCACCTCGTTGGCCAAGGACAAGCCGCGGTCCAGGGTATTGGCGGTGAATTGCCGGCCTTGCGGGCTTTGCCGCTCAATCAGCGCCAGCACATGGTCTTGGGTGCTGGGCAGCCCGGCCAATTGCTGCTCCACCTTCACTTTGGACAGCACGGATTCCATCACGTCCAGCGTCAACACGCCCTCGGTGATGTCCTGCTGGGTCAGCATGACCCGCGCTAAGTAGTTGTTTTTCTTGTAGAAATTCTCCACGGCGTACGCCACGTCGAGCAAATCGTCGTACTGCAACGGGATGCCCAAGAACTTGCTCACCATGGCATTCATGGAGTCGTTCGAGAAGCTTTTGACGCCCCGGAAACGAATTTCCTTCAGCACGATGCTGGCAGGCGGCTCGGCGGCCTCGGCCTTTTCAGGCTTGGCGGGGGCGGGCTTGGCGGCGGGTGTTTCGGCGGTTGCGGCCTTGCTTGGGGCAGGGGCTGGAACTGGCGCGGGTGTTGGCGCGGGGGCTGGTTTGGCGGGTGCGGCCACGGCGGGCGCGGGGGCTGGTTTGGCCGGTTCGGGCTCGGGCATGACGTCCACTTCCCGCGCCAAGCGGGCTGACAAGGCGCTCGGTTTGGGGCCCACATCAGGCGATTGGGTCGTGTCGATCAAGGCATTGTTCGGGGTGACCGGCGCGGCGGCAACCGGCTCGGGCGGCAAGTCTCTGCCGGGCAAGCTGTCCGCAGGCGGCAAGATTTTGGCAGTTTCGTCAGTTTTTGCCGGATCCGGTGCGGCAAGGTTCTCGGTCACTGTCGGGAAGTCGGGAATGCTTGGCAAATCCGCCAAAGTCGGCATGGCAGGCATTGACGGCAGCTCTGGCATCGCTGGCATCTCCGGCATGGGGGGCAGGTTCAGATCGCTCAAGCTAGGCAAAGACTGGACCAAGGCCTGGCCCGTCTTGTTCATTTTTTGAACCTTGTCGGTCAAAAATTCGCCCGTGGATTTTGCTTTTTCTTGAATGCTGTCAAGGACTTGCGATACGGCAGAGCTTGATTCGGGGGCGACCACCAGGTCCGGGCTGGTCTGCGCTTCAATTTTTTCAGCCGCTGGCATCGGGACTGCGTCTGGCGTGATGGGCTCGTCAAAACCCGGCACGCGCATGTCCAGCGACCATCCAATCAGGATGGCAGCCGACAAACCCAGCAGTGCTTTTGGCAGGTGTTTTCTCACAAATCACACGTAAATGCTTGCATATGCATGTGTTTTTGCAAGAAGCGTGCCGGTCAAGTTGGCCGGTTTGTGTTCGCCAACGCGCAGAGGGTGTTTTCAGCTGGATGCTCAGCGCGAAGGTTTGCCGCTGCCGCGAATGTCCTCGACCACTTGCAGGGTCAGTTCGTTTTGGTCCAGCGCTTGCTGAGGGATGTAAACCTCGACAAACCAGCCGGCTTTGCGGTATTCGTTAGTGACCGCTGCCAGCAAATGATTGACATCTGCTGCATTCAGGGGGCGGTTCAGGTAGGGTTGGACCGCCGGGTAGAGTTGGCTTTTGGTGAGAAACCGGTTGCCTTGAAAGTACACCCGGCGCACATGCAGCCGAATTTGGTCGGTCACCGGCATGGGTGGCGGCAGGCTGAGCAGCCGCAAGGTGTCGGTAGCCGGCAAATGCGGTTTCACGCTTTGCTCACTTTGGCGCATGACCGATCCGGCATCCACTTGGGCCAGCTCGTTGGCAGCCGTGGCTGTGCCCAAGCTCAGGCCCCAGATCAAACTGGTCAAAAGCGGCAAGCGGCAAGTTGAAAGGGTCATGTTCAATAAAAGCATATTTCAAGCCAAATGCTTGTCAAATGCCGCTCAAGACCGCGTCCATGGCTGCAATGATGTCGCCAGAACGATCGGCCAGTGAAGCCACTTCTGTTTTCAGCAAGCGCTTGTCCAAAGGCGCGGCTTCAAAGGGCACCAGCATCAAGGACAGGCCGAGGACCGAGACCAAGGGACACAAGCGACGCGGGATTTGCGCAGGCGTGACGGCTGGTACCGCCAATGGGACCACCATCCGGGTGGGCAAGCCGGACAGCAAATCACTTTGTATATCAAGCACATATGGATACACATCGCGTTTTTGGGGGCTCGGGTTGTCGAACACGGCGAACTGCATGTCACCACACCTTCAGGTCGTCGTTCCACAAACCATGGGTGTCAAAGCGCTGGTTTTGAGCGGTCAGCCAGGCTTGGTGGTCTTGCTCAAATTGGGTTTTTCTTTGCGCCACCGACGCGGTTTGACTGGCCGACTGCAAAGCCTCGTAGTGCTTGGCCGACAAAATCACCGAGTCAATGCGGCCATCTTTTTCAATGAAGACCGGCCCTTCCTTGGCCTGGGCGCAGACCGCGCCGAAGCGGTTTTTGGCTTGTGTGGCAGTGACTTGCATGGACGACTCCTGTTGCTTGATGGCTATTTTAGCTAAAGTCTGGCTGACACGCTTGCTGTATGCAGGGGCGCATCCTCTAAGATCAAGCATCCACACTATATATAGAGCACCCCATGGCCCAACCCGATTTCCAAGAGACCGACAGCAGCCTCAAAGGCGTTCGCATCCTGAGCGTGGCGCTGAACCTGCCCGGGCCCGCCGCCCTGATGCGCCTGGTCGCCATGGGGGCCAAGTGCAGCAAACTCGAACCGCTGCCCGCCGCTGGCCTGCCCAAAGGCACGCCCTCAGACCCGATGGGTTTGTACGCGCCCCATGCTTATGCCCAGCTCCACAATGGCGTGAAAGTGGTGCAAGCCGACCTGAAAACCGCCAAAGGCCAAGCCCAACTGCACAAGCTGTTGGCCAAGACCGATGTGCTGCTGACCTCGTTTCGCCCGTCGGCCTTGCAGAAACTGGGCATGGCCTGGGCCGACTTGCACGCCCAGTTTCCCGCCCTGAACATGGTCAGCATTGTGGGCTCGCCCGGCGCTGGCGCGGAAATCCCCGGCCACGACCTGACCTATTTGGCAGCCAACGGTTTGGTGACTGGCCTGGCCCTGCCGGCCACCCTGTTTGCCGACATGGCCGGCTCCATCCAAGCCAGCGAAGCCGTGCTGAAAACCTTGTGGCAACGGGCCAAACCGGGCCGAGGCCACGGCCAAGGCGTGTTTCATGAGGTGGCGCTGGAAGACGCGGCGGGCTACTTGGCCCTGCCCCGACACTGGGGGCTGACCACGCCCAAGGGCTCGGTGGGCGGCGCCCATGCGGGCTACCAGGTGTATGCCTGCGCCAATGGGCGTGTGGCCGTGGCAGCCTTGGAACCACACTTTGCGGCCAAGCTTTTGAACGTCGCCGACCCTGTCAAGCCAAAAACTTCAATAAAATCAAATACTTACAAAAACAGTGATCCAATGTTGCGGCCTGCCACGAAAACCAAGTTGGCGGCCTTCTTCGCCACCCTCACCCGCCGCCAGATTGACACCTTGGCCAGGCAGCACGATTTGCCCTTGGTGACCATGGCCTGAAGCGGCAACAAAGTGTCAATTTAGCTTGGCATCGATATTGCATATTCTTGAACATCTGTTCACTTCAAGGAATACAGCATGACACCCCAAACCACTTTGATGATTTACAACACCACCATGTCCGCCCAGGATTTGATCGCCAAGGCCGAGCAACTCGACCACGCCGGCAAAACCCACGAAGCGCTGGAGTTGTACCGTCACTGGTTGAAGCATGACCGTACGCACAGCAAGTACTCGGTGTGGTTCAACTACGGTTGGTTGCTGCAAAAGCAAAACCTGTTGGACGAAGCCTCACAAGCCTACGACCAAGTGATCAGCTGCTACGCCGATCACCTGTCGAGCACGGCTGCGGCCAACGCTTCTGCTGCTTACGCTTGAAGTGAAACGGCCCGCCTGCGGTCAACGCAGTTCGGGCCTTTGGTTTCAATAGCCTGAAGGGTCGGGCAAACGCCCCAACACTTTTTCCATCGCCAGTCCCAAGGCCAGCAATCGTCGATCGCTGCCCAGAGGTCCGTCGATTTCAATCCCCACCGGCAAGCCGGAAGCCGTCAACCCTGCGGGAATCGACAAGCCTGGATTGCCAGCATTGCTGCTCGGATCCGCATTCCGGATGTAAGTACCGAACGTGTCAACCGGCTCCCCGCCGTTGATGCTGACCTTGCTTGAGCCGTTGACCGCATCAATCGGTTCGGCGGCCAGCGGCGTGGTCGGAAACAACATGGCGTCGAGCTTGTTGTCCTTGAAGTAATCGGCCATTTTCTTTTGCAAGGCCGGACGGTGCACATTCATCGCGTCTGGATAAGCCTTGCCAAACACATCGCCCATGATGGCGCCCATCGCGCCTTTCACATCTGGGCTGGCCACCTTGTCGACGATGTCTTTCAAACTCATGTCGATGCCACTGGCTTTCAAATAAGGTGGGAAATCTTCCAGTGGTTCGTGCAAAGCCACCATGAAGGACACCTGGTTGTTCAAGTCGAACACATCGGGGTCCACATCCACCATGACCACCCCGGCCGCGGCCAACTTGTCTTTGGCCTCCATCACCACCGCTTGCAAGTCCGACGACAAACCGGCCCAGAACTTGGCGGGCACACCCATGCGCACGCCTTTCAAATTGGCCGCAGTCGCCATCGGTGTGCCGGTGATGGCCGCATCCAAAAACGCCACGTCTGCAACGGTTTTGCCCATGGGTCCCACGGTGTCACGCGTGTGGCTGATTGGCACCACGGCGTTGTCGTTGTGGTAGCGACGCTGTTTGCCGCCGTTGCCCACCGACGGGCGAAAGCCCACGATGCCACTCAGGGCAGCGGGTACGCGGGTCGAACCACCGGTGTCAGTGCCCAAGCCACAAGGCACCATGCCCACCGCAATGGCCACAGCCGTGCCGCCCGATGAACCACCGGGAATGCGCGTGCTGTCGTAGGGATTGCGCACCAAGCCGAAACTCGACAAATTGGTGCTGGTGATGCCAAAAGCCAGTTCATGCAAATTGGACTTGGCCAAGACGATGGCACCGGCCTTGGTGAGTTTGTCGATCGACGGTGCGGTGTTTTTGGGCACCACGCCTTTCAAAGCATCGGTGCCGCCCGTGGTGGGCATGTCCCGGGTGTTGATGTTGTCCTTGGCCACGATGAACAAACCGGCCAGGGGTTTCAAAGGACGACCGGCTTTGCGATCGGCGTCAATGGCCGCCGCCGCTTTCAACGCAGCCGTTTCATTCAAAAAGATGAGCGCATTCAACCCCGCGTGTTTTTGGGTTTGCCCCAGCAGGGCTTGCAAGTAAGCTGTGGCAGACACCTTGCCCGACTGAATCGCGGCCACGGCTTGCGGCGCCGACAGCTTCAACATCTTGGCGGTCGCGTCATCAGCGGCCCATGCAGGAACCACCTGACTCAACAGCAAACCCGCGGCCGTGGTTTGCAACAGTTGTCTTCTTGAAATGCCTTGCTGTGCCATGTCGTGCTCCTGAAGTTGAACAACCAACCCATGGGTTGTTTGAAGTTCATCCTAGGGAGACGGCAGGCTGCTGGCTATCCTGCAAATGGGGGATGCTTGGGGCTAATGCAAACCCAGGGTGCGGGCCAAAACGCTGCGGTTGTTGATGCCCAATTTCTTGAAGGCATTGTCCAGGTGGGTGCGCACCGTGGCTGGCGAAATGCCCAACTGTCGGGCAATTTCTTTGTCGCCCAAACCCATGGACGCGCTTTGCGCCACCTGCATTTCACGCGGGCTGAGGTTGTTGTTCACCACGACGTTTGAAGCTTTGTCCGTGGTGCGGGCTCTGGACAGCGAAGCCGTGAAGGCCGGCAAGATCATGTCGAGCAACCGCATTTCGTCATCGGTGAAATTCTCACGCCGCTTGTCACGCCAAATGCGCATGTCGCCAATGTTGTGGCCACGGTGCCAAGCGTAAAGGTTGACGCCCCAATGCAGGCCGTCTTTGGCAAGAAAGTCGTTGAAGAATTCGGTTTTCATCAGCGCCTGCTGGGGCAACACATCGCTGGCCCGCACCGCCACTTGGTAGCGTTGCATGCTGGGCGTGATCGGGTCGTTGAACTGGAAGTAGGCCTCGTAATCGGCGATGTTGCTCGGGTCCATGTTGATCTGAACCGTGTCCATGAAGGCATTGCAGTCAGGGTTCCAAACGAAGGACGCGTAAAACTGCGCTTGCATCAACTGCATGATCAACTCGCCCACTTGCTGGCGAATTTCGTGCTCTTGGTGCGGCTCGGCCAGCACCTGCATGATCTGGCTCATCAACCTGGTTTGTGTGCCTGACAAGTACATTGGCAGCCCCTGTAGTCCTTGCCGCATTTTGCCGTTGCTGCGGCGTTTAAAACCATTGATCAGGGTTAGTACCGTCCTCTGAATAGGGGATGTTTTGCGCTAATTGGGGTCAGATTCCAATTGTTCTGCGCTAATTGGGGTCAGATTCCAATTGTTTCTCAAGTCACCCGCCATGGCGGCTCAATTCAAGCCATACACCTGCTTGACCGCCACTTCAATGGCGGCCATGTCTGCAGCCGCCAACTCGCCCAGGGGTTTGAGCAACCGCGCTTTGTCGATGGTGCGCAACTGATAGCACAGCGCCACCGCGCCTTCGCCGGCTGAAGGCACGCTGACCGTGACCGGTTCGTGCACCCGCGCACTGCTGGACAAAGGCACCACCCCCACGGTTTTGAACTGCTTGTTGAACGGCGTGATGCTGAGAACCACGCAGGGACGGGCTCGGCCTTGTTGCTCGCTGCCCAAAGTAGGTTCCAAATTGACCCGGTAAATATCGCCGCGCTTGATGACGACGCTGGCCATCAAAGTCCTTGCAAACCATCTGCGGCGGTGGCTTCCCACAGCGCGTCGTCAGTCAGGGGCTCGGCACTGGCGGGATCGGCCATGAACGCAGCAGCCACTTTTTCAAGATGCGCTTCGCGGGCCTGCAGCGCCAATTCCATGTATTGCTCGACCACGCGACTGCGCTCGCCCAGCGGAATGGCGGCGTTAAATCGCGCCAAGGTGGGCGCGGAGATGGTGTAGGAAGCGCGAAGCATTTGTGCGGCCATGTGCAGTGTTCCAGTAATACTGGCGCAATCTTATGGATCGGGCTCAGCCGTGTCAACTTAAATTGGGGTCAGATTCCAATTGTTTTGTAATTGGGGTCAGATTCCGATTGTTTCATTTTGGTCTGCCCATCAAGCCACTTCAGCTGGCCGAACATGGTGGGTCGGACGCGTAGCGAACGTCGCAGCTCCGCTGCGGTGAGCGGCGGACGAGCCCGCCGTGGTCGGCAAGCCAACGTGACTTCGACACCGAAAACAATTGGAATCTGACCCCAATTACTCAGGCCGGCCGGCTTGAGGGACTTACTTGGTCTTGCGAGGTGGCAAGCCGGTGTGCTGGGTCAACATCTTGCCCGGCACCGCCTTGACCGGACCGCTCGAAGCAGTCCCCGCCTTCACCCGCCCCTGCGTCACCGGCGACGTCTTGGCCGCTGCAGAAGTGCTGTTTTTGCGCCGACTGCTGGTGTAACCCTCGGTGTTGAGCGGCTGAAAACGCGGAATCAGGTGTTGCTTGCCATTGCCAATCAGGTCGGCACGGCCCATGGCTTTCAAGGCGTCGCGCAGCAACGGCCAGTTGTTCGGATCGTGATAACGCAAAAACGCTTTGTGCAACCGGCGGCGTTTTTCGCCACGCACGATGTCCACGGCTTCGCTTTCACGCCCAACGCGTTTGAGCGGGTTCTTGCCCGAGTGGTACATCGCTGTGGCCGTGGCCATGGGGCTCGGATAAAAGGTCTGCACCTGGTCTGCGCGAAAACCATTCTTCTTCAACCACACCGCCAAATGCATCATGTCTTCGTCGCGGGTGCCCGGGTGCGCCGCGATGAAATACGGAATCAGGTATTGCTTCTTGCCCGCCTCGGCGCTGTACTTTTCAAACATCTGCTTGAAACGCTCGTAGCTGCCAATGCCTGGCTTCATCATCATGGACAGCGGGCTGCCTTCGGTGTGCTCGGGCGCAATTTTCAAATAGCCGCCCACATGGTGCGTCACCAACTCTTTCACATACTCGGGGCTTTCCACCGCCAGGTCGTAACGCAGCCCCGAACCAATGAGGATTTTTTTCACGCCGCGCAAGGCACGTGCTTTGCGATACAGCTGAATCAGCGGCGCGTGGCTGGTGTTGAGGTTTTGGCAGATGCCGGGAAACACACAACTGGGTTTGCGACACGCGGCTTCAATCTCGGGGGTTTTGCAACCGATGCGGTACATGTTGGCCGTGGGTCCGCCCAAGTCACTCACCACACCGGTGAAGCCCGGCACCTTGTCGCGGATGTCTTCGATCTCGCGCAGGATCGATTCTTCGCTGCGGCTTTGGATGATGCGGCCTTCGTGTTCGGTGATCGAGCAAAAGGTGCAACCGCCAAAACAACCGCGCATGATGTTGACGCTGAAGCGGATCATTTCCCACGCGGGAATTTTGGTCTCGCCATCGTGGCCGCCTTGTGCATCCGCATATGAAGGATGCGGGCTGCGGGCATACGGCAAATCAAACACATGGTCCATCTCAGCCGTGGTGAGCGGAATGGGCGGCGGGTTGATCCACACATCGCGAGCCGTGCGGCCTTCGCCATGCGCTTGCACCAAGGCACGTGCATTGCCGGGGTTGGTTTCCAAATGCAGCACGCGGTTGGCGTGGGCATACAAGACTGGGTCGCTTTTAACCTGCTCGTAGCTGGGCAAACGAATGACCGAGCGGTCACGCGGTGGCACCTTCAGCTTGCCCAAGCTCAGCGCTGGGTTGGGCACAAATGTCAGAGGTGATGTGGTGAAACCGGGTGCACTCGCTTTGTTCGCACCAGAAGCGGTTGCAAGTTGGGCTTCGCCCACTTTGAGGCTGGCCGCATCCGCCACGGCTTGCGCTTCGTCTTCACGCGCACAAGTTTCGCCTTGCGCCTTAGCCTGGTCGCTCACCATCAGGTAGGGGTTCACATGGGCCTCAATGCGCCCGGGCGTGTCCACTTCGGTGCTGTCAATCTCGAACCAATCCTCGGGTGTTTGACGCACCATGAAGGCCGTGCCGCGCACATCGGTGATTTGTGCAATGGGTTCTTTGGCCGCGATGCGGTGTGCCACTTCCACCAGCGCACGTTCAGCGTTGCCATACAACAGCAGGTCGGCTTTGGCATCAATCAGGATGGCGCGACGCACCTTGTCTTGCCAATAGTCGTAATGCGCAATGCGCCTGAGCGACGCTTCGATGCCACCGATGATGATCGGCACTTCCGGGTAGGCCTCGCGGCAACGTTGGCTGTAAACCAGCACACTGCGGTCGGGTCGCTTGCCACCTGCGCCGCCGGGCGTGTAGGCGTCATCGCTGCGGATTTTGCGGTCCGCGGTGTAGCGGTTGATCATGGAATCCATGTTGCCCGCGGTCACACCATAAAACAAATTCGGTTGGCCCAATGCTTGGAAGGCTTCGGCGCTGTGCCACTCGGGCTGCGCGATGATGCCGACGCGAAAACCTTGCGCTTCCAACATGCGCCCAATGACCGCCATGCCAAAACTCGGGTGGTCCACATAAGCGTCACCGGTGACCAAAATGATGTCGCAACTGTCCCAGCCCAGCTGCGTCATTTCGGCGCGGCTCATCGGCAAAAACGGCGCCGTGCCAAAACGCGCTGCCCAGTATTTGCGATAGCTGGTCAGGGGCTTGGCGGCGCGTTGAAAAAAGGAGACGTCCAGAGGGGCATTCATCAGCCCCTGATTCTAGGTGGCGGGCCTGCTTTGAAGGGCTGGCAAGGAAAATGGCCTTGCTCTGCCAAGGCATGCTGCTCAAAACGCATGACATCCACAGGAGCTTGTTACAACAAACAAGCATTGCCGCCACAAGGAGCGCCACGATGATTTCAAGCCTGAACCACGAAGGCTTCAAACCATTCTGCAAGCGCTGCCTCTGACAGACGCCCATCGGCCAAGGCCATGAAAGTTTGGTACAGGTTGTCTGGTGTGGCCGTTACGCGGCACCCATTCAAAGACAAGAACAGCATGCTCACCACAAAGGCCGTGCGCTTGTTGCCATCCACGAAAGGATGGTTTCTGGCAATGCCAAAGGCATAACTGGCTGCCAACTCAGGCAAAGTGGCAGCCCCTTTGCTGTAGATGAACAAATGCTGCGGTTTGGCCAAGGCCGAGGCCAATAGTCCTGCATCGCGCATGCCCATGCCGCCGCCGTGCTCAGCCAGTTGCCGTTTGTGAATGGCTTGCACCACGTCAGGCCGCACCCATTGAGGTTGCATCGCTTACTCGGCCAGTTTTTTCAACACATCGCGGTTGAGACGCATGATGTCCTCCGCTACATCCATTTGTGCTGCGAAATCAGGCCGATAAGACGTGAGTTCAATGCCATCAGGCGTCTCCACCACATACAGCGTGTCGCCCTTCTCCACCCTGAGTTTGCTTAAGATGTCCTTGGGCAAGACCACGCCAACCGAATTGCCAATGTTGGTGAGTTTCAGGGTGTTGATCATGCGTGTTCCTTGGTATTTTGCGAAGTGTATAACATCCGTTATAACCATCAAATGATTTTTTCATTTGAAATCTGAAAATGACAAACCTGCCCCGCTCCCGCACCGACTTGTTTTTGTCCTTCACCTGGCTGGGCCTGCAAGGCTTTGGCGGTGTGTTGGCCGTGGTGCAACGCGAAATCGTCGACCGCAAGCAATGGATGTCCTTGGCTGAATTCGCCGAAGAATGGGCGCTGGCCCAAACCCTGCCCGGCCCGAATGTGGTGAACCTGTCGGTCATGTTTGGCGGCAAACACTTTGGCCCCAGCGGTGCCTTTGCCGCACTCAGTGGTTTGTTGTTCTTTCCGGGCCTCTTGATGTTGGCCATCGTGTTCACGTTCCAAGCCTTTGCCGATGTGCCCTTGGTGGCCTCGGCTTTGCACGGCATGGGCGTGGCAGCCGCAGGCATGGTGATGGCCGCCGGTTGGCGCTTCATGCCCACCTTGCGTCAACACCCCATCGGTTTCCCGTTGGCGCTGATGTTTGCCGCACTGAGTTTTGCACTGGCTGCTTTGGTGCATTGGCCCTTGGCCCATGTGATTGCCTTGGTGGGCAGTGTGTCGTGTGGCCTCACCTGGTGGCGCTTGGTTCCCAAGGACGCGTCATGAGTTGGTGGTTGTGCTTCAGACAGAAAGTGGCTGCATGACTTGGCAACTCTGGCTCGATCTGCATTTGCATTTCTGCATGTTGTCGCTGCTGGCGGTGGGTGGTGCTTTGGCCATCATTCCCGAGATGCACCGCTATTTGGTGAGCGACTTGCAACTCATGACCGAAACCGCTTTCAGCCAATCGGTGACGCTGTCGCAAATCGCGCCGGGCCCCAATATTTTGTTGGTGGCCGTCATGGGTTGGAACATCGGTTTGCAAAGCGCGGGTGGCTTTGAAGCCGGCACGATCGCCATCGCTTGGGGCTTGTTCATGGCGCTGGGCTTGCTCACAGCTGCGGTGCTGCCCTCCTCGCTGCTCAGCTACTTCATGGTCAAGTGGTTGCAAGTCCATCAACACGCCCGCAGTGTGCGGGCCTTCAAAGCTGGCATGGTGCCCTTGGTGATGGGCCTCATGCTGTCAGCGGGTTGGTTGTTGCAAACGGCGAGCAATCCGCAAACAGATTGGCGCTTGTTGCTGATCTGCGGCCTCAGCATGGTGTTGGTGTTGAAAACCCGTGTGCACCTGTTGTGGCTGATGCTGGGTGGTGCGGTGTTGGGTGCGGTGTTAGGTTTGTAACAGCAGCAGACTAAAACTTGATCATTTGAAAAACATGACAAATCGATGGTCATTTCTTGGCTTCCAATACATTGGCGTTGATGCGTCGGATAGCATCTGCATTGGTAGATGAAAAAACCAGTTCAATCGCCTTGTCAGCAGTTTGCCAACACCAATTGGCATGCTCCGTGGGGTTCAACACAATGTCAAACCGCTCTGGTACTTGAAGTGAAAAGACATGTTCCAAATTGTGTGTGGTGCCTTGCGCATAACGATGAAGATAGCTTGGATGAATTTCAAATTGATGGCAGGTGTTGAGGTCTAGCAAGTGATGGTCCGGGCCCTGTGCATCAATACCCGTTTCTTCTTTGACCTCGCGCAATGCCGCGAGATAGGGGCTTTCTTCCAAACTGTCAAGGCTGCCTGTGACCGACTGCCAGCCCATGCCGTCGGCTCTCTCGATCAGCAAAAACTCTCGCATGGGCGTGAATATCACGACCAATACAGAGTGAGGAATTTTGAAAGTCATCTGCGCACGGGCGGCAAATCTGTACAAACCCCATGATAGGCCTCTGCAGCCATGCCAATGCTTTCACCCAAGGTGGGATGTGGATGAATGGTCTGACCAATATCCAATGCTGTCGCACGCATTTCAATGGCCAGCGTAATTTCACCGATCAGGTCACCAGCGCGGGTCCCCACTATGCCCCCGCCAACTATGCGACCGTGGCCCAGTGCTTCCTCCGAATCTTCAAACAAGAGCTTGGTGAAACCTTCGTCACGACCATTGGCAATCGCCCTGCCCGATGCCATCCATGGAAACAAGCCTTTTTTCACCTTGATGCCTTGTGCCTTGGCCTGGTCTTCCGTGAGGCCCACCCAGGCCACTTCGGGATCGGTGTAAGCCACTGAGGGAATGAGCCGCTGATCAAACGAGGTCAAGGCGAGAGTTGCATCGCCCAACTGTTCTCCTGCGACAACTTGCGCTGCCACATGGCCTTCGTGCACCGCCTTGTGCGCGAGCATGGGCTGTCCAACAATGTCACCAATGGCGAAGATGTGCGGGACGTTGGTGCGCATTTGCGAGTCCACATTGATGAACCCACGATCGTTCACATGCACACCGGCTTTATCAGCGGCGATCTTCTGACCGTTAGGTTTGCGGCCCACCGCTTGCAATACCAGGTCATACACCTGCGGCACAGGGGGATTGCCGCCGCCATTCACCGCAGCAAAGCTGACTTCTATACCTTCTGGCAGTGCTTTGGCAGACACTGTTTGGGTGTTGAGCATGATGTGATCAAACCGTTGTTTATTCATTTTTTGCCAAACCTTCACCAAGTCGCGGTCTGCACCTTGCATCAAGCCGTCAGTCATTTCCACGACATCTAGCCGTGCCCCCAAGGTGCTATAGACCGAGCCCATTTCCAAACCAATGATCCCGCCTCCCACAACCAACATTCGTTTGGGCACCTTGGTCAATTGCAAGGCACCGGTGCTGTCCACTACGCGAGGGTCGTCAGGCATCAAGGGCAAATGCACGGCTTGACTGCCCGCAGCAATGATGCAGGACTTGAAACTCACCAAATGGGTTTGGCCCGTTTTGTCCTGCGCCGTGCCTTGGGTTTCTTCCACCGAAACGTGGTGACTGTCCACGAACACACCATATCCTCGCAACACCGTGACTTTGCGCATCTTGGCCATGGCCGCCAAACCGCCATTGAGTTTGGCTATGACTTTTTCCTTGTGGCCACGAAGCATGTCGATGTTGACCCGGGGCTTGCCATAGTCAATGCCCAAATTGACCAAGTGGCTCACCTCGTCCATAACAGCTGACACATGCAACAAAGCCTTTGATGGGATGCAGCCAACGTTTAAGCAAACACCGCCCAATTGGGCATAGCGCTCAACGATGACAACCCTAAGGCCGAGGTCTGCGGCACGAAACGCAGCGCTGTATCCTCCTGGGCCACCACCTAAAACAAGCAGATCGTAATCATGGGATTGATTGGCTATGTTCGTCATATCTAGAAAAGAGGGTTTAATGATCCATCAAAACATCAATGCAGACTGTTGATCTGCGTGGTACGAGCTCCTCACCAAAGGGCCAGAAGTCACTTGCTGAAAACCCATGGCCAGGGCTTTGTCTTTGAAAATAGCAAATTGATCCGGATGCACGTAGCGCATCACAGGCGTGTGGAATGCAGAAGGTGATAAATACTGTCCCAAGGTCAACATCTCCACACCATGCAACCGGAGATCATTCATCACAGAGACGATTTCATCGTCTGTTTCACCCAAGCCCAGCATCAAACCGCTTTTGGTTGGAACATCAGGGTGTGATTTTTTGAATTTTTCCAACAACTGAAGACTGAAAGAATAGTCACTGCCAGGTCGAATTTGCTTGTACAACCGCGGCACAGTCTCTAAGTTGTGATTTAAAACATCAGGTGGCGACTGGGTCAAGATGCCCAATGCCCTATCGTCTCGACCCCGGAAGTCTGGAATCAAAATCTCGACTTTGGTACCAGGCGAAAGTTTCCTCACTTCGGAGATGCAGGAAACAAAATGGGATGCACCGCCATCCCTCAAATCGTCTCGATCCACACTTGTGATGACCACGTAAGTCAAACCCAGTGCCGCAATGGTTTTGGCCAGATTGTGTGGCTCTTGAAGATCCAGTGGATCTGGTCGTCCATGTCCAACATCGCAGAATGGGCAGCGCCTGGTGCATTTATCGCCCATGATCATGAAGGTGGCTGTCCCTTGTCCAAAGCATTCAGACATATTGGGACAGGCCGCCTCTTCACAAACGGTGTGCAACCGGTTTTCGCGCAAAATGTTTCTGATTTCAAAAAACCGCGAATTTGGCGCTGCTGCTTTCACCCTGATCCAATCGGGCTTGGGCAGTTTTTCACTCGGAATGATTTTGATGGGGATGCGATCTGTTTTGGCTCTAGCCCTGCTTTTGAACAACGGATTGTGGGCGGCTTGAGGCATCAATGCGTCAGAAGGCATGTACTTGTTCCAAGCAATTCAAGTATGCAGTGTGCGACCCAACTTGGCTTGCACAGCAGCAGTTTTGCTTTTTAAACGACCTTTGGGGCCTTTTCGATAATCCACTTTCAGACTCACCGCAATTCGGTTGAATTCTTTGTCAAGCACTTTAAAACAGCGATCAACGACACCCATGACCTCTTCCCACTCACCTTCCAAAATGGTACCCATTGGGGTGAGCTGGTAGTCCACACCGCTTTGATCAATCACGTCAATCACCTTGGCCACGTGTTCGCTGACACTTTCACCGACGCCCACAGGAGCCATTGCAAATTCAAGAAGTACCATGAGAAATCTCCAAATGTTGAGTTGAAAATTGATGCGTCAACGCGCTCAGTGTTTGCATTTCAATGTCACCACTGAAGCAACACTCCTGCGCTATCGATGTGATGGAATTCGCTAAATACCTTCTCTTTGATCCAATGGATTCTTCAACTGCGTTCGCTGCTTGAATCAAAGGTTCTGCTTCAATGTCTACCAGCAAAACAGCATGCGCAAGAACCACCTTTGTGCCATTGATTTTTTTCCATGATTGCGCTGTGCCAACCAACTTTTGTCCATGAACGGACAGGTTGAACTTGCCATCACAAAATGACCCTGGTGTGCTCCCCGTGCTGACATAAATGCCCAGTTCCTTGAGTGCAACAGCAATTTTCAAACACATGGCCAGGTAGATTTCATTGATGTCTAAATCGAATGCCTGACTGACCGACCAGATCAATGACAAATTCCAAATCCCAGGCCCCTGCGGCACCAAACCACCACCAGATGACCTGATGAAGCACCCCTGCTTGTGAAGCAACGCTTCAGTAGCCCTCAAGAGATAACTTTTGGGAACCACCCATCCCCTTGATGACTGCCAAAGATGGGCATAGGCCTTGCCATCTTCGGCAGCTTGATGCATCCACTGCTTTTCCAATTCCAAGCCGTTATCCAACGCCCGATGGTGCTGAACAACCTGGAATTGAGCTGGCAGTGGCATGGTGGGACCTAGTTTGAAATGGTGTGTTTCTTGATGAGCGCATTCACCTCGTTGGCCTTTTCGAGCATGACCATGTGCCCTGCCCCATCCAGGACAGCCACATGCGCACCAGTTGGTGCATTCTTGGCATGCGTTGCAGGTATGACCTTGTCTTGCGAGCCCCAAATCACCAGCATAGGCGGTTGGTTGCCTGTCAGCTTAAGCCCAGGTGTCTCGACTTGCTGACCATCCTTGAACAAGGCCTTGCCCAATTGCGCCAAAACATCAGGCACACCGTCAATGCGCTTGTATTTCAACAAGTCGTCCACCAATGCACGTGTGACCAATTCAGGATTGGCAAACAATTGCTCAACCACCGGTTTCAGTTCACGTTTGGATGAAGCTGCGATGAAGCCATCTGTATAACCGGTATTGATTTCCTTGCCCAAGCCAGCACTGCAAATCAGTGTGAGAGAGCGCGTTCTCGATGGGTAACTCAAGGCAAATTGACTTGCAATGGCGCCGCCCATGGAGTGCCCCCCGATATGCACCTGATCCACGCCGATTTGGTCCAGGAAGGCTGCCACGAAGTCAGAAAGATGCTTGAGCGAAGTGCCGGGCAGCTTGGCGTGAGACTGACCATGCCCCGGCAAATCCAGGGCGATCACGGGTTGCTGTTCAGCAAGTGCGTCAATATTGAACAACCAATTGCCTTGATCGCCACCAAAGCCGTGCAACAACACCAAGGGGACACCTTCTTCTGGGCCCCGGCGTGCATAGCGAATCTTGATACCTTGGATGTCTGCGTAATCGAATGACGGACCACCGTCCTCGTCTTCATCTGCAGCAGCAGGCACTTCGAAGGCCGCTATGAAGGCATCGATTTCAGCATCGCTGACATCAGAATCCGCCATCACACCCAGCAATGCCCGCACAGGCAAGGTTTCACCTGCATTTGCAACACGTCGTCTCAACAGACCTGCATCCGCAGCTTCTACAGAATTGCTGAGCTTGTCTGTCTCGACATCCATGATGGGCATGCCGACAATGATTTGTGTTCCCACATCGACCAGCCAATCTGCAATGGTGCCTTCTCGCATTTCGAGTCCCCACTTGGGCATGATGATGGGTGTGATGGCAGAACTCACTGATGGCCTCCTTTGACAGTTTTACGAACTGCAGCGGCGATTTGAGCGCCGCTGGGTATGTAGAGGTCTTCCAACACCGGTGAGAAAGGCACTGGCACGTGGGGTGGCGTGACCATTTCGATACCTGCTTTCAGAGCACCAAATGCTTGCTGCACCACTTGCGCTGAAATATCAGCAGCGATGGAGCAGCGTGGGCTGGCTTCATCCACACACACCAATCGACCTGTTTTGGTCACGCTGTCGAGCACAGTGTCCATGTCCAAAGGTGAAAGTGTTCGCAAATCAACAATTTCAACCTCAATACCCTCTTTGGCCAACTCTGCAGCCGCTTCCAATGAGCGGTGAACCATGAGGCCGTAGGTCACGATCGAAGCGTGTTTGCCTTCACGCACGATATTGGCTTCACCAAAAGGAATGGCATAGCTTGCCTCGGGCACTTCACCCTCAAAACCATACAAATTTTTGTGTTCGCAGAAGATCACAGGATCGTTGTCACGGATGCTTTGAATCAACAAACCTTTGGTGTCATAGGGTGTGCTGGGACACACAACCTTCAAACCTGGAATATGGGTGAACAAAGGCGTGAGCATTTGGCTGTGCTGTGCAGCAGCACGGAAACCCGCACCCACCATGGCACGAATAACCACAGGGGTTTCTGCTTTGCCACCAAACATGTATTTAAATTTGGCGGCTTGATTGTAAATTTGGTCGAAACAAACGCCCATGAAGTCAATGAACATCAGTTCTGCAACCGGGCGCATGCCACAGGCTGCGGCACCAATAGCTGCACCAACATAGGCACTTTCGCTCAAGGGGGTATCCATCAAACGGTCACCATGTTTGGCATACAAACCTTTGGTCACGCCCAAGACACCGCCCCAGGCGTCCATCTCACCATCGCCACCGGCACCACCCACAATGTCTTCACCCATGCAAATGACGGAAGGGTCACGTGCCATTTCCAAATCAAGCGCTTCATTGATCGCTTGCTTCATGCTGATTTTTCTTGCCATTTTGAGTCTCCTTCAGTTCAATATTTCACGTAAACATCGGTGGTCAGATCGGCCAACGTGGGCAGCGGTGCCGCTTTAGCTTCCTTGACAGCTTTTTCAATCAGCTGCATCACTTCATCATCAATAGCCTTGATTTCAGCGGCAGTAATGACGCCTGAAGCGGTGACCTCGGCAGTGAATTTTTTCAAGCAATCTTTGTTGGCTCGAATGTCATCGAGTTCGCCAGGGCCGCGGTAGGTTTGCGCATCCCCCTCGAAGTGACCGTAAAAGCGCACCATCTTGCATTCCAGTAAGGTGGGCCCCCCACCTTCGCGGGCACGCCGAATGATTTCACCTGCAGCCTCATACACAGCGAAGAAATCAGTGCCATCTACCGTGACACCAGGCATGCCAAATCCAGCTGCACGATCCACATACGAATCCACAGCCACACCGTAATCACGTGATGTGGATTCTGCATAACCGTTGTTCTCGACAACGAAAATGGCTGGCAAATTCCAAACGGCTGCCAAATTCAAGCTTTCTAAAAAAGTGCCTTGGTTACTTGCACCGTCACCTACAAAGCTGATCGCGACTTCGCCTTTTTTACGCAATTTGGCGGCCAATGCAGCACCACACACCAACGGTGCCCCTGCGCCCAGGATGCCATTGGCACCCATCATGCCTTTGCTCAAATCGGCAATGTGCATAGAGCCGCCCTTGCCGTTGCAAGATCCGCCTTTTTTGCCGTAAATTTCTTTCATCATGTCGATCACATCCACACCTTTGGCGATGCAATGTCCATGGCCACGATGGGTACTGGCGATGCGGTCACCGTCTCCCAAGTGCGCCATGATGCCGGTGCCCGAGGCTTCTTCACCAGCGTAGAGGTGAACAAAACCAGGAATATCGCCACGTGCAAAATCAACGTGCAGACGTTCTTCAAACTCTCGAATCGTTTTCATTTTTCGATATGCTTCGAGCAACTGCGTTTTATTCAGTGGATACGGATTGCCTGCCATGGTTGTCTCCTTTGATTTGATGGCTTAAAAACGGAATAGCCCTTTGTCTGCACCAAGTTGCATGCAGCGGGCTACGTCCACGGTGAAAAATGCGTTTTTCTTCAGGGTGATTGCCACACGGTCCCCTGTTTTGAATGTCATCTCACGTTCGCCGTCCAAGGCCACTACGCCTGCAGACAAACGCACGGGTTCTGCTTGCTCGGCAGGCAACAAGGACCAGCTTGCAATGGGGATGTCTCTCATCATTCCTGGGGCAATCGGGGCTCTAAGTTTGAATTGAGCCTGTTCAGTGTCACCGGCCAGTTCAATCACCAACCCTTCTGGTTGCTTTCTGGTCACGGGTTGCAGTAAACCGCCGATGGCTGACAGACCAATCACCTCGGGATCAGCGTAGGTGAGATAGACCGCAGCAAGGCTGTCTGGACGCCACAAAGCTCTGGAGCCAATCACACGCTCGTGAGAGATGACAGCATCCACAATGGCGATGTCCCTTCTTTCTCCCTCATTGATCGAGATATCGAGCACTTTGTTCGCCAAAAGGGCTTCATCGCGGGAAAGTTGGCCGGTTGCGAAAAGGCCAACAGCCATGGCCGTCACTGTAGGCTCTCGCATTTCAGGAAATGCATTGTTGGTGCCTGTGGACAAGCCTGCGATAGGAATATCGCCGCACTCTCTGGCCACTGCGCGATGGGTGCCATCACCACCCAAAACCACGATGGCATTCACACCTGCTTGTCGCATCAAGCGTGCTGAATGGAAAGTGTCATCGACGGTTGATAGGGGCTCGAAGTCCAAATACTCAACTTCTGGGAAACCTTGCCCCATTTGTCCTTCACGCATCAACTGACGCATCAGCAATGGACGCATGCCAGATTTGTCCGGCATCATCAGGACCTTCTTCACACCCATGCTCGCCATGGTGCTCAAAAGTCGCAAGACGATGTTGACCCGATCCGATGTCTGCAAATTACTGGCATTGGCAATGACGCGTCGGATGTCTCGGGCGGACACAGGATTTGCGATGATTCCAACAGTCGGTATGGGCTTGCTCATTCCTCGTTCCTTGAAGATCAAGAAACACAATGCAAGGTGCATACCAAGCTCAATGAGCACTTAAAACCACGCTGAAATCGTCTTTAACTAGATATAAACCCTTGGATCCGACTCAAAGTCTGTCTCAATTTTTGTAACAGGTCCAAAACGTATCAGGCGTGACAGTCACACCATTTCTGCATTGAGATGCAACGACATGGCTTTGCTCAAACCGCTGAGGTCCGGTCCATCCATGAGGTCTGCAGCCAATTTGGCATAGATAACTTTATTCATGGCATCCAACACCATCACGGCCCTGGCGCCCAGCCCTTTGAAGCGCCCACTTGAGATCATCAACCCGTGACTGAGTAAAAACTTTTGGTTTCTAAAGGCTGACAGGATATCCATATTTTGAATGCCTTCTGTCAGACGCCACTTTTGAAGCGCACAAGGCAAGTCACTTGAAATCACAAAACATTTAGCACCGCGAATACCATGATTGGCTCTTTGTAATTGCCCTGCATGTTGGACAGCGCGTGGTGAATCGATACTGGGGTAAAAATCCAAAACTTTGAACTGACATTTGAATTCATTGATACAGACATCTTCCCAATTAGAGTCTGTCAAATACAGAGGTGAAATCGTCTTGCCAATTTGTGGAAAGCTGCCATCGGTATAGAGTGTTTCGCCTAAGCATGTCACACGAGCCATGTTGCATCTCCTTTTCAGGAGATGCCAGCAACAGCTGTGCCAATGTGGCGCTTGAGATGACTTAGTGCAAACTTTCAGGCACTTCGATTCCGTAGCGCTTCATGCGTCGGTAAAGGGTCATGCGAGAGACACCGAGTTGTTTAGATACAAGCGTCACGTTCCAGTTGGCGGCACGCATGTACTGCACCAAGAGAGCAGCATCAGCAGAAGCAACACTCGATTTGGGGGGTGTTTGTGAAGGTTTGATCAGGGCCTCTTCATGGATTGAAATGGCGTCAGGCAAATCTGCCAAACCAATTTGTCCATCACTGCAAACGGCCTTGGCGTAGTCCAGCGTGTTTCTCAACTCGCGCAAGTTGCCTGGCCATTTATGGACTTGCAACAGCTTTTCTGTTTCAGGGAGCAAAGTAGGCACACTGGCTTCATCGTCCAATCCCATAGAGAGCATGCGTTGAATCAACCATGACAAATCGGTGCGAGAGCGCAAGGGCGGCAAGTTAATTCGGGCACCCGCCAAGCGGTAGAACAAATCATCGCGGAACTTACCAGCTCTGACCTGATGTTCGATATTGAAGTGGGTGGCCGCGATGACCCTGATGTCAACAGGAATGGGTTGGGTCGCACCCACTGGCAAGACTTCTTTTTCTGCCAACACACGCAGTAAACGAGATTGCAACGGCATGGGCATGTCGCCAATTTCATCCAAGAACAAAGTACCACCGTGCGCCGCTTGAATGAGACCGACTTTGGATTTGCTGCCAGACCCAGAAAAACTGCCCGGCCTGTGCCCAAACAACTCGCTTTCAATCAGGGTTTCAGGAATGGCTGCGCAATTGACCGCGATGAATGGGCGAGAACGTCGCTCACTGCTCTCGTGGATGGCTTTCGCAAAATACTCTTTTCCAGTGCCCGTCTCGCCTGTCAGCAAAACACTGACGGGTGTGTTGACGAGTTTGGCAGCACGTTCAATTTGACGATCCAAGGCGGTATCGCCACCCGACAGTGCCGCCAATGGCGCAGGAATTTTGAACGTCACAACATGACTGGCACCAGGTTGTGACACTTTGGGAGGTGGAGTGGCGATCATGAACAAGATGGAGCCACCTTTGGCCAAAGTCACCACGTTTTGATCCGTCGCACGCCCTGCAGAAAATCTGGTGAGCTCTTGAAGTTTCAAATTAAACAGGTCTTCAAAGTTTTTACCAATGACTTTTTCATTTGAAAAACCTTGCAGCAGCAACTGGGCTCTTCGGTTGTGACCCAGCACTTTGCCCGTGGCGTCTAGGGCCACAAGGTAGTCGGGTTTGACGTCTAAGAATTGAGGTGCCGTGCTGAGTTTGAGAACCCATTCAGCTTGGAACATACGCATGAAAGCCGCGTTTTCGATGTGCTGTGCGTAGGATTTGACCAACTGCAAGGCCAAATGCTGGCTGTCTTTGGGTTGGCTTGATTGAAGTTGAGAAATATCGAGGACCGCCATCAAATCGCCGAGTGCGTTGAACACTGGGGAAGTGGTGCATGTCAGGGGGATGTGCGTGGCATCAAAGTGGTCCGTGAGATGGACGGTCAGCGCCTCGCCAGTGGCGATACAAGTGCCGACACCGCACGTCCCAGCCACAGCTTCACTCCAATCAGCCCCAAGATACAAGCCCGCTTTGCGCAAACTAGGCTCGAAGACCAAGTCGCCAATGAAATCGACCGTGACCCCTTTGGCATCCGTCAGCAACACGCAATAGCCCAAACCAGAAACTTGGTGATAAAGCGTTTCAAGGCCGTGCCTTGCGATGTGTAAAAACTCTTCCAACCTGTCTTGGTGTTCACGCAAACGGTTGTGAGGAAGAATAACCGCTTGCTGAGGGCGCGTGGGGTCTAACCCATGTAGATTCAAACATCTGAACCAAGATGCTTTGATGATGTCTTCATGCTTGAAAGCACGCGTTGAGCCCACCCCATGTTCAGCGACATCCATCACGGTTGCGATGTGTTCATTGGCGTGAGAATGAAGCATGGTTGCGGCCTTCAAATCAATGTAAAAACCTGGGTGGTTTTGACATTCTTAAATATTAGTTTTTTAACGCACCAAAGTCATGAGGGTTTGTCCTAGTCAACACGAAAGAAGAATGATTTAAATCATGAAATCATACATTTTTGGCAAGTTCGCAAAGGCGAGCTGCTTGATAAATTCAATTCAAAAGTTCACACACTCTCAGTCGCGAAAGAAATGAACATGGGACAAATCGGGTTGGAGATACAAACGTGAACCCTCGGTGAATTGAGACTGTCCAGACAGCCTGACCTTCATTGTTTGCTGGGAAGCATGGAGATCAAGAATGGTGTGACCACCCAAGGGTTCAACCGCCACCACGGTAGCCTCAAATCCGTCCTTTGTGACTTGACTGGAAACGTCAAAATTTTCAGGACGGATGCCCATGGTCACAGCTCCAGCTATTGGCTTGTTTGGAATTGAAGACACATTGATGGAGAAATTAAAGTCATTCGCAAAAAAAACGTCGGATTGATCGATGGTTCCTTGGATCAAATTCATCGGTGGTGAGCCAATCAAATGGGCAACGCGAACATCGACCGGTGCGTCATATATTTTTTCAGGAACGTCCACCTGAATAATCTTGCCATCAACAACAATCGCCAACCGATCAGCCACACTCATGACTTCTTCTTCGTCGTGCGAGACATAAATGAAGGTGTGATTCCCCTCAGATTGCAAGCGCTTGAGTTCAACGCGCATCTCCTCTCGCAAACGGGCGTCCAAAGCTGCAATAGGCTCGTCCAACAAAAAGGCTCCGGGCTCACGTACAAAGGCACGGCCCAATGCAATCCGTTGCCTTTCACCACCACTCATTTGGGCCGGTACTTTGTGCAGTATGTGATCGATATGCAAAACCTTGGACACACGATCGACTTCAACCTGAACTTTCGCCTTGTCAAATCCTCGCTCGATCAGCGGAAAGGAAATATTGTCATAACCATTCAAATGAGGAAACAAGGCTAAATTTTGAAACACCATGGCCATGTTGCGCTCTTCAGGTGAAAAATTGGTGGCGTCAAAGCCATCAATCATCACCCTGCCCTCGTCTGGCTGGACCAATCCCAGAATGATTTTCAGTATGCTGGTTTTGCCGCATGAAGGTGGCCCAAAGATGCCAAAAAATTCATTGCTCTTGATGTCCAAGTCAATGGGGCCGATGGTGAAGTTGGGGTAACGCTTGACCACGCCACGAAGTGAAATATTTGCCATTCAAATCCCCATCTATCAAATCAACCGATTGCCGGTCGTGGTGTCAAAAGCAAGGCACTTGGCCACAGGTAAATTCAGAATTAAATGTTGCCCCGCCTGAGCCAACTCGACACCTTGCATGCATTTGAGAATGCCTATCTGCGTTTCAACGTGAGCGACTTTGACTGGGCCAATGCGTTCAACCACGTCAACCCTGCCAGGGATGATGATGTCGTGATCGGACGCTTGACCTGCACGAACTTCTTGTGCTCGAATACCCAGACTCACCGCGGATGAAATCGATTTTGAAAAGAGCTGATGCAAGTCAGATGGCAATTCAATTTGTTGACCATTGGCAACACCCAAATAAGCAGACGATCCTGAAGTGCGCACTTCACCGTCCACCATGTTGATGGCTGGTGAACCGACAAAGCGAGCTACAAAAATATTGGCAGGGTTGTTGTAGACATCTAACGGAGCACCAACTTGCATCAATTTTCCTTTGTCCATGATGGCAATTCGATCAGCCAAACTCATGGCCTCAATCTGATCGTGGGTCACGTAAATCATGGTTTGTTTGAATTCATGTTGCAATATTTTCAGCTCCGCACGCATGTAAGCGCGAAAACCTGCATCTAGATTGGACAAGGGTTCATCCAACAAAAACACCTTGGGCTCGGCAATCGCCGAACGCGCAATGGCTACTTTTTGCATTTCGTTGACACTGAGACTGCCAGCCAACTCTGCGAGTCGATGGTCAATGCTCATTCGCTTGGCCATGGCTGTCACACGGCGATTGATTTCGTCAGTGGGTCGCTTCTTGACAGTCAACGAAAACGCCAAGTTGTCCCGCACTGTCATGTGGGTGAAGATGGCATAGTTTTGAAATACAAACCCTATCCCTCTGTCTTGCAATTTTTGACTCGTTGGTGGCTTGCCATCGAACAATAACTGTCCATTGCTGGCGGATTCAATGCCTGCCACCATATTCATGGTGGTGGTTTTTCCACAGCCCGAAGGACCCAACAAGGCCATGAATTCACCGTTGGCGATTTCCAAATTAAGCTTATTGACAGCGGTGAAATCTCCAAATTGCTTTGTGATGTTTTGAAGTGAAATGGAAGACATGGTGACCCCTTATTTCGAAACAGTTGCAGGCTGTGCACCACGCTTGAGCAATTGCGCTGCAAGCACACTCAGAGCCAGCAGGGTGCTCAATCCAATGGCCGCCACGTAGCCCCATTCATAGTCACCAAACGTCATTCGGTACAAATACACGGAAATGGTTTCGGTTTGCACACCTGGCCCCCCCTTGGTCATCACGCTGATGGAGTCAAAGACTTTGAAAGACTCCACAGTTCGGAGTGCCAACACGATGATGATGACCCGCTTCATACGGGGAATGACGATGCGCTTGAAAATTTGAAATTCGGATGCGCCCAACAGCCTGGCTGCCAATATTTGATCATTGGGAACACCCAACATGCCTGCCAACAAAATCAAAAACATGAGTGGTGTCCACTGCCAAATTTCGGACACGATGATGGTGATGATGGCGCGATTGCGGTCAGTCAGCCATGAGAAATTGGTGGGCAACCCCAGATGGTTGTTGATCGGACCAGTGCCTTGAAAGCACAGGTAAAAAATCAAACCCGCCACGGCAGGTACGATCATCATGGGAGTAAGCAAGACGGAATAAAAAAACTTCTTCCCAGGGAATTCGTCGACAAACAAGGTGGCCAAACCCAGTCCCAAGGCAAACTGAATGGGAATCGTGATGAGCATGATGAACAAGGTTCTACCAATCGCACCCCACATCTCACCGTCTTGCAAGAGTCGCCAGTATTGGCCCAAGTAATCAAAGCTTTCGTAAGCTTTGTACCAGGGAACGCCATCTAACGGCGACCACATGGTGACGCTTAAATACAGTTGCATGATGAGTGGGAAAACCACAATGAACACCAGCAAAAGCATGGTGGGCAAGGTCATCCAAAATCCTAATTTCTCAGGATTTGAGCCCACTTTCCCCCAGTACCCGAGGGACTTATTTGCGTTTGAATTTTGTGTCATGTTTCAATTCCTTATGCATTCAAAACTCATTGCTTGAGTGCGCCAAAAGTCAATCCTCGAACCAAATGCTTTTGAATGAGCAGGCCAAAAACAACGGGTGGTAGTGCGGCGACCAGGCCAAGAGCCGCTTTCATGCCATACATCTGTCCCCCCATGGCTGATGTCAAGGTGGCCATATAGACAGGCAAAGTGACCCAAATTTTTTGTGTCAACAGCAAGGCCAAGAGGTAATCGGACCAATTCAAAATAAAGACAAACAAGGCACAGGTGGCTAAACCCGGTTTCACAATCGGCAAAGTGATGCGCCAAAAGACACGCCAGTGACTGCACCCATCGACGCGTGCCGCTTCTTCAATTTCCACAGGCACTTCATCGAAGAAGGTCTTCATCAACCAAAATGCGAATGGCAGTGTGACAATGCCATAGATAAGTGACAGACCCCACCATGTATCAACTGCCCCCAAAAATGCCCACATCACCATCACCGGGATCATCACAGCCAAGGGTGGAAACAAACGAAGTTGCAGCACTTGCAAAGGCAACCCAGCGCCAACCTTGAAACGCACAACGGCATAGGAAGCCAACGTGCCGCAAACGACTGCAATCAGCGTGCCAACGGTGGATGTGACCAAACTGGCCATGAAAGGTTGAAAAATGGTTTTGTCCAAGGACACCACCAAACCTTCAGCGTGACCGTAGATGAGAAATTCAAAATTTTGAAATGTCGGATTTCGAGGCCACCATGTCAATTGATCCCCCACAGTCGTCCACTCAGGATACGGTTTGAAGGCCATGGTGAACATCCAATAAAGGGGATACGCCACAAAGAAGACAGCCAATACCAGCAACGCATATCGAACGACATGCCGAGTCATCGAGGTTTTCACAGAGATTCCTTTTGCAAAATGAACTATCCAGGAGTGGAAACCCACTCCTGGAAATCAGTCACTTGGATACTCAGGCTGGATCAACCAAGGTAGGCCATGTCTTGCGACTTGCTGCAATGGCCTTCAAGATGCCACTCTTCTCTTGACGCTTGATGATTTGTTCCCATTTTTTCTGGGCCGCAATCATGGCTTCTTTGGCAGTTTTTTGACCTGTTAAAGCGGCCTGCAACTCTTGATCCAATGCATTGTCCAAAGCAGTTTGACCTGCAAAGTTCAGTGTGGGCGCAGAGCGTGCAATCGTCTTGGGGATCATGTCCATCGAGTACGGCTGGTAGGTTGCTGCTACCAGGGGCTCTTTGAAATTTGCCAATTGCATGGGGTCGAAATAACCGCCAGGGTTGCCAGCCATCCAGGTGTAGGTGCGAGTGGAACTCAGCCATTGCATGAACAGATAGGCTGCTTCGGGATGTTTGCTTTTGGAAGACAACCAGCCAGTGATGTGGTAATACAAAACCGAGCGACGGTTGATCTTGTCACCAAATTTACGGCCCACCGGCAAGTGCGCAGCCAACTTACCTGTGGCTTTGCTTTTCGGTGATCCATCATCCTTGTAACCATCGCCAAACTTGGCAATGTTGGTGTAGATGGCAGTATGCGGACACTTCAAATTCCAAACCGTCGCGTAGGCTTCGGCCCATGTGAAAGTCAAGGCATCAGGTGGGGACCACTTGAAACTGTTCACGTGTTCGTTGGCGCACTGAATACCTAGTTCGGTGGCCAGATTGGGTTTGCCGTTTTCGTCGAAGAAATAGAAGTTGGGCATGGCCATGGATGCGAAGCGACTGTAGAAAGTCGCCAAACCCCAAAATGGACTCATCAGGTTGCCGTTTCCGTACATGGGGCCATTGCCTACATCCAGGCCAGTGAAAAATTCGGAAATTTTGTCCACTTCCTCCCATGTGTTGGCTGGGCCGAGCTTGTAACCGTATTTGTCGGCGAACTTCTTCTGGACATCTGGTTTCTCATAGATGTCTTTCAAGTAAAACCAAGTTTGAAAGTCACCGTCCAAGCTGAATGAGTAGTAGCTGCCGTTGTAGGTGTAAAGCAACTTCTCCATTTCAGGCGTTGGGGTGCCACGTTGTGGGTCTGCCCAATCAGGCTTGTAGGCTTTGACAAACGGGTCACAGTTGACGGCACCACCTGCAGCGACCAAGTCACCGGTGGAGTTCCATGGGCCGGTGTAGATGTCAAACTGACCTGACCCTGTGGTCACATCTTGCATGACTTTTTTGAAAATATCGTCCGCTGTGGCACCAACGATGTCGATCTCAATGCCTGTTTCACGTTCCCACACTTCTTTGGCAGATGGTGCCCCCGTGGGATAAGTTTGTGCACCAATTTTTCCAACTGGGAAAGGCTTGGTGATTTGTCCAATCGCCCCATCGGTCAGCAACATGGTGAGTTTCTTGGGCGCTTTGCCTGCGGCTTTTAATTTTTTAATGCCTTCAATTGCACGTCCTTCCGACATGGAAGCGTTGTATTGGAAACGTTCAGCACCGTTGAAACCGGTGGGCCCGCCCGTCATGCCTGGTGCCAATCCACCTTTATTTTGGGCCATGCCTGCAATGGGGTTAGCTGTCAGTGCCGCACCTGCGCCCAATGCACCAGCTTGCTGAAGAAAGCCGCGACGTGAGGGTTTAACCGTGTCGTCATGCACATTAGATTCGTCTTTGTTATCCATTGATGTCTCCTGGTTTTGTCAAGTGGACTTGCCATTGGGCAAGGAAAGGAACAACTCTTTGGCTGCTCTCCTAACTCACTTCTCAAGAAACATGCCATGCAAAAACAAGATCTTCAACACTTGCAAACCTATGATTCATATGGATTTATTAGTTGACCGGTGTCAATCTACTGCAACTGTCACATGTGAGACGCTGTGACAGTCACGCGACATGCCGTGACATGCACTGCCGAATTCATGCTTGTTCCTTTGAATCAGCGATGTCTTGAATGTGCATTGATCTAGGGGAAAACCCATGGTTCAAGGGCCCATGACCTTGTCCAGTTTGAACACTGGCACCATGCTTCAAAGCTTGGTAAATAAAGTCGCGTGAGGATGCCACAGCGCTTGGCAAATCGAGCCCCAAAGCCAAATAGGCCGCAATGGCTGACGACAGTGTGCAGCCTGTGCCATGCGTGTTGTGGGTTGGAATTCGCGCCGATGAAAATTCATGGTGTGCGCCCGAGGCCAAAGCCAACACATCCCACAACTCATCACCCGGCAGATGGCCGCCTTTGATCAGTACGTTGCGAGCCCCCATGGATTGCAAAAACCGAACGGCCACTGTGAGGTCTTTTTTGGTTTTCAGATTTTGCTTCAATAACCAGCCTGCTTCATCCAGATTGGGGGTGATGAGTGTCACCAAGGGAAACAGCCGTTTGACCAATACTTCCATGGTTTCTTCGGTAATCAATTGATCTCCACTGGTAGCCACCATCACTGGATCAAAAACAACTTGTTGAAGACCATAGTGCTCGATGGCCCAAGCAACCACCTCCACCAACTCGGGACTGTGCAACATGCCAATCTTCAAGGCATCAATCCCGATGTCATCAATCACCGATTGAATTTGCAGCTTCAAGAAGTCCGCAGAAACGGCTTGAATACCTTGAACACCCACTGTGTTTTGGGCCGTGAGTGCGGTGATGGCTGCCATGCCAAAGCAACCAAGCGCCATGAAGGTTTTCAAGTCTGCTTGAATGCCTGCTCCGCCACTGCTGTCTGATCCCGCAATGGATAAACATCGGGGGTACTTGTTGTTTTTAGAGGGTAAATGGGTGGTCATGAATAAACTCCATCAATATTTGCTACCTTCACCCTTTAGCAAATTTCAGTCCAGTTCAATCAACTTGCAAATAAACCATGAAAATTCTTTTTGTATGCATGGGAAATATCTGCCGAAGTCCAACTGCAGAGGGTGTGATGCGGCACCTCATGACAAAAGCCCAACTGAACGAGCGCATCCATGTGGATTCGGCAGCAACGCACAATTACCAAATAGGATCTGCGCCCGATTCAAGAACACAGCAGCATGCGCTGCAAAGAGGCTATGACTTATCGGCTCTGCGAGCCAGGTTGTTGACGCATGAAGATTTTGAACATTTTGATTTGATTTTGACCATGGACCACAACAATCAAACAACTGTCAACGAGCGATGCCCTGAAAACCTCAGACACAAAGTTCGTTATTTCTCAGAATTTTTCGAGCAATACGAACTCACAGAAATTCCCGACCCCTACTATGGTGAAGCGAAAGACTTTGAATTGGTTTTGGATTTGGTTGAAGACGGTGTAAAAGGGCTGATCAGCCATTGCATCAGGCCAAGCTGATCCGTTGCCGCACCGTTTCAAACAAACAAATGCCGCTGGCCACCGACACGTTCAAACTCTCCACGCCACCGGCCATCGGAATGCGCACCAGTTGATCGCAGGTTTTGCGGGTGAGTTGACGCATCCCATCGCCTTCTGCACCCAAGACCCACGCAGTGGGGATTTTCAAATCCACCTCATACAGTGTTTTTGGCGCATCGTCACTGGTGCCGGTGATCCAAATGTTGCGCTCTTTGAGTTCATTCAAGGTGCGGGCTAAATTCGTCACCATGAAGTACGGCACGGTGTCGGCCGCACCACTGGCCACTTTGGACACGGTGGCGTTGATGCCCACGGCATGGTCTTTGGGGGCGATGACTGCGTGCACACCCGCGCCATCGGCCACGCGCAAACACGCGCCCAAGTTGTGCGGATCGGTGATGCCATCCAAAACCAGAATCAAGGCCGGTTCATCGGCGGGCAAGGCTTCCAAACACGCATCGAGTGACTTGGCAATGTCAATTTGGTACACCCGCGCCACCACACCTTGGTGACCATGACTGCCGGCGAGTTGCGCCAAGCGTGGGCCATCGGACTCGACCAATTTCACTTTGGCTTCTTTGGCACGTTCTTGAAATTGCCGCATGCGGGCATCACGTCTGGTTGGGTCGATGAACACTTCGATGACGGAGGCAGGTGCGGTCTTCAAACGCACACCGACGGCGTGGAATCCAAACATCACTTTGATCGGGCTGGCCATAACGGTTCCTGTGAAAATTCAAACCACCGGCGCTTGCAGATCACGCAAGGGATGCGCATCTGCGGGCCAAGGGCTGTTGAAAAAAGGCGTCACCATGTCGGCGGTGACTTCATGGATGTGCGCGGGCAACCAACGCGGTGCATGGTCTTTGTCCACGGCCAAAGCACGAATACCCTCCACCGTGTCGCTTTGCGCTGGTGTGCGTTGCAAATGCAAGGGATGAAAACTGTGGCGCACCAAATCACGCTCCATGCGCAACTCGTCACTCAGGTTCATGGCGCGAGCGCGGCGAATTTGTTCAAGGGTGACCGCCAGCATCAAGGGGGATCGTTTGTGCAAAGCCTCCAAGGCTTGTGTGTGGCCAGCGGCTTTCAAAGCTTGCGCAATGCCTTGCATATCGGCTGCACTGAAGGCCTGGTTCAAGCTGTCGGTCCACCAAGCGGGCGCGGTTGCAAGCGCTTGGTGCGTGGCTGCTTTGAAGGCGGCACTGAAGCTTTCCAAAGCATCAGGCTGGGACCAATGGTGTTTGGGTAGCTGTGCCCACAGTGCGTTCAAAGAGGCACTGTCCATCAACACATCGGCCAAGCCTGCGAACACGGCCTCCGCCCCATTCAACATCTGACCGGTCAGGCCCAAGTACTCGCCCAAGGCGCCATCACAACGGCTGAGGAAATAACCGCCGCCTACATCGGGAAACAAACCGATCATGGTTTCGGGCATGGCCATTTTGGTGCGCTCGGTGGCGATGCGCAGTGATGCACCTTGTGCCAAGCCCATGCCACCACCCATCACCACACCATCCATGAAAACGATGCAGGGTTTGGCGTAATGGTGAATCAAATGGTTCAAGCGGTATTCTTCGGTGAAGAAATCATCCAAGGCTGCGTCGCCAGCCAATGCGGCTGTGTGAAAAAAGCGAATATCACCACCCGCACAAAACGCCCCAAACGCGCCCTCTTTGCCCATGCCGCGCATGGCCACAGCTTGCACACGATCGTCTTGCGCCCACGCCAACAACACCTCGGTGAGGTTGCGCACCATGCCCAAGGACAAGGCATTCAAGGCCTTGGCACGGTTCAAGGTGATCAGGCCCACCGAGCCTTGCACCTCGGCCAACACATCACCGTCTGGGATTGAAAAAGGATCATTCATGTTGCGTCTTCCTGCTTCGCGATTCGTTCCACGCCAAAGCGCACAGCACCAAGCCGCCGCCCACCAACACATTCAAACCGGGCTCTTCACCAGCGCCCCACCAAGCCCAGGCGATGCCAAACAACACCTCCAGCAAGGCCAACAGCGCCACTTCGTGCGAAGCCAAGACTTGCGCGGCCCGCACCGCCAGCAAACAAGGCACGGCCAATTGAAACAAGCCCAATGCGGCCAACCAAGCAACGTCGCTGACACTGGCCACTGGCGGCCAAGCCAAGGGTGCGGTGTACAGACTGGACAAGACCGCACCGACCCACACGGCCGGCATGAAATCTGACGCTTGCTCGGTGCTTTGCAGATGGTGTGTCACGGTCCATTGCACAGCACCCGCCAGCGGCACACACAAGGCCACAGCCATGCCCCACACATGCCGCGTGTCTTCCAATTGCACTTGGCTCACGAACATGAAGGCCATGCCAGCACTGGCGGCAGCGATGGCCCACCAGGTGTGCGCGGCCAAAGGTTTTTTCAGCACCACGCGTGACAGCAAAGCGGTGAACATCGGCCCCATCGCCATCGTGATGAGCACATTGGCCACGGTGGTCATGGTCAGGGCCAGCATGAAGGCGGTGAACATCACCGACCAACACACGCCCGAGAGCCAAAATGTTTTTTGCCGCCAAGGCAGTTGCGTGAACAGGGCCCGGCCTTTCAGCCAAGGCAGCAACACGCTGAGCGACAGCATGGTGAAAAAGCTGCGCCAGAACGTGACTTCAAAGCCTTGGGCCTGCGTCATCTGGCGCGACACCACCCCCGCGATGGACCACAGCAAGGTGGCCAGCACCATCAGCCCCAAGGCTTGTGTGTGGCTGAGCTTGTTGGCCATCGCTTGTGGGGTCAGGCGTCGCGGCTGGCGCGTTTGCGGTCGTGCTCTTTCAAGTGGCGTTTGCGCAAGCGAACGCTCTTGGGTGTGATCTCCACCAACTCATCGTCTTCAATGAACTGCACGCCGTATTCCAAGGTGCATTGGATGGGTGGTGTGATCTTGATCGCGTCTTCTTTGCCGGACACGCGGAAGTTGGTCAGCTGTTTGGTGCGGGTGGCGTTCACCACCAAATCGTTGTCACGGCTGTGGATGCCGACGATCATGCCTTCGTACACGGGGTCGTTGGGCTTGACGAACATGCGACCACGGTCATCGAGTTTGCCCAAGGCGTAGGTGAAAATTTCACCGTCGTCCATGGAAATCAGCACACCGTTTTTGCGGCCACCAATCTCGCCCTTGTGCGGTTCGTACTTGTCAAAGATGTTGGAGATCAAACCCGAGCCACGCGTCAAGTTCAAGAACTCGGTGGTGAAACCAATCAGGCCACGGGCAGGAATGCGGTATTCCAAACGAACCCGGCCACGGCCATCCGGTTCCATGTTGACCAACTCGCCTTTGCGCTCGCCCAGGGCTTGCATCACGCCGCCTTGGTGCTGCTCTTCGATGTCGGCGGTGACCAATTCGATGGGTTCGCAACGCTCGCCGTTGATTTCACGGAACACCACGCGCGGTTTGGACACGGCCATTTCATAACCTTCGCGGCGCATGTTTTCCAACAAAATGGTCAAGTGCAATTCACCACGACCGGCGACTTCAAAAATACCGTCTTCATCGGTTTCTTTGACGCGCAAGGCCACGTTGTGTTGCAACTCTTTTTGCAGGCGGTCCCAGATTTGACGGCTGGTGACGTACTTGCCTTCGCGACCGGCCAAGGGGCTGGTGTTGACGCAGAAATTCATGATCAGCGTGGGCTCGTCCACTTTCAACATCGGCAACGGTGCAGGTGTCAGTGGGTCGGTCACGGTCACGCCAATGCCAATCTCGTCGATGCCGTTGATCAAGACGATGTCGCCAGGACCGGCTTCGGTGGCTTGAATGCGGTCCAAGCCTTGGAACTTCAACACTTGGTTGATGCGGCCTTTCACAGGCGTGCTGTCCGGGCCTTCCATCACCACCACGTCCATGTTGGGCTTGATGGTGCCGGCGCTGATGCGACCCACGCCAATGCGACCCACAAAGGTTGAAAAATCAAGCGCTGAAATTTGCAACTGCAACGGCGCTGCAGGGTCACCTTGTTGGGCAGGCACGTGCTTCAACACGGTGTCAAACAAGGCGGACATGTCGGGGCCCCATTGCTCGCCTTGCGGGCCTTCTTCCAATGAAGACCAACCATTGATGCCGGAGGCGTAGACCACGGGGAAATCGAGTTGCTCGTCGTTGGCACCCAGCTTGTCGAACAAATCGAAAGCGGCGTTGATGACCTTGCCGCAATCGGCACCGGGCTTGTCCACTTTGTTCACCACCACGATGGGCTTCAAGCCCAAGGCCAAGGCTTTCTTGGTCACAAAACGGGTTTGCGGCATGGGGCCTTCTTGCGCGTCGATCAACAGCACCACGCCATCGACCATCGACAAAGCACGCTCCACTTCGCCACCAAAGTCCGCGTGTCCAGGGGTGTCCACGATGTTGATGTGGGTGCCCTTCCAACTGACGGCGCAGTTCTTGGCCAAGATGGTGATGCCGCGTTCGCGTTCAATCGCGTTGTTGTCCATCACGGTGTCCACCACTTTTTCGTGGTCGGCAAAGGTGCCGGACTGGCGCAACAGTTGGTCCACCATGGTGGTTTTGCCATGGTCAACGTGGGCAATGATGGCGATGTTTCGAATTTGTAAGGTCATACGGCACTCTCGAGTAAAGATTGGATTTCTTGGGGATTCAACAAGCGCTCGGGAATCAATTCCCCAGCGCGAACATGGGCGGTGCCCAGCAATGCGTGCGGGCTGGCACCATAGACAGCCACTTGGTCCTGGTCGGGCCAGTCACCACGACGGCGCAAGCCACTCAGGAAACGTCCTGCATCATCGGGCTGCAATGTGATCGGTTGATGACTGTCGAGCAAGCTGTCCACAGCACGAAGCTGACTGAAACGCTCTGCTTCAGGCAAGGCTTCCAAAGCCTCCAGGCTGACACAGGCATCAATCGCAAAACGGCCGCTTTGCACACGGCGCAAGGCGCTTAAATAGGCACCACAACCCAAGGCGATGCCAATGTCTTCGCCCAAGGTGCGGATGTAAGTGCCCTTAGAGCAATGGGCTTTGAGCCACACACTGCGCACACCGTCTTGTTCGGGCAATTCTTTCAATTCAAGCGCGTGGATGGTGACTTGCCGGGGGGCGCGTTCCACCTCCACCCCTTCGCGGGCGTATTCGTACAAAGCCTTGCCGTCTTTCTTCAAGGCGCTGTGCATGGGCGGCACTTGCATCAACACGCCCGTGAACAAGGCTTGCACTTGCGTCAATTGTTCGGGTGTGAAATGCACGGCTGCTTCGGCAATCACTTCGCCTTCAGCGTCACCGGTGCTGGTGCGTTGACCCATGCGCAACACGGCTTCATAGGTTTTGTCGGCGTCCAAATGCAACTGGCTGAACTTGGTGGCCGCACCAAAACACAGGGGCAACACACCGGTGGCACGTGGGTCGAGCGTGCCGGTGTGACCGGCTTTTTCAGCCCGCAACAACCACTTGGCTTTTTGCAAAGCCTGGTTGCTAGAGAGTCCGAGGGGTTTGTCCAACAGCAACACCCCATGCACGGGGCGCCGTTGCACCCGTGTGCGTGGCGTGTTCATGGGTTCAGTCGGTGTCTTGGGCACGCGAGGCGACAGCCCGCGCAATCAAGGCGTTCATGTCGGCAGCGCGTTCGGGGGTGCGGTCGTATTGGAAGTGCAGCGTGGGCACGGTGTGAATGTGCAAGCGCTTGAACAAACCATTGCGCAAAAAACCAGCAGCTTGGTTCAAGCCTTCGACGCAAGCATCGGGGTCGCCCACCAAGACGCTGAAAAACACCTTGGCGTGCGCGTAGTCGGGGGTGACTTCCACCGATTGGATGGTGACCATGCCCAACCTCGGGTCCTTCAGCTCACGGATCAGCTCGGCCAAATCACGCTGGATTTGGTCGGCGACGCGGAAACCGCGGTGGGCTGTGGAGGACTTCTTGGCGGGCATGCAGGTGGCTTAAATCGTGCGAGCGACTTCCTTGATTTCGAAGAATTCGAGTTGATCGCCTTCTTGGATGTCGTTGTAGCCCTTCAGGTTCAAACCGCACTCGAAGTTTTCTTTGACTTCGCGCACGTCATCCTTGAAGCGCTTCAAGCTTTCCAATTCGCCGGTGAACACCACCACGTTGTCGCGCAGCAAACGCAAACGCGCATTGCGACGCACCACGCCGGTGGTGACCATGCAACCGGCGATCGCGCCGATTTTGCTGATGCGGAAGACTTGGCGAATCTCGGCCATGCCGATGATTTCTTCCTTCTTGTCAGGTGTCAACATGCCCGACATGGCGGCTTTCAATTCATCGACCGCGTCGTAAATGATGTTGTAGTAATGGATGTCGACACCATTGCCTTCGGCCAGTTTGCGAGCCCCAGCGTCAGCCCGCACATTGAAACCAATCACCACGGCTTTGGAAGCGATGGCCAGGTTGATGTCGGACTCGCTGATACCACCCACCGCGCCATACACCAGTTGCACACGCACCTCTTCGTTGGTGAGCTTGAGCAAGGACGCGGCCAAGGCTTCTTGCGAACCTTGCACGTCGGCTTTGATGATGATGGGCAGGTTTTTGATTTCGCCAGAGGCCATGTCGGTGAACATGTTTTCCAGCTTGGCGGCTTGTTGCTTGGCCAGTTTGGTGTTGCGGAATTTGCCCGCACGGTAGGTGGCAATTTCACGGGCACGGCGTTCATCCGACAGCACCATGAATTCGTCACCTGCTTGCGGCACTTCGGTCAGGCCTTGGATTTCCACCGGAATGGAAGGACCGGCTGATTTGATGGACTTGCCGTTTTCATCGAGCATGGCGCGAACGCGGCCGAAGGTTTGGCCCGCCAACACCACATCGCCTGTTTTCAAGGTGCCCGATTGCACCAAGATGGTGGCCACAGGGCCACGACCTTTGTCCAAACTGGCTTCGATGACCAGACCTTTGGCCATGGCGTCGATCGGTGCTTTGAGTTCCAACACCTCGGCTTGCAACAACACTTGTTCGAGCAAGTCGTCAATGCCTTGACCGGTTTTGGCCGACACCGACACGAAGGGAGAGTCCCCGCCGAATTCTTCGGGCACCACTTCTTCCACCACCAACTCGCCTTTGACGCGGTCGGGGTTGGCATCGGGCTTGTCGATCTTGTTGATCGCCACCACGATGGGCACACCGGCTGCTTTGGCGTGTTTGATGGCCTCTTTGGTTTGGGGCATGACGCCGTCATCGGCGGCAACCACCAAGATGACGATGTCGGTGGCTTGGGCACCACGGGCACGCATGGCCGTGAAGGCCTCGTGGCCAGGGGTATCTAAGAAGGAGACCATGCCACGCGGTGTTTCCACGTGGTAAGCGCCAATGTGTTGGGTGATGCCACCGGCTTCACCGGAGGCCACTTTGGCGCGGCGGATGTAATCGAGCAAAGAGGTTTTGCCGTGATCGACGTGGCCCATGACCGTGACCACAGGGGCGCGGGTGACAGACTCGGCGTGCAAACCAGAGGCTTCTTCTTCGGTGAAGGCCTCGGGGTCGTCCAAGGCTGCAATGACGGCTTTGTGGCCCATTTCTTCCACCACGATCATGGCGGTGTCTTGGTCCAAAGGCTGGTTGATGGTGACCATCTGACCCAGCTTCATCAGTTGCTTGATGACCTCAGAGGCCTTGATGGCCATCTTGTGGGCCAACTCGGCCACGGTGATGGTTTCAGGCACGTGCACTTCAATGATGCGTGCTTCCACCGGTGCGCTTTGCACGGGCGTGTCATCGCGATCCCGGTCACGGCGACCACGGGGGCCCCCACGCCAGCTGTTGCGGCCCACACCACCGCTGGCGTCGCCACGGGTTTTGATTTCTTTTTTCTTGGCTTGTTCATCGGCCCAGCTGGACGACAGCTTGGCGCTCTTGACTTCTTTTTGACCGTCTTTGGTGACCGCACCACCGGCCGGGCGTGCACCGGGTGCAACGCTGCCTGCAGCCGGTTTGTGCAAGGTGCCTTTGATGGCTTTGGGGTCGACCGCGGCTTTTTCGGGCTCGGGTTTTTTCGCGACCAAGACTTTCTTGGGCGCATTCATCATGGTGCGAATCGCTTCGGCTTCGGCCAAAGCGGTGCGACGGCGGCTGTCCAAATCTTTGGCGCGAGCGGCGTCTTCTTCGGCGCTGGCTTTGGCAGCAGCTTCGCGTTCAGCAGCTTCGGCCTGGGCTTGGGCCAATTGCGCCGCAGCGGCATCGGCGTTTTTATCGGTGGCAGGTGCAGCCTTGGCGGCCAAGACTTCGCGGTCTTTGGCTTCTTGGGCTTCGCGCAGACGGCGTTTTTCAGCCAGCTCTTCTTCTTGACGGCGAATGAACTCGGCTTGGCGACGCGCTTCTTCTTCGCGGCGTGCCAATTCGGCTTGATCCAGGATGGGTTGGGCCGGTGCGGCTTCAACCGCAGGTGCAGCGGCCACAGGTGCTTCGGCTTCGACCTCGTCGTCGCGTTTGACGAAGGTGCGTTTCTTGCGCACTTCCACTTGGATGGTGCGTGCTTTGCCGGTGGCGTCGGCTTGCTTGATCTCCGAGGTGGATTTCTTCACCAAGGTGATTTTTTTGCGCTCTGGCGTGTCTGTGCCATGGCTGGCTTTCAAAAAGCTCAGCAATTTTTGCTTGTCAGCATCCGTCAACTCGTCTGTGGTGGCGCCCTTGGCGACACCGGCAGACTTCAACTGCTCAAGCAGTGTGTCGGGAGATTTTTTGAGTTCCTTGGCAAACTCGGCAACCGTTGTGATGGTCATCTGTGGTGTTCCTCTTCATGACCGTTACGCTTGACCCGTGAACCAATGTTCACGCGCCTTCAGGATCAAAGTTTTTGCTTCATCTTCAGACTGGCCGGTGATGTCCACCAACTCGTCCACCGCCAAATCGGCCAAATCATCGCGGGTGTTGACACCACCCTCGGCCAATTTGGCAATCAATTCGGTATCCAAACCGTCGAGGTCGCGCAGGTCTTGGGAGACCTCTTCCACGCTTTCTTCACGGGCAATTTCCATGGTCAGCAAAGCGTCTTTGGCACGGGCACGCAGTTCATTCACGGTGTCTTCGTCAAAGCTTTCAATCTCCAACATTTCTTGCAGCGGCACATAGGCCACTTCTTCCAAGCTGGTGAAACCTTCTTCGATCAGGATGTCGGCCACTTCTTGGTCGACGTCGAGTTTTTCAACGAACAAAGCACGCAGGCCTTCGGTTTCGTTGGCCACTTTTTGCGCCGATTCAGCGGCGTCCATGATGTTGATTTTCCAACCGGTGAGGTCCGAGGCCAGGCGCACGTTTTGGCCGCCGCGACCAATGGCCATGGCCAAGTTTTCATCATCAACCACCACGTCCATGGCGTGCTTTTCTTCGTCCACCACGATGGAGGACACGTTGGCAGGGGCCAAAGCGCCGATGACAAACTGGGCGGGGTCTTCGCTCCACAACACGATGTCGACGCGCTCACCGGCCAACTCGTTGGTGACGGCGTTCACGCGGGTGCCACGCACACCGACACAGGTGCCAATGGGATCCACGCGTTTGTCGTGCGAAATAACGGCGATCTTGGCGCGTGAACCGGGGTCACGGGCGCAGGATTTGATTTCCAACAAGCCTTGCTCGATTTCAGGCACTTCTTGGCGGAACAACTCGATCATGAACTCGGGCGCAGAGCGCGACAAGATGATGGGTGCACCGCGCAAAGTGGTGTCGACTTCCATGATCATGGCGCGAACACGGTCGGCGCTGCGCAAGTTTTCTTTGGGGATCATTTCGCTGCGGCGCAAGCGACCTTCGACACGGCCGCTTTCGACGATCAAGTCGCCTTTGTCCATGCGTTTGACGGTGCCCACGAAAATTTTGTCGCCGCGTGACAAAAAGTCAGACAACAGCATTTCGCGTTCAGCATCTCTGATTTTTTGCAGGATGACTTGCTTGGCCGCCATGGCACCAATGCGGCCAATCGGCAACGACTCCATGCTTTCTTCGATGTACTCGCCGACCTCGATGTCAGATAAACGCTCTTTGGCGTCCATCAGCATTTCTTCGGCGTCGGGGTTTTGCAAACCGGCTTCATCGGGCACCACCAACCAACGGCGGAAGGTTTCGTACTCACCCGAGTCACGGTCCATGGCAACGCGAATATCGGCGTCTTCAACGGGGTTTTCTTTGTCTGCTTGCAGCAGCTTTTTGGTGGCTTGCGCCAAAGCGGATTCCACCGCGCCAAACACCAAGTCACGCTCGACATTTTTCTCGCGCGAGATGGCGTCCACCAACATGAGCATTTCGCGATTCATGGTTCAGTACTCCTGTCCTCTGTGGCCCTGCGGCCCTTGAAATTCACAATCGGCGCCAGTCGCGCGTCTCGCAGCTCACTCAGGGTGAATTGCAGCGCTTGCACTGGCAAGTCTTTTTGAACCCGCGCCGGGCGCATGCCCGGTTTGCTGACAGGCTCATCACGCCAGGTGATTTGCCAGGTCTGGGGGGTATCGGTGCTTTCCAACACACCCCGAAATTTCTTGCGGTTGGCGGCCACCAAACCAGCGGCTGCCGCACCCATGGGCGCTTTGAGGGTCAGGTCAATCTCTTGACCAACAAAACGGGCGAAGTCGTTTTCTGTTCGCAGTGGCCGGTCGATGCCCGGCGAGGACACTTCCAAACGGCTGTACTCGGTGCCTTCGACTTCCAACACAAACTGCAATTGGCGGGTGACTTTTTCGCAGTCCTCGACTTGCACAAACTGCTCGGGCTGACCCGGCTGCCAGGGCAAATCCAGGGTCACGCGCAACAAGCCGCCCGCAGAGCGTTCGACCTCCACCAGCTGGTAACCCAAGCCTGTGACTGTTTGTTCAATGATGTCTTGCAATGCCAACGCTTTTCACCCGACCAAAAAAAACGGGCGGTTGGGATGTCCGCCCGTTATCGTTCATTTGGTCGGCATTGTACCCGCAAAACTGGCCCCAATCCCTGCAAATTTGTCGCTTTGCGCGGGGTTTTCAGGCCGATGAGGGCCTTTCAGCCAAAAAAGAAGCCGCCAACAGGCTGCGCGTGTAGTCGGATTCAGGCTGGTTCAGCACCCGGTCCAAGCTGCCGGCCTCAACCACCTGCCCGTCTTTCAAGACCATCACATGGTGGGCCATGGCCTCGATCACTTCGATGTCATGGGTGATGAGCAAATAACTCAAACCCCGTTCGCGTTGCAAACGCTGCAACAAATCGAGCACTTGTTTTTGAATCGACACGTCCAAGGCACTGGTCGGTTCGTCCAACACCAAGACCCTCGGTTGCACGATCAGGGCGCGGGCGATGGCGATGCGTTGGCGTTGGCCGCCAGAGAACTCGTGCGGGTAACGGGCCAGCAAACCGGGGAACTGTTCTTCGCTCATGCCGACATCGGCCAAAGCTTCCAGCACCTTGATTTGCCGCGCCAAGGGGTTCAGGTCGGGGGCATGGACTTGCAAGCCCTCGCCCACCACCTGCTCGACCGTCATGCGCGGCGACAGCGATGAAAACGGGTCTTGAAACACCACTTGCAAAGCGCGGCGCAGCGGCAAATCGGCCTCGGGCTGGCCTTGCCAGCTTTGGCCTTCCACCTTGAAGTCGCCTTGGAAAGGAATCAGGCCCAATGCCGCCAAGGCCAAAGAAGACTTGCCTGAGCCGGATTCGCCAATCACGCCCAGGGTTTGGCCACTGCGCAATTCGAAGTCGGCACCGTGCAAAGCCGTGAAAGCGCCGCGCCCAAACCAACCGCGCCAACCAGGGCGTGGCACCGGGTAATGCACTTGCAAGCCGGTGGCTTGCAACAAGACCGGCGCATTCGACACCGGCTCGAACACATTGCGTTCGGGTTGGCTGTCCACCAGTCGCTTGGTATAGGCGTGTTGCGGGTGGCTCAGCACCTTGGCCACCTCACCCTGCTCGACCACCAAACCGTTTTCCATTACCACCACGCGTTGCGCAAAACGCCGCACCATTTTGAGGTCGTGGGTGATCAGCAGCACCGCCATGCCGTGTTTGGCTTGCAAGCTGTCGAGCAAGGCCAAAATTTGCCCGCGCAAAGACACATCCAGCGCGGTGGTGGGCTCGTCGGCCAGCAAGAGTTTGGGTTCACCAGCCAAGGCCATGGCGATCATGGCGCGTTGCCGCTGGCCGCCCGACAACTGGTGCGGGTAGCTGGCCACGCGCCGCTCGGGCTCGGGGATGCCGGTGTCGTTCAGCAAGTCGATGGCACGTTGCCACGCGTCTTGGCGCGACAAGCCTTTTTTCAGTTCCAGCACTTCGGCGATTTGGTCGCCAATGGTGAACAGCGGGTTCAAGGCGGTCATGGGTTCTTGAAACACCATGGCGATCTCGCTGCCGCGGATGCCGCGCAACTCGGTTTCAGTCATGTGCAACAGGTCTTGGCCTTCAAACAAGGCCTCGCCGCGCACCCACGCGCCGCGTGCCAAGCCCAGCAGGCTGAGCGCAGTGACGGTTTTGCCAGAACCCGACTCGCCCACCAAGGCCAGTTTTTCACCGGCTTGCATCTCGAAGGACACGCCGTGCACCACCTCGCGGCCTTGGAAGGACATGTGCAGGTTGTGAACACGCAGCAAGGGGCTCATGAAGCAGCCTTTGGCGAAGCGTTGAAGCGGGTCAAGCGCATGACAACTATCATGAAGCCGCCTCTTGTTTCAGCTTGCGCGGGTCTAAAGCATCGCGCAGCGCGTCGCCCATGAAGGTCAAAAGCAGCAGCGTGACCACCAACACGGCAAAGGTGGAGATGGAAATCCACCATGCGTCGATGTTGTTTTTGCCTTGCGCCAACAACTCGCCCAAGCTCGGGGTGCCGGGGGGCACGCCCAGCCCCAAGAAGTCGAGGCTGGTGAGCGCCAAGATGGCCGCACTCATGCGAAATGGCAAAAAGGTGACCACCGGCGTCATGCTGTTGGGCAGCACATGCCGCCAAATGATGGCCCAGTTCGACAGCCCCAATGCGCGGGCGGCACGCACATAGTCGAGTTGCCGGTTGCGCAAAAACTCGGCACGCACATAGTCAGACAAACCCATCCAACCAAACAGACTCAAGAGAATGAGCAGCAAGCTGACGCTGGGCTCGAACACCGCAGAAAAAATGATGAGCAAGTACAGCTCGGGCATGGCACCCCAAATCTCGATGAAGCGCTGCATGGCCAAGTCAATTTTGCCGGCGAAGAAACCCTGTATCGCACCCGTGACCACGCCCAGCAGGGTGCCCGTGATCGTCAGGGCCAATGCAAACAACACCGACACCCTGAAACCATAGAGCAAACGTGCCAGCAAATCGCGGCCACGGTCGTCGGTGCCCAGCCAGTTGTCCGCTGAAGGCGGCGCGGGGTTGGGCTCTTTGGCGAAGTAATTCAGCGTCCCGTGGTGATACGGATTCAGCGGGTACACCGCCCAATTGCCGGGCTGCTGAAACTGTTGGCGAATGAACGGGTCGAGGAAATCGGTGGGCGTGGCGAAGTCGCCGCCAAAAGCGGTTTCAGGCGGGTTCTTGAACACCGGAAAGTACATCTGGCCTTGGTAGCTGGCCACCAGCGGTTTGTCGTTCGACACAAATTCAGCCCCCAAGCTGACCACAAACAAAATGACGAACAACACCAGGCTGACAAAGCCGAGTCGGTTGCGTCTGAAACGCTGCCAAGCCAGGGCGGAGGGGGACAAGGAAACGGTGGCCATGGCGTTCAATCAAACTTCACGCGCGGGTCCACCCACACGTAACACAGGTCGCTGATGAGCTTGGTGACCAAGCCAATCAGGGTGAACAAATACAGCGTGCCCAACACCACCGGGTAGTCGCGGCGCATCACACTCTCGTAGCTCAAGAGACCCAAGCCATCGAGTGAAAACAAGGTTTCAATCAACAAGGAGCCGGTGAAAAAAGCACCAATGAACGCCGCCGGAAAACCGGTGACCAAGGGAATGAGCGCGTTGCGCATGACGTGCTTCCACAGCACTTTGCGCTCGCTCAAACCTTTGGCACGTGCGGTGAGCACGTATTGCTTGCCAATCTCTTCGAGGAAAGCGTTTTTCGTCAGCATGGTGGTGACCGCAAACGCGCCCAAGACGCTGGCGGTGATGGGCATGGCGATGTGCCACAGGTAGTCCACCACTTTCGCGCCAGCGCTCAAGGTGTCCCAATTGCTGGACGTCAAGCCGCGCAGCGGAAACCACTGCAACTGGCCGCCAAACACCACGAGCAAGGCCACGCCCAACACAAAGCCGGGAATCGCATAACCAATCAACACGACGATGCTGGTGAGCATGTCAAAACGGGTCCCGGCCCGCACCGCCTTGGCGATGCCCAACGGCACCGACACCAAGTAGCTGAGGAAAAACGTCCACAACCCCAGACTGATGGAGACCGGCAGTTTTTCTTTCACGAGTTGCCACACGTCTTTGGGGTAGAAAAAACTTTTGCCCAAATCAAAGCGGGCGAACTGCTGGAGCATTTGCACAAAGCGCTCGAGGGGCGGTTTGTCAAAGCCATAGAGCTGCTTGATTTCTTCAATCCGCGCGGCGTCCACGCCTTGGCGTCCTCGGTAGCCCGCACCACTGGCGGCCGCGCCCTCGCCGCCCGTGTCACGGCCTTGCAACTGCGACACCATTTGCTCGACCGGGCCACCCGGCACGAACTGGATAACCACAAAAGTGAGCAACAAAATCCCGAACAAAGTGGGGATCATCAACAGCAAGCGTTTCAGGATGTAACTGAGCATGTCAGCGGTCTCCCACCAAATTGGCGGTGCTGCCCCACCAGGTGCTGGTGATCCAGGTTTCGGGTTGGTAAAAACGCGGCGTTAGTTGTGGCCGCTCGAAGCGCCCGGCCCGCCATGCCACGCGGTGCACGCTGCCATACCAATGCGGCACGGTGTAGTGGCCGTGTCGCAAAACACGGTCAAGCGCTTTCAAGGCCGCCACCAATTGCGGGCGGGTTTGCGCCGCCACGGCTTTGTCCAGCAAGGCGTCGATGGCTGGGTCTTTGATGCCAATCACGTTGCTCGAGCCTTCGGTGTCGGCGGCTTTCGAGCCATAGCGCTCTAAGAGTTCGGTGCCCGGTGCTTCGCTGCCCGCAAGCCGATTGCTGATGAGTTCAAAGTCAAACACGTCCATGCGCTTTTGCAGCACGGCGAAATCCACCACCTTGTAGTTCACTTGGAAGCCCAGCTTCTCCAGGTTTTTGGCGTAAGGCGTGACCACACGCCCCATCGAGCCCGAGTTGTCTAAAAACTCCAGGGTGAAGGCCTCGCCTTGGTCGTTGCGCAAGGCACCGTCGCGGTAAGTCCAGCCGGCTTGCGCCAACAGGTCGCGGGCTTGGCGCAAATGGTCGCGCAGCGTGTGGCCCGAGGCCGGGTCGAGGTTGGTTTGCGGCGGCAGCGGCACCGGCTCGGTGAATACCTCGGGCGGTAGTTTGTCGCGCAAGGGCTGCAGCAAAGCCAGTTCATCCGGCGCGGGCAAGCCCTTGGCCTCGAAATCGCTGCCGACAAAGTAGCCGCGCACCCGTGTGTAGGCTTGGTAGAAGAGTTGGCGGTTCATCCACTCGTAATCCATGGCCAGGCCGATGGCTTGGCGCACCCGTTTGTCCTTGAACTTGGCCAAGCGGGTGTTGAACATGAAGCCTTGGAAGTCACCGGCGTTGCCGTGTTGCAGCTCTTGTTTGATGAGCGTGCCGTTGTCGAACAACTTGCCCTTGTAGCCCCGCGCCCATTCGCGGGCCACGAAAGCTTGGATGTAATCAAACTCGCCCGCTTTGAAGGCCTCGAACTGGGCGGTGGTGTCTTTGTAGAGCTTGTAGGTGATGTGCTCGAAATTGAACATGCCACGGCGCACACCGAGGTTTTTCGCCCAATAGTCGGGGTTGCGCACGTACTGGATGTCTTTGCCAAAGTCGGTTTTGCCCAGCTTGTAGGGGCCGGAGGCGATCGGCACGTCGGTGACGACCTGGTCCAAGGGCTTGCCCGCGCCCCACTTTTGGCTGAACACCGCCATGCCGCCGACGATGAGCGGCAACTCGGCGTTGGCGCGTTTGAACTCAAACCGGATTTCCCGCTCTGACAGGATGCTGGCGCCCTTGACCTCGCTGAAATAGGTGCGAAATTGCGGCGCGGCTTCTTTGCTGGTCAGGCGGTCGAACGAATACTTCACATCGGCGGCCAGCACCGGGTCGTTGTTGTGAAACCGCGCTTCGGGGTGCAAACGGAAGGTGACGGAGAGCTTGTCGGGTGCCACCGTCACGTCCTCGGCCAGCAGGCCATAGGCGGTGGTGGGCTCTTCGGTGTTGCCCACCAGCAGGGTTTCAAACATCAAAAAACCCAAGCCGGGGGGTGCCGTGCCCTTCAAGGTGAACGGGTTGTATTTGTCAAAACTGGAAGCGCGTGTGGGCGCGACCAAGACGATGTTGCCGCCCTTGGGCGCCACTGGGTTGACGTGGCTGAAGTGCTTGAAGCCCGGCGGGTAGAGGATGTCGCCAAACTGGGCGTAAGCGTGCGCCGCCCACACGGGGGACGCGCAACACAACCAAACGCCAAGTAAAAAAGTTCGCATGCGACAATTCTGCAAGATTTTTCAGGAGCCGCGAAATGCAGGAAAAAACAGGGTTTTTAGCGGGCAAGAAATTGCTCATCACCGGCGTGCTGTCGAACCGCTCGATCGCCTATGGCATTGCCAAAGCCTGCCACGCCCAAGGCGCAGAGCTGGCCTTCAGCTACCAAGGCGAGCGTTTCAAAGAACGGATCACCGAGTTCGCCGCCGACTTTGGTTCCACCCTGGTGTTTGACTGCGATGTGTCCAGCGACGAGCAGATCGCCGCCATGGTCAGCGGCCTGACCGCCGCCTGGCCGAAGTTTGACGGCTTTGTGCACGCCATCGGCTTTGCGCCGCGCGAAGCGATTGCGGGTGATTTCCTGGACGGCTTGAGCCGCGAAGCCTTCGCCATCGCCCACGACATCAGCGCCTACAGCTTTCCGGCCATGACCAAGGCCATGCTGCCCTACTTCAACGACAAAGCCGCCGTGCTGACCCTGAGCTACCTGGGCGCGCTGCGCAACGTGCCCAACTACAACACCATGGGTTTGGCCAAGGCTTCCTTGGAGGCGTCGGTGCGCTATTTGGCCGAGTCCTTGGGCAGCCACAACCGCGGCATGCGGGCCAACGGCATCAGCGCCGGCCCGATCAAAACCTTGGCGGCTTCGGGCATCAAGGGTTTTGGCAAGATTTTGGACGTGGTGGCCAACAACTCGCCCATTCGCCGCAACGTGACCATCGAGGATGTGGGCAACGTCGCCGCCTTCTTGCTGTCGGATTTGGCGGCTGGCGTGTCGGCGGAAATCACCTATGTGGACGGCGGCTTCAGCCAGGTCGTGCCCGGCATTGCGGAGTAATTGGGGTCAGTAATTGGGGTCAGATTCCAATTGTTTTTAAATCCGAGCTCAAGCGATTTAATTGGAATCTGACCCCAATTTTTTGGCTCTGAAGGCACGCTGAAGCCGCCCGCCATGGGGACGCATTTTTCTGGTCTTTCGCTCAAAAAATGGTCCCCAGGCCGTGCGGCATCAGGGATGTTTCGGCAATTTGAAAATCTGCTGGCTCGGTCTCGGCGTGATACACGAATTCAGAAAAAACTCGTTTTTATGTATCATAAAAACGGCTGCAAGCCCCGTCCTGTATGACCCCCTGCCCAAAACAAGCTGTTTTAGGCCTCTTCCAAAAACGCCTCTTTCAGAAGCCCATCCGCTGCATTCCGGTTAATTGGGGTCAGATTCCAATTGTTTGGCATTCCGAGATCAGGCGATTTAATTGGAATCTGACCCCAATTGTTCTGCGGAAGTAAATTGGGCCAAGGCGACGCCGGGCAAAATCAGCAAGGCCCCGACCAAGTGGTGCCAGCCCAGCGGCTCGTTGAGGACGCCCCACGACACCACCGCGCCCCACAGCGGCCCCAAGTACAGCACCATGCTGACGCGGCTGGCGCCCAACAGCTTTTGGCCCCAGGCGTAAACGCTGTACGCCAAGATGCCCGGAAACACACCGACCACCAGCACCAGCACCGCCGCATGGCTGCTCCAGGCCGGAGTGCTGGGCAGACTGGCTTCCCACAGCACAAAAGGCAAAACCACCAAACACCCAAAAAACGCCATGACGGCCAAGCGGGCCAAGCCGCTCAGCGGCGAGGCCCAGCGTTTTTGCAGCAAGGCAAACGCCGCCCAGCTGCAGGCCGCCAGCAAAATCAGCGCATCCCCTTGCACCCATTGCACCTCGGACAAATGGGCCCAATGGCCCTGCACCACCACGTGCACCACGCCCCCCAGCGCCAACAGCACGCCCAAGCCCTGCCACCAGCGCATCTGTTCTTTCAGCCAAAACACAGCGGCCAGGCAAATGAAGACCGGCGCGGAGGCGTAAATCAGCGAAATGTTCATGGCCGACGAGGTCCGCGCCCCGACATACACCCAAGCACCGCAAATCAACATGCCAAAAACGCTCAGCACCACGTAGCGCCGCCAGTCTTGCCAAATATGCGCACGCTGTTGCCAAATTTCGCGCCTTGTCCACCAGCCCAAACAAAGCGTCACGATCAGCCAGCGACCCAGCGCCAAGCCGTGCGGCTCGATGACGCCGGGGGCCATGCGGGCCACCATGAAGTTGAAGGCCCACATCGCGGGCACGCACCAAATCGCGATGGAGGCCACGCGAACAGAAGAAGAAAGGCTCATGCCTTTCACAGCGTCAAAGCCTCTTGCGCCAGCTTGGCCACTTCATGCGCTGGGCGGTCTTTCAAGCGGTGGTCGCTCCAAACCTGCCGCCAACGTCTGGCACCCGGCTGGCCGTGGCGCAGCCCCAGCATGTGGCGCGACACCGCGAACCAGCCCACGCCTTGGCTGGCCTGCAAACCCATGTAGCGCACCATCTGGGCTTCCACCTCGTCGCGCTCCAGTGGCGCAGAAGCCAACCCCATCAGCGCATCCCATTCGCTTAAAAACCAAGGCCGGTGGTAGGCCTCGCGCCCGACCATCACACCGTCCAACGCGCTCAGGTGCTCGGCGATTTGCGTCGAGGTGGTGATGCCGCCGTTGATGACGAATTCAAGCGTTGGGAAATCAGTTTTCAGGCGCAGCACCCACTCGGGTTTCAAGGGCGGGACCTCGCGGTTTTCTTTCGGTGACAAGCCTTGCAACCAAGCGTTGCGGGCGTGCACGATGAAATGCTGGCAACCGGCCTGCGCCACGGTGCCCACAAAATCGCGCACAAAGTCGTAGCTCTCGCCACGGTCCAGGCCGATGCGGTGCTTCACCGTCACCGGCACATCCACCACATCGCGCATGGCCTTGACGCCATCGGCGACCAGCTGCGGCTCGGCCATCAAGCAAGCACCAAACGCACCGCGCTGCACCCGCTCGGAGGGGCAGCCGCAATTGAGGTTGATTTCCTGGTAGCCCCATTGCGCACCCAGCTTGGCGGCTTGCGCCAAATCGGCCGGCTCGCTGCCGCCCAATTGCAGCGCCACGGGGTGCTCTTCGGGGTTGAAGTCCAAGTGCCTGGGCACATCGCCGTGGATGAGCGCACCGGTGGTCACCATCTCGGTGTAGAGCAGCGCGTGGCGCGACAACAAGCGGTGGAAGTAGCGGCAGTGCCGGTCGGTCCAGTCCATCATCGGGGCCACCGACAGCGCGCCAGGGCGTGGGGTCAGGTTTCTAGGCATTGAAAACAGGCACCTCAGCCACCCAGTCCCCCGCCGTATGAAGCCAACGGACACGCAACAAGCGATTCAAACTGAATACCAAATAAAGCATTTAAAAAAAATCTCTCAAGTTTGCGCCACAGGTGTCGAAGGTTGATAACCCAACGTGGAATTCATGTGAACAAGGATATTTTGCCTCTCTTCCCCTGCAAGTCTTGCCATTCGCCTGTCGCCAAGGCGATGTCAGGCTGGCTGCTCAGCGCTGCCTGCGTTGGGCTGCTGCCTGCGCCCAGCGCCGCCGCCGATGAGCAAATGGCAGTCAGCGCCGTGGACGACCGCGCAAGTTGGGTGCAGTTCCCGCCACCCAAACCCAAACCCGTGCAAGCCGACCGCGAGAGCGTGGCGCCCGCTGCGCCCGAACAAAAGGCCAAGCCCGCCCCACCCGCAAGCAACGCTGCAACCCCAAGCAACCCCGCAGCAGAAGCGCCTGTGCGCGGTATCAACATCATCGGCTTCAAGTTTTCTGGTAACCACGCCATCAGCAGTGACGACCTGAGCAAGGCCTTGTCACCTTTGCTGGGTTTCAAAAGCGGGATGGCGGATTTCGATCAGATCGCCGAAGCGGTGACCCAGGTTTACAAAGCGCGTGGTTTGTTGGCCCGGGGTGAATTGCCCAAACAAGAACTCAGCAACGGTTGGTTGCGCATCAATGTGACCGAGGCCACATTTGCGGGTACTGTGGTCAGTGACCCGCAAGGTCTGCTGCCAGCCTCGAATTTGATCGTGAAGATCATCGATACCCAGCAAGCCCGTGGTCAACCCGTGAAGTTGGGTGCGATAGATGCCGCTTCAGCGCAACTGGCCGAGTTGCCGGGCATTCAATCGCAAATCAGCTTGCAAGCAGGTCAGGCTGCCGGCGAGACGGTTGCCTTGGTGCAATTGAGTCAGGGCAAGGAAACCGAGGTACAGGTCAGTTTGGACAACAACGGTGCGCGTTCGGTGGGTACGTTCAGACAAGTCGTTTTGCTGAACTTCAACAACCCGCGCAAAGTTGCCGACAAATTCAGCGTCAACATCCTCAACAGCGAAGGTGCGCAATTCGGTCGACTGAACTACGTTGTGCCGGTAGGCGCCATCGGCTGGCGCTTAGGCGGCAATGCCTCGGTCATGCATTACAAACTGGTTCAAGACTTTGCCAGCTTGAAGGCACAAGGGCCCTCGACGTCGGTCGGGCTGGCATTGAATGGCCCCTTGTGGCAAACCGGTCAACGCAAATTGCACTTCAATTGGGCGCTGGACAACAAACACTACCGCAATGATGCGGCTGATGAAATGGTCTCACGCTATCAAAGCCAAACCAGCACCTGGGGCTTGGAGTACGCCAACGCCGACCCCTCGGGTGCCTGGCAATACCGCTCTGGGGTGGACTGGACCCTGGGCTATTTGGATTTGAGTGCATCCTCCTCGTCGCACATCAGCAAAGACAGCGAAACAACGCAAACCGCTGGCTATTTTCAGCGCCTGCGCTTGAACCATTTCCAGCGCGTGGCGCTGGGCCAAGCGTCATCCTTCAACGCTCAATTGCAAGCCCAGTTCGCCAACCGCAACTTGGATGGGTCTGAAAAGTTTTACCTGGGTGGTGCACAAGGCGTTCGTGCCTACCCCAGCAATGAAGCCGGTGGCAGCCAAGCCCTGTTGGCCTCGTTGGAGTTGCAACATCAACTGCCCTTGGGAGACAACAGGCTCACCTTGGCCGGTTTTTACGACTGGGGTGAGGCCATGATGAACAAAGACAACAACTACCCGAATGCGGCCTCGCTCAACCGTTACGCCCTTCAAGGTGCTGGTTTGTGGTTGGGGTCTTCCATCAACACGGGCCACGGTCAAGCGGACATCAAACTCACGTGGGCGCGTCGCATAGGCAGCAATCCTGGAGCCAACACGGCGGGACTGGATCAAGACGGTAGCCACAGCTTGGACCGCTATTGGTTGAACATGAATTACGCTTTCTGACATGAAACAAGTCCACCGCCGCACCACCTTGGTTTCGTGCTTGGCCTTGATGGGCTTGCAGTTGCACGCGCAAACACCCCCCTTGGCCAGCAGCGCCTTGCCGCAAGGCGCGAAGGTGGTGTCTGGCCAAGCCACGGTGACGCAAACCGCGCCGAATGCTTTGTCGATTGGGCAAACCAGCAACCGCGCGGTGGTGGACTGGAACAGTTTCAACATTGGCAGCCAAGCCTCGGTGCAGTTCAACCAACCCAACGCCAGCTCGGTGGTGTTGAACCGGGTGCTGGACACCAACCCGAGTCAAATTTTGGGCCGCTTGAGCGCCAATGGCCAGGTCTTCATCAGCAACCCCGCAGGCGTGTTGTTTGGCCCCACAGCCCAAGTGAACGTGGCCGGTTTGGTGGCCACCACGCAAGCGATTTCAACCGACGACTTCAACACATTCGGCGCCGCACTGGCCGTCAACGGCCACCAAGGCGCGGTGGTGAACCAAGGGCAAATCACCGCAGCGCTGGGCGGCTACATCGCCTTGCTGGCCCCCGAGGTGCGCAACGAAGGCGTGTTGCTGGCGCGAGAAGGCACGGTGGCCTTGGCTGCGGGCTCGAAAACCATTTTGCAATTCGCCGACAGCAAGCTGGTGTCGGTGTTGGTCGAGCAATCGGTGATGGACGCCTTGGTCGTCAACAAGCAAGTCATTCGCGCCGATGGCGGCTTGGTGATTTTGTCGGCACGCAGCGCGAATGCCATCTTGGGCAGCGTGATTCAGCAAAGCGGCACGATTGAAACTTTGTCTTTGGTGAACCGCGAAGGCCGCGTGTTTTTGGATGGCGGCACGCAAGGCTTGGTCGACATGGGTGGCCAGATCAGCGCCGCTGGTGTGGCGGCTGGCAGCAAGGGCGGCGAGGTGGTGGTGACCGGCGACAAAGTCACCCTGTCGGCGCAGGCACGGGTCGATGCCAGTGGCCAAGCCGGTGGTGGCAAGGTCTTGATTGGCGGTGACTGGCAAGGTCAAAACGCCCTCATCCGACAAGCCAATGAAGTGATTGTGAAACCCGGTGTTGTGCTGAATGCCTCCGCGCTGAACAAAGGCAACGGCGGCACCGTGGTGGTCTGGTCCAACATCCGTAACACCCAAGGCAGCACCCAGGTGCAAGGCCAGTTGCTGGCCCGTGGTGGGGCCTTGGGCGGCGATGGTGGCCGTATTGAAACCTCGGGGCACCAGCTCAACACGGCAGGTGTGAAAGGCGACGCCAGTGCCAAAGCGGGCACGGCCGGCACCTGGTTGTTTGATCCGTGGGATGTCACCATCACATCGAGCACCAGCAACAACAGTTCAACGGATGGCGTGTGGACGCCCTCTGCCACCGGCTCGCAAATTGCCAACACGGCCATCAACAGCTTGCTGGATGCAGGCACCAGTGTCGAGGTCAAGACCACGGGCGCGGTCACAGGCATCGAGGCTGGCAACATCACGGTGAATGGGGCCATCAGCACCACCAAAGACTCAGCCAACCTGACCCTGAGTGCAGACACCAGCATCATTGTAAACAACAGCATCACGCTGGCTGGCTCGGGTTCCACCTTGAATCTCAGTGCAGGCGGCTCAGACAGCAGCAGCAATGGCTTCGTGGCCTTGGGTGCCCCTGTGAGTGTGGACACCTTGAATGTGTCGGTGGCTGGCACGGGCACGGTCAACCAGTCCAAGCCTTTGGATGTCAACAACCTGCGCTTGCAAGCAAGCGCCTCAGATGTGACGTTGACGCACGACAACAACCGCATTGGCACGGTGGCCGCCAATGTGAAAAGCTTGAGTCTGAGCAGCACCCAAGTGAGCAACGCGGTCAGCACCAGCAATCCGTTGGGTGCAGGCCTCACGGTGGGCACGGTGGGTTTGACGAGTGGCATCAGCGCCACCGGCAATGTGAACGTCCAAGTGAACAAAGGCAATTTGTTCATCAACGACAACATCGCCACCACCAGCACGACGGACAAGGCTGTCATTCTGAACGCCGGTGCGGATTTGAGCCCTGGGGCTTACACCGGCAGCACCAGCAGCGTCAACCCCTTTGGCTACAACATCTTGATGACAGCCGGCAAAACCATCACCATGGGTGCGGGCGGCACTGGCAAGCTCTACACTGGTTCGGTCCTTGGCAGTCTGGTGGTCGCAGCCTATGTGGGCACCTCGGGCTTGGGTCGGTATCGCTACAACAGCAATGCCACGCTCAGCAACTTCAGCTTGGCCTTGGGCACGGGTTTGAATTTGATTTACCGACAAAACCCCACATTGACTTTGACCTCGGCCAGCCAAACCATCGTGTATGGCAACAGCTTTGTGCCTGGCACACCCACGGCTGCAGGTTTTTTGAACACCGACACCAGCGGCATCGCTTTGAGCAATTTGGCTGAAGGCTTGACCAACAACCGCACCTCGACCAGCGGCTACACCAGGGCCGGAACCTATGCCATCACACCCACTGCAACCGATCTGCTCGGCTACCAATTCAACACGCCAGTGACGGGGACCCTGACTGTGTCCACCAAACCATTGATTGTGGCGGGCGTTTCGGCAGACAGTAACAACAAGGTCTACGACGGCACCACCGCGGCCAGCTTGGGATTGAGCACCGATAAATTGGGCATTGATGTGGTGAGTGCACGTGCTGGAAGCACCACATTCGCTGACAAAAATGTGGGCACGGGCAAAACCATCACGGCCAGCAGCCTGAGTTTGAATGGTGCAGATGCAGCCAACTACAGCATCAGCAACCTCACCGCCACATCAACGGGCAACATCAACAAAAGAGATTTAACGATCTTTGGCCTTTTGGGGCTGGACAAGGTCTATGACGGCGGCACAAGCGCCAATCTAGTTGTGAATTCAGACGACCGAATCGCTGGTGACAAATTGAGCTTTGCAAGCACGGCAAGCTTTGCAAGCAAGGATGTGGGTATTGGCAAATCTATCGGCGTCACAGGGATCAGCCTCAGTGGGATTGATGCCACGAACTACAACCTGCTGACCACCAGTGGCTCAACCACGGCCAACATAACTGCCAGGCCATTGACGGTGACTGCAACCGCCAGCGATAGGGAATACAACGCAGATACAGTGGCCTCCTACACGCTTGCCAACAACGCGGTTTCAGGCGACACACTGACGATTGGAAGCACAGTCGGCGAATTCAGTGATGCGAATGCAGGCACATCTAAAACGGTGACCGTCAGGGGTATCACCAAAGCAGGTACAGACGCTGGAAATTACACCTTGACCAGCACCACTGCCACGACATCAGCAACGATCCTGCCAAAGGTTTTGACTGCAAGCTTTACAGCAGTTGATAAAACTTATGACGGCTCCACAGTTGTAGATTCTTCAACATTGGCTATCACCATCACGCCCACTACATTGGTAAGCAGTGAAGTTGTAACCGCGACAGGCACGGCCTCTTTCGCAGATAAAAATGTAGGCCTGAAAGTGGTCACCTTGGACTCGGTGAAACTAGTGTCGGGTAGCGGGTTGGCCAGCAATTACAGTTTGGCCAGTGGACTGCTGACAACGGCGAAGATTACAGCCAAAACCCTGACGGTGACCGCAGTTGCCAACAACAAAGACTATGACGGCACAACAACGGCTAGTTATTCACTCAGCAGCACGGGGCAAATCACGGGGGATCTGTTGAAATTAAGCAGCTTGAGTGGTGTGTTTAGCGATAAGAATGCTGGGACTGGCAAAGATGTGACCATCTCAGGGATTGGCATTTCTGGCCTTGATGCTGGCAACTACGCACTGTCTATCACCACTTTAAATACCACTGCATCCATCAGGCAAAAAGCCTTGTCTGCCAGTTTGAGTGTGGCGCCCAAACTTTACGATGGAAAAACCACCGCCACTGGCGTTTTGACGATCACATCTGGTTTGGTCGGCGATGAAAAAGTGACCGCAACAGTGGATGCAGCTGAATTTCAAACCAAGAATGTGGTTGGGAATAACCTTGTGACGGTCAAATCTCTTTCACTAGCAGATGAAAGCAGTGGGGAACTGATAAAGAATTACAAACTTGACTCTGGGCAAACCGCCGTGGGCATCATCAACCAACGGCCCCTATCCGTCAACGTCGAAGTGACCCCTAAAGCCTTTGACGGCACAGCACAGCTTGTGGCCGATCAACTCGCCATCACACCAGTTGCAGCCACTTCCAATTCAGGCTTGGTGGGGAATGAATCCTTGAATTTCAGTGGCACTGGCACCTACAACAGTGCCCGCGTAGGAACCGCCAGCAAAGCCGACATTGCATTGACCATGACCAACGGCAATGAGAAAGATACCAACCCTGGCTTGGCCCAAAACTACACCCTTGGTGACGCAAGCCGAAAGGTGGATGCCACCATCACTGGAAAAACATTGACAGCCACCGTGACGAACACAGGCGTGACAAAAATTTATGATGCAAGCTTGAATGCGCCTGCAGGTTTTTCCCCAAAGATCACCTGGACGGGCCTGGTCAGCGGAGACACTGTTGTCAGCACTGACCTGACAAGCTTGAGTGCCAGCTACAACGATGCCAATGTCAAATCAGCGAAAACACTCACCATCAGCGGTTTGGCGCTTCCAGAAATCACGGGGTCTCGCACAAACCCTTCAGATGACTACCTCTTGAGCCTCACCAATCCCACTGTGGCGGCCAGCATCACCCCCAAATACCTGACCGCTTCAGGCATCACTGCAGCCAGCAAAACCTACGATCAAACCAGCAAAGCCACCTTGAACACCGCTGCTGCGGCCGTGCGCAATGGCAGCACCAGCAGTACCGATGGTCTTGCTTACAGCGCTGACAACATCGGCTTAGATACCAGCACTGCAACTGGCAGTTTCAAAGATGCGAATGTGGGCAACTCCAAAATCGTGAGCGTGAGCAACGTCAAGTTGACCAACATCGATTTGGGCAATTACGCTCTATCGCCGATCACAGCGACAGCCGATATCGCGCCTATTCGTTCAGCTGTATCGACATTCAGCGCCGAAACTGTCTCTGCCAACTTGGTTTCTGAACCCCCACTCAAACCGACACCACCGCTTGCCAAACAAGCAGATGCTGTGGTGGCCGACAGCGTTCAAAAACGTGTGACTTCCAAAGGCTTGGTCTTGCCCGTCGTGACCTACATGGCTGCGGCTGAGCCGCAGGATGCCAATCCAACAGCATCAGCTCTTGGGTCTTCGCTCAAGGCGTTAAGCCAATGGAGTGATGCACAAGTGCAATCCTTGCCCGCCGCCCAAGTGGCCTCTTTGGAAGCGCCGCAATTGAAACAAGTGCTGCGCCTGCTGGACGCTGATTCGCAAATCCGCGCCATCAACCCCCAGGTGTTGCCCAAGGTGGACTTGCAAACTTTGGCTGGCTTGAGCAACAAGCAGATCAACGCGTTCACGCCCGCGCAATTGGCCAACATGACCAAGTCGCAAATCAACTTCTTGATGCCGGTGTTGTCACCTGCCCAAATCAACGCCTTGCGGGGCAAGCCTTAAAACAGCTGCATTTGGTTGGCGTTCAACAAGTGGTTGGCCACAAACTGCCACAGCACCGGGTGGTGTTGGTTTTGGTGCCAATGCGGCTGCATGTATTTCTTGCTGTACCAATGCTGTTGGCTTTCCAAGTGGCAGCCAATCAAGCCCACATGGCCTTGCACGATGGCCATCGGGTCGCCATTGGCATAGGTGGCCACGGTTTGAAAGCTGCCGCCTAAAAAGGTGGGGCCGTCGTAGAAATACATCTGCTCTTCGCGGCCCAACCATTTCACCGGTGCCACAGTGCCATACGATGACCGGATGTCGGCACGCGGTCGCTTGATGTATTGCACGCAGCGGGTGCGTTGCAGCAAATTGAAATAGTACGCGTCGGCCCAATACGCGCCCATGCAAATGCCCAAGTACTTGCCACCGCGCTGCATGAATTCGCGCACATCGGCCAAATTGGGTTTGAGCACGCTGCGAAACGCCGTGGCTTCACCGTCGCCACCGGGAAACACCACCAAGTCCACATCGTCGAAAAAACCCACCGCCACTTTGTGCTTGGTGAATATTTTGATGCGTGCCAAACCCGCAAAGGCGGCGATGATGCCATTGACCGAATCGGCCGAACAGGTGGGGTGCTGCAAGAAAATCGCGATGGTTTTCTTCATGCCCGGCACCACCTCTGCGGTCATTGCGGGATGTCGAGCACCACGTTGCCGATGGTCTGCCCAGCTTCCACGGTTTCGTGCGCTTGCACGATGTCTTTCAGCGGAAACACCGCGCCAATGCAGTGCTGCAAAACGCCTTGGCTCAACATCTCAGACAGCTGCGCCAAACAGGCTTGGCGGTCTGCCAGTGTCAGGTCGTAAACCAAGAAAAATTTCAAGCCGATGGAGGCAAACAACAAGGGCCTGAAACTGATGCTGATGTCGGGTGGTGGGTTGGAGCCATAGCAAATGACTTGACCGTGGTGTTTCACCAAGCCCTGCGCCAACCAACCCGCGGTGGTGGAGAAATCCATGTCAATGACTGCGTCCACGCCCTGCCTGTTGGTGATGTCTTTCACCCTGGCGACCACGTCCTCGGTTTTGTAAAACAAACAATGCGCCGCACCTGCGGCTTTGGCGTGGGCTGCTTTGGCGGGGTTGCCCACCGTGCCGATGACTGTGGCACCGGCTTGCGACAACATTTGCGTGATGTAGTGACCCACCGCGGAAGACGCACCCGTGACCAAGATGTGTTGACCGCGCACCTTGCCCGCCAAGCGCATGGCTTGCAGGGCTGTGAGGCCCGGAATGCCCATGCAAGCCCCGGCATGAAACGACAAGCTGTCGGGCATCAACACGGCTTGCGCACTGGGCAACACCACATATTGCGCCGAGGTGCCATCGGGGCGTTGCCACTGCGCGTTCCAGGTCCACACACGTTCACCGATGCGGCTGGCAGAAACGCCCTCGCCCACCGCGTCAATGACGCCCGCACCATCGCTGTGCGGCAGGATGCGGGGTCCACCCAAGGGCCGTGCCATGCGCGACTTCACATCCGAAGGGTTGACCCCCGAAGCGTGCAACCGCACCCTCACCTCACCGGCCGCAGGCTGGGGCGTGGGCAACTCGCCCAGCACCAAAACCTCGGCGGCTGCGCCATTGCGCTCATACCACGCTGCTTGCATGCCTTAGCCCATGTGCAGGCCGCCGTTGCAGGAGAAGTCTGCACCGGTGGTGAAGCCTGATTCGTCGCCTGCCAACCAACCCACGATGGAGCCGATTTCTTCAGGCGTGCCCAAGCGTTTGACAGGAATGGTGGCGACGATTTTTTCCAGCACTTCGGGCTTGATGGCTTTGACCATGTCGGTGCCGATGTAGCCGGGGCTGACGGTGTTGACGGTCACGCCCTTGTTGGCCATTTCTTGCGCCAAGGCCATGGTGAAACCGTGCATACCGGCTTTGGCCGCCGAGTAATTGGTTTGACCTGATTGGCCTTTTTCGCCATTGACGGATGAAATTTGAATGATGCGGCCCCAACCCTTTTCAACCATGCCGGGCACCACTTGTTTGGTGACGTTGAACATGGCGTTCAAGTTGGTGTCGATGACGGCTTTCCAATCGTCCACGCTCATCTTCAAGAACATGCGGTCGCGCGTGATGCCCGCGTTGTTCACCAGCACATCGATGGGGCCGTGTTCGGCGACGGCTTTGCTGAAGGCTTCGGTGGTGGATTCCCAATCGGCGACATTGCCGACAGAAGCGTAGAAGGTGTAGCCCATGGCTTTTTGTTCGCCCAGCCATTTGTCGAAGTCACGGCTAGGGCCGCAACCGGCGATCACTTTGTAGCCCATTTTGTGCAAGCGGTGGCAAATGGCGGTACCGATGCCGCCCATGCCGCCCGTCACGTAGGCGATTTTTTGACTCATGTTGTTGTCTCCTCTGGTTGTTTTAAATATTGCTCACGCGCGTTTTTGAACATAGCGTCCGGGTGCAGGTTCGATGGCTTTCAAATTGCCCCGGCCATAGGTTTTGGGCGCAGCCACTTGCTGGCCTGCGTGTTTCTTCAGCCAAGCCGACCAATCGGTCCACCAACTGCCGGGGTGCTCTTTGGCTTTGGCCAACCAGCCGTCGATGCTGGCCGGGAAACTGCTGTCCGAGCGAATCCAATGGCTGCGTTTGTGGGCCGCAGGCGGGTTGATGACGCCCGCAATGTGGCCCGACGCGCCCATGACGAACCGCTTGGGACCTGGCAGCACCTGGGTGGAGGCATAAGCACCACCAATGGGCACGATGTGGTCTTCGCGTGAGCCGTAGATGTAGACCGGCAAATCGACTTTGCGCAAATCAATCTGTTCGCCACACACCGTGGCCTTGCCCGGTTGGATGAAGTTGTTTTCCAAATAGGTGTTGCGCAAATACCAGGCGTACATGGGGCCGGGCAAGTTGGTCGAGTCGCTGTTCCAGTAAAGCAAGTCAAACGGCGGTGGTGTTTCACCCTTCAAGTAGTTGCCCACCACGTAGTTCCACACCAAGTCGTTGGGGCGCAAGAAACTGAAGGTGGAGGCCATGTCCCGACCAGCCATCAGGCCGCCATCTGAAAACTGCGCTTCGCGGAATTTCACAAAAGCTTCGTCGATGAACACATCCAAAACCCCGGGGTCAGAGAAGTCGACAAAGGTGGTGAGCAAGGTGGCACTGGCCACCGGGTCTTCCCCACGCGCGGCCAACACCGCCAGCGCGGAGGTCAGCAAGGTACCGCCCACACAAAAGCCCAGGGCGTTGATTTGCGGCATGTTGCCAATTTGTCGCGCCACCTCGATGGCTTGCATGACACCGCGCTCGACATAGTCATCCCAGGTGGTGTGCGACATGGACTCGTCCGGGTTGCGCCAACTCACCACAAAGGTGCGGTGGCCTTGCGACACGGCATAGCGCACCAGTGAATTGGTGGGCTGCAAATCGAGGATGTAAAACTTGTTGATGCAAGGCGGCACCAGCAAAAATGGGCGCTGGTAGACCTTGGCAGTGAGCGGCTTGTATTCGATGAGTTGGAACAACTCGTTTTCAAACACCACCGCACCTTCGGTGGTGGCCACGTTTTTGCCCACCTCGAACAGGCTTTCATCGGTCATCGACACATGGCCTTGTCGCATGTCGTGCAGCATGTTTTGAATGCCTTGCTTGATGCTCTCGCCTTGGGTGTCGAGTGCTTTTTTCTGCGCATCCGCGTTGAGCGCCATGAAGTTGCTGGGGGATGTGGCGGCCACCCATTGCTCCACAGCAAACTGAATACGCGCACGGGTTTTTTCGTCGGTATCCACCTTTTCAGCCAAGGACATCATGGTGCGGGCATTGAGCAGGTACAACGCGGCATTGAAAGCAGCCACCGGGTTGTCTTGCCAGGCGGGGGCCGCGAAACGGCGGTCTTTGAGGGATGGCGCGGCGTTCAAACCTTGTTGCCACAGGGCTTGCAGTTCTTGCGCGTATTGCGCCTGCAGTTCGGTCAACTTCTCGGGCGGGATCTGGATGGCGGGAATTGACGTCATGGCGTTGTCTCGGGCGTTTGGTGAAGATCTTATGCGGGGTATTAGATTTCGCCACCCCTACAAACCCCTGACATGAGTTAAGCCAAAGTGATTCCTGCGGCAAATCGGCCACTGCGGCCATCGCGCCGGTGCGAAAAATACACATGGGCTTGGGTGAAGGTGCACCACGCTGGGGTGCCGTCGTTGCCTTGCACCGCTTGCAGGCCGGCCTGAAGCAGGCGTTGCCGGGCCAACAGGGGCAGGTTCGCCAGGTGCTTGCCAGGTTCGGGCAAGGCCTTGAAAGCCCCGTCCAACGGGCCTTGCGGGGCGAAAGCGACGCGCACCTCGTCGCCTACTTCAAAGGCCTGCGGGCCAATGCAGGGACCCAGCCAAACCTGCCATGTGTGGGCAGCGCCGACATGTGACAAGGTTTTCAAGGTGTTTTCCAGCACGCCCGCCGACAGGCCACGCCAACCGGCATGGGCCGCAGCCACCACCCGGGCATGGGGTTGGTAAAACAACACGGGCAAGCAATCGGCCACCATGATGGTGCAGGCCACGCCGGGCTGCTGGCTCCAACAGGCATCGGCCTCTTGGTGGTCTGGGGTGTGATCGTCTAGTTGAATCAATGCCGTGCCATGCACCTGGTTCAAAAACACGGGCTTGGCGCCCCACGCATCGGCCAAGCGTTGGCGGTTCACAGCCACATCGCTTGGGTCGTCACCCACATGCAAACCCAAGTTCAAGCTGTCACAGGGCGCTTTGGAAACGCCGCCCGTGCGGGTGCTGCAAAACACCCGCGCACCTGGCCAGTCGGGCAAGCGAGGCAAGCCTTCAGGGTTCAAAGTCGGGGCAGGCACTGGGTTGAGCTTGTTGAAAAGCGGGCAAGGCCATGCAGGCCTCGAACACCGCCATGGTGCGCGTGAAGCCGCCAAGCTCCACCTTGAAGCGCTGGGCGTTGAAGATTTGCGGCACCAACACGCAGTCGGCCATGCTGGGGGTGTCACCATGGCAAAACGCACCTGCGGGTGAATGTGCCAACTGCTTTTCAAAGGCTTGCAAGCCCAGGCTGACCCAGTGGCGGTACCAGGTGTTTTTCGTGTCCTCGTCCAACTTCAAGGTGCCACTCAGGTATTTCAAGATGCGCAAGTTGTTGATGGGATGGATTTCACAGGCAATGGCTTGGGACAAGGCACGCACACGTGCGCGGCCTGCGGCGTCTTTGGGCAGGAGTGCAGGCGTGGGATGGGTTTCATCCAAGTACTCGATGATGGCCATGGATTGCGTCAGGCGCAGACCATCGATGTCGAGCATGGGCACCAAGGCATCGCTGTTGAGTTGGGTGAAGGCGTCTTGAAATTGCTCGCCTTTGGCCAAATGCACCGCGTGGTACTCGTAATTCAAACCTTTCAGGGCCAGCGCGATGCGCACCCGGAAAGAAGCAGAAGAACGGAAATAGTTGTGGAGTTTCATAGGCCCAGAGGATACCAAGGCGTCTGAACACCCTGACCCTGACCTAAACTCCCGACCTGCCTGCAACGCCTGAAAGCACCTCATGACAAACGCCTGGTCCAGCGCGATCAAACATTGCAAAAACTGCGGCACCGCCGTGGTGCGTCGCTTGCCTGACGATGGCGACACACGCCAGCGTGCGGTTTGCCCAGCGTGCAACACCGTGCACTATGAAAACCCCTTGAACGTGGTGGGCACCATTCCCGTGCTGGGTGACAAGGTCTTGCTGTGCAAGCGCAACATCGAACCGCGCAAAGGCTTTTGGACCTTGCCGGCGGGCTTCATGGAATTGCACGAAACCTTGGCCGAGGGCGCGGCCCGTGAAACCGACGAAGAAGCCGGTGCCGACATTCAAATGCAAGCCTTGTTCACGGTGCTCGATGTGCCGCGTGTCGGCCAAGTGCATTTTTTCTTTCGCGCTGCCATGCAAAGCGACGCCTTGAACCCTGGTCATGAAACCATGGAAGCGCGTTTGTTTTCAGAGGCCGAAATTCCTTGGGACGACCTGGCCTTCAGAACCGTGAAAGAAACCTTGCGCAGCTACTTTGCCGACCGCGCCAAAGGCGAATTTGGTTTTCACACCTTGGTCATCAGCTAAGCGCCTTACTTGCCCAGGCCCATGCTGCGGGTGATGACTTCTTTCATGATCTCGTTGGTGCCGCCGTATATGCGCTGGACCCTTGCATCGGCATAAGCGCGGGTGATGGGGTATTCCCACATGAAGCCGCTGCCGCCGTGCAACTGAACACACTCGTCCATCACTTTGCATTGCAAATCGGAGCACCAGTATTTCGCCATGCTGGCCGTGGCGGTGTCGAGGTCGTCTTTCAACAGCAACTCGGTGCACTTGTCGACAAACACCTGTGCAATTTGCACCTCGGTTTGCATTTCAGCGAGTTTGAAGCGGGTGTTTTGATAAGCCGCCACAGCTTGGCCAAACACCTGGCGTTGCTTCACAAAGTCCATGGTCCAGCCGATGGCTGCTTGCGATGCGGCCACGGCACCAATGGCGATTTGCAAACGCTCCCAGGGCAGTTGCTCCATCAAGCCGATGAAGCCTTTGTTCAAAAAGTCGGGGCCACCCAGGAGGTTGTCGGCAGGTACTTTGACGTTGTCGAAAAAGAGCTCGCACGTGTCTTGTGCACGCAGCCCTAGTTTTTTCAGTGGTTTGCCTTTGGTGAAACCGGCCATGCCTTGCTCAATCAACAACAAACTGGTGCCCTTGGCCCCAGCGCTGGGGTTGGTTTTGGCCACCACGATCACCAGGTCGGAATGCCAGCCATTGGTGATGTAGGTTTTGCTGCCGTTCAACACAAAACTGCCATCGGCTTGTTGAATCGCCGTGCTTTTGATGCCTTGCAAATCACTGCCCGCAGCCGGTTCGGTCATGGCGATGGCACCCACCATCTCGCCCAAGGCCAACTTCGGCAGGTACTTGGCTTTTTGCGCCTCGGTGCCGTAATGCAGCAGATAAGGCGCCACGATTTCCGAATGCAAGCCATAACCAATGCCTGAAAAACCAGCAGCGCTGAGTTCTTCCATTTGAATGATGGAATACAACTTGTCGGCATCTGCACCACCGTAGGCTTCAGGCAAGCTCATGCACAAAAAGCCCAAGGCACCGGCTTTTTGCCAAACGGCTTTGTCCACATAACCTTGCTCTTCCCATTGGGCATGGTGCGGCGCAATTTCAGCCTGCATGAAGCGTTTGAAGCTGTCGCGGAATGCATCATGGTCGGAAGAAAAGAGTGTGCGTGTGATCATGAAAAGCCTTATGAGATTCAAGTGAATGCTGGGGTTAACCCTTTGAGGGTTGTTTCTATAATTTTCTTTTTTCGCTATCGGAGATCTACAAATGGTATGGCAACAAATATACGACCCGATGGGGAGCATGGTTTTATCCACTTTGCTGGCTGCCGTCCCTGTCGTCGTGATGCTGGTGGGTTTGGGTTTCTTGCACATGAAGGCCCATATTGCAGCTGGTGCGGGCTTGATTGCTGCGCTGGCCGTGGCCATTTTCACTTACGGCATGCCCACCGAAATGGCGGCCAATGCAGCACTGTATGGCGGCCTCACGGGTTTGTTGCCCATTGGTTGGATTGTGCTCAACATCATCTTCTTGCATCAACTCACCGAACAAAACGGCAGTTTCCAAGTCCTGCAAGACTCCATCGCCGGCATCACTGAAGACCGTCGTTTGCAACTGCTGTTGATTGCATTTGCCTTTGGTGCTTTCTTTGAAGGTGCTGCAGGTTTTGGCACACCAGTGGCCGTGACCGCAGCCATCCTGATTGGCCTGGGTTTTTCACCCTTGGCCGCTTCTGGCTTGTCACTCATTGCCAATACCGCGCCAGTGGCGTTTGGCGCTTTGGGCACCCCCATCTTGACGCTGGCCAAAGTGCATGGCTATGACGCCATGGCCGTTTCAGCGATGGTCGGTCGTCAACTCCCCTTCTTCTCTTTGCTCGTGCCGTTTTGGTTGATTTGGGCTTTTGCCGGTCGCCGCGCCATGATGGAAGTCTGGCCAGCCATTTTGGTCACGGGCCTGAGCTTTGCCATCATGCAGTTCTTCGTGTCCAACTACATCGGCCCCGAGTTGGTCGACGTGATTGCAGCCGTGGTCTCCATGGCGTGTTTGGTCACCTTCCTCAAATACTGGCAACCCAAAAACATTTGGACCTCGGTCTCCCTCAAGGGTCATGAAACCGATGGCGGCGAAGCCAAAGCCGTCAAGGTGCACACCAAGCATTCACGCGCCGATGTGCTGCGTGCATGGACCCCTTGGGCCATCCTCACCGTGTTCATCTTCATCTGGGGCTTGCCACCTGTGAAGGAATTCTTCAACAGCATTTTTGCGCCGAAGTTCCCCATTGAAGGCCTGCACAACTTGGTTGAAAAAATGCCACCCGTTGTGCCCTCACCCAAGGCTGAAGGCGCCGTCTATACCTTGAATCTGTTGTCCGCCACCGGCACAGGCATTTTGCTGTCGGCCATCGTGGGTGGTCTGGTGATGAAATACAACCCGCTGAATTTGGTACGCATCTTCATCAACACCATTTGGCTGGTGCGTTACTCGTTGCTCACCATCGTGCTGATGTTGGCTCTGGGTTCACTCACCCGCTACAGCGGCACCGACACCACCTTGGGCTTGGCGTTTGCCAACACCGGCGTGTTCTACCCATTCTTTGGCACTTTGATGGGCTGGTTGGGCGTGGCACTCACTGGCTCCGACACCGCATCCAACGTGCTGTTTGGCGGCATGCAAAAAGTGGCTGCCGAACAACTCGGCTTGTCGCCCAACCTGATGGGCGCGGCCAACAGTTCTGGCGGCGTGATGGGCAAGATGGTGGACGCCCAGTCCATCGTTGTGGCCTCCACCGCCACCCGCTGGTTCAACCACGAAGGCGACATCCTGCGCTATGTGTTTTTCCACTCCATCGCCCTGGCCTGTTTGGTGGGCATCTTGGTCACTTTGCAAGCCTATGTGTTCCCCTTCACCCTGATGGTGGTTCACTGAACTTCGCGTCCCTCCTTGAAAACCGCCCTTCGGGGCGGTTTTTTCATGCTCGACTCAAGTTTGCTGGGCTGCATCCGACCCTGTAAGGATCGATTGAATTTCTTCTCCTCTGAGGATGCCCATGAACGCCCTGCCTTTTCGCCTTCTTTGCTTGCTGCTGACCCTGGTAGGTTGCGCCACACCTGCACCTGATGTTCACCATGTGGTGCTGGGTTCACAGACCTATGGCTACCCTGCGGTCAATGTGCGGGTGCTCAGCGTCGTACAAGGTGACGACTTTGAAGCCCGCCAAGCCCAGGTGCGCTTCCCCGAATGCCTCTCCGGCTCTTTGGATATTTTGGAGTTCTCCGGCACCATCAACAGCAGCAGTTTGCAGACCCTGAACGGCATGTTGCAACGTGTGACGCCTTGCATTCGCAAAGATGGTCGGCGCGTGGTGACACCGGTCTATTTGAATTCGGCCGAAGGCGAATTGTTATTGGGCACCCAACTCGGCTTGTTGTTTCAAAGCCAAGGTGTGGAAGTCATCGTTACCGAAGGACATGTGTGTGAATCTGCTTGCGCTCTGGCCTATTTGGGGGCGCAACGCAAACGGGTGCAGGCCAATGGCCGGGTGGTGTTGCATTTGAACGGCGAACAAGGCAGGGGCTTTGACTGTGCCCGTTCCATCGATATGATGCCGCTCAAGAATTATTTGTTTGCCACAGCCGGCAAGCAATCGGGTCAGGCCTTGTTCAACCAAGCCCTGAGCCATTGCAGAAGCGGCAAAGGTTGGGATTTGTCTTGATATGCCAGTGATTGTGATCGCCAACCCCAAAGGGGGAGCCGGTAAATCCACCCTGTCCACCAACGTGGCAGGTTATTTTGCTTCCAGAGGCCATGCGGTCATGCTGGGGGATGCTGATGTGCAGCAGTCGTCCAAACTGTGGCTCGATTTGCGTCCCGACACGGTTAGCCCCATTTCCACTTGGGAATTGCAAGCGGATTTGGTGTTGACCGCCAAACCGCCACGCGGCACCACCCATGTGGTGATTGACACCCCTGGTGGCTTGGGGGGGTGGCGTTTCAAAGAAGTGGTGTCCAGGGCGGACCGGGTGATGATTCCCATCATGCCCAGCATCTTTGACATGTACGCCGCCCAAGCGTTCATCACTCAATTGCGAGAAGCAACACGCGGCACCAAAACCAAGGTTGGTATTGTTGGCATGCGGGTTGACGAGCGCACCATCGCCGCAAACAAGTTGCGCGAATTCATGGCCACCCTCGACCTGCCCATCATCAGCTTTTTGCGCGATACCCAGTACTACCTGCACTTGGCTGCACACGGCTTGAGTTTGTTTGATTTATCGCCCAGCAAAATCGAGAAAGACTTGCAGCAATGGCAGCCCATCATCGATTGGCTAGAGAGTTGATCAGGCGATGAATTTCAAGATGGCTTGAGCGACCTTGGCTGGGGCTTCGCGCTGTGGGAAGTGGCCTACACCGGGCAGCACCTGGCGTTCATAACGCCCACTGAAAAACTGCTCTTTATGGGCTGAAGTGGCCGGCAAACTGGCCCCGTCCAATGCCCCGTGTAATACCAATGAAGGAATGCTGATGACCGGCGCAGGTTGCAGCTGGGCTTCATCGTCAGCGTAAGTCGGATCGCCTTCAGCGTTGCCCCAGCGGTGTTGGTAGGAGTGCAGCACCACCTCGGCCCAGTCGGGATTGTTGAAGGCCAATGCGGTTTGATCGAATTCATGGGGGAGATACCAACCCTTGGGTGCCCAGTGGTCCCACATGTGTTGCGCGAAGGCCTTGCCCTCCTCCCGCACGGTTTGCATGCCACGCGCGGTGGACATGAACCAGTGGTACCAGTACAAATGGCTTTGTTCGATGCTCAGGGCCTGATGCGGATCATTGGTGCCATACCCCACCGACAACAGCACCATGTGACTGGCAATACCCGGCTGTAAGCCACAGGCATTGGCCACGGCGCGAGCACCCCAGTCATGCCCCACCAAGATCGGTTGATGCAGTTCAAGCGCGTGTACAAAGTCCACCATGTCGCGCCCCAATGCAGAGAGTTGCCCGGTGCGAGGCGTGTCCTCGTGCAAAAAAGTGGTGGGTAAAAAGCCACGCAAAGCAGGCGCAATCACCCGGTAGCCCGCATCCACCAACAAGGGTGCCACTGCGTGCCAGCAGCGCAAGCTGTCGGGCCAACCATGGGTCAGCACGATGGTGCGTGTCCCTTCAGGGTTCCACTCTTTGTAACCAATGCGCAGCAACGGGGTTTCTATGAATTTCATCTTTTGGGAAGCAAGGGGTAGCGCAAACATGCGAAGTTTTGGATGCTCTGGATGACCGAGCCTTGTTGCACGGGTCCCCATTCAGTGGGATTGGGATTGAAGATCAAACGCGCCCCAGTTTGCATTTGACCTTCATAGCCGTAGACGGCCAAGTAGCGGAATTTGTTTTTATCGCAATCAAATTCAAGCCATTTGGTGACCGACAACACATCTTGAATCGTGATGTTGCCGTAGTTGGTCAGCATCCAAATGGTGGCATTGCGTTTCTTTTGCACCAGCGTGGTTTTGTCGTACATCACTGTGTCGCCATCCAGGTTGCCCAAGTAGGTCCAGCCCGCCATGGCGGGTCCTGCGCACAAGCCAAATGCCAACAAGAGCCATTTGCAAATGCTTGGGGTTTTGATGGTCACGACGACTTCGGCAAACAAAAATCAGTGCGGCGCGACAGGCAGCACCGGTGCCTTGGCGAAATCAGCGGGCACTTCACCCGTCAGACTTTCAAGGAAGCTGACGATGTGGGCCACGTCTTCATCAGGGAGTTGTTTGCCCAGTTGCAATTGCGCCATGACACGCACCGCTTGGGGCAATGTGGCCACCGAGCCATCGTGAAAATAAGGCGGTGTCACCGCCACATTGCGCAACTGCGGCACTTTGAACATGAAGGCATCGGCCTCGTTTTTGGTGTCATGGAAGCGGCCTTTGTCGAAGCCCTTGAAAGCTTCTTTTTCAGTGCTGCCTGTTGCCAACCAATAGTCTTGGGTGATGCCAAATTTTTGGTACATCTGCCCACCCACCGACACGCCGTTGTGGCAACCCGCGCAACCGGTGTCGATGAACTTGGCCAAACCCAATTTGGCTTGGGGTGACAACGCTTGGGTATCGCCCTTCAAAAATTGATCGAAGGGCGCCGGTGTCAGCAAGGTGCGTTCGTAAGCGCCAATGGCCTTGCCCCAGTTGTCGGCACTCAAAGGCTTGGCTTCACCGGGAAAGGCTTTGTCAAACAGGCTTTGGTAACCCAAGACTTGCAACTTTTTTTCCACTTGCTCGTAGCTGGTGTTGCCATAGGCCAAGGGACTGAGCAAGGCTTTGACGGCTTGGTCTTCCACACTCACCCGGTTGCCACCGTAATGCTGCGCCATCAGCAACGAGGTGTTGAACACGGTGGAGGCATTGCGGGGCAGCACCTTGCCATTCACACCCACCGAGAGGGCCAAGGCATCGGCGCCATAAAACGCCGGGTTGTGACAGGTGGCACAGCCAAGCCGTCCATCGTTGGACACACGTGTTTCAAAAAACAAGGCCTTGCCCAGCGCCACCCGTTGTGGCGTGCTGTCGGCCAAAGCTGAAGTGGCCGGCAAGGGTTTGAACAAGGCTTTGGCTTTGTCCAACAAAGCTTTGTCGCCATCGGCTGCACCCAAGGGCAAGGTGGCAGCCAACAAGCCTGAAGCCAGGACCGTCAACAACGAAATGCGAATAAGAGGCAAAGACAGCTTCATAGGTTCTTTCAGAAAAGGCCAACAATATTGCCCTGATCGTCCACGTCAATCGCGTGGGCCGAGGGCACCTTGGGCAAGCCCGGCATGGTCATGACATCGCCACACACCATGACGATGAACTCTGCGCCTGCTGCAAGCCTGACCTCGCGGATGTTCAAGGTATGCCCTTCAGGTGCACCCAGCAATTTGGGGTCGGTGGAGAAGGAATACTGGGTTTTGGCAATGCACACGGGATAGTGGCCGTAACCCTGCTCTTGCAGCTTTTCAATTTGTCCGCGAATTTTGGCGTCGGCAGAAATGTCTTTGGCACCGTAAATGTTGCGCGCAATGGCTTGGACTTTGTCCCACAAGCTGTCTTGGTCTTGGTACACAAACTTGAATTCATTGGCTTGTTCGCACAACTTCACCACCGCATGAGCCAAGTCTTCAGCCCCGGCGCCGCCATGGGCCCAGTGCTTGGCCACCACCACTTGTGCGCCATAAGCGGCACAGGTTTTTTCCAACAAGGCAATTTCAGCGGCCGTGTCTTCGGTGCGGTGGTTGATGGCCACCACACAGGGCAGCCCAAAATGGACGCGGATGTTTTTCAAATGCCGTTCCAAATTGACCATGCCTTTTTCCAGGGCGTCCAGGTTTTCGGTGCCCAGTTCTTTCACGGGCACGCCACCGTGGTATTTCAAAGCCCGCACCGTGGCCACCAACACCACTGCGGCGGGCTTCAAGCCTGCTTTGCGGCACTTGATGTCAATGAATTTTTCGGCGCCCAAATCGGCCCCAAATCCGGCTTCAGTGACCACATAGTCGGCCAACTTGAGGGCCGTCTGTGTGGCGATGACCGAATTGCAACCGTGCGCGATATTGGCAAACGGACCACCATGAATAAAAGCCAGGTTGTTTTCCAGGGTCTGCGCAATATTGGGTGCCATCGCGTCTTTCAACAAAGCGGTCATGGCCCCGTGGGCCTGCAAATCTGCGGCCAACACAGCTGTGCCGTCGGTGTTGTAGGCCACCACGATGCGACCCAAGCGTTGTTTCAAATCGGCCAGGCTGGTGGCCAAACAGAAAATGGCCATCACCTCGGAGGCCACCACGATGTCAAAGCCGTCTTCACGGGGCACGCTGTTGGCGGTGCCGCCCAGACCCACCACCATTTGACGCAAGGCCCGATCGTTCATGTCCATGACGCGTTTCCAAACGATGCGTCGGCTGTCGATCTTCAAGGCATTGCCGTGGTGCATGTGGTTGTCCAACATGGCCGACAGCAGGTTGTGGGCGAGCGCAATGGCACCAAAGTCACCGGTGAAATGCAGGTTGATGTCTTCCATCGGTACCACTTGGGCCATGCCGCCACCAGTGGCACCGCCCTTCATGCCGAACACAGGACCCAAGGATGGCTCGCGCAAACAGATCAGGCTTTTTTTGCCAATCTTGCAAAGCGCATCGCCCAAGCCCACGGTGGTGGTGGTCTTGCCCTCCCCAGCCGGGGTGGGCGAAATGGCGGTGACCAAAATCAGTTTGCTGTCTTTTTTCGCGGGCAAGGAAGCGATGTGCTTCAAAGACAACTTGGCCTTGTGATGGCCATAGGCATAGAGATGATCATCAGCGATGCCCAGCTTCATTTGGACCAACTCTGGAATGCGTTCAAGGGTTGCAGCCTGGGCGATATCGATGTCACTGCGCATGATGATCCTGTAGAAATGGAGGGGCGGTGGGAGTTTACGTCAGGCTTCTTGGCCCAACAGGTCGTAATATGGCGGGGAAATGAGCAGGAGACAGCTATGAAATGGTTCGCGACATTGGCCTTGTGTTTGTTGGGCACATCTGCTTGGGGCCAAAGCAGCTTGAAAGTCGAGTTTCGGTGGCTGATTGCCCACCATTGCAGTTCGGCCTCCCCACTCATCAAAGTGAAAAACATACCTGCTGGCACCACCGCCTTGGACGTGGTGATGGTCGACTTGGACAGCAAGAACCCTGCGCACGGCAGTGGTGGCGGCGTTGTCACAGAGGAAGCTGGTTTTCCAGCGGACTTCGTGATTCCAGCCGGCGCATTGAGCAAATACACCGGCCCATGTCCCGACAACTTCACCACGCTGGGACATGAATACGAGTTCCGGGTGACCGCTTTGAATGCGGACAAACAAGTCTTGTCCAAAGGGACTTACAAAGCGCCTTTTTCAGGCAAATTTGTGATTTTGCAGGGCGTGATTGGCAGCCCTTGACTGATGGATTTCAAGGCTTGTCGATGCAGGATGCTTCTAGCAGCAACTGGTCTACCGAACCAGGTTCTGTTTTGATCCATTGGCCGTTACCGTGCCGTCTTCCAAGCACATTGCCCGAGGCCATTTCGCTGTCATAGGCTGCAATTTGCATCACGCGACCGGCTTTTTCAATGCAGTCAAATTCTTCAACAGAGCGAAATGAACGGGCACCTTGTGCGTTGGCTTGCGGCAAATTGTTGAGCACCCATGCGCGTTTGTAGCCATCGACCAAGGTGACATTGCTGGGATCGATGAAGAACTGGGCTTTGTCAGCATCGGTATGCACCAAGCGCCAGTCCGCCAAGACGGTGGAGGACCACAACAAAAGAAGCAGGCCGCAGGTTTTTTTCATGATGGCTCCAAGACAACTGCCAGAAAACAAAAAAGGGTTGGTTCCTTGAGAGAACCAACCCTTGTTGTTGATGGTCGGCGTGGCGGGATTCGAACTCGCGACCCCTTGCACCCCATGCAAGTGCGCTACCAGGCTGCGCTACACGCCGAAGAATCAAATTATAGCTGTCTGGACAGCCTGTTCAGTCCAACAAGCCGCGAATTTCAAACAATTCTTGTCTGAGCAACTGCAAGCGATGGGCATCGTTGTCGGCCACGCTCAATTGCACTGCGGCCTCTAACTTGTCATCCAGGGGCAAGTTGTCTTCCAAATCATCCAGACCACTGAGCATGACTTCACCTGCACGTTTTTTTTCACGCTCAAGTTGAACAATCTCTTGCAGTTTGTTGCGGGCTCCACTGATGGTGAAGCCTTGTTCATACAACAGGTCGCGGATACGGCGAATCATCAGCACTTCATGGTGCTGGTAGTAGCGGCGATTGCCCCTGCGCTTCATGGGGCGCAGTTGTGTGAACTCTTGTTCCCAATAGCGCAGCACATGCGGCTTGACGCCGCACAACTCGCTCACCTCACCGATGGTGAAGTAGCGTTTGGCTGGTATGGATGGGAGGGAGTTCTCCATGGATCGGGCAGTCGGAAAAAGGAAGACAGAGGTTACACGAAGTTCTAGCGACAGAGGAGCTTATCGGCAGAAAATTCCTAAATTAAAGTGTTAATTGGAGGTGATCCACAACGATTTCTTCGGGGGAGGCCCAAGTCAGCCCAGCCACATCCGAAAGAAATAAGCGCTAAGTGTTCTTTACTCGACAGCCGGCGTGAACGAGCCCTGGATTTGCTCTTTCAGTTTGTGGCTGGCGTGAAAGGTCACGACCCTGCGGGCTTCGATGGGAATGGACTGGCCCGTACGGGGGTTGCGGCCAGGCCGAGGTGCCTTGGTGCGAATTTGGAAATTGCCGAAGCCAGAAATTTTCACGTCTTCGCCGTCAACCAATTTTTGCGAAATCAAATCAAAGAAGGCATCGATCATGTCTTTAGATTCGCGCTTGTTCAGGCCAATTTGGTCGAACAACAACTCGGCCAACTGGGCCTTGGTCAAGGCCGGGGTTTCAATGCTTTCAAACGACAAATCCATGATCGATTCCCTTCAGGTACGTAACTTGGCATTCAACTGCGTGGACACATGCGCGAGAATATTTTGCATGGCTGATTCAATCTGCGTCTCGGTCAAGCTCACATCATCGCTGCTTTGCAGCACCACACGCACCGCCAAACTCTTTTCACCCATGGCCACCGAGCCACCTGGTTTTTGCGGACGATAGACGTCAAACAACACAGCGTCTTGCAGCAGGCCATCCACAGGCGCTGCCCACAAGGCGGACATCAGCGCACTGTGGCTGACTGATTCGTCGACCACAATGGCCAAATCGCGTTCCACAGCTTGCAAACGAGGCACGGCTTTGGTTGTTGGCACGGCATGTGTCAACACCGCTTCCAATGACAGTTCAAACAACACGGGCGCTTGTGGCAGGTCCCATTGCTGACGCCATTGGGGATGCAACTCCCCCAACCAACCCACTTCGAGGCCATTGAATTCGATGCGTGCGGTGCGGCCCGGGTGCAAAGCGGGATGCTCAGCGGCCACGAAGTTGAGCTGTTGCCCTGGGAACAAGGCAGCGACATCGGCTTTCACATCAAAAAAGCCCACTGGTGCGCGATCAGTATTCCATGACAGCGCCTGCGCTGGGCCATAGGCCATGCCGGCCACGTGCATGGGTTGGGCGAACCCTTTGACGGTTTGCAATGTATCTTCCACTCGGCTGTCGCGTTGAAAGACGCGGCCTATCTCAAACACCCGAACACGCGACGCTTTGCGATCGAGATTGAACTTCACGACTTGCAACAAGGAGCCGATCAAGGAAGAACGCATGACGCTCATCTGGCTGGCAATCGGGTTGAGCAATTGGATGGGGTTCGCATTGCCCGCCAAGGAGTGTTCCCATTGGGCATCGACGAAGCTGAAGTTGATGGTTTCTTGGTAGCCCAAAGCAGCCAATTGACGACGCAGTGCAAAAGCGTTGCGCTTGTTTTCGGGCAGGATTTTCGGTGTGATCGGGGCCACAGGGGGCGTCGCGGGCAGTTTGTCAAAGCCCACCATGCGGGCCACTTCTTCAATCAGGTCCTCTTCGATTTTCAAATCAAAGCGAAATGACGGTGGCGTCACGGTGATGACGCCCGCAGACTCTTCCACGCTCAAGCCCAAACCTCGCAAGGCATCGGCCATGGTTTGTTGGCTCAAATTCACACCAATCACCTTGTTGGCACGGGCCACGCGCAACTTGACCGGTGCCAAAGTGGGCATCTGAATTTGCTGATCGTCGATGGCACCAACCAATGAACCTGGTGTGCCGCAAACCGACAACACCAATGAAGTAATGTGTTCAATGTGTTCAACGGTGCTTGCAGGATCAACACCGCGTTCAAACCGGTGACCTGCATCGGTCGAGAAATTGAAACGACGTGAGCGCCCTGCCACGGCTTGGGGCCACCAAAAAGCAGCTTCGATGTAGATGTGTTGCGTGTCATCTGACACGGCAGTGGCTTGGCCACCCATGATGCCGGCCAAAGACTCGACCTGTTGGTGGTCTGCAATCACGCCCACTTTGTCGTCCACCGTGACGGTGTTGCCATTGAGCAATTCGAGTTGCTCACCAGCTTTTCCCCAACGCACGACCAGACCACCGTGGATTTTTTCGAGATCAAAAATATGCGATGGGCGACCGAACTCGAACATCACATAGTTGGAAATATCCACCAAGGCGCTGACGCTGCGTTGGCCACATCGAGCCAAGCGCTCAACCATCCAATCGGGTGTTTTGGCTTGAGGGTTGACGTGCTTGACCACGCGGCCACTGAAGCGGCCACACAAATCGGGCGCTTCAACCTTCACGGCCAATGTGTCCGCCGAGTTGACGGCAGCAGTTGGAAAACTGGGGGCTTTGAGTGGTGCACCTGTGAGCGCCGACAACTCACGGGCAATGCCATAGACACTCAGGCAATGCGCCAAGTTGGGCGTGAGCTTCAAGGTGAATAAATGGTCATCGAGGTTCAGATGCACTCGGATGTCTTGACCCACCTGCGCTGTTTCATGCAATTCCAACAGCCCTGCACTGTCGTCCGACAATTTCAATTCTTTGGCCGAACACAACATGCCTTGGCTTTCCACGCCACGCAATTTCCCCAGTTTGATGAGGAAGGGTTTGCCATCCTCGCCGGGCGGCAGTGCAGCGCCCACCAAAGCGCACGGCACCTTGATGCCCACCCGCGCATTCGGGGCACCGCAGACAATGTGAAGGGGTTCGGCCGCACCGACATCCACCTGGCAAACACGCAAACGATCGGCATTGGGATGCTGCTCGGCCGATTTGATTTCACCCACCACCACATGACTGAACGGTGGCGCGACGGGGTGCATCTCTTCCACCTCCAAGCCAGCCATGGTCAAGGTGTCAGCGAGTTGCTGGGTGTTGATAGGGGGGTTGCAAAACTCTCGCAACCAAGATTCAGGAAACTGCATGAAGAGGCCTTGCGAACATCATTGAAATTGGCTTAAGAAACGCAAATCGCCATCGAAAAACAAGCGCAAATCGTTCACGCCATAACGCAACATGGTGAGTCGATCTGGGCCCATGCCAAATGCAAAACCGATGTAGTGCTCGGGGTCCAGGCCCATGTTTCTCACCACATTGGGGTGCACTTGACCGGAGCCTGCCACTTCCAACCACCGACCCGCCAAAGGCCCACTGGGGAATTGGATATCGATTTCAGCACTGGGCTCGGTGAAGGGGAAAAAGCTCGGGCGAAAACGCAGCACCAAGTCGTCGTTTTCAAAAAAGGTTTTGCAAAAGTCGGTGAACACCACTTTCAAATCTTTGAAGCTGATGTTTTCTCCGATCCACAAGCCTTCGCACTGGTGAAACATCGGGGAGTGGGTGGCATCACTGTCCACGCGGTAAGTGCGGCCGGGCGCGATGACGCGAATTTCGGGCATGCCCTGCCCGGCATCGATGCGGCTTTGGTATTGCTGCACATGGGCCATGGCATGGCGAATTTGCATCGGGCTGGTGTGGGTGCGCAGCAGATGACCACCCTCAATGTAGAAGGTGTCGTGCATCGAACGTGCAGGATGGTCTTCAGGGGTGTTGAGTGCGGTGAAATTGAACCAGTCGGTTTCAATTTCGGGTCCTTGGGCCACTTCAAAACCCATGGACGTGAAAATATTTTCAATGCGCTCCAGGCTCAAGCTGACAGGATGCAAACCACCCGCAGCACGCAGCGTGCTGGGCAAGGTGACATCCAAAGCTTCGGCTTTGAGTTGGGCGTCGAGTTCGGCATCCGCCAAGGCTTGACGGCGTTGCGTCAGCGCCGCCTCGATGGCTTGCTTGGCCGCGTTGATGACCGCACCTTGGGTTTTCTTGGCCTCGATGTCGAGTTGCGCGAGTCCCTTCATGAACTCGGTGATGCGCCCGGCTTTGCCTAAGAACAGCGCTTTGGCATTCTCCAACTCGGCGGGTGTCGTGCAACTGGCAAACAAGTCTTGGGCCTGCGTCACCAAGGAATCAAGGTCGTTCATAGGGTCTCAGTGTGACAAATGAAGAAGGGATTGAAGCCGTGAAAGCCTCAATCCCTTGGGGTCCATCCATTCACCGTGAAAACGGTGACTGAATCCTCATCAAGCTGCTAAACGCGCCTTGACTTGATCAACGATGTGGCCAAAGGCTGCTTTGTCATGAACCGCCAAATCGGCCAGCATTTTGCGGTCGATTTCAATGGACGCTTTGCGAAGTCCATTGGCAAATTGGCTGTACGTCAGGCCGAATTCACGGGCTGCTGCATTGATACGCGCAATCCACAACTGACGGAACACACGTTTTTTAGCACGACGATCGCGGTAGGCATATTGCCCCGCTTTCATCACGGCTTGTTTGGCAATCCGGTAGACATTGCCGCGGCGACCACGGAAACCTTTTGCAAGGGCCAATACTTTTTTGTGTCTGGCGCGAGCCGTAACACCACGTTTTACGCGAGGCATGTTTGTTTCTCCTTGTTCGTCCGACGATTACAGGCCAGCCATGGGCAGCATTTGCGCCATGTGACCCATATTGGTTTCATGCACACCCACGGGACCACGCAAGTGACGTTTGTTCTTGGTGGTTTTTTTGGTCAGGATGTGGCGTTTGAAGGCTTGACCGCGCTTGACGGTGCCGCCTGGACGAACGCGAAAGCGCTTTTTGGCGCTGCTCTTGGTCTTCATTTTGGGCATGTGAATGCTCCTTTTTTGTTTGTGCTCGTGAGGCGCTGCGAACCTGACGCAGACTTGTTAGCCCCGAGACACTTTTGTTGCGTCGCCTTTAAGCAGGGGTTGCTTGCGCAACATCTGCAACGGGTTTGGCCACGCTACCCGGTTTTTTCTTGCCTGGCGCGATCATCATGATCATCTGACGCCCTTCCAACTTGGGAAACTGCTCCACCACAATCAGGTCAGCCAGTTCATCCCGAATTCTTTGCAACAACGCCATGCCAATTTCTTGGTGGGTGATCTCGCGACCCCGAAAGCGCAGTGTGATTTTGCATTTGTCGCCTTCATCCAAAAAGCGCTTGATGTTGCGCAGTTTGATGTTGTAGTCGCCATCATCGGTGCCGGGACGGAATTTGATTTCCTTGACCTCGATCACCTTTTGTTTGGACTTGGCTTCAGCCGCTTTCTTTTGTTCTTGGTACTTGAATTTGCCGTAATCCATCAACCGACACACGGGTGGGACCGCCGTGGGGGAAATTTCCACCAAATCGACATCCAGTTCACCCGCCATGCGCAGTGCTTCTGCAAGACTGAGCACGCCTATGGCTTCATTGTTCGGACCGCTGACGCGGACTTCGGGGGCCATGATTTCCCGGTTAAGGCGGTGTTTGCGTTCCTCGCGTTGTCGGCGATCGCGGAATTCAGTAGCGATGGTTCAATCCTTCAAAAAACAACTGCCCCAAAGGGCAGGAAAACCGTCTTGCTACCAGACAAATCATTGTTTGGTGGCAATGTCAGAGGCTAACTTTTGGAAGAAAGCTTCGAGTGGCATGACCCCGAGATCCACATTGCCTCGGGCGCGCACTGCGACGGTACCGGCTGCTTTTTCCTTGTCACCCATGACCAGGATATACGGCAGCTTCTGCATTGAATGCTCGCGTATTTTATACGTGATCTTCTCGTTTTTAAGGTCCGAGACCGCTCTAAACCCTTGATTATTCAGTTTTTTCACCACATCCGTGACGTAATCGGCCTGTGAATCGGTGATATTGAGCACGGCGACCTGCACCGGCGCGAGCCAAACCGGCAGCGCCCCGGCGAATTGTTCTATCAAAATGCCAATAAAACGCTCTAAGCTGCCCACAATGGCCCGGTGCAGCATGATGGGCCGGTGCCGTGCACCATCTTCGCCCACATAGTCGGCGTCCAGGCGCTCCGGCATGTTCGGGTCCACCTGGATGGTGCCGCATTGCCAAGGTCGGCCAATGGCGTCTTTCAAGGTGTATTCAATCTTGGGGCCGTAAAAAGCGCCCTCGCCCGGCAGGTATTCAAAGTCACAGCCCGAGGCACGCAAGCCTTCGGCCAAGGCGTTTTCAGCACGGTCCCAGCTTTCTTCGGAGCCGATGCGTTTTTCGGGGCGGGTGGACAGTTTGTAAATGATGTCGGTGAAGCCGAAGTCTTTGTAGACCTTTTGCAGCAAGGTGGTGAAGGCAATCACCTCGGATTGAATTTGCGCTTCGGTGCAGAAGATGTGGCCATCGTCTTGGGTGAAGGCCCGCACACGCATGATGCCGTGCAAGCCGCCCGAGGGTTCGTTGCGGTGGCATTGGCCAAACTCACCAAATCGCAAAGGCAAGTCACGGTAGCTCTTGATGCCTTGGTTGAAGATGATGATGTGCCCGGGGCAGTTCATCGGCTTCAAGGCGAAGTCGCGTTTCTCGGACTCGGTGACAAACATGTTTTCGCGGTATTTGTCCCAGTGCCCGGTTTTCTCCCAGAGGCTTTGGTCGAGAATTTGTGGCGCTTTGACTTCTTGGTAGCCGTTGTCGCGGTAGACACGGCGCATGTATTGTTCGACCTCTTGCCACAGCACCCAGCCCTTGGGATGCCAAAACACGGTGCCGGGCGAGTGTTCGTCGATGTGGAACAAATCGAGTTCGCGGCCCAGCTTGCGGTGATCCCGCTTCTCGGCTTCTTCCAGCATGGTCAGGTGCTGCTGCAAATCTTCTTTGCTGGCCCAGGCTGTGCCGTAGATGCGTTGCAGCATTTCATTGCGGTGGTCGCCGCGCCAATAGGCGCCGGCCACTTTCATCAGCTTGAAGTGTTTGAGCTTGCCGGTGCTGGGCACGTGCGGGCCACGGCACAGGTCTTCAAACGCACCTTCGCGGTACAAGGACACGTCTTCGTTGGCCGGAATGCTGGCGATGATGTCGGCTTTGTAGTGCTCGCCCAGGCCTTTGAAATACGCCACGGCTTCGTCGCGTGGCAGAACACGGCGCACCACGGGTTCATCCAGTTGCGCGAGTTGCGTCATTTTCTTTTCAATGGCTTCCAAATCCTCGGGTGTGAACGGACGCGAATAAGAGAAGTCGTAGAAAAAACCGTGTTCGATGACCGGGCCGATGGTGACTTGCGCTTCTGGGAACAAGGCCTTCACGGCATAGGCCAGCAAGTGGGCGGTGGAATGGCGAATCACTTCCAAGCCTTGGGGATCTTTGGCGGTGATGATGGACAAGCTGGCTGGTTTGGCGATGACGTAACTGGTGTCCACCACTTGGCCGTCCACTTGGCCTGCCAAGGCGGCCTTGGCCAAGCCCGCACCAATCGAGGCGGCCACTTCGGCCACGCTCACGGGGCCTGGGTAGTCACGTTGCGAACCGTCGGGAAGAGTGATCTGAACCATGTGCCTGAATGAAAAAAGCGCGGCATCGGCCGCGCTTGGAATGAAAAAGTCAAAACGCTAGGTATAGATTTTACGCCGCCCTGCATTCACCCGGGTCTCAATGGAATTGTTCTTCTTCGGTGGAGCCAGACAAGGCTTTCACTGAAGACGAGCCACCTTGAATGACGGTGGTCACGTCATCAAAGTAACCCGCGCCCACTTCTTGTTGGTGCGACACAAAGGTGTAACCCTTGTCGCGGGCTGCGAACTCGGGCTCTTGCACCATGTTCACGTAGTGCTTCATGCCTTCGCCGTTGGCGTACGCGTGGGCGAATTGGAAGGTGTTGAACCAGTTGATGTGGATACCGGCCAAGGTGATGAACTGGTA
>CANFOQ010000004.1 GCA_947448745.1 Comamonadaceae bacterium
TGAGGATGTTGTTGTGCTTTCGAACGCTGTTGGGGTGAAGGCCTTCAGCCAAACGGTGATCTCGGTACTGGGTGATGTGCCAATGTCTGAGTTCATCCAAGTACATGTCGCCAAACTGCGCCACAAAGCTTTTGAAGTACTGATTGGCATTGAGTTTGAATTTGCGTCTGTGGGCTGAGGTGTTCTCAGTCATGTAGATTTCAAACGCATCCGACAACTTGGGGCGTTGCTTGCTGTTGAAGTCTTGAAGGTGTTTGATCAGCAACTCCTTGATCAAGTCCTCATCAACATCGATACCGCTGACGTTGATGCGCCTTGTGATCTGGGTGTTGAGATAAGTGCGTGGTGCAATTTGAATTTCATGTGTCATGTGATTCTTAAAAGTTGCACAGCCTAAGCAAATGCAGCAGTTCAGTGGACTGCACATGAATTTAGTTTCAGCACCACGGTTTGGGCAACCGCTTCAGTGAGTGTCCCGAAGCATTGGACGGACTCTCAAGCAGCTTGAAAAAATAGAAAATCAATAAGCACTCAAATCAAAGTTTTGGGCAATGAAAGCCAACTTTGTTTTGGGTCGTTAAGAGGAGGGTGCCAGCAGCAAAAACTAGGTTTTCAAATCGTCAGTTGCAATATGCAACTTTCCATAATGTGAGAAGCCTACGAAGTATTCGTGCAATAACCGTGTAATTGATACCTTGGGTTAAATATAGGCTATAAATCGTTGATTTATATGGGTTTTTTAGGGGTATTTTTTAGTAAGGAACTGTTTCTGCGGAGTTAACAGTCCGGCGCTCTACCGACTGAGCTATCGAGGAAAGTATGGGCAAGATTGTAACAAATAATTTTTTCCACTCTTCAAATGCGCCTCTCACAGGTTGAAAACGCCGCACTATTGATCATTTTTCATGCTCAAACAACGCATTGCAGGTTTCTTTCTCATGGGTCTTCATCAGCAGATTGAATCATTCAAACGCACCACTTTTTGAAGAGCTTTTCAAGATGAGCACATCACAACACATGGCACTGATGGATGCAGTGCAAATTTATTTCCAAGGCGAAAAAATCGAAGCCTTGTTGTTCATATTGCCGCTTGGTTTGTTGAGTGTGGTTTTTGGTCTGTGCTTGATCACAGACAACCCCCAACAGTTTTGCCAAGGGTGTGGCTATTCCATTTCTGGCCGCCTAAAGGCCAAGCCGTGCATGTCATGGCCTTGTCACATAGTTCCAATATCATTGAAATATGGAAGACAAACTCGTCATCAAAGCACTGGCCGCACTGGCCCAGCCAAACCGGCTGCAAATATTCCGTTCATTGGTGGTCAAAGGCCCTGAGGGTCTGACGCCTGCCTTGCTGGCAGACAGCTTGGGGATGCCGGCCAACACGTTGTCGTTTCATCTCAAAGAGTTGATGAACGCCGATTTGATTTCCCAAGAACGCAGTGGCCGCAACCTGATTTACCGCGCCCAGTACGACCGCATGAATGCGGTGCTGGCTTACTTAACGCAAAACTGTTGTCAGGGCGAAGTCTGTGAAGTCAGCCCCGACGACATTTGCAAAACCTGTTGAATCAAAGGAACCTGCATGACAGATACCCAAGCCCTGAACGTGCTTTTTTTATGCACCCACAATTCTGCCCGCAGCATCTTGGCCGAAGCTTTGCTGAACCACATGGGGCGCGGCAAATTCAAAGCGTTTTCGGCAGGCAGCAGCCCGAAAGACAACCAGCAACCCAACCCCATGGCCTTGGCCACCTTGCAAAAAGCCAACATTTCAATCGAAGGCTTGAGCAGTAAAAGCTGGGACGTGTTTGCAGAACCGAACGCGCCGCACATGGACCTGGTCATCACCGTGTGCGACAACGCTGCAGGCGAGGTCTGTCCCTATTGGCCCGGTCAACCGGCCACCGCGCACTGGGGCTATGCCGACCCTTCCGCAGGCGAGGGCAGTGACGACGAAAAAATGGAAGCGTTCAAACAAACCTTGCATCTGATCAAGCGCCGATTGGACATCTTCACCAGCCTGCCGATGGCCAGCTTGAACAAAATGGCATTGGAAAAAACAGCACGCGACCTGGCAAAACAATGATCCATTGGCAACGCTACTTTGCTGAATTGATCGGCACGGCTGCGCTGCTGTGCGCCGTCATTGGCTCGGGCATCATGGCCGAGCAACTGGCTGGCGGCAACATGGCCGTGGCCTTGTTGGCCAACACTTTGGCCACTGTGTTTGCCTTGTATGTGCTGATTGAAACCTTGGGCCCGGTCAGTGGCGCACATTTCAACCCCGTGGTGTCTTTGGTGATGGCTTGGCGCAAAGACTTGGCTCGTCATCACTTGCTGGGCTATGTGTTGGCGCAATTCATGGGTGCGGCTTTGGGGGCATGGTTGGCCCATGCGATGTTCGATCTTGAAATACTGCAATGGTCAGTGAAGGTGCGAACAGGGCCAGCGCAATGGTTGGCGGAAGCTGTGGCCACTGCTGGTTTGTTGTTCGTGGTGTTGCGTGCACATGCTGGCAAAGCCTCGGCTATGGTCGCTTGTTATATTGGCGCAGCTTATTGGTTCACAGCCAGCACCTCGTTTGCCAACCCTGCTGCTGCGTTTGGGCGCATGTTCTCCAATACCTTTGCGGGCATTTCGCCAGCCGATGTGCCTGCATTCATGTTGGCTGAGTTGGTTGGTGGCCTCTTGGGTTGGGGCTTGCACCGTTTGCTTTTGTCCAAACACGATCAACACCATCACTGACGCTTCCACCACCACAAGCCCATGACCGACCACACTTTGCCCCAGTTGGACGCAGACAGTTTCCAAACACCCCAGCTGCAGATGCTGCGCAGTGAAAAAGCCTCAAGCCATGCGCCGCGCATTTTGATGTTGTATGGCTCGCTGCGCGAACGGTCCTACAGCAAGTTGCTCACCTTAGAGGCCGCGCGTTTGTTGGAACGCATGGGTGCTGAGGTCAAGGTGTTCGATCCTTTGGGTCTGCCGCAGCCCGATGCTGCACCCGACAGCCATCCCAAGGTGCAAGAACTTCGCAACTTGGCGACATGGTCCGAGGGCATGGTCTGGTGCTCGCCAGAGCGGCACGGTGCCATGACCGGCATCATGAAAAGCCAAATCGATTGGATTCCCCTGTCGGTGGGCGCGGTGCGGCCCACACAAGGCAAAACTTTGGCGGTGATGGAGGTGAGCGGTGGTTCGCAGTCGTTCAATGCGGTGAACCAAATGCGCATCTTGGGGCGCTGGATGCGCATGTTGACCATCCCCAATCAAAGCTCGGTGGCCAAGGCTTTTTTGGAGTTTGAAGAAAACGGCCGCATGAAGCCTTCGGCCTACTATGACCGGGTGGTGGATGTGATGGAAGAGTTGGTGAAATTCACACTGCTCACGCGGGATGTCGCGCCTTATTTGGTGGACCGTTACAGCGAACGCAAAGAGTCTGCTGAAGAATTGTCAAAACGGGTGAATCAAAAAAGTCTTTGAAAATCTTCCGGCGTGTTGAGATTGCGAAACGCCAAGGGGTCTTCAAACGGCACTTCCACGGTGTGATGCAGCGCAGTCCATGAGCCGATTTTTCGCCCGCCCTCTGCCATGAATTGTTGCAAGCTGTCCCTCAGCGTCACCTTCAGCACACAAAACACCGGTTGTCGGCGCACCACGCCATCGTCTTGCGGGGCTGCGGCCATGGCAATGTCTGCCCCTTGGCTTTGCAAGGCTTGCACCAATTGTTCGGCCAGATTCAAAGGAAAAAAAGGCGTGTCACACGGCACGATCAGCAGGTAGGGGTGCGGGCAATGCGTCATGCCCACCAAGAAGCCGGCCAAGGGCCCTGCAAAGTCGGCTTGCGCATCGGGCCACACATCGAATCCCAATGCTTGGTAGTCGCTCAAATGCCGATTGGCATTGATCGCAATGAATGCCACGGCCAAACTTTGCGCTTGCAAGCGCTGCACCGCATGCATCACCAAGCTTTGCCCTTGCAGCAGTTGCAAGCCTTTGTCCACGCCGTTCATGCGTGAACCTTGACCACCGGCCAACACCACCGCGCCGAGTTTCATGTTTTCAAGTGCTGGAGGTTTGGAGTGCATCAAGCCGATCCTTTCACGTTCAATTTCAAACGCGGCTTCACAAAGTCAATGAAGGCACGGGTGGCGGGCAGCAGGTGTTTGGCATTCGGATAAACCAGTTGCAAGGGCGCTGCGTCTTTGGCCCAACCAGGCAAGATTTCAACCAACCGTTCTTGCGCACATTCGCTCGCCACAAAGGGTTGTGGCAAGCGGGCAATGCCACGCCCCAACAACGCCATTTGCAAAATGACGTTCATGTCGTCGCAAATGAGTGGCCGGTTTTTCACCACCACCTCGCAGGCCGTGCGGCCTTTGCCCAACTGCCAAACTGTTTGGTTGGCCGTCTCTTGCACCGCAAACACCAAGCAAGGGTGATCGGCCAGTTCTTGCGGGTGTTGCGGCGTGCACTGGGCTTGCAAGTAAGCCGGGCTGGCCACCAAGACCATGCTGGCTTGACCGATGGTGGTGGTCACCAAACTGGAGTCTTCCAAGCTGCCCACGCGAATGGCCACGTCGATGCGTTCGTTGATCAAGTCCACATGCCGGTTGGTCAGTTGCATCAACAGCTCCACTTGCGGGTGTTCGAGCATGAAGTCGGACAAGATGGGCGGCAACAAGGTGTGGGCCAACAAATTCGGGGCCGAGATGCGGATGCGCCCGCGCGGCTCGGCTTGGATGGCGGTGACAGCATGCTCAGCGGCCTGCATATAGGCCACAGCGCTCTCGGCCTGCGCCATGAAGGCCTGACCCGCATCGGTGAGCGACAAACTGCGGGTGGTGCGTTGCAGCAGCCGCGCACCCAAATGCGCTTCCAACTCAGCCACTTTGCGGCTGACATTGGATTTGGGGATGCCCAGTTGCGCTGCAGCCAAGCGAAAGCTGCCAGCCCCCACCACCTGGGTGAAGATGAAAGCCGCGTTCAAGTCGAGTTGTCCCATAGGTGGCCCAATGTATCCCAATCAACATGATTGATTCCATATTCTGGCGCAATTACAGTGGCTTTGTTTCAACGAGCTGGGCTCATTCACAGGAAAGACATTCATGGCTGCAGAAAAAGTATTGGTGCTCAACGCCACGGGCAAAGTGGGACGCAATGTGTGCCGCGCCCTCAAAGAAGCGGGTTTCGAAGTGTTTGGCACCAGCCGCAGCCCGCAAAACAAACTCGGCCAGATGGGGGTGGAAGCCGTGGTGTGCAACTACACCGTGCGTGCCGACCTGGACCGCGCTTTGGCGCAAAGCGGTGCGAAAAAAATCTTCGTCATCACCGATTTCTTTGCCGCCGCCAAAAGCAGCAGCACGGTGGAGTTTGAACAGGGCAAGGCGGCGATTGATGCAGCCAAAGCCGCTGGCGTGAACCACCTCGTTTTCATGAGTGTGGCCGATGCCGAGTTTTTCGATGCGCACGTGACCCACTTGAAAGCCAAGGTGGCGCTCGAGGCCTACTTGAAGCAATCCGGTATACCGTTTTCCATCTTGCGCCCCTGTGCCTTCTTCGAGAATTTGGATGACGCATCCAACTGGAACCCGCTGAAAAAAGGACGGGTCAAGTTCTTGTCACTCAAGCATTGCAAGTACGTGGCCACCTATGACATTGGCCGCGCCGCTGCCGTGCAATTTCAAAACCCTGAGGCGTGGCTTGGCAAAACCCTGGATGTGATTGGCTGGGAAGGTGATTTGCAACAAGTGGCCCAAGCCTTGTCCAAGGTGAGTGGTGCGCCCGTCAAAGCCAGCTTGGCCATGCCGGTGTTTTTGCGCCGCTTGTTTTTGAAAGACATCCATCACATGTTCCTTTATTACGAGGAGCAACATGGCCCGCGCGGCACGCCGCAAGCCTTCAAACGCGTGGTGCCCGATGCTTTGTCAGCCGAAGATTGGTTTCGCTTCATTGGCCACTATGCCAATGGCGAGCGCATCGTGCCTTAGTCACTAGGGGTTAGTCCTAGGGGCACTTGCTGGTGTAATCCGGGCTCGGTGATGTCTTTTCACCGTTGACTTTCAAGGATGTAGCTATGCCCCAAGCTGGACTGATGATGGAACTGCCTTTGCTGCTCTCAGGGGTGCTGCAACACGCTGAAGCGCAATTCGGTCAGGTGGAAGTGGTGTCCCGTGAAACCCACGGGCCGCTGTTTCGCTACACCTATGCCGATTGCGCCAAGCGCTCGCGGCAACTGGCGAATGCGCTGGCCGGTTTGGGTTTGAAAGCTGGCGATGTGGTGGGCTCGATCGCTTGGAACAACCACCGGCATTTGGAGTCTTATTACGCGGTCTCGGGCAGTGGCATGGTGATGCACACCTGCAACCCGCGCCTGCACCCCGATCAACTCATCTACATCATCAACCACGCCGAAGACCAGGTGGTGTTGTTCGACGCCACCTTCGCGCCCTTGGTGAAAGCGATTGCCGCCCAATGCCCACATGTGAAGGCCTGGGTCTGTTTGGGTGACGCGGCCAGCACCGCTGCCTTGGAAGGCATCCCGCATTTGCATGCCTATGACGCCTTGGTCGACAAAGCCTCGGATCAATTCGAATGGCCGCAGTTTGACGAGCGAACCGCCGCTGCACTTTGCTACACCTCGGGCACCACGGGCAACCCCAAGGGCGTGCTGTATTCGCACCGCGCCATCGTGCTCAATGCCATCTCCAGTTGTTTGCCGGGCTTGCTGAACCTGTCGCCGCAAGAAACCATCCTGCCGGTGGTGCCGATGTTCCACATCAATGCGTGGTGCATCCCTTATTCCTCGTTTGTGGGTGGTGCCAAGTTGGTGCTGCCTGGTCCCAAGCTCGATGGCGCGTCGCTTTACGAGTTGATGGAGGCCGAGGGCGTCACCATCAGCGCCGGTGTGCCCACCATTTGGCAAGCGCTGCTGGCGCATGTGGAGCAACACCATTTGCGCTTCACCACCATGCGCCGCACGGCGGTGGGCGGCTCAGCCATGCCCAAGGCCTTGATTGCCAAGTTCATGGAGGTCTACCAAGTGGAAGTGCGCCATGGTTGGGGCATGACCGAAACCACGGCAGTGGCCACCATGGGCGCGTTGTCGCCACAACAACAAGCCCTGCCGGCCACAGCACAGCACGACCATTTGGCCAAGCAGGGCAAGACCGTGTTTGGCGTCTCCATCAAGGTGGTGGACGAAAACGGCCAAGACATTCCACGTGATGGCCAAACCCAAGGCGAGCTGATGGTGCGTGGGCATTGGATTTTGTCGACCTACCACAAGGGTGACAAATCGCCTTTGGTGAATGGCTGGTTCCCCACCGGTGACATCGCCACCATCGACGCTGATGGTGTGATGCAAATCCGTGACCGCGTGAAAGACGTCATCAAAACCGGCGGCGAGTGGATCAGCTCGATCGACCTGGAAAACGTGGCGCTGGAGCACCCTGCGGTGGCGATGGCCGCGGTGATTGGTGTGGAAGACCCGAAATGGGGCGAGCGGCCTTTGCTGTTCATCGTGCGCAAACCCTCGGCCTCGCTCGACAGCGTTGAAATTCTGGACTTCCTGGCCGGCAAAGTAGCCAAGTGGTGGGTGCCCGAGCGGGTGGTGTTCCTCGAGGCCCTGCCATTGGGCGGTACCGGCAAGATTCAAAAATCCGAGTTGCGCAAGACCTACCGCTAAACCAAGGTTTCAGCCCAGGCTGGCGGGCAGCAGCCCGGCAATGGCTTTGATCATTTCGTCTAGCGAGCGCTGATGCTGCGGGTCATCTGCATAAAACAGCAAATCGTGCGAATACCAGCCGTAGCTCAGCGCATGCGCCATGCGAGCCACCGACTGCAGCTTGTCTTCGGACGGGCTGTCTGTCGATTGGCGCAGGGCCGCGGCCCAAATTCCTACATAGCTTTCATGGATTTTGCGCAGCGCGGCTGCCGATGACACTTGCCGCTCCAGCAACAGCAGAGCGGTCCATTCTTGGGGCTTGCCAAAGCCTTCTTTGATCAGGGTTTGCAACAGCGTCTGGGTGTGCACGGCGAAGCTTTGACCGGCCAAGGGCGCGATCGCCTGCAGCAACTCCGAGGCACTGTCGGTGCAGCGTTTGTGGATGGTTGAAGCAGCCAACGCCCGCATATTGGGGACATAGTCATAGAAGGTGCCCACGCCTATGCCGGCCACCGAGACCAACTCGCGGATGGTGATTTTCTCGAATCCGCGTTCAATCAAAACCCGAACAAAGGCCTCCTGCAAAGCGCCCAGCGTGAACTGGGAACGGCTTTGAAGCGGCTTTTTCCGAAGAGAGGCGGGCTTTTTGGGCGCAGGCGGTTTGGGCATGTTTGGAATTCGAACACCTTTTAGTGCACTTGATCATAGACTTGCTAAACACCAAATTTGTCAGTTAAACAACAAATTCAGGAAAAGCCATGACAAAACTCATCTGGACCCCCGAGCACGGTCAACAGCTCAAGCAGATGCGTGAAGCCGCGGGCCTGTCCGTGTCCGAGTTGGCTACCCAGCATGCCTTGTCCAAGGGCCATGTCGTGCAACTGGAAGACGGCGGCAACAGCGCTTTTTACACGGCGGAGATCAAATTCACCGTAGGCCGCAAGCTGATGCGCGGCTTTGGCCACGACATTGCCCGGCTGAATGAGACCATGGTCAATGAAGCGCTGCTGACCGTAAACACGCCTGCAGCTGCCTGACACTGGCGGCCACATCATCGGCCCCGGTGATGGCCCGCACCACCGCCACCGAACCCACTCCACTTTGCAAAACGCTGGGCATGGCGGTCAAGTCGATGCCGCCAATCGCCACCAGTGAGCGATGCCGCATCAAACGCGCGTATTTGTTCAAACGCCCCAAGCCTTGCGGCGCGGTTTCCATGCGTTTCAAGGTGGTGGGAAACACCGCACCCAAGGCGATGTAGCTGGGTTCGTGTTGTGCGGCACGCAGCATTTCCACATAGCCGTGGCTGCTCAAACCCAGCCGCAAACCGCTGGCGCGGATGCGTTCCAGCGGCGCTTCTTGCATGTCCTCTTGGCCCAAGTGCACGCCATAAGCACCGGCCTCGATGGCGGCTTGCCAGTGGTCGTTGATGAACAACAAGCTCTGGCTGCCTTGAACGGCTTGCACAGCGGCTTGCACCTCGCGCTGAACCGCTTGCGCATCGTCCGACTTGAAGCGCAGTTGCACCGTGGGCACACCCAGCGCTACCATGCGTGCCACCCAGGCAGCGTCGGGCAGCACGGCGTACAAGCCCAGGGCATGCGGGCAGCTGGGAAAAGCCTTGGCGCTGGGCTCGGTGGACAAGCCAAAGTCAGCGGGCTCATCGGGCCAAGCAGCAGGGTCGAAGCTGCCGATGCGCTGGGTTTGCGCGGCCCAAGCATGGGCCACGCACTGGGCATCGTGTTCCAAAAAACCCAACAGCCGAGCGGCCATCAGGCTGGCGGCAAAGCTGTCGTCACCTTGCACACCTCGCTGCACATCCGCCAAAACAGGTGGGGTGCCGATTTGCAAACCGCCATGCAGCTGCGCCATGTGTTGCGCAAGTTCTAGGCTGTTCATGCGTGGTGCCAAAAAGGGGTGCCCAACACGGGGGTGCTGGCTTGGGCGGTTTCTTGGGGCTGCATCGCCCCCGAAAGGTAGGCGGCGCGTCCGGCTTTCACCGCATTGGCAAAGGCTTCGGCCATGGCGGCGGGTTGGGTGGCCAAGGCCACGGCGGTGTTGAGCAGCACCGCGTCGTAGCCCCATTCCATCACTTGGCAAGCATGTGAGGGCAGACCCAAGCCCGCGTCCACGATCAGCGGCACCTTCAGGCGTTCACGCAGCAGTTGCATGGCGTAGGGGTTGATCGGGCCCTTGCCGGTGCCAATCGGTGCAGCCCAGGGCATGACGGCTTGACAGCCCACATCCACCAAGCGTTGGCACAGCACCAGGTCTTCGGTGCAGTAAGGCAGCACCTTGAACCCGGCTTTGATCAAGCGCTCGGCGGTCTCGGGCAGCTTCAAGGTGTCGGGTTGCAAGGTGTAGTCGTCGCCCATCAGCTCCAGCTTCAACCAATCGGTTTCAAACACCTCGCGTGCCATCTCGGCGGTGGTCAACACCTCTTGCACGCTGTGACAGCCCGCGGTGTTGGGCAGCACCGGCACCTTCAGCTCTTTCAACAAATTGAAAAACTCGGGCGAGGCTTTGGCATGGGCTGTTTGCCGCCGCAGCGAGGCGGTCAGCATGGCCGGTTGCGCCAAACGCACCGCATCGGCCAGCACCTGCGGCGAGGGGTAGCGCGAGGTGCCCAGCAGCAGGCGGCTGGCGAAGGTTTCGCCGTACAGCACCAAGGGGTCGTGTGTGGGGGTCATGGGGTCATCCTCCGGTGATGGGTGCGATCAATTCCACCTGGTCGTTGGCCGACAGCAGGTGGGTGGCGTACTGGCTGCGCGGCACAAACTGCAAGTTCACGGCTGCGGCAAATGGCGGCGTCACACCAGCCGCTGTGATGGCGTCTTGCAAGCAGGCAGGGGCGGGCAGTTGGTAGGCCACGTGGTTGATCAAAACAGTGATGTTGTCGCTCATGCCTCACCTCCGATGGCCGCCTGCGTGGGCGCTGCGCTGTGCAACAGGCCAAACTGCTCGGCCAAAGTGGCATCGCCTTGCAGCAGGGCCAGCGCTGCATCCAGCATGGCGGGCGCGATCAAAAAACCATGGCGGTACAGGCCGTTGATTTGCCACACCCGTGGCCCCAAAGCTTGGATGGCGGGCAGGTTGTCGGGCAAGGTCGGGCGGGCTTGGGTGTTGATTTCCAAAATACGCGCTTCGGCAAATCCGCTGTGCACGCTGTAGGCCGCACTCAGCAGTTCCAAGGTGGAGCGCACGCTGGCAGCCGACACATCGTCGGTTTCAATCTCGGTGGCACCGACCACGTAGATGCCGTTTTCTTTGGGCGCGATGTACAGCGGATAGCGTGGGTGGATGAGCCGAACAGGGCGGCTGATCTTCACCTCGGGCGCATGCAGCCGCAGCACCTCACCGCGCACCCCGCGCAAGCTGCGCCACTGGGGTTTGGCGCCCAATCCCCGGCAATCGAACAGCGCATCCGCCTGGGGGAAATCTGCTGGGGCATGCGGGCTGTGCCAATGCAATTCGGCGCTGCTGTGTTGCAGGCCCTGCAGCAAGGCGTCCAGCAGTTGGCGGTTGTCGAGTTGCCCTTCCTGTGGCAACCACAAGCCTTGCTGAAATTTCTCGGTCAACGACGGTTCCAAATCAGCCAATTCGGCGGCTTGCAGGTTTTGCGGAGCGGGCAAATCAGGCAGTTGCTGGCGCGTGTGCTGCAGTTTGTCGGCAAAGCGTTTGGCGTCCGAGGCATCTTGGCGGTGCCAAACGATGACCGTGCCTTCGCGTTGGAAAAACACCGGTGCGGGCAGGCTGGCCAAGAGCTGTGGCCAGCGCTGCAAGCTGTACTGGCCCATGCGCACCACCGGCAGCTCGGTGATGGCCGACTCGGCCAGTGGGGCCAACATGGACGCTGCCACATGCGCTGCCGCGCCGTGGGCATCTGGCCCCTGGGCTTCAAACACCTGCACCCGATGCCCGGCTTGCACCAAACCCCAGGCCAGCAAGCGGCCCATCAGTCCAGCCCCTAACACCACGCAATGTTGGGGGCTCATGCGGCCACCCCGACATAATCCGGTGTATGAACACACATGAATTCACCGGCCAATACGTCCGCGTGCTGACGATTGCCGGCTCGGACAGCGGCGGCGGCGCGGGCATCCAAGCCGATTTGAAAACCTTCAGCGCCTTGGGCTGCTACGGCATGACCGCCATCACCGCACTGACCGCCCAAAACACCCAAGGCGTGCAAGCCATTCAGGGGGTGCCGGCGGCGTTTTTGAAGGCGCAGTTGCAGTCGGTGTTGGATGACATTGGCGTGGACGCCGTGAAGATCGGCATGCTGCATGCGCCCGACATCGTCGAGGTGGTGGCCTGGGCCATCGACCATTACCAGCTGAACAACCTGGTGCTCGACCCGGTGATGGTGGCCACCAGTGGCGACCGTTTGATTGCCGAGGAAACCGTGTCGGTCTTGGTGCGCGAATTGTTTCCTCGCGTGCAGGTGGTGACGCCCAATTTGGACGAGGCTGCCTTGCTGCTGGGACGACCTTTGAGCCAGGTGCCGCAATTGCAAGCAGCGGCCAGCGATTTGCAAGCCTTGGGTGCGACAGCCGTGTTGCTCAAAGGCGGGCACTTGGAGGGCAACGAGGTGGTGGATGTGCTGAATCAAACCGGCCACGCGCCCGAGGTGTTCACCTCGGCAAGGATTCACAGCCCGAATGTGCACGGTACCGGTTGCAGCTTGTCCTCGGCCATCGCCGCGCATTTGGCGCTGGGGCACACCCTGTCTTCTGCGGTGGCGCATGCACGGCAGTACATATTGCAAGCCATCGCCACCGGAGCCCAGGTGCGCACCGGGCACGGTCATGGGCCGTTGAACCATGGCTTTGGACCAGTGGTCATGCATGTGAAACCGCAACCGCCACAGGGCGGCTGAACCAAGCCAGCGCGAAGATGAAGGCCAAGGTTGGCAGGGCTGCACCGTATTGCGGGGCCCACGTGGCGACGGCGTGAAACACGCCAATGCCCGCCAGCCAAATGAGCGCTGCACCCCATTTCACCGAGACGTTGTCCGAGGCCACGGGGCCTGCACCCAAGCGGCCCAAGATGACGCCGTACAGGGGCACAAACACCGAGCTGAGCATCAGCAAAAACGGCTCCAGGTCGTGCATGGGCAGCACCATGGCCAAGCCTGTGCACGCCAGCGCGATGGCCAAACCCCAGTGCTTCACACTCAAGCGCGACCACAGGCTGTGGCTGTTCACCGAAGCCGAATACACATCGCCATACGCGTTGTCCAATTCATCCAACAAGATCAATCCCAGCGCCAACAAACCAGCTTGCGCCAACAACAAGGTGTTGACCAAATTCGCATCGGGGGCGGACACGCTGACCACCATCACACCCAAGGCATAGCACCAGATGTTGGCGATGGCAAAGCCGATCCAGCTGCCGCTCAGGGCACTGCGGCTGTCTTTGCCGTGGCGGGCGTAGTCGGCAATCAGCGGCAACCAAGACACCGGCATGGCGATGACCAAGTCGGTGGCCGACAAGAAACCCATCTCACCCGTGCCGGGGCGGCTCCAAAACGCCGCCCATCCTTGGGCTTGCAACAAGCCGACAAACTGGTAGCTCAGCCACAGCAGCGACAGCACCACCAAGGGCAAGCCAAAGCGGCTGACAAAACTGCGCACCAAGCCCAGCATGGAGCCGACCATCAAGAGGGTCAGCACACCACCCCACAGCAGGGTGGCCACCACCGGTGCCACCGTCCCACTGCTGCCAAACATGGCCAGGGTGCCGTCGCGCATCACCACCAGTTCAAACGTGGTCCAGCCCACTAACTGCACGATGTTGAGCAGCACGGGCAGACGCGCGAACGCGCTGCCATACACCTGGTGCATCAAACCAGCGCTGGACAAGCCGGTGTCGCAGGCGATCTTGGCCACCCAGGCCAGCAAGCCCGCGCCCAGCACCGAGCCGAGCACGATGGCCAGCAAGGCCTCTTGCGTGCCCATGGCGGGCACCAAGTACGCGCCCATTTGCATGACCAGCAAGCCCACGCCCAAAGAAAACCACAGGGAGGCGTGGCTGTACCAGCCAAAGACGCGTTGATCGGCACCCACGGGTGCCAAGGATGCGTTGTGTGAAGAGTTGTTTGCCATTTTGTTCTTTCAAAACAATGGCAGTTCGGCGAGGCCTGCTGAAGAGAACAGCGGTGTGGGGCCATGCTTCCCTGCGCGAGGATTACCTCAATCAGGTTCAAAGGGACTTTCTCAGCCTTGGTTGTTCAACCTCAGCACCCCCAGCGTGCTTGCACGAGTGCAAGTGGCGTGATTCTAGACGCCCAGCAGCTTGTGCAGTCTGGGCGAGGCGGTGGTGTATTCGAGTGGGATTTTTTGGCCCGGGTTCAGGTAGGCCGCTGCGCCAAAGGCGGCCAAGGTGGCTTCATGAAAACCACTGAGGATGAGCTTGCGTTTGCCCGGGTAGTGGTTGATGTCGCCCACCGCAAAAATGCCTGGTGCACTGGTGGCAAAGTTTTCGGTGTTCACGTTCAACTGTTTTTTAGCCATGTCCAAGCCCCAATCAGCGATCGGGCCCAGCTGGGGCGTCAAGCCCAACAACACCCAAAGTTGATCGCAAGGCAGTTGCAGGCTGCTGCCTTCTGGGGTGGTCAATTCAAGCCCAGAGAGCCGTCCTGCTTCGGTTTGCAGGCCTTGCACTTGGCCCACTTGCAGCCGCACTTGCCCCGAGGCACAAGCTTCACGGAACGCGGTTTGCAAATGCGCTGAGGCGTCCAAACTGGCGCGTCGGTGCACCAAGGTGACACTGGCCGGGCTGTTGGTTTGGCTGTCCAACACGGCTTGCACTGCGGCATCGTCACTGCCCACCACCACCAGGTGTTGGTCTTTCAGTGTCAAGTTGTCGGGCATGTGGTGAAACACCTGCGTGCTTTCAAAGGCCTGCAATTCAGGCAGTGCCAATTGGCGTGGCATGAAGGCCCCGACACCTGCCGCAATGAACACCATGCGGCTGATGAACTGTTGACCCGCCGAGGTGCTGAGCAACCAGCCGCCATCGGCGTGTGCAGACAAAGCCGAGACTTGCTGGTTCAAATGGCATTGTGGTTTGAAGGGTGCGGCTTGCTGCTGCAAGCGCTCCACCAGTTCGCGGCCAGTGCAAACTGGCAGGCCGGGGATGTCGTAAATGGGTTTCTCGGGGTAGAGCGCCATGCACTGGCCGCCCACCATGGGGAGGGCGTCCACCACGTGGGCGTGGATGTCTTGCAGGCCGAGTTGGAACACCTGAAACAAACCCACCGGCCCAGCGCCTATGACCAAGGCGTCGGTGCGGATGGGCGGGGTGTGGGCAGTCATGGGCAGCTTGGCCAAGCCCAGCAGGCTTTAACGTTGCAGTTCAGACAGCTTGCCGGTTTTGTCTTTCCAATCATCGGCGTCAGGCAGCGGGGCCTTGCGCTTGGTGATGCTGGGCCAGCCGATGCGCGACAACTCGGCGTTCATGGCGGTCATGTGCTGCTGGTCAGCGGGCACATCTTCTTCGGCGTAGATCGCGTTGACCGGGCACTCGGGGATGCAAACCGCGCAATCGATGCACTCGTCGGGGTCGATGGTCAGGAAATTGGGGCCTTCGCGAAAGCAATCGACGGGACAAACGTCCACACAGTCGGTGTATTTGCAGCGGATACAGGCTTCGGTGACAACGTGGGTCATGGTGGGTTCTTCAAACGAAGGGATTCAACAAAAGGGGGGATTTTAGGGGCAGGGCCAAAGCAGGCTTGAAATCAGGCTTGAACCAGCGCTGCCGCCGAGGTTTTATGGCTGGCGGTGTCCACCAAGACCAAGGAACCCAGGATGCGCGACTGCTCGAAAGGCAGGCTGACCAGGGGCTGCTGAAACGCCAGTTGCACATGGCCAATGGCGTTGGACGGCAGCTCGGTGGCCTCATGCTCTTCCAAGGTGTTGATGTCCAAGCGGTGCAGGATGCGGCTGACTTTGGCCTTGACCCAGCGGTGGCCATGCAACGCCCAGTAAACCCGACCGGCCACCAGCGGCTCATCGTCCAGCCAAGCCAAGGTGACGTTCAGCTGGGTTTCGGCTTTGACCGGGCTGCCCTCGGCCAGCAGCCAGTCGCCACGTGACACGTCCACTTCGTGGTCCAGCACCACACCGGCGCTGTGCCCAGCAACCACGTCACCGGCTTGGCGCACCGCTGACAACACTTCCTTGATGACCGCGCTTTGCCCGCTGGGGAACACCTTGACGCTGTCGCCCACGCGGGCCACGCCGTTGCCGACCCGGCCCCAATAGACCCGGCGGCCTTTGGAGGTGTCGGCGCTGTCGTGGAATTTTTCGACCCATTGCACCGCAAAGGCCAAGGCACCTTCTTCGTCAGCGGGGGTCACCGGCAGCCGCTCGAGCAGTTCGAGCAGGCTGGGGCCGCTGTAGTTGCACCAATCGGCTTGGGCGCTCACCACGTTCCAGCCTTTCAAAGCTGAGATGGGCACGATGGCGTTGACGTCCATGCCGGCGTCGTCCGCGAACTGTTGCAAGGCTTGGGCGATGTTGACGAACGCGGTGCTGGCGTCGGCCACGGCATCGAGCTTGTTGATGGCGAAGATGACCGAGGGCACGCGCAGCAGTTTGAGCAACAGGCTGTGGCGACGGGTTTGCGGCAGCAAGCTCAAGCCGGGCTGGGCCCAATCCACCTTGGTGGCGTCCACCAAAACAACGGCGGCGTCGGCGCTGGATGCGGCGGTCACCATGTTGCGGGTGTACTGCTCGTGGCCGGGGGCGTCGCCAATGATGAACTTGCGGGTTTCGGTGCTGAAGTAGCGGTAGGCCACGTCGATGGTGATGCCTTGCTCGCGCTCGGCCGACAAACCGTCGGTCAGCAGCGCCAGATCGGTTTCACCTTGGCGTTGCACACCGGCCAAGTGGTCTTGCAACACGGATTTGGAATCGACCAGCAAACGACCGATGAGCGTGGACTTGCCGTCATCCACAGAACCGCAGGTGATGAACTTCAGGGCAGGGCGGGTGGCGAGGTTGGTCGTCATCAGAAATAGCCTTCTTTTTTGCGTTTTTCCATGGAAGCGTCCGAGGTTTGGTCGTCCATGCGGGTGGCGCCACGTTCACTCACGTCGGCGGCCAGGGTTTCAAGCACGATGGCTTCAGGGTTGGCCGCGGTGCTTTCCACCGGGCAGGTGCAGGTGATGTCGCCCACGGTGCGAAAACGCACGTGGCGTTGCTGCACGGTTTCGCCGTCTTTGGGTGGCGTCATGTGGGTGACCGGCACCAACAGCCCTCGGCGTTCGATCACATCGCGGGTGTGGCTGTAATACAGCGAAGGCAGTGCGATGTGTTCGCGCGAGATGTATTGCCACACATCGAGCTCGGTCCAGTTCGAGATGGGAAAAACACGGAAATGCTCGCCAGGGTGCAAGCGGGTGTTGAACAGGTTCCACAACTCGGGGCGTTGCGACTTGGGTTGCCACTGACCAAAGCTGTCGCGGTGGCTGAAGATGCGCTCTTTGGCGCGGGCTTTTTCTTCGTCGCGGCGGGCCCCGCCAATCAAGGCGTCAAAACGAAATTCTTCAATGGCTTCGAGCAGCGTGACCGACTGGTGCACATTGCGGCTTTCGCCGGGATGCGCCAAACGCACCGTGCCGCGTTTCATCGAGTCTTCGACACTGCGCACGATCAGCTCTGCACCCAATTCTTTGGCGCGGAAATCACGAAAGTCGGTCACTTCCGGAAAGTTGTGGCCGGTGTCGATCATCAACAGCGGATAGGGAATGCGGCCGGCACCAAAGGCTTTCTCGGCGCATTTCAACATCACGAGTGAATCTTTGCCGCCCGAAAAAAGCAACGTGGGGCGCTCGAAAGCCGCGGCCACTTCGCGCAGGATGAAGATGGTTTCTTCTTCCAAGGCATCCAGGTGGGCGTTGCTGAGGTGGGGCAACTCGGTGTGGGTGATGGCGTTCATGTGCTTCTCGTTCAAATTTTGTAAAGAGTCGTTTCAGTGCGTTGTGGGTTGCGGCTGGTGACGATTTGTGGCGCGAAGCGGCTCATGAGGAACCTGTCGCAACCCACAACGCACAGGCCATCAAGCCTTTACATGCAAACCGCACTCCTTTGCGTTCTCGTCTTCCCACCACCAGCGGCCGGCGCGGAAATCCTCGCCCAAGCTGATGGCGCGGGTGCAGGGGGCGCAGCCGATGCTGGGAAAAAACTGGTCGTGCAGCGGGTTGTAGTCCACCTGGTGCGTGGCGATGTAGTGCCACACGTCGCCCCAGGTCCACTCCACCAGCGGGTTGAGCTTCTGGATGGGCACGCCGTTGGTCAAGTCCGCTTCTTGGGCCGCGACTTCGGCGCGGGCTTGGGATTGTTCACGGCGCAAACCGGTGATCCAGGCTTTTTGGCCTTGCAAGGCGCGGCCCAAGGGTTCGAGTTTGCGCACACCACAGCAGGCTTTGCGGTTGGCGATGCTCTCGAAAATGCCTTGTTGACCAGGGCTCTTCACAAAGGCCAACACGGCTTCGTGCTGGGGTTTGAACACCTGAATGGGTGCGCGTGAATGCGCCTGCAAGCGTTCCAGCAAAGCCAAGGTGTCGGCGTGCAGTGCGCCGGTTTCCAGCACAAACACGGGAATGTCGAGTTGCAAACTGTTGATGATGTGGGTGATGACCACGTCTTCAGCCCCCAAGCTGGAGGCTTGTTTCAAAGGCTGCAGTTCAGCGGCCGCGATTTGGAGTTGCGCTTGTGTGGCGGCCAGCTTTTCAGCGAAATGGGCGCTGGGTTTGGCGTGCAGCTGCGTGGCGGGGGTGTGAGGTTTCATCGTGCAAACAGAGGTTGGGGTTGGGCCACATCGCCTTGGTAAAAAGCGCTGAAGTGGGACAGCAATTCTCGCCCCTTGTCCAGGCTCTGGTCGGCACGCAGCACGGCGCTGGAAAAACCGCAACGTTGCATTTGCTGCAACTGGTCCACCAGCACATCGCCAGTGGCGCGAATATCGCCTTGGAAGCCGCAGCGACGGCGCAGCAAGAGGGCTTGGCTGAAAGCGCGGCCATCGGTGAAGCTGGGGAAATGCAGCTCGATGGTTTGCACGCCTTGCAGGTTTTGCGACAAGGCATCAGCGTCATTGCCCAGTTGTAAATCGGCGGCTTGAAGTTGGTCTGTGTGTGAAAGCAAGTTCATGGGGTTCTTTCAGACTGCAGGGCTCAGGGCTTCGTCATCCGAGGGATGGCGAGCGGCATTGGCGGCGGTTTTGAAGGCCTCAAACCCCACGCGCTGCACCGCGTCAATGAAGGTCTCGCCATGCAGGCGCTGCTCGCCATACACCTGCAACACCGCGTCAATCACATCCACCACTTCGGCTGAAGAAAACGAGGGGCCCACCACCTTGCCGGGCTTGGGTGTGCCACTCAGAGCAGAACCATCTGAGCCACCCAACGTCACTTGGTACCACTCTTTGCCGTCTTTATCCACACCCAAGATGCCAATGTGGCCGCTGTGGTGGTGACCGCAAGAGTTGATGCAACCACTGATGTGCAAATCAATTTCACCCAAGTCGAACAATTCGTCAAGGTCTTGGTAGCGCTCGGTGATGGCTGCAGCCACAGGCAGTGAACGCGCGTTCGCCAAATCGCAATAGTCGCCACCGGGGCAGGCGATCATGTCGGTCAACATGCGGATATTGGGTTTGGCCAAGCCCAGGGCTTTCGCAGCTTGGTAGAGCGCAGGCAGTTGGTCGGCCGCCACCCAAGGCAAGACCAAATTTTGATCGTGGCTGACACGGGCTTCACCGGCTGAAAACTGGTCTGCCAATTGCGCCGAGGCGTCGAGTTGATCGGCGGTGGCGTCGCCAGGCGCTTGGCCCAAGCGCTTGAAGGACAAGGTGACGACCCGCAAATGCGGGTTGCGGTGGGGTGCCACGTTTTGTTGCAACCAACGTGCGAAGTTTTTATCGGCGTCTGCGGCTTGGGTCAGTTGCGTCAACACGTCCTCGGCGGACAAATGGGTTTTGTCAGCCAAACTGGGCGGCACAAAACTCGCTGTCACGCGATCCAACTCGGCTTGGGTGATGGTGTGCGGCGCACCGTCTTGCGTGACGATGCGCTGGTACTCGGCTTCGACTTGGTCAATGTAGTTTTGACCTTCGGCTTTCACCAAAATTTTGATACGGGCTTTGTACTTGTTGTCACGGCGACCAAACAGGTTGTAAACCCGAATCACGGCTTCCAAGTAATTGATGATTTGCTGCCATGGCAAAAACGCACGGATGACGGTGCCGATGATGGGTGTGCGGCCCATGCCGCCGCCCACCATGACACGAAAGCCCACGTCACCTGCGGCGTTGCGGTGCACTTGCAAACCCACGTCGTGCCAGGCCGTGGCGGCGCGGTCTTCTTCAGCACCGCTGATGGCGATTTTGAATTTGCGCGGCAAAAAAGCGAACTCGGGGTGCAAGGTGCTCCACTGGCGCAAGATCTCAGCAAAGGCACGCGGATCGACGATTTCATCCACCGCCACACCCGCGCGTTCATCGGCGGTGATGTTGCGTATGCAATTGCCACTGGTTTGAATGCCGTGCATGTTCACCGAGGCCAACAGGTCCATCACATCCGCGCTTTTTTCCAGCGGAATCCAGTTGTATTGGAGGTTTTGTCGGGTGGTGAAGTGGGCATAGCCGTAGCTCAGGGCCGGTGCGGGAATGCCACCAATCGCATCTTGTTTGGTTTGTGCCGAGTGAAACAGGGCTTCATCAGGACGGTCAAATTCACGCGCGATGCGGGCCAACACACGCAGTTGTGCGCTGTTGAGTTCGCCATAGGGCACGGCCACGCGCAGCATGGGCGCGTAGCGCTGCACATACCAGCCGTTTTGCAAACGCAGTGGGCGGAATTCTTCTTCACTGAGTTGGCCGTTCAAACGGCGCGTCAGTTGGTCGCGGTATTGGGCGGCACGCTCTTGCACAAAGCGGCGGTCGAAGTCGGTGTATTGGTACATGGAACGCTCAGATGAAAACAAGTTTGCTGCCAGCCCAAGCCAACAACACGGACAGGGCGGAACGGATGACGCGCTCGGACACGCGGGTGACAAAGTGCGAGCCCAACCAAATGCCTGGCAAGGAACCGCACAGCAACAAGCCCAGCAATTGCCAATCCACGGTGCCCAAGGAGGCATGGCCCAAACCGGCCACCAAGGTGAGGGGCACTGCGTAGGCAATGTCCGCAGCAACGATGCGGTACAGCGGCAACTGGGGGTAGAGCAACATCAACACGGTGACGCCAATCGCACCGGCACCCACCGAGGTGAGCGTGACCAACATGCCAATCACCGCGCCAAACAACACGGGCAACAAAGGGTGCTTGGCCTGATCGGCCGGGTGTTCAAGAGTCTGTGCGTCTTCGGTTTCGGGGCGGCGTGGGCCGCGAATCGCTTTGTACAGGGTGGCTGCAGCGGTCAGCATCAAGGCAATGCCCAGCGTGAACGTGATGGCGCGTTGCACTATCGGGTTGGACGTGCCCAAGTCGTGCAAGACCCACAGGGTGAGTAAAGCGGCTGGCACACTGCCCAAGCTCAGGCTGAACACCACCCGCCAGGGAATGATGCGCTGGCGTGCAAAGTTCAACAGTCCGCCAAATTTGGTGCCAGCGGCGAAGAGCAAATCAGTACCCACGGCCAGGGCAGGCTTGATGCCAAAGCCAAATATCAACAAGGGCGTCATCAGGGAGCCACCGCCAACACCAGTGAGGCCCACGATGAAGCCCACCACCAAACCCGCCAGAATGAATGCTAAATTTTCCATAAGGGCGCGACTATAGAGGGCGGTATCAGGGTTACCAACTATTTTTTAGTTGGAGGCATATACGATTTGGATATATCGAAATACCGCATAAGCAAACAACTAAATAGTTGTTTGAGAAATAAGGGGATTTGGACAGAATGCCGCTCCACGCCCATCCGGCAGCCTTGTTACGCACCTTTAACCCATGAGCCTTCTCACTTTGACAAACGCCAGACCACGGTCCGCCAGGGTCTTGCCCGGTTTTGAAATCACCCTGGGCTTCACCATTGCTTACCTGAGCCTGATTGTGCTCATTCCACTGTCTGCGCTGGTTTTCAAAACCCTCAGCCTGAGTTGGGAGCAGTTTTGGCAAGCGGTCACTGCACCGCGCGTGGTGGCGTCCTACAAGCTCACCATTGGGGCCTCTTTCATTGCAGCCTTGGTGAATGCATTTTTTGGTTTGCTGTTGGCCTGGGTGTTGGTGCGCTACCAGTTCTTTGGCAAAAAAATCGTCGATGCCTTGGTGGACTTGCCTTTTGCCTTGCCCACTGCCGTGGCGGGTATTTCACTCACGGCCTTGTTGGCCGGCAATGGTTGGATCGGCCAATACCTGGAGCCCTTGGGTATTCAACTCGCCTTCAACCGCAACGGCGTGTTGATTGCGCTCATCTTCATTGGCTTGCCGTTTGTGGTGCGCACGGTGCAACCCATTTTGGAAGACGTGGAGAAAGAGCTGGAAGAAGCAGCCACCTGCTTGGGTGCCACCCGCTGGCAAACATTCAGCCGCGTGATTTTTCCAGCACTCGCACCCGCGCTGCTGACCGGTTTTGCCATGGCCTTTGCCCGCGCCATTGGCGAATACGGCTCGGTCATTTTCATCGCCGGCAACATGCCAATGGTGTCTGAAATCACACCGCTCATCATCATCAGCAAGCTCGAGCAATACGACTACGCGGGTGCCACCGCTGTGGCTTTGGTGATGTTGTGCGCCGCCTTCGTCATGCTGCTGTTGATCAATGGTTTGCAAGCCTGGCAGCGTGCACGTTCAGGAGCCTCGTCATGAGTGTGCAACACACCACGCCCACACACGCGCTTAACAGTACTGGCGAGCCGGTGTGGCTGCGCCGCACCCTGATTGGCATCTCGCTGGTCTTTGTCGGCTTGTTCCTCATCCTGCCATTGGCCGCGGTGTTCACCGAGGCTTTGCGCAAAGGCTTCGAGGCTTTTTTCGAGGCCTTCAAAGAACCTGATGCCTGGTCTGCGATCAAACTCACCTTGCTGATCACGGCCATCGCCGTGCCGCTGAACTTGGTGTTTGGTGTGAGTGCTGCGTGGGCCATCGCCAAGTTTGAATTTCGCGGCAAGGCCTTGCTCACCACCTTGGTGGACCTGCCATTTTCGGTGTCACCGGTGGTGGCAGGCCTCATTTATGTGCTGGTGTTTGGGGCGCAAGGTTGGTTCGGACCTTGGTTGCAAGCGCATGACATCAAGGTTATTTTTGCGGTGCCCGGCATCGTGTTGGCCACGGTGTTTGTCACGTTTCCGTTCATTGCGCGTGAACTCATTCCGTTGATGCAAGCCCAAGGCAATGAAGAAGAACAAGCGGCGATGGTGTTGGGCGCGAGTGGCTGGCAAATTTTTTGGCGCGTGACCTTGCCCAACATCAAATGGGGTTTGTTGTATGGCGTCATTTTGTGCAACGCCCGCGCCATGGGCGAGTTTGGCGCGGTGTCGGTGGTCTCCGGCCACATCCGGGGGCAGACCAACACCATGCCATTGCATGTGGAAATTTTGTACAACGAATACCAGTCGGTGGCGGCCTTTGCCGTGGCTTCGTTGTTGGCCTTGCTGGCCTTGGTGACCTTGGTCATCAAAACCGTGGTCGAGTGGCAGCAGCAGCGCCTCATGGCCGAGTTGGCCGCACTCTCACCAGAACGTCCAGCTGCCCGAGTGGCCCCTGTTTAAGCTTGTTTGCAAACCCTTTTTTGAATTGACACCATGAGCATCGAGATCCGAAACATCAGCAAACAGTTTGGCGATTTCCACGCCTTGCGCAACGTCAATCTGGACATCGCCTCGGGCGAACTCGTGGCGCTGCTTGGCCCCTCAGGCTGCGGCAAAACCACGCTGCTGCGCATCATTGCCGGCTTGGAAACCGCCGACCAAGGCAGCATCGCTTTCAGTGGTGAGGACACCACCCATGTGCATGTGCGTGAGCGTCAAGTGGGTTTTGTGTTTCAGCATTACGCGCTGTTTCGCCACATGACCGTGTTTGAAAACGTCGCGTTTGGTTTGCGCGTGCGACCCAAACACACACGCCCCACAGAAGCGGCGATTCAAAAGAAAGTGCACGACCTCTTGAACTTGGTGCAACTCGATTGGCTGGGCGACCGTTACCCCTCGCAGTTGTCTGGCGGTCAACGTCAACGCATTGCCTTGGCCCGTGCTTTGGCGGTTGAACCCCGCGTGTTGTTGCTCGATGAACCCTTTGGCGCACTGGACGCCAAGGTGCGCAAAGACCTGCGCCGTTGGTTGCGTCGTTTGCACGACGACTTGGACGTGACCAGTATTTTTGTCACGCACGATCAAGAAGAAGCCTTGGAAGTGGCCGATCGTGTGGTGCTCATGAACAGTGGCAAAGTGGAGCAGGTGGGTTCACCGCAGCAAGTGTGGGACAACCCAGCGAATCCGTTTGTGTATGGGTTCTTGGGCGACGTGAATTTATTCAAACGTCGCGGCAACGAGGGCGAAACACACACCTATATTCGCCCACACGACTTGGATGTGCGCCGTTATTCAACCGGTGACACCGGTATCGTGGCGCGGTTGGAGCGGGCCTTGGTGATTGGCTCGGTTGCCCGCTTGGAACTGTTGGCCCAAGATGGCGAACAACCCGACAACATCATCGAGGCTGAAATACCCGCCAGCGAGTTCAAGGCGCACCACTATGTGGAAGGCGAACTACTGGTTTTAACGCCTCGTCAAGCGCAGGTGTTTGTGGCAGAGTCCACCCACCCCTGATCAATCAACCAAGGAGACACTCATGAAAATCGAAACCATTGCCGTGCATGCAGGCTACAAGCCCGACCCCGTCACCAAGGCGGTTGTGCCGCCCATTTACCAAACAGTGGCCTATGCCTTCGACAGTGCCCAGCATGGTGCTGATTTGTTCGACCTGAAAGTGGCAGGCAACATTTACACCCGCATCATGAACCCTACCCAGTCTGTGCTGGAAGAGCGGGTGGCGGCGCTTGAAGGCGGCATCGCCGCACTGGCGTTGGCCTCTGGTCAAGCGGCCATCACTTATGCGATTCAAACCATCGCCGAAGCCGGGGACAACATCGTGTCGTCCAGCGCTTTGTATGGTGGCACTTACAACCTGTTTGCCCACACCTTTCCGCAGTTCGGCATTGAAACCCGCTTTGCAGATTACAAAAACCCCGCCAGTTTTGAACCACTGATTGATGCCAAAACCAAAGCCATCTATGTGGAATCCTTGGGCAACCCGCAAGGCAACATCACCGACATCGCGGCCATTGCCGCCGTGGCCCACAAGCATGGCCTGCCGCTCATCGTGGACAACACCGTGCCCAGTCCCTATTTGTGGCGTCCCATCGAGCATGGAGCGGACATCGTGGTGCAGTCGCTCACCAAGTACTTGGGCGGACACGGCAACAGCATTGGTGGTGCCATCATCGATTCGGGCAAATTCCCATGGGCCGAGCACAAAGCACGCTTCAAACGTTTGAACGAACCCGATGTGAGCTACCACGGTGTGGTCTATACCGAAGCCTTGGGGCCTGCCGCTTTCATTGGCCGTGCTCGCGTGGTGCCTTTGCGCAACACCGGTGCGGCCATTTCACCGTTCAATGCCTTCCTCATCCTGCAAGGCATTGAAACCCTGGCGCTGCGCATGGATCGCATCAGCGACAACGCGTTGGCGGTGGCACAGCATTTGAAGAAACACCCCAAGGTGAAATGGGTCAACTACGCGGGTCTGCCAGACCACCCCGACCATGCTTTGGTGAAAAAGTATTTGCGCGATGGCAAAGCCTCGGGTTTGTTGACCTTTGGCGTGGACGGAGGCCGCGAGGGTGGGGCGCGTTTCTTGGATACGCTGCAACTTTTCACCCGCTTGGTCAATATTGGGGATGTGCGCTCCTTGGCCACACACCCCGCATCCACCACGCACCGCCAACTCAACCCCGAAGAGTTGACCAAGTCGGGCGTCACGGAAGACACCGTGCGCTTGTGCGTTGGCATTGAACACATCGATGACTTGCGTGCAGACCTGGATCAAGCCTTGGCTGCTGTTTGAAGCTTCACCGCTTCATCCAACCGACACTGCGGTGTCGGTTTTTTTTCGTCTGTTCGCAAGTGCATAAGCTCATGATTTATAAACCTAAGCAAGAATTTGCATAAGCAACCGACTATTCAATCGTTCCCTTTTCTCATTTAAAAAAACACAATTCCTTCATTGCAATCTCGCATTGAATTTGAAGGAACTTCATGAATCGTCGTCGTCTTGTGGTGCACGCCTTGTCAGCCCTGGTGCTGGCCAGTGCCGTTGACAGCAGCCTGGCCCAAACACCTGTTTCTTTATTGAACGTGTCCTACGACCCCACACGGGAGTTGTATGTCGAGTTCAACGCGGCCTTTGCCAAAAGCTGGAAAGCCAGCAGTGGCCAAGACGTCACCATCAAACAAAGCCATGGCGGCTCGGGCAAACAAGCCCGCGCCGTCATTGATGGTTTGGACGCGGATGTGGTGACACTGGCCTTGGCTGGCGATGTGGATGCCTTGAACAAACAAGCTCAACTCATTCCCGCCAACTGGCAAAAACGGTTGCCCCACAATTCCTCGCCTTACACCTCCACCATTGTGTTGGTGGTGCGTCAAGGCAACCCCAAAGGCATCAAAGACTGGGACGACTTGGTCAAGCCCGGCATCAGCGTCATCACACCCAATCCCAAAACATCGGGGGGTGCGCGTTGGAATTATTTGGCCGCTTGGGAATTTGCCAAGCGCAAATACGGCGGCGATGCCAAAGCGCAAGAGTTTGTCACCAAGCTCTACACCAATGTGCCCGTGCTCGATTCGGGTGCCCGTGGTTCATCGGTCACCTTCGCCCAGCGCAACCAAGGCGATGTGTTCATCTCTTGGGAGAACGAAGCGCATTTGCTGGAAAAAGAGTTTGGCTCCAAGGTGGACATCGTCTATCCGTCCATCAGCATCTTGGCCGAACCACCCGTGACCGTGGTGGACAAAAACGTGGACCGCAAGGGCACACGCAAAGTCGCCGAAGCCTACTTGCAGTACCTGTACTCCGATGAAGGCCAAGAGATTGCCGCCAAGAACTTCTACCGCCCGATCAACGAAAAAATCAAGGCCAAGTTTGAAAAAACCTTGCCCAAGTTGCCCTTGTTCACCATCGACCAAGCCTTTGGTGGCTGGGACAAAGCAGCCAAAGAACACTTTGCTGACGGTGCGCTGTACGACCAAATTTCTCAATCCATCAAACGTTGAATTTTCAAAAGGAACAAACCATGAACATCAGATACACCAGCATCGCATTGGCGGTGGCCGCCACCCTGGCGCAAAATGTGTGGGCTGCTGACGCCAGCGTCAAACCCAGCGGCTTTGGCCTCGTGTCTGCCGACGGCCAAAACAGCATCAACCTCACAGGGGTGGTGCAGTTCGACGCCCGCTCCCTTGAAACCGGCTTGAATTACGTGAATGACAAAGACGCTGGCTCAGGTGCAGACAACTTCGAGATTCGCCGTGCCCGCTTGGGATTCAACGGCACCGTGTTCAACAACATTGATTACGAGATCCTCACCAATTTGGTGGGCTCGAATGCCAACTTGATCCACCGCGCCTACATCAACTACGGCCATGACAGCAATGCGCAAATTCGCGTGGGCCGTTTCAAACAACCCTTCTCTTTGGAAGAGCAAACCAGCGCCAACGCCATCGACTTTCAAGAACGTTCCTATGGCAACCAGTTGGTGGCCAGCCAGCGCTTGGGTGCCATGATTCATGGCGCACCCACCAAGGGCTTCACCTACGCCTTGTCCATTTACCAAGACGGTTTCAATGAAGTTTCGAACACCGAAAACATTGGTGCTTTGGGTGTGGGCCGTGTGACGTTGAACTTGGCCGAGTTGCGCGACATCAAGGACACGGTGTTGCACTTTGGTGTGGGTTATGACAAGGGGTCGTACCAAACAGCGCCTGCCACCACCACGGATACAGGCAAAATTTCCGAAGGGCAGACAAGGGGAACCATCTTGGCTTTCCGTTCAGAAGACCGAGGCGTGGCCAACGTGTATCGGGCCCAAATCAGTGGTGACTACATCAGCCCCACCTACGGTGGCATCGCCAATAACGCGGCCAATGTGAGCAAAGAGCTGAAAGGCTTGGAGCTTGCCCTGGCAACGGGTGGATTCAAATACCAGACTGAGTATTTCGATTCTGCTTACAGCGCAAAAGCTGTTAACTATGACTATGTGAATGGTGCGAATAAAGGTGATGCCACTTTGAACATCACTGCCAAGACCAACTACCATGAATTCATTTACAACCTCACGGGTGAGAGTTGGGCGCAGTCCTACAAGAATGGTGCTTTCACAAGCGTCAAACCCAAATCCAATTTTGGAGGCGGCGGAACGGGCGCATGGCAGTTGGCTTGGCGTGTATCAACTTATAAAGTTGGGGAACCTGCGTCAACAACCGAAACTGGTTCAGGCACCTCTAAAACCTATACCAACACCTTCAATTCCTACACGGCTTCAGGCAAAGTCAATTCTTCCCGAGGAGAAAACGCTTCCACCGCCACGACCAACACCATCGGCGTGAATTGGATCTTGAACCCGAACGCTCGTGTGATCTTCAACTACGCTGAAACCAAGTTTGGCAACAAAGTGACTTACCTCAGCACCACACCGGCTGATGTGGGCTTCACCTCGAAAGAGCGCGTGGCCTCGGTGCGCACCCAGTTGAACTTCTAAGACCTGCGATCACGTCAATTGACAGCGCATCGCTTTGAGCAAGCTCTCGGACACCGGGGGCTTGCTTTTTTCCATTTGCGCGGCCAACACGTTGGCGCACAACAAACTCAAGGTCAAACCTCTGGAGCCCATGGCGGTGAGCAGGTGCAAGCCGGGGAATTGCGCTTCGTCCAGGGGCCCGACTTTGGGCATGCGGTTCACCGATGCGCAGCGCACACCGCCCCACCATTTCAACTGTGCAGCATCTGCAAACTGCGTTTGCAATTGGGCTTCAACCGCGGGCAAGAGTTCTGCCAAGCGTTGTTGGTTTTCGTTCTGCGCGGCTTCATCGCTGGACGCTTTCATGGCGTTGCGCTCGAAGGTGGCCCCGGTGTACCAAGCAGGGCCATCCAGCGTGGGCACGCCACTCACAAAACTGCCGTGGCCATTCACGGCAAAGGGTGGCAAGGGCGTGACATTTTTTTGCAAGCCCCAGGACACCATGCCGGCAATCGGGTGCAAACCCATGTGGTCCACGTACAGCACTTGGTTCAAAAAATCAGGCGTGTGCGCACCCAAGGCCAACACGACATGCGGTGCGGTTTCGGTGCTGTAGGTGTGCGAGCTGCCCATGTTGGGAATGCTGATGTGGTTTTTCACACGCAAGTGCCATTCGCCTGATGCGTGTCGCTGCATGCTTTCCACCTCGGCCCGCGTCACCACCAAGATGTTGTCGTGCTTGAGCAGCGCTTGCACCAAGGCTTGCGGTTTGATCCAGGCACCGTGCGCTTGCCACAGGGCTTGCGTGGCCGAAGGCGACAAGCCTGCTTGCGCCATTTGTTCATCGGAGGCCAGTTGCACATGACCGTGCCACACGTTGTCAACAGCTGGTTCTTGCCAAGGTTTTTTGTCAGCGCCACCGGGGGACAAGCGACGCTCTAAAACGCCATTGCCCAACCAATCCACACCTTCTTCCAAATGCGTTTGGGCAAAGCGGCGGGTCCATTGCATGCCATCTCGGGTGAGTTGCGACAAAGGGTTGTCGTCCACCGACACATGGCACGACATCACGCCCACCGGCACTCCCGAGCCACCCGGGGCGATGGTCTCGGCCATTTCCAAGACATTGATCTGCCAACCCCGATCGGCCAACGCACGGGCAGCAGCAGCGCCGGCCAAGCCCGCGCCAACGACGATGGCTTGTTTGTGGTCAGGGTTCATACAGCCGAATCAGGCCGCAGGCGGCACATAGCCTTGCGCGGCATCGGCACCATCGCCAAAGAAATGGTTTTCCATTTGACGCGCCAAATATTGACGGGCACGCAAGTCGGCCAGATTCAGGCGGTTTTCATTCACCAACATGGTTTGGTGTTTCAACCAAGCAGCCCAAGCGTCTTTGCTGACGTTTTCCCAAATGCGTTTGCCCAGATCGCCGGGGTAGGGTGGGAAGTCCAGGCCTTCGGCCTCTTTTTCAAGCTTGATGCAATGGACAGTGCGTGCCATGAATTTCCTTGTGCGCTATAGACGAGGCGTGACTGTAGCAAGCTTTGAAAAGCCCTTGGCCAGCAAGCTTGACCTGCCGCAAGCCAAGGGCAGGGGGTGGCCGCTAAACTCCGTCACCACTTCATACTTTCTTCGACATGATCACGCGACTTTGGAACACCCTGAGCACCCGTCAAACCTTTGCGCTGTTGGCCTTGGGCTGCACAGGCTTGCTGGGTTTTGGCATGTATTTGCAGCATGTGGTGGGCCTGGAGCCATGCCCCATGTGCATCGTGCAACGCTACGCCATGACCCTCATTGGCTTGTTGGCGTTGCTGGGTTTGGTGTGGCGCTCGGTCTTGGGAGGCCGTGTGTTGGCGGTTTTGTCGGTGATGTTGGCAGCCGGTGGCGCGTTTGTCGCGGCGCGTCAGAGTTGGTTGCAGTGGTACCCCCCTGAGGTGGCCAGCTGCGGCCGCGACTTCTACGGCATGATCGAATCCTTCCCCTTGCAACGCGCCATCCCGCTCATCTTTCGGGGCAGTGGCGATTGCAGCAAAGTGGATTGGACGTTTTTAGGCGGCTCGATTGCCAACTGGAGTTTCGTGGCCTTTGTGGGCATGGCCTTGTGGTTGTTGTTGATGCTCTTCACCAAGCTGCGCACAGTGACTGCTGCGAATGATGACGCGTATTGAGCTTTTTGATGTGAGCTGTGTTCCAGCTAGCGACAAGCCCCCAAGCTGGGAAGCCTCAAAGCGCCCATCGCTTTAGCCCAGCTTTTTCACCAACACCACGCTCTTGCGGTCCACGTTGTATTTGCGTTGCCGCGCTTCGGGCAACCAATCGATGGGCGACTGCACAAAGCCGCGCTTCAAAAACCAGTGCATGGTGCGCGTGGTCAACACAAAAATACTGTCCAAGCCTTGGGCGCGGGCACGTTGCTCGATGCGGCGCAAGATTTTTTCGCCATCGCCTTGGCCTTGCGAAGATGGTGACACCGTGAGGGCCGCCATTTCACCGGTGCGTTTTTCGGGGTAGGCATAGAGCGCAGCGCAACCGAAGATGACGCCGTCGTGCTCGATGACGCTGTAGTTGCCAATGTCGCGTTCCATCTCGGTGCGCTCACGCCGCACCAAGGTGCCGTCTTGCTCGAACGGTTCAATGAGTTGCAACACACCGCCCAAGTCGTCCGAGGTGGCTTCACGCAGGCTTTCCAAACGCTCGTCCACCACCATGGTGCCAATGCCGTCGTGCACATAAATTTCCAGCAGCAACACGCCGTCCACCGCGAACGGCAAGATGTGGCTGCGCTCCACACCGGCTTTGCAGGCTTTCACGCAATGCTGCAAATAAAAACCAATGTCGGTGGGTTGCGTGGCCGAGGGCTCTTTGGCCAGCAGGGCTTCGGCCACGTCGAGGGGCATTTCCGTGTCGATTGGGTTGTCTTCGCTCTCGGGCTCGTGGGGCCGCAAGCGAATGCCGGGCACTTCGGTGACAAAGATGAGTTTGTCGGCGTGCAAAGCGATGGCCACCGAGGTGGCCACTTCTTCCATGGTCAGGTTGAAAGCCTCGCCCGTGGGGGAAAAACCAAACGGGGAGATCAACACCATGGCGTCGAGGTTCAGAATTTGGCTGATGCCAGAGACATCGACCTTGCGCACCATGCCCGAGTGTTGGAAGTCCACGCCATCGACGATGCCCACCGGTTTGGCGGTGATGAAGTTGCCCGAGATGACGCGCACCGTGGCACCGGCCATGGGTGTGTTGGGCAGGCCTTGGCTGAAGGCCGCTTCAATTTCATAACGCAGTTGGCCCGCGGCCTCTTGGGCGCAATCGAGGGCTACGCTGTCGGTGATGCGCATGCCGTGGGAGTACTGCGGCACATGGCCTTTTGCCGCGAGTTGTTCGTTCACCTGTGGGCGAAAGCCGTGCACCAACACCACTTTGACGCCCATGCTTTGGATCATGGCCAGGTCTTGCACCAAGCTGGGCAGCTTGCCCGCCGCAATGGCTTCGCCCGAAATAGCCACGACAAAGGTTTTGCCGCGGTGCATGTGGATGTAGGGCGCCACCGAACGGAACCAAGGGACGAAGGTGAAATTAAAGACAGTGGACATGGGCGCAGATAATCGTGGGTTGTGAGCCAGTGCGGCCCATTGTCACTCAAGTACCTTTCGTTTTGAACCTCAAGCCTGAATTGAAGATTGTCTTCCCCGAGAACCTGCCCGTCAGCGAACGGCGCGAGGACATCATGGCCGCCATGCAGGCGCACCAGGTCATCATCGTCTGTGGCGAAACCGGCTCGGGCAAAACCACGCAGCTGCCCAAAATGGCCTTGGCGCTTGGCCGTGGCAGTTGGGCCAACGGCCCGAAGCCGCAAATGGAAAAATTGGGGTCAGACACCGATTTTGCGAAGCAAAACTCGGGCTCTGACCCCAATTTCACAGCACGTCAAAGCAAAGGCGCTGCCCCCGACTCCGGCAAATCCAAACGTCGCCAAATCATTGGCCACACGCAGCCGCGCAGGATTGCCGCCACCTCGGTGGCCAAGCGGATTGCCGACGAGCTGAAAACCCCGCTGGGCGAGGTGGTGGGCTACAAGGTGCGGTTCCAAGACAAGCTGTCGCGCGACGCCTCGGTCAAGCTCATGACCGACGGCATTTTGTTGGCCGAGACGCAAACCGATCCGCTGCTGCTGGCCTACGACACGCTCATCATTGACGAGGCGCATGAGCGCAGTTTGAACATCGATTTCTTGCTGGGCTATTTGCGTCAAATCTTGCCGCGCCGCCCCGATCTGAAAATCATCGTCACCTCGGCCACCATCGACGCCGAGCGTTTTGCCCAGCACTTCGCCTCGGCCAAAGGCCCCGCACCTGTGCTGATGGTGTCGGGCCGCACGTTTCCGGTGGAGATGCGTTACCGCCCTTGGGAAGAAAGCCGCGAACACGACCTGGGTAACGCGATTGCCGATGCCGTGGACGAGCTCTGGACAGGTTCACCACGTGGCGACATCTTGGTGTTTTTGCCGGGCGAGCGCGAGATTCGTGATGCCGCCGAACACCTGCGCGGCCACTTGGCGCACAACGCCTACACCCGCCATGTCGAGGTGCTGCCGCTGTTTGCACGGCTGTCGCAAGCCGAGCAAGAGCGGGTGTTTGAAACCGGCGGCGCACCGCGCATCGTGCTGGCCACCAACGTGGCCGAAACATCGCTCACCGTGCCCGGCATCCGCTATGTGGTGGATGCAGGCATGGCCCGTGTGAAGCGCTACAGCTTCAGAAGCAAGGTGGAGCAACTGTTGGTGGAGCCGATCAGCCAAGCCGCCGCCAACCAACGCGCTGGCCGCTGCGGCCGGGTGGCCGATGGCATCTGCATTCGCTTGTATGACGAGAAAGATTTCAACTGCCGACCGCGCTTCACCGAGCCCGAAATTTTGCGCAGCTCTTTGGCGGGTGTGATTTTGCGGATGATGTCTTTGCACTTGGGGGACGTGGCCGACTTTCCGTTTTTGGAAGCGCCTCGGCCCAAAGCGATTTCGGATGGTTTTCAACTGCTGAACGAGTTGGGCGCGGTGACCGAAGACCACAGCCTGACGCCGATTGGCCACGAGCTGTCCAAGCTGCCCCTGGACCCGCGCGTGGGGCGCATGATCTTGGCGGCCCGCGAGCAGCAGAGTCTGCACGAGGTGTTGATCATTGCCTCGGCGCTGAGCGTGCAAGACGTGCGCGACCGCCCCTTGCAAGCGCAAACCCAGGCCGACCAAGCGCACGCCAAGTTCAAGGACGACAAGAGCGAGTTCAGCGGCTATTTGCGCCTGTGGGATTGGCTGCAAGCTTCGCGTGGCGGGGAGGGCGCTGCCACGACGCCAGAAGCGGGTGCAGGCCCATTGAAAAAGGGCAACGCAGCTGCCAGCACCACCGTTGCCACACACAAACTGTCCAACCGCCAACACGACAACCTGCTGCGCCAAAACTTCATCAACATCCGCCGTTGGCGCGAGTGGCGTGATGTGCACAGCCAGTTGTTGACGGTGGTGAAAGAACAGCGCTGGACCATCAACGACCAGCCCGCCAGTTACGAGCAACTGCACCTGAGCATGTTGAGCGGTTTGCTGGGCAACATCGGTTGGAAGCAAGACGAAGAAGACATTTACCTGGGCGCACGTGGCATCAAGTTCCACCGCCACCCCGGCGTGCATTTGCGCAAGAAGCCTGGCAAGTGGTTGGTATGCGCCGAGCTGGTGGAAACCACGCGCTTGTTTGGGCGCGGCATCGCCAACATCGAGCCGACATGGCTGGAGCAGGTGGGTGCGCACCTGTTGAAAAAACAACTGTTGGACCCGCACTGGGAAGCGCGGCACGGCGATGTGGTGGCCTTTGAACGCGCCACCCTGTATGGCCTGGTGGTGTACAGCGGGCGTCGCGTGCCCTTTGCCAAAGCCGACCCGGTGTTGGCGCGGCAAATCTTCATTCGCGAAGCGCTGGTGGAGGCGCAGTGGCAAACACCTCTGGCCTTCATGGCCGCCAACAAAAAACTCATCGCCCAAGTGATGGAGCTGGAACACAAATCGCGCCGCCAAGACGTGCTGGTGGACGAGGCCATGATCCAGGCGTTTTACGAACAGCATCTGCCCGAGGACGTGTGCAGTTGCAAAACCCTGGAGCGCTGGCACCGCGATGAAAGCCGCCGCCGCAGCGCAGCTGGCGACCAGACCGAGCCGCTGTTGATGACCCGCGAAGCCCTGATGCGCCACGAGGCTGTGGGCATCACCGCGCAAGCCTTTCCAAAAATGGTGCGCTTGGGTGGCGTGGACTGCGCCGCCCAGTATTTGCATGCCCCCGGCGACAGCAAAGACGGCCTGACCGTGACCGTGCCCTTGTTTGTGCTGAACCAAGTCAGCGACGACCGCGCCGAGTGGCTGGTGCCCGGGATGTTGAAAGACAAGATTCAGGCGCTGTTGAAAAGCCTGCCGCAACGACCCCGCAGCCGCTTTGTGCCCCTGCCCGAGAGCGCCGCCCGACTGGCGCAAGCACTGTCGGCACCCGAAGTGTTTGGCGCAGGCGGCTTGACCGATGTGTTGCTGAAAAAAGCCCGCGACGAAACCAGCTTGGACATCAAACGCACCGACTTCAAACTCGACATGCTGAGCGCCCACTTTTTCATGAACTTCAAAGTGGTGGACGAACACGGCCGCCAGCTGGGGCAGGGCCGCAACCTCGGCGCCCTGAAAGCCGAACTCGGCGCCCAGGCCCGCGGTGCCTTCCAAGCCTTGGCTGGCCTGAAGGTGAAATCGCTGGCCGATGAGAAATTGGGGTCAGACCCCGATTTAGCTCAGCCGCAGAAGACGGGCTCTTCGAAATTGGGGTCGGATCCCGATTTTGCGAAGCAAAACTCGGGCTCTGACCCCAATTTCAATCAAGCATCTAAAGCAGGCGCTGACCCCAACTTAATCAAGTCGGCGAATGCGCAAAACTCAGGCAAGATTTCGGGGGCGGTCCAGAGGAATTTGGGGTCGGATCCCGATTTTGCGAAGCAAAACTCGGGCTCTGACCCCAATTTCAACCACTCGGCGAAAACCCGCCACACCACCTGGTCCTTCGGCGAACTCCCTGAGCTGATGGAAATCAGCAAAGGCGGCCAATCCCTCATCGGCTTCCCGGCCTTGGTGGACCTGGGCGACGCGGTCAGCATCGAGGTCTTTGACGAGCCCGAGCTCGCCGCCGCCAAGCACCGCGCTGGCCTGCGCCGCTTGTTTGCGCTGCAAATCAAAGACGCCCTCAAGTACCTGGAAAAAAACATCCCCGACCTGCAAAAAATGACCGTGGCCTACATGCTGGTGGGCAAGACGCCCGAGGGCGCGGGCGGCGGCACCTCGGAAGAACTGAAGCAGCAGATTTTGGACGTGGCGCTGGAACGCGCGTTTTTGCTGGAGCCGCTGCCCAACAACGAGGCCAGCTTCAAGCGCCGCGTGGACGAGGGCAGAGGGCGCTTGACCCTGATTGCCAACGAAGTGGCACGGCTGGCTGGCGGCATTTTGTTGGAGTTTGGCGCGGCCGCCCGCAAGATCAAGGACACGAAAAACGCGCCCGACGCCACCGCCGACTGCGCCCAACAACTGCAGCGCCTGATGCCCAAACACTTCTTGGCCGCCACCTCGTGGCCGCAGTTGCAGCACTACGCCCGCTACCTGAAGGCCATCACCCTGCGGCTGGACAAATACCGCGCCGACCCCAGACGCGACGCCCAACGCCTGACCGAGCTGAAACCGCTGGAGCAAAAGTATTGGCGCCTGGTGGCCGAGCGCAAAGGCCAAACCGACGCGCGGATGCTGGAATTCCGTTGGTTATTGGAAGAACTGCGCGTGAGCTTTTTCGCGCAAGAACTGCGAACCCCGCAGCCGGTGAGTATCAAGAGGCTTGAAAAAGCTTGGGGGCAGTTGAATCATTGAGGCAAAACCCAAGGGTTGATGACTGTCAGGCCTGCTGCCTCAAAGGGGCCAGTGTCACGTGTAGCGACCATCAAGCCATGTTGAATCGCGGTTGCCGCAATATAGCCATCTGCTGCTGCAATCGCTTTGCCTTGTGTCGTTGCTAAGGCTCGCAGCGCTGCATAAGCTTCGGTCGTTGCTTCATCAAAGTCCAAGATTCGACCCGCAAACAAGGGCAAGATGCGTTGCTCTAGGCTGGTGTGCAGGGTGTCTTTTCGCTTTCCTGCTGGCATGCATGCAACACCAAAACGCAACTCAGCCAAACTGATCGTGGACAAATACAGTGTTTCGACCATCTGAGCGTCCAGCCAAGCTAAAACCTTCGCATCGCCTGCAAGCTTGATAGGCTCAGAGATGACGTTGGTGTCAAGCAGAATCATTCGAAGCTGAGCGGTTCTGTGGGCGTTTTGTCGCGTTCAATCATCAGATCTACGCCTCCAGCCAGCTGCCCGATTTCGGCCAGCAAAGAACCCAGTTTGACGCGGTCGTCTGGCCGGGCAGCGCTTTCAAGAATCGCGCGTACTTCGGCCTCGGTACTCCTTCCGGCCATCGCGGCCCGAACCCGCAATGCACGATGTGTTTCTTCAGGAATGTTGCGGACGGTGATGGACGACATGGGGATCTCCAAGAAATTGATCTCAATGATTGCATATTACGTTAAATGCAATCACTCATGTCATGATTGGCTAAATAAAAATTTAAAAATTGATATTGATAAACAATTTGTTTATGATGGATGAATGATTGAAAGCTTCGCCAGCGATGAGACAGAAAGCTTGTTTGCTACGGGCAAGTCGCGTCGCTTGCCGCCAGAAATTCTCAAGCGGGCATTGATGCGGTTGACGCAACTTCACGCAGCGGCTGAGATTGAGGATTTGCGTTTGCCGCCTTCTAATCGCTTGGAAGCGCTGGTCGGTGACTTGGCTGGGAAGTGGAGCATTCGCGTCAATGACCGCTGGCGTTTGTGTTTCCGGTTTGAAGGCGGGCATGCCCATGAGGTCGACATTGTGGATTACCACTGAGGAGTATTGAAGATGAGTACCACTAAAAAAACCAATGGCCTGCCGGCTATTCACCCCGGCGAATTTCTTCGTGAAACGCTGGATGAACTGTCCATGACCCAAGCCGCTTTTGCGGACGCCATTGGCATCTCCGCCATGCGCGTGTCTCATGTGCTCAAAGGTGATCGACCCGTGACTGCTGAATTGGCTTTGCGACTTGGTCGCGCCTTGGGTCAAACCCCGCAATATTGGTTAAACCTGCAAGCCACTTATGACTTGAAACTGGCACAAATCGAAATAAAAGATGATTTAAATCAGGTGAGGTTGTTGGCGGGTTCGTAAATGAGTCTTTAGACGGAACTCAATGCGCCACCGACGCCGCAATCCTCTCGGCGTTCAACTCGGGGTTCAACAACTGCGCAAACTCATACACAAACTGGCGCAAATACGCGTGGCGTTTGAAGGCAATACGCGCCAAGTTGTGGCCAAACAAATGGCCGGCAGGGCGCACCACCAGGTCGGTGTCGGTGATGTCACGCACCGCCATCTCGGCCACGATGCCCACACCCAAACCCAGTCGCACATAGGTTTTGATCACGTCCGAGTCAATCGCTTCCAAGGCAATGCGCGGCGACAGGTGCAGCGCTGCAAAAGCTTTGTCAATGCGGGTGCGGCCGGTGAACGAGGGGTGGTAGGTGATGATGGGCTCGTTCGCCAAGTCGCTCAGTTGCAGGTCCGGCACGTTCACCAACGGGTGGTCGGCGGGCAGCACCAGCACGTGTTGCCATTCGTAGCAGGGCAGGGTGATCAACTCGGGGTAGTCCGACAGGCTCTCGGTGGCAATGCCAATTTCAGCGGTTTCATCCAACACCATGCGGGCCACTTGGTCGGGTGCACCTTGGTGCAGGCTGATGTTCACATTCGGGTAGGCGCTGCGCAGTTGTGCCACGGGCAGGGGCAGCACATAGCGGGCTTGGGTGTGGGTGGTGGCAATCGACAAGGTGCCCGAGTCTTGGGCGCTGTACTGCTCGCCAATGCGCTTCAAGTTGCTCACCTCGCGCAAGATGATGTCAATGCTTTTGAGGACATGCTCGCCGGGCTCGGTAACCCGCTTCAAGCGCTTGCCGTGGCGGCCAAAAATCTCAATGCCCAACTCGCCTTCCAACTCCAGAATGGCTTTGGACACGCCGGGCTGTGAGGTGTGCAGCACTTTGGCCACTTCGGTCAGGTTGAGGTTGCGGCGGACCGCCTCTTGGACAAAGCGAAATTGGTGCAGGTTCATGGCATTAATGGCATAAGAAAGGCGTTCATTATGCCTTTTGCCAGGGGTAAGGCCGCCCGCCTAGCTGGGTTTGGCGATGGCGATCTGGGCCAGCAGGTTCAATAAATCCGGGTGTTCACCCACCGCAGGCAGGGGTTCCAAGGACACATCGGGGTGGGCATCGCGCAAGGCTTGCAGCATCACCGGCAGGTCTTCGCGCACATGCTTGCCCACGCCCAAAAACATGGGCACCACCCGCACCTGGGTGCAGCCTTGGCGCACCAAGTCGGCCACGGCGTCGCTCAATGAGGGGGTGCTCAGCTCCAAATAGGCGCAGGCCACGGCCACATCCGGCTGCAAGGCGGCCACACGCTCGGCCACGGCTTGCATGGGGCGGTGCCACAAGGGGTCCCGGGAACCGTGGGCGAACAACACAATGGCTTGCATGTCAGTGCCTCAGCACCAGCCAGCCAAAGGCCAGCAAGGATGCGCTCATGTAAATCAGGCCAGGTGTGGCGGCGGCCAACCAGGGCGACCAGGCGTTCAGGTTGCCAATGAAGCCGAACAGGTTGTTGAACAAAATAAAGCTGATGCCAATGATGACGCCCATGAACACCATGCTATTCATGTTGGTGTTACGCAGGTGCAAATAGGCAAACGGCAACGACAGCACCACCATCACCAAGCAGCTCAGCGGGTAGAACACCTTTTTCCAAAAATCAATTTCATAGCGCTGAGAGGCTTGGCCGTTTTTGTTCAAGTGCTGGATGTAGTTGAACAAGTCGAGGGTGGCCATGCGCTCGGGCTTGAGCAAGGCCACCGACACCATTTCTTCACTCAGGTTGTTTGGCCAACGCAGGCTGTCCACCAGGCCGCGCTGGATGTTTTGGTTGGAGGCGTCCAGCGGCTTGAACTGGTCGGTGCGCACCGAGCGCAACAACCACGCGCTGCCGTCCGCTGAAAACGAACCTTGTGCGGCCATCATCATGCCTGACAAGCGACCCAAAGCATCGAACTGAAACACCCGCACACCGGCCAGTTGACCGTCGTTGCTCATGGCGGCCACATTCACCACCATGGATTGAGCGCCTTGCGTTTCTTTCAACCAAGCACCAGAGGCACCGTGGCTGATGGCCACCCCCAAGTACTTGGCTTTGAGCAACTGGCCTTGCCGACTGGCTGCTGGGGACAGGTAGTCGCCCACGACAAAGGTGAACGCCACAAACACCAAGCCCAACTCCAGCAACAAGCGCAGCGCCTTGAAGGGTCCCAAGCCACTGGTGCGCAAGATGGTGAATTCCGAGCTTTGCGCCAAACGCGCCATGACAAAGATGGTGCCAATCAGCACGGTGATGGGCATCAACTCGTAGACATGGTTGGGCACTTGCAGCACCACATACATCATGGCGTGGCGCATGGCGTAGGCGTTGTCGGGGCCTTGGCCGATGCGCTTGAGTTCATCCACCAAGTCGAAGAAGAAAAACAGACCGACAAAGCCCAAGGTGGCAAAGCCCACCTTGCTGAGCACATCCAAATAAATCATGCGGCGCAAGGTTTTCATGCGGCTTGCCCCTGCAACGTGGGCACACGCCGCTTGGTTTTGAACACCAGGCCTTGCTGTGAGCGCCAAATCAATATCAACAAGGCCAACATCAACACCGGCAGGTGCAAGGACAGCAGCATCTCGCTCATGCTGAGCTTGCCTACCACCACCCAGTTGCGGCTGGTGTTGACGAAGTTGTAGTAGGTGAAAAAGCTGATCAAGGTCATGATCAAAGAGCCCGAGCGGCCGCTGCGCGGGTTGATGAAGGGAATGCCGATGGCCAGCAGCAGCAAATTGAACGCTGCCACGATCATGCCAATGCGCCAAGTCAATTCACCTTGGTGCACCGGTGTCGGGTTGGCCAGCAGTGCTTGCGGTTGTTTGGCTTGCGCATCTTCCAAGCTGGTTTGAATCGGCTTGGTGTCCACCATCGAGCTGTAGCTCTCAAACTCAATCACCTTGAATTCGTTTTTCTCGGGGTTGATTTCAATGCGCTGGCCGTTGTTGAGCACCAGGTAGCGGTTGCCCAAGCGTGTTTCCACAAAACCAGTTTGCGAACTGACAATGGTTTGCACGTTGTTTTCATTGGCCACGATGAACACCCGGTTGCCTTGGCCTTGCGCGGTGCTTGATTTGTCAATGAAAAACACCCGCTTGCCGTCGGCCGACTCTTGGAACATGCCCGGTTGAATGCGCTCCAAGTCACCGCGCTTCTCAAATTTTTCGCGCACCTCGTTGATTTGTTGGTTGGCCCACGGCCAAGCGAACAAGGACAGCACCGCAATGGCCAGCAGCCAGGGCAGGGCGAACATCAGGGCCGGGCGCACCAAGGCCAGGGTGCTTTGGCCACTGGCTTGCCAAATCACCATCTCACTGTCGGCGTACATCCGCGACAAGGTGGACACCGTGGCGATGTAAAGGCTGAGCGTGAGCAAGGAATGCAAGTTGCTGAGCATGGTGTAGCCCAAGACCAAACCCACATCCTGCGGGCTGATGCGACCAAACGAAGCGTCACCAAAGGTGCGGATCAACCAGACCGTCAACACGATGGTCGTCAAGACCACCAGGGTTGCCCAGAAATAGCGGGACAACTCGTTGCGGATGGAGGAATGGAATAACATACAAAGCAATTGAAAAGGCTGATTATGAACTTGGAACTTCAGACCCTCTCTTGGGCGCAGGCAGCATCCTTCAAAACAGATGCTTTGGTGGTCTTGGTGTCGAAAGCGGCCAAGCTTGAAACCGGTTTGATTGCCAACATGCTGGCCCAAGCCGAAAAGTCGGGCGATTTCTCTTCAGCGGCTGGCCAGTGCATGTTGTGGTGGAAGCCCCCTGGCCTGAATGCCTTGCGCTTGGTCTTGGTCGGTGTTGGCGAGGGCCGCGCCACCGATGTGCGCACTGGTGTCACCGCCGCCATCAACGCCTTGAAAAAATCCAAAACTGCCAGTGTCACCCTGTGTTTGTCGGCACAAGTGGCCGAACACCTGGTGGTGGCCGCGCAAGCCGCTGCTGATGCCACCTATGTGTACACCGCCACCAAGCCCAGCGCCAAAGCGCTGTCCATCGACAAAGTGGTGTTGGGTGTGCCCAGTGCCTCCGCCGCCAAAGCCGATTTCGCCTTGGCCCAAGCCCAAGTGGCAGGCGTCGCGCTGGCCCGCGAATGGGGCAACCGTCCTGCCAACCATGCCACCCCCAATCATTTGGCCCAAGCCGCCAAGCAATTGGCCAAACACGCCCGCGTCAGCTGTGAGGTGTTGGGCCTGAAAGAAGTCGAGCGTTTGGGCATGGGCTCGTTTGCGGCCGTGTCGCAAGGCTCGGCCCAACCCTTGCGCTTCATCGTGTTGCACTACAAGGGCGCTGCCGCCACCCAAGCCCCTGTGGTGTTGGTGGGGAAGGGCATCACCTTTGACACCGGAGGCATTTCATTGAAACCCGGCCCCGGCATGGACGAGATGAAGTTCGACATGTGTGGCGCGGCCAGCGTGCTGGGCACCTTTGAAGCTTTGGCCCATTTGAAGCCATCCCTGAATGTGGTGGGCCTGATTCCCGCCTGCGAAAACATGCCGGGCGGCAAAGCCTTGAAGCCCGGGGATGTGGTCACCAGCATGAGTGGCCAAACCATCGAGATTTTGAACACCGACGCTGAAGGCCGCTTGGTTTTGTGCGATGCGCTCACTTATGCCAAACGCTTCAAACCGCGCGCCGTCATCGACATCGCCACGCTCACCGGCGCTTGCGTCATTGCCTTGGGTCATTTGCGCAGCGGCTTGTACGCCACTGACGAAGCCTTGGCCGCGCAACTGTTGGCCGCTGGCGAACAAAGCCTGGACTTGTGCTGGCGCATGCCCTTGGACGATGAATACGCGGAAGGCTTGAAGTCCAACTTCGCCGATGTGGCCAACGTGGCTGATCGCTCTGCCGGCTCGGTCACCGCCGCCAAATTTTTGCAACGCTTCACCAAAGACTACCCATGGGCACACTTGGACATTGCTGGGTCAGCCTGGAAAAGTGGCGCTGCCAAAGGGGCTACTGGTCGGCCCGTGCCTTCCTTGCTGGCCTACCTCATGGCGCAAACACCGCTGGCCGACAAGCCCGCCAAGCGCAGCGCCAAAACGGCCACCAAACGCCGTTGATCCGGGGCTGACACGCGCATGACCGAGGTGGCTTTTCATTTCAACGCGCCCGACAAACTCAGCTACGCCTGCCGCTTGTTGCGCAAGGCGTGCAGCAACTCCGCGCAAGTGGTGGTGATGGGCACCGACGAGTTGATGGCCGCCTTGGATGCCGCCTTGTGGACGTTTTCACCCACCGCTTTTGTGCCGCATTGCTTGGCCAGCGCCGATACGCAAACCTTGCGTCAAACGCCGGTGGTGTTGGGGCAGGGCACGCACGTGCCCAGTGGCTTACCGCATCACCAGGTGTTGGTGAACCTGGGTTCAGAGTTGCTGAATGGTTTTGAAACCTTTGAAAAAGTCATTGAAGTGGTGACGCAAGACGAGCAAGACCGTGCTTTGGCCCGAGTGCGCTGGAAGCATTACGCCGACCGCGGCTACCCCTTGGTGCGGCACGACCTGAACGTGAAAGCCTGAATGAGCAAACCGCATATCCCCAAATCGCCCGTGCCCATGCTGACCGAGGTGGTGCAGGTCAATGGCAGTTTGCGTCCAGCGGTGTTTCCATGGGCACCGCAAGCCGCCAAAGCGGTACCAGTGCCCACCCCTCCCATCGCGCCTGTCTTGGCACCTGAAGAAGAGCAATTGGCAGACAAAGTGATTGCCCGTGTGCAGGCCCAATTGGCCGTGATCCTGCCCGAGATGATGCGCAATGCAGTGGATGAGGTGCTGAATGAACATTTAAGCGAAGTTTCAAAAAATGATGTTCCAAATCAAAAATAGTAATAATGTTTTTCTAAAGTCCCTATGGGATTTCGATCGTCGCAAAGTAGTATTATTTAAACGTTAATGATTCGTTAACTCAACTTCTAGGAGCGAACTGTGAAAATTCAAATGACTTTGGCGGCACTGCTGGCTGCTGTATCCGGACAAGTGCTGGCGCAAGACGTGGTCAAGATTGGTCACGTGGCCCCCATCAGCGGTGCCATCGCCCACTTGGGCAAAGACAACGAATACGGAGCACGCATGGCCATTGAAGAACTCAATGCCAAAGGCGTGTCCATTGGTGGCAAAAAAGTGAAGTTTGAATTGCTGGCAGAAGACGATGCCGCCGATCCAAAGCAAGGCACAGCAGCTGCGCAAAAACTGGTGGACCAAAACGTCAACGGCGTGGTCGGTCATCTGAACTCCGGCACGTCCATTCCTGCTTCCAAAATTTACAGCGATGCAGGCATTCCGCAAATTTCCCCTTCCTCCACCAACCCCAAATTCACACGTCAAGGTTACAAAACCACCTTCCGCGTGGTGGCTGATGACGTGCACCTGGGTGGCACCTTGGGTCGCTACGCTGCAAAAGACCTGAAGGCCAAAACCTTCGCTGTCATTGACGACCGCACGGCTTATGGTCAAGGTGTGGCAGACGAGTTCGCCAAAGCCGCAACGGCCGCAGGTGCTTCACAAGTGGGTCGTGAATTCACCACCGACAAAGCCACCGACTTCACTGCCATCTTGACCACCTTGAAAGGCAAAAAGCCTGATGTCGTGTTCTTTGGTGGCATGGACGCAGTGGCCGGCCCCATGATCAAACAAATGAAGGCACTGGGTTTGAATGCCAAGTTCATGGGTGGCGATGGCATTTGCACCGGCGAACTGGCCAAGTTGTCTGGCGAGAACACTGGCGACAACCAAGTGTTTTGCGCTGAAGCAGGTGGTATTGATGAAAAAGCGGCAGCCGCTTTCAACGCCAAGTTCAAAAAGCGTTTCAACACCGATGTGCAAATTTATGCACCTTATGTGTATGACGCTGTCAACGTGATGGTGGACGCCATGGTCAAAGCCAACTCTTCAGACCCTGCCAAGTACCTGCCTGTGTTGGCCAAAACATCAGGCTACAAAGGCGTGACTGGTGACATCGCATTTGACGAAAAAGGCGACATCAAAAACGGTGCTTTGACTTTGTTCACTTACAAAGCCGGCAAGCGCGAACTCTTGAAAATCGTTCGCTAATCGGCCATCAGTCGCAGTTCCCAGCTGGTTTTTTGCCAGGACAAGACTTCCTGTTGCAACAAATGGCTGGACTGCGGGAACCGCTGTGACCACAGTGGTTCCAACTTCAATTCAAAGCAGCGCGGCACCTGACTCGACAAGCTCAGGTGCATGCCCTCAAACTCAGGTTCGCGTCGGGCATGGCACAAAATCACAGCCAACCGCAGACTCAGCAACTGGTAGATGAAGTAGGCATCTTCAAAGTCGATGTCCAGCTTGCGCAACTTGCCCTTGTGCCCCAACACCAACAAACTCAAGCGATGCAATTCATGCATCACAAACCCGGGCGTGTCCGTGTTGTCCAGAATGTAGGCGCCGTGTTTGTGTGAATCGGTATGGGAAATTTGGGTGCCAATTTCATGCAATTGCGCCGCCCAATGCAGTTTTTTCAAGTGTCTGGACCAGTCCAGCGGATCGTGCTGCGCCGGTTGCAGTTGCTTCAAAAAAGCGCATGCCACACGGCTTACGCGCTGCGCTTGAACGGCATCTGCATGGAATGTTTTTTGAATACCTTCCACGGTGATCGCACGCACATCTTTGTGCTCATCTTCACGCTCAATCAAGTCGTACAACAAGCCGTGTCGCAATGCGCCGGGCGTGACTTTCAGGGTTTCGATGTCGAACAAATCCATCACGGCGCTCAGCACGCTCAGGCCGCCGCCAATCACCGCTTTGCGGTCTTCGCGCAAACCTTCCAAGCGCAGTTTGTCCACGTGGCCAATGCCAATCAGGTGCTCTTTGAGCCAGTTCAGGCCCTTGCGGGTGATGACATCAGCAGGCCAACCTGCCGCATGCAAGGCTTCGGCCACAGCCCCAGCAGTGCCTGAGGAGCCATAAGCCACGTCCCAGGACTTTTTAGGGAACACGGCCAAGGCTTCGTCCATCACGGCTTTGGCTGCCACTTCGGCTTTGTGAAACGCTTGTGCGGTGAGGTCGCCGTTGGCAAAGTACTTCATGCTCGAAGCCACGCTGCCCAGCCGGTAAGACTCCAACACCTTGGCGAGCTTGCCCTGGCCCAAGATGCATTCGGTGGAGCGGCCGCCAATGTCGATGATGAGACGTTTTTCAGGGGAGGAGGGCAGAAGGTGCGACACGCCTTGGTAAATCAGTCGCGCTTCTTCCCGGCCAGACACCACCTCGATGGGGAAGCCCAAAATTTTGTGACCCTTGTCCAAAAAAACCTTGCGGTTGCGGGCTTCGCGCAGGGTTTGGGTGGCCACCACCCGCACTTGATTGGCTTTGAAACCGGCCAAGCGCTCAGCAAAGCGAGACAAGCAATCCCAGCCGCGTTCCATGGCCGCGCTGCTCAGGTTGCGATCGGCATCCAAGCCATTGCCTTGTCGCACGGTTTCTTTGATGTATTCGATGCGCTGAATCAGGCCATGGCTATAGCGGCAAATTTCCAGCCGAAAGCTGTTCGAGCCCAAGTCGATGGCGGCAAGCAGGGAGCCGTTTTTCATGGGTTGAGGGGTTGGAATTTCATGAGACTGTCACAATGGATCGCGAAGCGTAATCTGAAATGAATTCTAAATTACCAAAAGATGTTCAAAAATAAAGAGATTAACAAAGTTTGATGACAGAAATAAGAAAGACAGATGACGGGTAGGATGATGACGGTGGATTCGACATGAAACTGTCATATTGGGGAATTACATTGATTCAAGTGTTGTTTCATTCCCCCGAATGAGTTCATTTTTCACCTTCCAAGGAGTATCCATGAAATTGGTCAAAGTAGCGTTGTCTTCGGTTGCACTCAGTTTGATGTCGATGGCAGCCCAAGCTACAGACATCACCGGCGCGGGCGCCACCTTCCCATTTCCTATCTACAGCAAATGGGCTGAAGCCTTCAAGACCACTTCGGGCTCTGGTGTCAACTACCAATCCATTGGTTCATCCGGTGGTATCAAACAAATCAAAGCCAAAACAGTCGATTTCGGTGCAACAGATGCACCCCTGAAAGCAGATGAAGTTGAAAAAGAAGGCATGGTGCAGTTCCCCGCCGTCATTGGTGGCGTTGTGGCCATCGTCAATTTGGAAGGCGTGAAACCTGGCGACATCAAATTGACGGGCGAACTGTTGGCCAAAATTTTCTCGGGTGCCATCACCACCTGGAGTGACAAGCAAATCAAAGAGATGAACCCCGGCGTGAAACTGCCTGACGAGTACATCACCGTGATTCACCGCGCTGATGGCTCGGGCACCACTTTCACCTTCACCGAATACCTCAGCAAAGTCAGTGCCGATTGGAAAGACAAAGTCGGCGCAGGCGCTGCGGTGAAATGGCCTGCGGCCAGCTCCGTTGGTGGCAAAGGCAATGAAGGTGTTGCAGCCAATGTCTCACGCGTGAAAAATTCCATTGGTTATGTGGAATTTGCCTACGCCAAGAAAAACAAACTGTCACACATCAACTTGAAAAACAAAGACGGCCAAATCGTCGCTCCTGACGATCTGACATTCGCTGCTGCTGCTGCCGGCACCGATTGGTCCAAGTTCCCAGCCATGGCGGCCTCTTTGACAGATGCAGCTGGTGCCAAGTCTTGGCCCATCACCACCGCCACCTTCATCCTGATGTACAAACAACCGGTCAACAAAGCCGCTTCTGCCGAAGCCTTGAAGTTCTTTGAATTTGGTTTCAGCAAAGACGGCAAAAAAATGGCCATCGATTTGGACTACGTGCCACTGCCTGACAGCACCACCGAATTTATTCGCAAAAATGTTTGGTCGCAAATCAATACCAAGTAATCTCGCTTTTTAAGAAGAACATGCCCGATCAAGCCCTTGCCAGACTTGATCGGGTGTTTTGATTCAGGATCCCCATGAATGCCAGCACCATGAACAGTGTTCAACCGCAAGAAGCGCAGCAGCTTCGCAAACTGCGCGTTCAGCGTTTGCAGGACTATTTTTTTGAAAAAGCCACCCTGGTGTTTGCCACCACCACCTTGCTGGCTTTGCTGGGCATCATCGTCTCACTTGTCATGAGCGCTTGGCCTGCGTTACAAGCTTTTGGCATTCCATTTTTTTACACCATCGAGTGGGACATCATCAACTCCGAGTTTGGCGGCTTGATTGCTATTTTTGGCACAGTGGTGACAGCAACCATTGCCATCGTGATTGCAGTGCCACTGAGTTTTGGTATTGCGGTTTTTTTGACTGAGATTTGCCCCAAACAATTGCGCCGTCCCTTGGGCACCGCTGTCGAATTGTTGGCTGCTGTGCCTTCCATCATCTACGGCATGTTCGGCTTGTTTGTATTTGCACCCTTGTTTGCCGAATACATTCAACCCTTTTTAGCCCACACCTTTGGCAAACTGCCTGTCGTGGGGGTGTTGTTCACGGGTGCTTTCAATGGCATTGGCATCATGGCCGCCGGCTTGATATTGGCCATGATGATCTTGCCCTTCATTGCATCGGTGATGCGCGATGTGTTTGAAATCGTGCCCCCCATCCTGAAAGAATCAGCCTATGGCTTGGGTTGCACCACTTGGGAGGTGGTGACAAACATTGTGCTGCCCTATACCAAGGGTGGTGTGGTGGGCGGCATCATGCTCGGATTGGGTCGCGCTTTGGGTGAAACCATGGCGGTCACCTTCGTCATTGGCAATGCGCACAAACTGTCGCCTTCCTTGTTTTCGCCAGGCAACTCGATTGCCTCCACCTTGGCCAATGAGTTTGGCGAGGCAGAGCCCGGTTTGCACTATTCATCCTTGTTTGCACTGGGATTGGCTTTGTTCATCATCACTTTTGTCGTGTTGTCCCTGGCCAAATGGATGCTGATTCGCGCAGAAGCCAAAAAGGGTTTCAGGACATGAACGCCAAGGCGCCATCTATGAATATGCATCACCTGTCTCACTCCCAGTCTGAAAACAGTGCCCAAATGAACCAAGCTTCCACATTCAACCAAGATATTTACGCCAGTCGCAAAAGAAAAAACCTGCTGGGGTTGACCTTGTCGATGTTGGCCATGAGCGTGGGCTTGCTGTTTTTGTTGTGGATTCTGAGCATCCTTTTCTACAAGGGTTTTTCAAGTTTCAGCCTGGACTTGTTGCTCCATAAAACACCGGGCCCCGACAGCGAAGGCGGCGGTTTGGGCAATGCCATTTTGGGCAGCTTGATGATCGTGGTTTCTTGCACTTTGATCAGCACACCTGTGGGGGTGTTGGCCGGCATCTACCTCTCGGAGTACGGTAAAAACAGCCGCTTCTCCAATGTGACCCGGTTCTTGAACGACATCATGCTGTCAGCACCTTCCATCGTCATCGGCTTGTTTGTTTACGCTTTGGTGGTGGTCAATGCCAAGCATTTCTCGGGCTGGGCAGGAACCTTGGCTTTGACCTTGATTGCCATTCCGGTGGTGGTCCGAACCACCGAAAACATGCTGAGCTTGGTGCCCGTGAGTTTGCGCGAAGCCGCCTTTGCTTTGGGCACACCCAAATGGAAAGTGTCTTTGTCGATTGTGCTCAAAGCCGCACGCAGTGGTGTCATGACCGGTATTTTGTTGGCCTTGGCCCGCGTCAGTGGCGAAACCGCGCCATTGTTGTTCACGGCCCTGAACAACCCCTTCTTCACCTATGACATGAATGCACCCATGGCCAATTTGCCTGTGGTGATATTCCAATTCGCCATGAGCCCGTACCAAAACTGGGTCGATTTGGCCTGGGGTGGTGCCTTGCTCATCACACTGGCTGTGCTGGGATTGAACGTATTGGCGCGTGTGTACTTCAGAGAAAAAATTGCCAATTGATTATTCAATGACTCTTTCAACCTAAGATCGAAAACAATGCAAGCAACCATGCCCGCTCCTGTCAGTGCCAAGAACAACATCATTGAGGTTAAAAACCTTGATTTTTACTATGGCAATTTTCACAGCCTGAAAAACATCAACCTGAATATCCAAGAGCACAGCGTGACTGCTTTCATTGGCCCCTCAGGTTGTGGCAAATCCACTTTGCTGCGCACTTTCAATCGCATGTACGACCTCTATCCCGGTCAACGTGCTGAAGGTGAAATCAACTTCAAGGGCCAAAATATTTTGGATGCCAAACAAGACCTGAACTTGTTGCGCGCTCGCATTGGCATGGTGTTTCAAAAACCAACACCTTTCCCCATGTCCATATACGACAACATCGCCTTTGGCGTTCGTTTGTACGAGAACTTGTCGCGCAGCGACATGGATGACCGGGTGGAATGGGCCTTGCAAAAAGCCGCCATTTGGAATGAGGTGAAAGACAAATTGGGTCAAAGTGGTTTGTCTCTGTCAGGCGGGCAACAACAACGTCTGTGCATTGCCCGTGGCATTGCCGTCAAGCCTTCGATTTTGTTGCTCGATGAGCCTACCTCCGCACTGGACCCGATTTCTACCGGCAAAGTTGAAGAGTTGGTGTCAACACTCAAAAGCGAATACACCGTTGTCATCGTCACCCACAACATGCAGCAAGCGGCCCGCGTTTCTGATTACACGGCCTACATGTACCTGGGCGATCTGGTGGAGTTTGGCGTCACTGAACAAGTGTTCTTCAAGCCGCAACGCAAAGAGACTGAAGACTACATCACCGGCCGTTTTGGTTGAACGAAACATTTACCCCAAGGAATTCCATGCCTGATAAACACCTGTCATCACAGTTTGACAATGAACTCAACAATGTTTCTTCACGTCTGATGGAATTGGGCGGCTTGGTGGAGTCGCAAATTCAACAAGCGGTTTATGCGCTGTCTTTGTTCGTCGAAGAAGTTGCAGACCAAGTGATTGAGACTGAAAACCGCGTCAATGCCATGGAAGTGGAGATTGACCGTGAACTCTCCACCATCATCGCCCGCCGTCAACCGACCGCCAAAGACTTGCGCTTGCTCATGGCCATTTCCAAAGCCACTGCCAACCTCGAGCGTGCAGGCGATGAGGCCAACAAAATTGCCCGTATGGTCAAGTCTTTGATGTCCACGGGTGTATTCCGCTCCTTGCCTTCTTCTGAACTGCGCTTGACCACGGAAATGGCCAGCGGATTGCTGCGTAAATCACTGGATGCTTTTGCCCGCTTGGACACGGCAACAGCATTGATGATTTTGAAAGAGGATGATTTGATCGACAAAGAGTTCGACGGCTTTGTGCGAAAACTCATTACCTACATGATGGAAGACCCGCGCACCATCACCTCCAGTCTGGACCTGTTGTTCGTCGCCAAGGCGTTGGAACGAATTGGCGACCATGCCAAAAACATTGCTGAATTGATCATCTACATTGTCAAGGGTGAAGATGTCCGTCACGCCAGCATCGAACACATTGAATCAACTCTTCAGTAATGAGCAACATGAGACACATGCCTCGCGTTTTGATTGTGGAAGACGAAGCCCCCATTGCCGAGTTGATTTCCATCAACTTGAAGCACAACGGCTTGTCTCCCATTTGGGCTGAAGATGGTGAAAGTGCCCAACGTGAAATTGATGCGGTTTTGCCAGATGTGATCTTGCTGGATTGGATGTTGCCGGGCCAGCATGGCGTGGTGTGGGCGCGCAAGTGGCGCAGCGACCCGCGCACCAAGTCCATACCCATTCTCATGCTGACGGCCAAAAGCGAAGAGCAAGACAAAGTGTCGGGCTTGGATGCTGGTGCGGATGACTACATCACCAAGCCCTTTTCCACCCAAGAATTGTTGGCCCGCATTCGTTCGGTTTTGCGACGCCGCGCACCAGAACAAGCCGAAGACAGCGTGACGATGGGTGGATTGCATTTGGATGGGGCAACCCACCGGGTGACTTTCAACGGCGAGGCCCTCAAGCTTGGTCCAACCGAGTTCAAATTGCTGAATTTTTTCATGCACCATGCAGAGCGCGTTCATTCACGGGCTCAGCTCTTGGACAAAGTCTGGGGCGACCACGTCTTCATTGAAGAGCGAACCGTGGATGTGCACGTCAAGCGCTTGCGCGAGGCCTTGGGTGCAGCGGGAGCCATGGTCGAAACTGTGCGTGGAGCTGGCTACCGGTTCACCAACAAAGCAACTGGCTGAGACGCCATGATTTTTGAGCGCGTTGTTGGTTTTTTGCTGATGATGGTGTTGGCTGGCCTGCTTGGTTTTTTCACGCTATTTGAAGGCCGCTCCATGTTGGGTGCGCTCACTGGCATGTGTGTTGCCGCGAGCTTGCTGTATCTGTTGGACATGGTCAGGGCCTATCGGTATTTAAGGTGGTTGCGATCTGACGACCTCAGTGTCGATATTTTCAAAACTGGTTATTGGGAAGAAGCCAGTGGCCGAGTGCGCAAAATGCTCAAGCAAAAAGACCTGTCACGCATCGCAAGTGAGGACAGCTTGCGCCAATTTTTGGCGGCGATTCAAGCCTCTCCCAATGGTGTTCTTTTATTGGACCCTGAATCCCGAATTCAATGGTGCAATCAAACGGCCGCCAAACACTTGGGCATTGATCCGCAACTAGATTCCCAGCAACTGATTGGCAACATGTTGCGCAGCCCGACATTCAGCAGTTATGTGAGTGCCAAAGCCTTTGATGATGAAGTCATCATAGAAGGGCGTTTACACAGAGTCGACAATCCGCATAAAGTGGGCATACAAATTTTCCCCTATGGTGACGGGCGCATGCTGTTGCTGTCCAGGGACGTCACATCTATAGAGCAAGCCGAGGTGATGCGGCGCGATTTTGTGGCCAATGTCTCGCATGAAATCCGCACGCCATTGACGGTCCTGCTGGGTTTTGTGGAAACTTTGCAAACATTGAGCTTGACGCCGCAAGAACAAAACAATTATCTGCAGCTCATGGCCAAACAAGCCTTCCGTATGAAGTCCTTGGTAGAAGATTTGCTCACCCTTTCCCGGCTGGAAGGCAGCCCATTCCCAAGCCTTCAAGAATGGTCAACAATCGATTCCATCGTTCATCGTTGCGAAGAAGACGCTCATGGTTTGATGAAGGCCTTGAACACGGATGGTGCGGCCATGCACCAGCTTTCATTCCATATCGACGAAGCATTGCAGGATGCTGAAGTCTCTGGTTCAAGCAAGGAATTGGCAAGCGCATTCACCAATCTCATCAGCAACGCCCTTCGATACACCCCAGCTGGGGGGCAGATCAAGGTTAAGTGGAGCCGCATCGGTGACAGTGCGGCTTTCAGCGTGGAGGATTCGGGCCCTGGCATCAGCGTCGAACACCTGCCTCGATTAGCAGAGCGCTTTTACCGCATCGACAGGAGCCGCTCTAGGGACACAGGTGGCACAGGCTTGGGCTTGGCCATTGTGAAACATGTGATTCAACGGCATGGTGGTCAAATGCAGATTGAAAGCAAATTGAACCAGGGTTCTAAGTTCACACTGTTGTTTCCTGCAGTGCGATTGCGCCTAGGTCAGACAGTGGCTTAGTCCCTGGGCGTGCTTTGCACGCTTTGTTGCAGATGGTATTGAATCAACCACAGTAAACACATTGATACCAGCACCAAGCCCAAACTGTTCATGAGCCAAAAGGCCTCGGGTGAATTCATGGCTTCGAACGGCCCCAAGCCTTCGTAGGCCAGTTGAAAGCCGCCTGCCAAGCCGACACCCCAAAGTACAAAGCTGTAGACAAATGCAGGGGCCAACGTGACCTTGAAACTGCGCAATATAAAAAAGCACAGTGTCTGCAGGGCATCCACCAGGTGGTAGAAACCAATCAATATCAACAATTGACCAGCCATCTGTGCAACTGCCTCGTCTTTGGCGTAAATGTTGGCAATGGTTTGGTGAAACACCCATAGCAGGCAAGACAGGCAAAGCGCCAGTAGCATGGTGACTTGGAATCCATGCTTCAAGGCTTGTCGCATCATCACATCGTTCCCAGCACCTTTCCAAAAACTGATGCGAGCACTGATCGCAATCGAAAAGGACAAAGGCACCATATAGAGCAAGGCGGCCATGTTGCTGGCCACTTGATGACTGGCGGCTGCAGTGATTCCCAGCCTCGAGATGAACAAGGCCATCAAGGTGAACGAGGTCACTTCCACCGTGACGCTCAACCCATTTGGCAATCCCAAGCGGCACATGTTCATGAGCACTTTTGCATCAGGAGCTTCTAGCTTGCGCCAGATATGGCAGGTTTGGTAGGTGGGGTTTGATTTGAGCAACCACACCGCTATCGCCATCATGGCGAAGTTCACGCCGACGGTAGCCAGTGCACAGCCTGTCAAACCCAGAGGTGGCCATGGCCCATAGCCGAATGCCAGCGCGATGGAGAGTGGAATTTTCAAAAACAGCGCCGCGAGTTGAATGGCCGTCACCAATTTGGGTTTGCCCAAGCTTTGGCTGAGTGCGCTGAAGAGTCGAAAAAAAAGTGCCGGTGGCAAAGCCAAGGCCAATATGGCCAGGTAGGAAATAGTTTCAGCCTGTAAATGTTCAGGGACGTTGGTCCATTGCAATAACAATCTGGGCGACAACAGCAGCGCAGCGCCAAGCATCGTCAGTCCAAACCATAGGTAAACCCCCTGCCTGAAAGTTGGCCCAATGTCGCCATCTCGCTTGGCCCCATGCAGTTCGGCAAAGAGCGGCAGCAAGGCTTGAACAATGCCCAGCAACGCCACATAAACACTGATGTAAATGGCCGCACTGACAGACAAAATGGCCAAAGCTTGAGGGTCATAGCGTCCTGCAATCACGGTATCAGCTACGCCAAAGCTGACCACAGCCAATTGCCCAGCTAAAACGGTTAACGCATGCTTGATGATGAGCGATCGTTCTGTCATCAATCAGGGATGGTTTTGATGAAAGATCAGGATTTCTTCGTTCTTGTCTGCGGGACGTTTGGATTTGAACGCCAGCGTCCAGTTGGGCCAAGTTTGTGCAAATGTAGGCGTGATGGCATGTGGGCGAGCCATCAACCAAGCGCACTCGTTGGGAGGGCTTGTTGCAGGCATAGGCTTGAACGCAATGGGCCCGTGGAAGCCCAAGCCTGCCAGTTGACTTCGCTCCAAATCCAAGGCGTAGACACAACTTGGACGGTCCATCTTCTCCACCAATTGCGCCGCCCAGGGTCTGTAGCTCAATGCCTGGTCCAAGATGGGCAACCACAACGTCATGAGCAACAGCCAACACAAGGTGGCCCCACTGGCGGGCAGCACCAAACTTTTCCAGATGGCACTGGGGTGTCTGCCAATACGCCAATGCACCAACTTCAGCCAGACAACGGTCACTGACAAGGCAAGGCTGAAACTTACCGCATCAAACGCATGAACGAACCCTGGTACCAAGGCCTTGACATTCATGGCGGGCTGCGCTGGCATACCTGTTTGAAGTGAAACCCAGACGCCCCAGATGATCAGTGCGCCACCCGTGAAAAAAAGCAGTGTGAACCAATCGATCAAAGCTGCCACACTGCGGCTCAGGGTTGGCAGGGCAAAAGCAGCCAAGGCAGCTAAGCTTGGCAAGGCTAAAAGCAGTGTTTTTTCCGGGGCGCTGGTAAGCAAACTGGCCACCAAGGAAACAAGAAACATGAACAGCGGCAATATCAAGTGCTGGCTCCAGACGTGTGAGCCCCAATGACCACGCCATCGCCAAAGCGTCCATGCAGCCAAGGGCCATGCAGGCCACAGAAACCACAGCAAGAGTTCAGCTTTTTGTCGCCATTGCAAGCTCAATTCATGCGTTGGCAGAATTCGCCATTGCCACAAATCCAGCGTCACGGTCACCAGCAACAGGATGAACAAGGTCAACACCATCAACGCCATGTGATGGCGTTGAGATTGCGGGTGTTTGAACCATAAAAACCCGCTGCCTAAGCCAAGCATGAAAGCAATGCTTGGTGCACCGCTCAGGGTCATCATCAATAGTCCGATGCCCCATGCTGTCAGCGCTCTGTGTGGGAAATAGGCCAATGCGCAAGCACCTGCAAACACAGCTGCTGCACCATACAACTGCATGGCCATGGGTGTTGTCTCATGACTGGGCAGGGCCAATCCCAAACACGCCAAATACGCCAACAAACCGGCATCGGCCAGGGACCTTGCATAGTCTTTGGGTTGTGCTTCACCGCCAAAGGCAAATGCAACCGGTTGCGCTTGGGGATTTCTGGCCAAGTAATAAATGCCGTTCCATACCAACACCATGCTGATCGATGACAACAGGCTGAATGGCAAACGAACAGCCAGTTCGGGGGACAGCCAGCCCTGCGTCGCTTGAATGCTCCAAGCCCCCAGCCAATAGGGCAGGTAGGCTTTGAACTCCGGCTCAATGCCCGCCAATTGCAAATTGAAATAGGAAGACTGGTGTTCTGCCAAAGACCACATATAGCCAAAGGAAGCCACATCAATGCGTTTCCAAGGATCGTGTCCAACCAATCCCGCCAATACATACAGCAAGCCAATAGCCATCAAGGCCAGTCGAGGAAAGCGTCTGACGGCCTGCTGGGAAATCAATACGGGAGAAGGCGTATTCACGGGGATGAGTTTGTCATAAGCTGATGCGGACTGACGAAAAAAAAGCAGCTTTGAAGCTGCTTTTTTTGTCGAGCCTCCAATTACTTGGCGGCTGTTTTTCCGTACTTGTTGCGGAATCGCTCAACACGGCCACCCATGGTGTCCACAGATTTCTGTGTCCCAGTGTAGAAGGGGTGCGATTCGCTGGAGGTGTCCAGTTTGAACAAGGGCAGTTCGCGGCCGTCGTCCATCTTGATGGTTTCTTTGGTATTGGCACAAGTGCGTGTGACAAATTTGAAACCATTGGACAAGTCTTGGAAACAGACTTCGCGGTATTCGGGGTGAATGCCTTCTTTCATTTTCTTTCCTTTATCAATTCGATAGCCACAAGAGCCAATCTCTTGCACTTTTCGCAACCCAAGATTATGCCTTATTCAGCAACTCAACCGCCTCGGCGCATCAAATCAAAGAAATCAACGTTTGTTTTGGTGGCCTTCATATTTTTCAGCATCAACTCCATGGATTCAATTTCATCCAAGTTGTAAATAAATTGTCGCAATATCCTGGTTTTTTGAAGAATTTCAGGTGCCAACAGCAATTCTTCGCGGCGGGTGCCGCTGCGGTTCAATTGGATGGCTGGGAACACGCGTTTTTCATAGAGACGGCGATCCAAGTGAATCTCGCAATTCCCAGTGCCTTTGAACTCTTCAAAAATCACTTCGTCCATGCGGCTGCCAGTGTCAATCAAGGCTGTTGCAATGATGGTGAGCGAACCACCTTCTTCAACTTTGCGGGCCGCACCAAAAAATCGTTTGGGTCTTTGCAGTGCATTGGCGTCCACACCACCCGTCAACACCTTGCCAGAACTGGGCACCACGTTGTTGTAGGCCCTGGCCAGACGTGTGATGGAGTCGAGCAAGATGATCACGTCTTTCTTCAACTCCACCAAGCGCTTGGCGCGTTCGATCACCATTTCTGCAACGTGAACATGTCGCGCAGCTGGTTCATCGAAGGTGGATGCAATCACTTCAGCCTTGACCGAACGCTGCATTTCAGTCACCTCTTCAGGGCGCTCGTCCACCAACAGAACCATCATGTGGCTTTCTGGGTAGTTGGCTGCGATGGCATGGGCGATGTGCTGCATCATCACGGTTTTGCCGCTTTTAGGCGGTGCCACCAACAAGGCGCGCTGGCCTTTCCCAATGGGGGCAATGATGTCAATGATGCGGCCGGTGATGTTTTCATCGCCTTTGATGTCTTGCTCGAGCTTCATCTGTTCGCGGGGGAACAGCGGCGTCAAGTTTTCGAACATCACTTTGTGTTTATTGTTCTCAGGCAAGTCGCCGTTGACTTGATCGAGCTTGGTGAGTGCAAAGTAACGCTCGCCATCTTTGGGGATGCGAACTTCGCCTTCGATCATGTCGCCTGTGTGCAGGTTGAATCGACGCACCTGGCTGGGACTGATGTAGATGTCGTCTGTGCTGGCTGTGTAGCTGGTGTCGGGGCTGCGCAAAAAGCCAAAGCCATCAGGCAAAATTTCCAGCACGCCATCGGCAAACACCTGTTCTCCAGCGCGAGCTCGTTTTTTGATGATGGCAAACATCAACTCTTGCTTGCGCATGCGCCCCGTGTTTTCAATTTCAAGCTCTTCAGCTTGTTTCAAAACTTCAGAGACATGAAGTGCTTTGAGTTCGTTCAGGTGCATAGGGTTACTCCAGTGGGGAGTTCATCGCGAAAGGGGGGGAGGTATGCGCTGGGTTGCAGGCCAGCGGCTGAGATGGCGCTGTGTGCCAGCTGAGAACCGCTGGCTAGCGCACGGATGGATTATGACAGGAAAATCTGAGCGTCAGGACGCGAGTTGTTGGTCGATAAATTCAGTGAGTTGCGCTTTGCTCAAAGAGCCTACTTTGGTTGCGGCCAATTGACCATCCTTGAACAACATGAGGGTGGGGATGCCACGAATACCAAATTTGGCGGGGATGTCGCGGTTTTCATCCACGTTCAGTTTGGTGATTTGAAGTTTGCCTTCATATGTACCGGCGGCTTCATCCAAAACGGGTGCAATCATCTTGCAAGGACCGCACCATTCAGCCCAAAAGTCCACCAAAACGGGTTGTTTCGAATTCAAAACGGTTGATTCAAAAGTTGCATCTGAAACGTGTTGGATGAGATCGCTTGCCATGTGGAGTCCTTGGTTTTTCAAGAATTCTAAAGCCAATTGAGTCTCAGTGGCTTGAGGCTGAGCAAGACCATGGATCTTCCCTAGAATGGTTCCCATGTTTGTACATCTGCGTCTCCATACTGAATATTCTGTCGCCGATGGAACTTGCCGAATTGACGATGTGGTCGAGGCCGCCAAAGCGGATGGGCAGATCGCGCTGGGCATCACGGATCTGAACAACTTATTCGGAGCGGTCAAGTTTTATTCTGCGTGCCGACAACAAGGTCTCAAACCCTTGTTGGGGGCTGAAGTGGGTGTTTATTTCCCCGATGAGGAGTTGAATAACGAGCCCTCCAAAATAGTGCTGTTGGTTCAAAACATGGCGGGTTATTTGAACTTGTGTGAATTACTGACCAAGCTTTGGACGCAATCACCAGACAAAACCCAAAATGCCATCGATTGGCGTTGGCTGCAACCGAAACGGACCGAGGGACTACTCGCTTTGTCAGGGGCACAGCAGGGTCCGATTGGCCAGTTATTGCTTGCGGGTAACCCAGCGCGTGCGCAAGCGCTTGCTGAAAATTTCAGTCAACTGTTTCCCAACCGGTTTTATGTGGAATTACAGCGAGCGGGCAGGGCAGATGAGGAGCGCTACATCAGTGCAGCAGTCGACTTGGCCGCGGCCATGGGGCTTCCGGTTGTGGCCACACATCCCGTTCAATTCATTCATGAAGAAGACTTCGAGGCGCATGAGGCACGGGTGTGCATCTCCCAAGGCGAAATTTTGGGCAACCCAAAGCGGCCCAAACGATTTACCAAGCAGCAATTTTTCTACAGTGCGTCGGATATGGCGTCTTTGTTTGCAGATCTACCGACAGCCATTTCAAATACCCAAGCCATTGCAAAGCGCTGCAACCTGAATCTGACACTTGGCAAGCCACAGTTGCCTGCTTTTCCAACCCCCATCGTTGATGGCGTTTCGATTCCAACCGACGACTATTTCAGAACCGTATCCTTTCAGGGCTTGGAAAATCGACTGCGACATCTCTATCCGCAGGATGCAGAAAGAGAAGAAAACCGCGCTGTTTATGAAAACCGATTGAATTTCGAAATCGAAACGATTTTGAAAATGGGGTTCCCTGGTTATTTTTTGATCGTCAGCGACTTTATCAATTGGGCGAAGAACAATGGTTGCCCCGTTGGTCCCGGACGGGGGTCAGGTGCCGGGTCTTTGGTGGCCTATTCATTGAACATCACCGACCTCGATCCCTTGCGTTACAACTTGCTGTTCGAGCGGTTTCTCAACCCAGAGCGGGTGTCCATGCCCGATTTCGATATTGACTTTTGTCAAACCAACCGCGACCGGGTGATTGATTACGTGAAGAATCAATACGGTCGCGAGGCTGTGAGTCAAATTGTCACCTTCGGCACCATGGCAGCACGGGCGGCCATTCGAGATGTGGGACGCACCTTGGACATGAGTTACCCGTTTTGCGAGGGATTGTCCAAGCTGATTCCCAACAAGCCAGGTCAGCACATGACCATCGCTATTGCACTTGAGCAAGAGCCGCAACTGGCTCAGCGTTTGTCCCAGGAAGATGAAGTCAAAATTCTTTTGAATTTGGCTCAAAAACTCGAAGGCTTAACGCGCAATGTGGGCATGCATGCGGGGGGGGTCTTGATTGCTCCAGGCAAGCTCACAGATTTTTGTCCGCTGTATCAACAACCTGGCAGCCCTGCTGCGGTGAGCCAGTTTGACAAAGACGATGTGGAATCCATCGGCTTGGTGAAGTTTGACTTTTTGGGTTTGGCCACGTTGACCATCTTGGAGATGGCTAAAAACTTCATTGTTGAAAGGCATCCATCACAGCTTGGCTTCGCTTATGAAGACATTCCGCTGGACGATGCCCCTACCTACCAATTGTTTGCCGACGGAAAAACCGAAGCCGTGTTCCAGTTTGAAAGCCGAGGCATGCAAGCCATGCTCAAGGATGCCAAACCCACGCGTCTGGAAGATTTGATTGTGCTGAACGCCTTGTTCCGGCCAGGCCCCATGAGTTTGATTCCCAGTTTCGTGGCGCGCAAGCACGGGCGAGAAACTGTTGAATACCCGCATCCTTTGGCAGAACCCATCTTGGCTGAAACCTACGGCATCATGGTTTATCAAGAACAGGTGATGCAGACCGCGCAGGTTTTAGGCGGTTACTCCTTGGGTGGGGCTGATTTGTTGCGCCGTGCCATGGGTAAGAAAAAAGCCGAAGAAATGGCATTACACCGCTCTATTTTTCGCGAAGGTGCAGCAAAGAACAACATAAACACAGAAAAAGCAGACGCCATTTTCGATCTGATGGAGGAGTTCGCGGGGTACGGATTCAACAAATCGCATGCTGCTGCTTATTCTTTATTGGCCTATCACACCGCATGGATCAAGGTCCATTTCACCGCTGAGTTTTTCTGCGCCAACATGACGGTTGAAATGGATGACACCGACAAGTTGAAGATATTGTTCGACGATGCCAAGTCCATGGGATTGCAATTTGACCGCCCCGACATCAACGCAGGTGTTTATGCTTTCATGCCTGTTTCTGAAAACAGAATTCGTTATGGATTGGGCGCCATCAAAGGCACAGGACAATCTGCCATCGAAGCCATTTGTGAGGCTCGCGATCTAGAAGGTGACTTCAAGAGCTTGTATGAATTTTGTGCGCGTGTTGACCGGTCCAGAATCAACAAGCGAACAGTAGAGGCCTTGATCAAAGCTGGGGCTTTTGATGGACTGTGGGACAACCGAGCTGAATTGTTGGCTTCAGTGGGCTTGGCTTTTGAATACGCCCAATCGCAAACAGAGCACACGAATCAAGTGGGCCTGTTTGATGCCGGCGATGTCCACGGCTCGAGCAAAAATGAACCGGCGTTGGAACAAACCCTTGCTTGGGGTGTGCGCGAAAAACTAACGCATGAAAAATCAGCGGTTGGTTTTCATCTGTCGGGCCATTTGTTTGAAGAGACGCAATACGAGGTACGCCAGTTTGTCAAAACCAAGCTGTCTGATTTGTCAGAAAGCAAAGAGCCTCAATGGGTTGCGGGCATCGTGCGCAGTGAACGGGCCATCAATACAGCCAAAGGCAAGTTGCATATATTTGAGCTCGATGACATGAGCACCTCTGTGGAAGTAACCGCCGATGAGGCCGTATTCATGCGCCATAAATTGCTCTTGAAAGAAGACCTGTTGATGGTGGCCATGGTCAGGGTTCAAGTAGATCGGCGCAATGGTGGCTTGCGATTGAGCCTCTTAGATGCCATGGATTTGACGCAGGCTCGTTGTCGCTTTGGAAAATATTTACAACTTTCGGTGTCACAAGACCTGCCTGACTTGGTGGCCTTGGTGAAACAGCACCCCCCAAAATTGGACATGACCTTCGGTTCAGAAGCCAAATCTTCTGGACTGGGCATTCGTTTGCAACTCCAACGCCCATCTAGCGCGGTTGAGATCCAATTGGGTGCCAAGGGCAGTTTTTACCCAAGCGATGCTGCATTGAACATGATCGCGTCTCAAACCAATGTGCAGCAATCTCGAATCGTCTACGATTAGGTCTATGTTCTTCAATATCCCCACCCTCATGACTTGGACCCGCATCATTGCGATTCCCTTTTTGGTGTGGGTTTACCAGTGGCCCGTGGAAATGCCACTTCGCAATCTGATAGCGACGCTGATGTTCATTCTTTTTGCACTCACTGATTGGCTAGATGGTTACTTGGCAAGGAAGCTCAACCAAACATCTGCCTTCGGGGCATTTCTAGATCCGGTTGCAGACAAAATTTTGGTGTGTGCCAGTTTGCTGGTATTGGTCGATTTGGGGCGTGTGGATGTGATCGTCGCTTTGTTGATCATTGGTCGTGAAATTGCGATCTCATCATTGCGCGAATGGATGGCTCAAATAGGTGCGTACAAGAGTGTGGCCGTCCACATGTTAGGCAAGGTGAAGACCACGGTGCAGATGGTGGCCATTCCATTTTTGCTGCTGGACGCGCAAGTGGGTTGGGGCATCGACACTGGTCATTTGGGCAGATTTTTGATTTGGATCGCTGCCATTTTGACGGTTTGGTCCATGGTTTACTATTTACAAAAAGCCATGCCGTTCATCAAGGAAAATGCAAAATAAGCTTTTATCCACTCTGAACAAGTGTTTAAAACCCACTAGAATAGTGCCGCACTGGTTGAAAGTTGGCTGTTGTACGAAGGCTTGAGCTGATGGATTTGTTTTCCGTTTTCAAGCCTTGCGAATTTCCAATTTTTGTTCTAAGTGCAAAAACATGTTGAATTTAACCACCTAAAAATCACACCTGATGTCAAGGGGACCCTTGTGAACAAAACTGAACTGATCGAACACATTGCAGCACACGCTGATATTTCCAAAGCAGCGGCTACACGAGCTTTGGAATCCACCATTGATGCTGTCAAAGCCACTTTGAAAAAAGGCGGCTCGGTATCTCTAGTGGGCTTTGGCACTTTTGAAGTGACCAAACGCGCTGCTCGCAATGGTCGCAACCCTGCTACTGGCGCCGCTATCAAGATCAAGGCCGCCAAAGTTCCCAAGTTTCGCCCAGGTAAAGCATTGAAAGATGCTTTGAACTGAGCTGCGGATAAGGTGGGGTGCTTAGCTCAGTTGGTAGAGCGGCGCCCTTACAAGGCGTAGGTCGGCGGTTCGAGACCGTCAGCACCCACCACCCACTCTAAGGCGAACCCTGGTTCGCCTTTTCTTTTATCAAAGAGTCCACGCCATGTTTGAATTCATTCGCACGCATAAAAAGATCATGCAGATCCTGCTGATCATTTTGATTTTTCCTTCATTTGTGTTGTTCGGCATTGATGGCTACAAGCGCTTCCAAGACAAAGGTGAAACGGTTGCCACGGTCGATGGCATCAATATTTCCAAGGAAGAGTGGGAGAACGCACACAAGATTGAAATCGACAGGATGCGTGCTTCGATGCCTGGCGTTGACTCAAGCATGTTTGACACGCCTGCCATGAAATATGGCGTGTTGGAAAGAATGGTTCAGTCCAAGGTGCTTGAGGCCACGGCGCGAAAGTTGAACTTGACCATTTCCGACCAGCGCGTAGTCCAATCCATCGCCCAGATGGAGGCGCTTGCTTCTTTGAAAAAACCTGATGGCTCATTGGACATTGAAAAATACAAACAGTTGCTGGCAGCCCAGGGCATGTCGCCTGAGATTTTTGAAGCCCGCATGAGAGGGGATTTGTCAGTGCGTCAAGTGGTGAACGGCGTCACACAAAGCACAGTGACTTTTCCTTCACAAGTGGACGTGGCCATGAAGGCCTTCAAGCAGCAGCGCGAAATTCAAGTGGCTATTTTTTCAGCGTCTGATTACTTAGACCAAGCCAAGCCATCGGATGATGAAATCAAAGCTTATTTCAGCAAGCATGCTGATGATTACAAATCCATTGAAACGGCTGACATTGAATTCGTAACGCTCGATCTGGCCTCCATTGAAAAAACAATCAATGTGAGCGAAGCCGAGTTGAAAGCCTACTTTGATCAAAACCAAGCTGCGCTGATGTCCAAAGAGGAACGTCGCGCAAGTCACATCCTGATCAATGCCGGCAAAGACCTCAGCGCAGACGAACGTGCCAAAGCCAAAGCCAAAGCCGCAGACTTGCTTGGCACCTTGCGCCAAAAACCTGATCAATTTGCCGAGTTGGCCAAAAAATTCTCGCAGGATGCAGGCTCTGCACCTAAAGGCGGAGACCTTGATTTCTTTGCCAAAGGGGCCATGGTCAAGCCTTTCGAAGATGCTGCCTTTGCCATGAAAAAGGGGGATATCAGTGACATCGTTGAATCCGACTTTGGCTACCACATCATTCGACTGACCGACATCAAATCAGCATCTGCTGGCAATTTTCAGCAAGTGCGTCCTCAGCTTGAAGCTGATCTGAAAAAAGAACTGTCACGTAAAAAATATGCTGAATTGGCTGAGCAATTCTCGAACCTCGTTTACGAACAGTCAGATGGATTTGATGCCGTTGTTGAAAAATTAAAGCTGCCCGTTCAAACAGCCCAAGGTATTACGCGTGATGTCAATGGTGGTGGCAAAGTGGTTTGGGCCCATCCCAACTTGCTCAAATCTATTTTTTCTCAAGACAGCATCACCCGCAAGCACAACACAGAAGCAGTGGAGACAGCGCCCAACCAGTTGGTGTCAGCGCGCATCAAACAATACCGCGCGCCCGCTCAACTTGGCTTGGATGAAGTCAAGCAAATGGTGATTCAAGCTGTGCTCAAAGAAAAATCTTTGGATCTTGCCGTCAAAGATGGACAAACCAAATTAGAGCAATGGCGTGCCAAGCCCGAGTCCGGAACTTGGCAGGTGCCGGTGGCTATCTCCAGAGAGCAAACTCAAAAATTGCCAGCCAACTTGGTGGATGTCGCGATGCGCGCTGACGAGAAAAAACTGCCCTTGGTTGAGGGCATCAGCCTGGGTGCCAAAGGCTTTGGCGTGGTGAAAATCAACAAGGTCCTTCCCGCCACAGACACGACAGCATCGCCTGAATCCTTGGAACGCTTCACCAAAGCTTGGGCCACAGCAGAAAACCTTGCATACTTCAGTTTGCTCAAAGATCGCTTGAAAGTAGTGATCAAAGCCCCCGCACCCGATGCCAATGGGCTGAGCCGTTAAGGGGTTGTTCTCGAGCGAGATTTGCTCGTTATAATTGATCAAACGGTGGCTGTAGCTCAGTTGGTAGAGTCCAGGATTGTGATTCCTGTTGTCGTGGGTTCGAGCCCCATCAGCCACCCCATATTTAGCATTTGATTGATTTTTGGAGCAACAATGCCAGGACTTATTCCCCAAATTGATCCAGATGGTTTGCTGGAATTTTCGGTTGTTTACACAGACCGTGCCCTCAACCACATGTCCAAACGCTTCCAAGGCGTGATGTGTGATATTTCCAAGATCCTAAAGTCTGTTTACAAAGCGCATTCTTCCGTTTTGGTGCCTGGAAGTGGCACGTTCGGTATGGAATCTGTTGCGCGTCAATTCGCCACCCAGCAAAAAGTGCTGGTCATTCGAAACGGTTGGTTCAGCTACCGTTGGACGCAAATTTTTGACATGGGCCACATCCCCTCTGAAACCATTGTTATGAAAGCCCGTCCGCTGACAAGCGCTGTGGACTCGGCCTGGATCCCTTGCCCCATTGAACAAGTGGTTGCAACCATCAAGTCTGAAAAACCAGCGGTGGTGTTTGCCCCTCACGTTGAAACCTCGTGCGGCATGATCCTCCCCGACGATTATTTGAAGCAAGTGGCCGATGCGGTTCATTCAGTAGGCGGTTTGTTGGTATTGGATTGCATTGCCTCAGGGGCCATGTGGGTAGACATGCGCAGCACCGGTGTTGACGTCCTCATCAGTGCGCCTCAAAAGGGCTGGAGTGGATCACCTTGCTGCGCCATGGTCATGCTGAGTGAGCGCGCCAGAAAAGCCATTGACGCCACCCAAAGCAGCAGTTTTGCCTGTGATTTGAAGAAATGGCTGCAAATCATGGAGAGCTATGAAAATGGCTCGCATTCCTATCACACCACCATGCCCACAGACGCCCTGACGCGTTTGCGCGAAGTGATGCAAGAAACCGAAGCCTACGGTTTTGAAAAGGTTCGCCAAGAGCAAATCGACCTCGGCCAAGCGGTTCGCGACTTGTTGGAAAGCCGTGGCATTGCCAGTGTGGCGGCCACTGGATTCAAAGCGCCTGGCGTTGTGGTCAGCCACACCACCGATCCGCAGATTCAAAACAGTCAAAAATTCTTGGCGTTGGGCCTGCAAACCGCAGCAGGCGTGCCATTGCAATGCGATGAACCCAAAGAATTCATGACCTTCAGGATTGGTTTGTTTGGTTTGGAAAAATTGCACCACATTGACCGCAGTGTGGGTCATTTATCGGCCGCCCTGGATCAACTTGGATTTGTAGAAAAAGTCTCCTTGGCGGCTTGAATATGCTTTTACAAATCGCGCTGTTTCTCATACAGACGATTGCACACGTATTAACCGCCAGTTTTCTATTCAGGTTTTACGCTTTTTTATTTCGAATCAATATCAATTCAAGCGGTTCGGGACTGGGTAATTTTATTTTTGCTTTGACCGATTGGGCCGTATTGCCACTGCGCAGGGTTTTGCCTCGCATCGCCAGAATTGATTTACCTTCGTTGCTGCCTGCCTTATCTGTGCAATTGCTGCTCAGTTTGTTGAAGTCTTGGGCTTTGATGGGCGGCATTCACCCTGGTTATTTTCTTTATTTATTCGCTATTGATACGCTAAGTTTGATCATCAGCTTGTTAACAGGCTTGTTGATTATTCAAGCGGTTTTGAGTTGGATTCAAACTTCTTCCCCGATGCAGTATGTCTTGAATCAATTAACCGATCCCTTGTTAAAACCTATCAGGCGTTTATTGCCTCTGGTGGGCGGCATTGATTTATCACCTTTGGTGGCCTTGTTGTTATTGCAAGTGCTTGGCATGGTGATTCAAGGCTTTTAAATACTGGCCCAGTAGAAATAAAAAACCCTCAGCAGAATCAACTGCTGAGGGTTTATTTTGGAATAGATAAATATTTACAGTCCGGCGTTTTGCTGGGCCACCATCATGTAAAGCATGGAGATGGACAACATGGTGTTCACCCTTGAGGTGAGCATGGCCATGCGAGCTGCCTTGGCTTTTTCAGGGGCTTCAACAGCCACGATGCCCAAGGCTTTCTTTTGATTGGGCCAAATGATGAACCAAACATTGAAAGCCATGACCAGCGCAATCCACATGCCCAAACCGATGGCGACAACGCCAGGCTGGAGTGTGAGTGCCATGACCAAATAGCCTTGCATCCAAGCCACCAGCAGGCCGGTGATCACAGTGGCCAAAGCGGCATAACGGAACCAAAACAAAGCGGTTGGTGCGATCACTTTGCTGATGGCTGGTTTTTGCTCATCAGGAATGCTGGGCATTGAAGGGATTTGGACGAAATTGAAATACCAAAGCAGACCGATCCACATGACGCCAGAAGCCACATGCAGCCAGCGCATCACGAAGGCGCCCCAAGCATGACTGAATGGGATGCTGTTGCCTGAAACAGAGGTTTCAACCAACAAAATAATGATCAATAAGACCACGCCAGCGATGACGGTCTTGAGGAGGGATTGCAGAATTTGAGCCATTAAGCACCTTTACGTGAATTCAAACACCATTCAAACCATGCATTTGTATAACCAATGCATGAACGAGAGATTTAGATTTTGCCACTGAACATGAGACCCGCAGTTATTCAGGGTTGACCATGACCAATTTACCTTGGACCGCCCTGGAATTCATGCGTTCATAGGCTTGCATCAACTGATCCATGGGCATGGTGCTGTCAATGAAAGGTTTGATTTTTTTGTGTTCATACCAGTCGGTGAGGGTCTGCATCATTTCCGCGTTTTTCTGCGGCTCCCGCTTGGCGAAATCGCCCCAGAAAACACCGACGATGGACGCGCCTTTGAGCAGGGCCAGATTCCAGGGCAAGGCCGGGATTGGACCTGCAGCGAAACCCACCACCAAATAACGGCCTCGCCAAGCGATGGATCTGAAAGCCGGTTCGGAGAAATCCCCACCCACCGGGTCGTAAATCACATCCGGACCTTTGCCCTGGGTCAGCGCTTTGATTTGCTCGCGGAAGTCTCCGTTGCTGTAATTGATGACTTCATCCGCACCCAATTGTCGGCAAAGTGCGCATTTTTCATCTGTCGAAGCCGCAGCAATCACTTTGGCACCAACAGCTTTGGCAATTTGAATCGCAGAGGACCCCACACCACCTGCGGCACCCAAAATCAGCACGGTTTCACCGGCTTTCAAGGCTGCGCGGTCAACCAAGGCGTGATAAGAGGTGGCATAAATCATGATGAAAGCCGCGGCGTCCACCGCATTGAAGCTCGGGGTGAGTGGCAGGCACAGTTTGGCGGGCGCCAAGGTATGCGTCCCAAAACCGCCGGTGCCAGACAAGCAAGCCACGGTTTGACCCACTTTCAAGTGCTTCACATCAGTGCCAATGGCTTCAATCACACCCGCGTATTCAGAGCCAGGCACAAAGGGCAGGGGAGGCTTCATCTGGTATTTGTTTTGAACGATCAGCAAATCGGGAAAGTTCAAACTGGCCGCTTGAATGCGAATCAGGACTTCATCTGCACCAGGGGTGGGTGTAGGTAGTTCGGTCCATTTCAATGCTTGTACACCGACTGGGTTCTCGCAAAGCCAAGCTTTCATGGTTTATTCCTCAAAAATTAAAAATGGATAGCTAAATTCTTCTCAATAACAAGTTGGCATCGACAGAACTTCTCAGGCGGCCTCTACAATGACATTTTTCCCAGGATGCGCATGAGAATTTTGATTTCAAATGACGATGGTTACCAAGCGCCTGGCATTATCGCCTTGTATCAAGCCTTGAAAGATATTGCTCAGGTTGAAGTCATCGCCCCCGAACACAACAACAGTGCGAAATCCAATGCCTTGACTTTGCAGTCCCCTATTTATATTCGGCATGCAGAGAATGGCTTCACTTACGTGACAGGTACCCCAGCAGACTGCGTGCATATCGCATTGACCGGGCTTTTGAATTACAAACCCGATTTGATTGTTTCTGGCATCAACAATGGCGCCAACATGGGCGACGACACGATTTATTCCGGTACGGTGGGTGCGGCGATGGAAGGCTACCTCATGGGTATTCCGGCCATTGCCTTCAGTCAGGTTGAGCGTGGTTGGACGCATTTGGATGCAGCCGCTGAGCGTGCCAAAGAATTGGTGCTGGCCTTGATGGCAGACGTCTCGTTGAATGAAGCGCCTTGGCTGGTCAATGTCAATATACCGAACCTGCCCAAAGAAAAAATAGGCGCAAACCAACTGTGTCGCTTGGGTCGCCGCCATCCCGCGCAACAGGTCATCACCCAGCAAAGCCCGCGTGGCGAAACCATGTACTGGATTGGCAGTGCAGGGGCTGCCAAAGACGAAGCGCATGACACCGATTTTTATGTCACGTCGCAAGGCCATGTCTCCATCACGCCCTTGCAGGTGGACCTCACCGACCATGAGGCGCTTCCTTTTTGGCGGACTGCCATCGACAACTGGAATCCCCAGGCATGAAAGAAAGACCAAGCTTCCCGGCCAAATTACAGTCGTCCGTGGCGCCGGTGTCCAAGCAGCCTATTTCCTCTAAAACCTGGACGGCGTCTTTGCAAGCTCAAGCCAAGTCCCCGCAATCCAACAGGAGTGCGTCCGGTTTTGGTCTCGACTCCGAAACAGTTCGCGCGGCCATGGTCCGCAAACTGATGGAGCAGGGCGTTGAAGACGAGATGGTGTTGAATGCGCTTGGTGCTGTGGAGCGCCACAAGTTCATTGACAGTGCACTCGCCAACCAAGCCTATGAGGACACCAGCTTGCCCATCGGATTTGGTCAAACGATTTCCAAGCCTAATGTGGTGGCCCGCATGATTGAACTCTTGCGCCAAGGCAACAACCTGATGATCACGGGCAAGTTGGGTCGGGTCTTGGAAATTGGCACCGGCTGTGGCTACCAAGCAGCACTGCTCAGCAAGGTCGCGCAAGAGGTCTACAGCATCGAACGCATCAAAGGCTTGTATGACAACGCCAAAGAAAATTTGCGTCCGATGCGCATCCCCAATCTGCACCTGATTTTGGGTGATGGGATGCTGGGTTGCCCTGCGGGGGCCCCATATGCAGGCATCATTGCTGCAGCGGGTGGGGACGCCATTCCCCAAGCATGGATCGATCAATTGGCTGAAGGTGGACGCATTGTGGCGCCCGTGGCCGGTGCGCAAGGTGTCCAGAGCTTGGTGGTGATCGACAAACGGTCTTCAGGCCTGCATCAAACCTTGCTAGAACCAGTGCACTTTGTCCCTCTTAAATCAGGTGTGATCTGAATGAAAAAACCTCTTGACACCCTTGCGTTCAATGCTTCTTGGGGATGGGCCCTGATCGGCGTCTTGATGCTGGGAGGCTGCGTCAGTTCGGGTCGAAGTGTGCCTGCTCCTGTGGAAGATCACCCCACCGTCAAAAAGAAACAAGCACCTAAGCCAACCACAGCGGCACCAGCGCCTGCGCCAGCGCCCACCGCTGCTGCAACGTCGCAACCAGATCAATCCAATAAGCCCGGTTACTACACGGTCAAGCAAGGCGATACCTTGATTCGCATCGGCTTGGACCATGGCCAAAATTGGCGCGATATCATGCGTTGGAACGCCTTGGAGAACCCCAACGTGATCGAGGTTGGGCAAGTGTTGCGGGTGGCTCCGCCCTCTGCCACCACTTCTCCTGAAGAAGTGGTGGTCAAGCCCGTCACGCCACCAGGCAATGTGGCTGGCTCGCAAGTGGATCCGAAAACCAATCCCCAAAATCAGACTGCCCCTGCAACAACCCCAGCGCCTGAAGGCGCGGAGGAGCAACTGGCTTTCATGTGGCCAGCGCAAGGCAATGTCATGACGCCATTTGATGACGCCAAAAACAAGGGCATCGACATTGGCGGCAAGTTGGGTGAACCCGTGTTGGCTTCGGCGGATGGCAAAGTGGTGTATGCCGGGGCGGGCTTGAGGGGCTATGGCAATCTGGTGATCTTGAAACACAACAACACCTATTTAACCGCTTACGCCCACAACCAAAGCTTGCTGGTCAAAGAAGACCAACAGGTTAAGCGCGGTCAAAAAATTGCAGAGATGGGCAACTCTGATTCTGAGCAAGTCAAATTGCATTTTGAAATTCGCAAGTTAGGCAAACCTGTCGATCCCTTTAAATTACTTGCGCCTCGCTAAGCCCAACGCATCGGCGGTTCACACATGTCAAACAGTCCGTTAACCATTGAATCCATGGATTTGGAAGCGCAAGGTATTGCGCACCGAAGCGATGGGAAAGTGGTGTTTGTGGAAGGCGCACTGCCATTCGAAGTGGTCAGTGCCAATATCCACCGTAAAAAGAACAACTGGGAACAAGGCAGCTTGCAGCAGATTCACCATGAGTCCTCGCAGCGTGTCAAACCGCCTTGCCCCAACTTCGGTTTGCAAGCGGGTGCCTGTGGTGGCTGCAAGATGCAACACCTGAATGTGTTGGCCCAAGTCGCCGTCAAGCAAAGGGTGCTGGAAGACAACTTATGGCATTTGGGCAAGGTCAAGCCATCACAAATTCTTCGCCCGATTCAAGGCCCGGACTGGGGTTACCGATACCGCGCACGATTGTCGGTTCGCTATGTCATCAAAAAATCCAAGGCCTTGATTGGCTTTCATGAGCGCAAAAGCCGGTATGTGGCCGACATGGAAAGCTGTGCAGTCTTGCCGCCCCATGTGAGTGCTTTGTTGTTGCCGCTGCGCGATTTGATTGGGAGCTTGGACGCCAAAGACAGCTGTCCGCAAATCGAAGTGGCTTGCGGCGACACCGTCATAGCGTTGATCTTGCGCCATCTGATGCCTTTGTCGGATGCCGATACCCAAAGTCTTCAGCAGTTCGCCCAAAACCACCATGTCCAATGGTGGCTTCAACCCAAAGGGCCAGACTCCATTCATCCCCTGGCTTTGCCGGGTGATGCGGAGCCCGAATCGCTCTATTACAGCCTGCCCCAGTTTGGGCTGTCCATGCACTTTCGCCCCACCGATTTCACCCAGGTCAACCCACACATCAACCAGGTCTTGGTTTCCAAAGCCATGGGCTTGCTCGACATTCATCTCACCGAGCGGGCGATTGATTGGTTTTGCGGATTGGGCAATTTCACTTTGCCGATGGCGACCTTGGCCAGTCATGTGATTGGTGTCGAGGGCAGCCAATCCTTGCTGGACTGGGCGCAGAAAAACAAAGACTTGAATGCCAACATTGCTTTGGATGGACGAGAACCCATGCCGATGTGCCCGGTTGAATTCAAGTCACGCAATTTGTTTGAGATGGATGCACAGGATTTGAAATCCTTCGGGCACGCTGATAAATGGCTGATTGACCCGCCCAGAGAGGGTGCATTTGCCTTGATCAAGGCCTTGGCTGCTTTACAGTCAGAGGAGGGTGCGAATTGGCAACCGCCCACACGTATTGTCTATGTGAGTTGCAACCCCGCCACCTTGGCCCGAGATGCAGATATTTTAGTGAATCAGGTGGGCTATGAATGCACAGCCGCTGGCATGGTGAACATGTTCCCCCACACCGCCCATGTGGAGAGCATTGCGGTGTTCAATTGGAAAAAATAAAAGGCCGCATGAAGCGGCCTTTGCATGGGTTGCAGATTTAGATGCTTAATCGCGTTCGCCACCCATCAAGCCCAACAGCGCCAGCAGGCTTTGGAACACATTGATCAGGTCCATGTACAAAGCCAGTGTGGCGCTGATGTAGTTGGTCTCACCGCCGTCAATGATTTGCTTGATGTCATACAGCATGTAGGCGCTGAAGATGCCGATGGCCAGCATGGAGATGGCCATCATGCCGATGGAGGAGCCTACAAAAATATTGATGACGCTGCCCACCATCAAAACGATGGCACCGACAAACAACCAATTTCCCATGCCGGTCAAGTCACGCTTGATCACGGTGGCCAAACTGGCCATGAGGAAAAACACACCGGCGGTGCCACCAAAGGCGATCATCACCAGATCGGTGCCGTTTTTGAAACCCAGCACCATGGCAATCATGCGCGAGAGCATGAGACCCATGAAAAATGTGAAGCCCATCAAAACAGCAATGCCTTTGGAGGAATGTTTGGTTTTTTCGATGGCGTAAATGAAGCCAAAAGCGCCGGCCATGAACACAATCAGTCCCAAGCCGCCAGACAGGGCATAGCTCAAGCCTGTGCTGATGCCGAACCAAGCGCCCAATACGGTGGGCACCATGGTCAGCGCCAGCAACCAATAGGTGTTTTTAAGCACTTTGTTGCGCTCGACAGCGTCTGAACTCAAGTCGCGGTAGCTGATATTTTGGATTTGTTCGCTCATGTGAATGACTCCTTAGGCGTTAAATATAGCGTTGATTCTATCGTTTTCAAGGGTGACTTGATAAAAGGGTTATGCTTGGTTTTTAATTGATTTCAAGTGGTAAAGCATGCAAACAAAATCGTTTTTGGAACTCTCCGACATCAAAAAAATCGCGGCTGCAGCCGAAGCAGAAGCTTTGAAACACGCATGGCCTGTCACGATTGCCATTGTGGATGATGGCGGTCACCTGTTGTGGTTGCAACGTCTTGACGGCGCGGCACCCATTTCTGCGCACATCGCGCCTGCCAAAGCGCACACTGCATCTTTGGGTCGTCGCGAAAGCAAAATTTACGAAGACATGATCAATGCCGGTCGCTACTCCTTCATGAGTGCCCCTGCCATAGAAGCGTTGCTCGAAGGCGGTGTGCCAATCATCAAAGAGGGGCAAGTGATTGGCGCCGTGGGCGTGAGTGGGGTGAAGTCCAACGAAGATGCCCAAATCGCCAAAGCAGGCATTGCTGCCTTGGGTCTGTAATTTGTCGGACGCCGCTCAGTAAGTCAATCGTTCTGGGCGGATTTCTTGCAAGATGGTGGTGGCGATTTCTTCGATGCTTTTGGTCGTGGTGGACAACCACCGTATCCCATGTCGGCGCATCATGGCCTCACCATCATGCACTTCTTTTTTGCAATTCTCCAAGCTGGCGTATTTGGATTGAGGTCTGCGCTCATTTCTGATTTCACTCAAGCGCTCGGGCAGGATGGTCAAGCCAAAGATTTTGCTCAAATGCGGTTTGAGGGCGGGTGGCAACTGTTGGCGTTCAAAATCCTCTGGAATCAAAGGATAGTTCGAGGCTTTGAGGCCGTACTGCATCGCCAAGTAAATGCTCGTGGGCGTCTTTCCACTTCTGCTGACGCCAACCAATATCACATCGGACTTGTCTAAGTCTGTATTTTTCTGGCCGTCGTCGTGCGCCAAACTGAAGTTGATCGCCTCAATCCGGTCATGGTAGGCCTGGCTCTTGCTGATGTCAGAGAAGCGACCAATGCGGTGATTGGATGTGATGCCAAATTCAAGCTCAAGTGGCTTCACAAACGTGCTGAACATGTCCATCAAGAGGGCATTGCAACCCTCGGAGAGTACCAGCAGTACTTCTTCCTTGGCCAAGGTGGTGAACACAATCGGTTTGAGCCCCTCTGCTTGCGATGTTGCATTGATTTGCGCGACAGCTTGATGGGCTTTTTCAACCGTGTCAATGAAGGGCAAGCGCACATGACGGGGTTGTATTTCAAACTGCGCCAAGATGGCATTGCCAAACGTTTCGGCAGTGATGCCTGTGCCATCGGATACAAAAAACACGGTGCGAGTCGGCATGACGGGTCCAAGTAGTTCGGTATTAGGAGCCTAAAATAGGCCGATAGCGAATTACAACATGCACCGCCGCCAACCGATGTCCATTCCAATAACAAGCAAACATCAGCTTTTCAGCGCGTGCACCGCAGGCCGTCCTTTGAGCACCGCCTGCCTCGACCCCGTTTTAACTTTTGGAGTCTTCCCATGTCAGCACTTTTCAATTCGACCGCCTTGGTCGTTCCTTTTGAAAACTTAAGAATGTCCGACGTCGAGTCGGTTGGCGGCAAAAACGCCAGTCTCGGCGAAATGATTTCTCAACTCCCCAGTGGGGTTCGCGTGCCCACCGGCTTTGCCACCACGTCGCATGCCTTTCGCATCTTCTTGAAGCATGAAAAGCTAGACGAACGCATTCAAGCCGCCTTGGATGCATTGGACACTGACAACTTGCATGATCTGGCCAGCACCGGCGACAAAATCCGCCAGTGGGTGACTGCACAACCTTTTCCTGCTGAACTTGAAACGGAGATCAAGGCGGCCTATGCGGTGCTCAATGGCCATGCCACGGCGGCCTCTTATGCGGTGCGGTCTTCCGCCACAGCCGAAGACTTGCCCGATGCTTCTTTTGCCGGCCAGCAAGAAAGCTTTTTGAACGTCCTGGGGATTGACGATATTCTTCACAAAATCAAGGAAGTGTTCGCATCTTTGTACAACGACCGCGCCATCAGCTATCGGGTGCACAAAGGGTTTGCCCACGCCGATGTCGCACTTTCAGCGGGCGTGCAGCGCATGGTTCGCTCAGACTTGGCTGCGGCAGGCGTGATGTTCACCATGGACACAGAATCGGGCTTTGATGACGTGGTCTTCATCACCTCCAGCTACGGCCTGGGTGAAACGGTGGTGCAAGGCGCAGTGAACCCTGATGAGTTCTACGTGCACAAACCCATGCTGAGCGCAGGCAACAAAGCCATCGTGCGCCGTAGCCTTGGTTCCAAGTTGATTCAGATGAATTTTGCAAGCGAGGCACAGCGCCAAGCTTCGGGCAAATTGGTCCACACCACCGATGTGCCCGCCGAAATGCGCAATCGATATTCATTGACAGACGAAGAAGTGTCTGAACTGGCGCAATACGCCTTGATCATCGAAGCCCATTACGGACGACCCATGGACATTGAATGGGGCAAAGACGGCATGGATGGCAAGTTGTATATCTTGCAAGCACGGCCTGAGACGGTGAAGAGCCAAATGAAAGGCCAAGCCGAACTTCGCTACAAGCTCAAAGGCGTGGGCACCGTGTTGGCAGAAGGCCGCGCAATTGGACAAAAAATCGGCACGGGCCCGGTTCGATTGGTCAGCAGCTTGGCTGAAATGGATTTGGTGCAAGCCGGTGATGTGCTGGTCACCGACATGACCGACCCGAATTGGGAACCCGTCATGAAAAAAGCCAGTGCGATTGTGACCAACCGAGGCGGCAGAACCTGCCACGCGGCCATCATCGCGCGGGAGTTGGGCATTCCTGCGGTGGTGGGATGTGGCGACGCCACCAGTCGCTTGGCCAACAACACCTTGGTCACCGTCAGTTGCTCAGAAGGCGACACGGGGTTCATCTACGACGGTTTGCTGGAAACCGAAGTCTCTGAAATGCAGCGCGGTGACATGCCCAACATTGCCACCAAGATCATGATGAACATTGGCAATCCCAGCTTGGCCTTTGACTTCGCACAACTGCCCAACGCAGGGGTTGGTTTGGCGCGACTCGAGTTCATCATCAACAACAACATTGGGGTGCATCCCAAAGCCATCTTGGATTACCCCAACATCGATTCCGACCTCAAAAAAGCGGTTGAATCGGTGGCCCGGGGACACGCCTCACCCAAAGCATTTTTTGTCGACAAAGTCACTGAAGGTGTGGCCACCATCGCTGCGGCTTTTTGGCCCAAACCAGTCATTGTTCGCCTCTCAGACTTCAAGTCCAATGAATACCGAAAATTGATTGGCGGTGGCCGCTACGAGCCGGAGGAAGAAAACCCGATGCTCGGATTCCGGGGCGCTGCCCGCTACTTGTCTTCAGAGTTTGAAGAGGCTTTTGCCATGGAATGCGAAGCCTTGCGACGGGTTCGCGGTGAAATGGGCTTGACCAATGTGCAAATCATGGTGCCGTTCGTGCGCACCTTGGGACAGGCCAAACGCGTTGTCGATCTGTTGGCCGCTCATGGCCTGCGTCGCGGTGAAAACGCTTTGAAACTCATCATGATGTGCGAAGTGCCCAGCAATGCCATCTTGGCCGATGACTTCTTGGCCTACTTTGATGGGTTCTCCATCGGGTCGAATGACCTGACCCAATTGACTTTGGGTCTGGACCGGGACTCTGGCATGCCTTTGTTGGCGGCTGACTTTGACGAGCGCGATCCGGCTGTGAAATTCATGCTGCTGCGGGCCATTCAAGCCTGTCAAAAGCAATCGAAATACGTCGGTATTTGTGGCCAGGGCCCCAGTGACCACCTGGATTTCGCCAAGTGGTTGGTAGAGGCGGGCATTGAATCCATTTCGCTCAATCCTGACAGCGTGGTGGCCACTTGGCAGGCCTTGGCCGCAGCTTAATCAGACCGCCCGACAAAGTTGAGTACAATGTCGGGTTTTCCACCTTGCTACACCACGCATGACGCTGTGGGTAGCTCCATCCATAAGGAGAGTACATGCGTCATTATGAAATCGTGCTTTTGATCCATCCCGATCAAAGCGAGCAAGTTCCAGCCATGCTCGAACGTTACAAAAGCCTGATCACCAACGGCGGCGGCAAAGTCCACCGCCTCGAAGATTGGGGTCGTCGCCAGTTGACCTACATGATCAACAAATTGGCCAAAGCCCATTACCTGTGCTTGAACATTGAAGCCAATCAAGACGTCATGGGCGAACTTGAACATGCCTTCAAATTCAACGATGCTGTTCTTCGCCACCTGACCGTGCTGAAGAAAAAAGCAGAAACAAGCCCTTCACTCATGATGAAAACTGTGGAACGAGAAGAAGCTCGCAAGACACAGCACGCTGAGTTTCAAGCCTGATTGAACTGATCACGTTTGGGAGATGTGAATCGTTTCGAAATCGTTGCACGGATTGCTGAAATTTCCGCAACGAGGTACACACCAGCTGGTTTGCCAGTGGTTGATTGCCAACTCGAACACGAATCCACCTTGGAAGAAGCGGGGACGCCTAGAAAAATCCATTTGCTTTTGAAATCTGTTGCCATGGGCACCATGGCTGAAAAAATGATTCAAATGCCCTTGGAAAAAATCTGCAGATTCACCGGCTTCCTGGCTTCCACTCAAAAATCAAAATCAGTCATCTTTCACATTCAAAGTATTCACACTGAAAATTAGGAGCCTTTTTCATGGCCACGTTCAAAAAATTCAATAAAGACAAGCGCCCCAAGCGCAACACCCAGTCCTTGCTGTTCAAGCGCAAACGCTTTTGCCGCTTCACCGTCACTGGCGTTGAAGAAATCGACTACAAAGACATCGACACCTTGCGCGACTTCATCGCTGAGAACGGAAAAATCATTCCCGCGCGATTGACAGGCACCCGTGCCATTTACCAACGTCAATTGAACACAGCCATCAAGCGTGCGCGTTTCTTGGCCATGTTGCCTTACACCGACCAACACAAAATCTAAGGAGCGAAAACATGCAAATCATTCTGCTTGAAAAAGTCGTCAACCTTGGCAATCTGGGTGAAGTGGTCAAAGTCAAAGATGGCTATGCCCGCAACTTCTTGATCCCCTCTGGTCAGGCACGTCGTGCCACCGATGCAGCCATCAAAGAATTCGAAGCGCGTCGTGCTGAGTTGGAAAAAGCAGCCCACGAGAAACTTGTTGCAGCCCAAGCCCAAGGTGAAAAATTGAGCGGAACCACCGTCAAAATCACCCAAAAGGCTGGTGTTGACGGCCGTTTGTTTGGCTCTGTCACCAACTTCGACATCGCCGAGGAATTGGCTAAATCGGGTTACACCGTGTCCAAAGCTCAAATCAGAATGCCCAACGGTCCGATCAAGATCGTGGGTGACTCTGAGGTCAGCGTGGCCTTGCACACAGACGTCTTGGTGGACATCAAAGTGGCGGTCTACGGCGAAACAGCCTGATCTTCGCCACTCACAGGCGCTACTTGAAAAAACCGCTCTTTCAGAGCGGTTTTTTTCATGGTGAAGGCCTTTTCTTCAAAGTTATACATGCCAATGAGGCGCTTATGAAGGGCTTATGCACAGGCTTATCCCATGACAAATTTCGTGCATTTCTATAGGATTGCTTTTTTAAAAGGTCATTGATGTCTGTTGGATTTACAAACGAAGAAAACGACTTGTCGAGCATGGATCGGCAAGTGGCGCAACTGCGAATCCCGCCCCATTCTTTAGAAGCAGAGGCCAGCGTGTTGGGCGGTTTGTTGCTGGACAACAGCGCTTGGGACCGCGTGGGCGACCTGTTGTCCGACAGGGATTTCTACCGGTACGAACACCGCCTGGTGTTCAACGCCGTCAGTACGCTGGTGAACACCAACCGTGCAGCCGACGTCATCACTGTCTTCGAGAACCTGCAAAACCTGGGCAAGGCCGAAGAAATTGGCGGACTGGCTTATTTGAATTCGCTCGCGCAGTACGTGCCAAGTTCAGCCAATATTCGGCGCTACGCCGAAATTGTTCGCGAACGGGCCATTCTGCGAAAGCTGGTGAGTGTCAGCGACGAAATCGCCACCACCGCCCTCAACACCAATGGTCGCCCAGTGCCCACCATCTTGGATGAAGCCGAACAGAAAATCTTCAACATCGGTGAAGAAGGCTCGCGCATGCGCCAGGGCTTCCAGTCCATGGGCAACCTGGTGGTCGAGTTGCTCGACCGCGTCGAGGAGATGTCGCAAAACCCGAATGACATCACCGGCGTGCCGACTGGTTTCTTCGATTTAGACCGCATGACCTCAGGCATGCAAGCCGGTGATTTGATCGTGCTGGCAGCACGGCCTTCCATGGGCAAGACGGCCTTGGCCATCAACATCGCTGAAAACGTGGCCTTGAAAGAAGGTTTGCCTGTAGCGGTGTTTTCAATGGAGATGGGTGCCTCCCAATTGGCCATTCGCATTGTGGGCTCGATTGGCCGCATTGACCAAGGCCGTTTGCGCACAGGCAAATTGCAAGACGAAGAATGGCCCCGTTTGGCCGAGGCTGTTGAGCGTTTGCGCACCGTGTCTTTGTCGATTGATGAAACGCCTGGCCTGACGCCGAGTGAACTTCGCGCCAGTGCCCGTCGCTTGGCCCGCAACTGCGGCAAGCTGGGCCTGGTGGTGGTGGATTACTTGCAGTTGATGAGTGGCAGCAGTGGCGGCGACGGCGACAACCGGGCCACCGAATTGGGTGAAATTTCCCGCGGCTTGAAGATGCTGGCCAAAGAACTGCAATGCCCCGTGATCGCCTTGTCTCAGCTCAACCGTGGTGTCGAACAACGCACCGACAAGCGCCCCATGATGAGCGACTTGCGCGAGTCAGGTGCGATTGAACAAGATGCGGATGTGATCATGTTCATCTACCGCGATGACTACTACAACAAAGACTCGAAAGAGCCGGGTGTGGCTGAAATCATCATCGGCAAACAGCGCAATGGACCCACGGGTACTGTGAAGCTCACCTTCCTCAAACCCATCACCAAGTTCGAGTCTTACGCGGGTGGCAGTACCGACTATTGAGGGTTAGAGCACTTCGCTGGCGAAGTCTGCCAGCCTGGAGCGCTCGCCACGCGCCAAAGTGATGTGACCGCCGTGGGGCCAGCCCTTGAAGCGATCGACTGCAAACGTCAGGCCCGATGAACCTTCGGTGAGGTAGGGCGTGTCGATTTGCGCGATGTTGCCCATGCAAATAATTTTGGTGCCAGGACCTGCACGTGTGATCAAGGTTTTCATTTGCTTGGGCGTCAAGTTTTGCGCCTCGTCAATGATCACAAACTTGTTCAAGAAGGTGCGACCGCGCATGAAGTTCAAGCTCTTGATCTTGATCTTGCTGCGGATCAATTCATTGGTCGCGGCGCGACCCCATTCGCCTGCACTGGTATCGGTTTTGCCAAGGACTTCCAAGTTGTCGTCCAAGGCACCCATCCAAGGTCCCATTTTTTCTTCTTCGGTGCCTGGCAAAAAACCAATGTCTTCACCCACACTCACGGTGGCGCGGGTGACGATGATTTCGGTGTAACGGCGGTCATCCAGGACTTGCAACAAACCCGTGGCCAAGGCCAACAAGGTTTTGCCGGTGCCAGCGGTGCCAGTGAGTGTGACGAAGTCAATGTCCGGGTCCATCAACATGTTGAGCGCAAAGTTTTGCTCGCGATTGCGCGAGGTGACACCCCAGACTGCGTTTTTGATGTGGCTGAAATCCTTCAAGGTTTTCATCACGGCGGTTTTGCCACGAATCTCGGTGACGCGGGCGTACAAACTCGGCTCGCCTGGCGACTCGAAATAGACAAACTGGTTGATGTGCATGTTGGCCACCACCGGACCACCAATGCGGTAGAAGGTCTGGCCACCGGCTTGCCAGCTCTCAACCGTTTTCGCTTGCTTGGACCAAAAATCGGGCGCCAGCGCCATGGAGCCGGAATACAGCAAGTCGCCGTCTTCAAGCGTTTTGTCGTTTTGGTAGTCCTCGGCTGGCAAACCCAGTGCGCGGGCTTTGACGCGCATGTTGATGTCTTTGGAGACCAGCACCACTTGGCGGGGCGCATGCAATTGCCCCAGCGCCTGCACAACGCCCAGAATTTGGTTGTCGGCCTTGCCTTGGGGCAAGCTTGAAGGCAATTCAACCGTGAGCGGCGTGGTTTGGAAAAAAAGCTTGCCACCGACTTCAATATGGCCTGTGCCACTGAGTGACAAACCTTGCTCGATGTTGTCGTGGCTGGCACTGACCAAGGCGTCCAGGGTGCGACTGGTTTGACGCGCATTCCGCGCCACCTCGGTCATGCCTTTTTTGTGGTTGTCGAGTTCTTCGAGCACCACCATGGGCAAGAACACGTCGTGCTCTTCAAAGCGGAACAAACACATGGGGTCGTGCATCAAGACATTGGTGTCGAGCACAAACAACTTGCGCGGGCCGCTTGGTTTTTTCAGGCGTTGAGGCGTAGGGGTGGGCGCTGCTTCTAAGCCGTGGTCTTCCGGCATCTGATGCGCCTTGGCTTTGCTGTGTCGTTTGGGGGGCGAGGGGCGTTTGCTGCTGGCTTGTCGGGGCTTGTCAGCGGACAAAGCGGCACCCGCTTGCTGCTCATCCTTGGGAGATGAAGCACGGGCTGCGGTTGAAGGGCCAGACGCGCCCAAGCGAATCAAGTCTGCACGCTTGCGTGGGGCAGGGGGGAGCGGCATTGAAATCAGGCAGAAGCGGTGGAGGCTTTTTTCAGTGCTTTGACCGCTTTGAGAACTTCGTCAACGTGGCCAGGAACTTTCAGACCGCGCCATTCTTGTTTCAAGAGGCCATCAGCGCCGACCAAGAAGGTGCTGCGTTCGATGCCTTTGACTTTTTTGCCGTACATGATCTTGTTTTTGACGACGCCAAACATGTGACACATTTTTTCTTCGGTGTCCGCGATCAGCTCGAAGGGCAGTTCAAGTTTTTCTTTGAAGCTGTCGTGCGAGCGCATGTTGTCGCGTGACACACCGAAGATGACCGCGCCGGCTTTGGTGAAATCTTTGAA
>CANFOQ010000005.1 GCA_947448745.1 Comamonadaceae bacterium
GGGCACAACGCAAAACTCATGTTGGCCGCGTTCAGCATTTCAATGCAAGCCGCGCCAATGGTTTTGGGGAGGCCTTGGCCGCCAAAGTCGGCGGGGTGTTGCAAACCTTGCCAACCGCCTTCGGCGTATTGTTTGTAGGCTTGTTTGAAACCGGGCGTGGTGGTCACCACACCGGCTTTCCATGATGAGGGGTTTTTGTCGCCTTCCCAATTCAACGGGGCCACCACGTCTTGGTTGAAGCGTGCGCATTCTTCCAACACGGCTTGCGCGGTTTCCATACCAGCTTCTTCAAAGCCAGGAATTTGGGCGATCTCGTCCAAGGCAGCCAAGTGCTGCATGTTGAACAACATGTCTTTGACGGGGGCGGTGTAGCTCACTTGAATCTCCAAACGTCAGGGGGTGTGAAAAAGGCACCGCGTGGGTGCCTTTCAAAAGTGCTTACAGGGCTGCGACCAACTCGGGGACCGCCACAAACAAATCAGCTTCCAGGCCATAGTCGGCGACGCTGAAGATCGGTGCTTCGGGGTCTTTGTTGATGGCGACGATGACCTTGCTGTCTTTCATACCGGCCAAGTGTTGAATGGCACCGCTGATGCCACACGCCACATACAACTGGGGTGCCACAATTTTGCCGGTCTGACCCACTTGCCAATCGTTGGGCGCATAGCCCGCATCCACCGCTGCGCGGCTGGCCCCCATGGCCGCACCCAGCTTGTCGGCCAAGGGTGTGATGACTTCATTGAATTTTTCGGCGCTGCCCAGGGCACGACCACCAGACACGATGATCTTGGCGGCAGTGAGTTCGGGGCGGTCGTTCTTGGCGATCTCGCTGCCCATGAACTGGCTTTGCGCACCAGCGTTGGCCGCGTTCACGCTTTCCACAGCGGCACTGCCGCCACTGGCCGCAGCCGCATCAAAACCGGTGGTGCGCACGGTGATGACTTTGATGGCATCGGTGGCTTGCACGGTGGCAATCGCATTGCCCGCATAGATGGGGCGCTCGAAAGTGTCGGGCGAATCCACCTTGGTGATGTCACTCACTTGTGCCACATCAAGCTTGGCAGCCACGCGCGGCGCGATGTTTTTGCCACTGGCGGTGGCGGCAAACAAAATGTGTGAATAGTGGGCCGCCAGCGCCAGCACTTGCGCGGCCATCTGCTCGGCCAAGCCATGGGCAAAAACATCGGCGTCGGCGTGCAGCACTTTGGCAACGCCTGCAATTTGAGCGGCGGCTTGTGCAGCGGCAGCGGCGTCTTTGCCTGCCACCAACACATGCACCTCGCCGCCACAGGCCAGCGCGGCGGTGACGGTGTTCAAGGTGGCGGGTTTGATGCTGTGGTTGTCGTGTTCAGCAATAACGAGAGAAGTCATGGTGTGTTCCTTCAACAATTTCGTTCAGATGACTTTGGCTTCGTTTTTCAACTTGTCCACCAAGGCAGCGACATCAGCGACTTTGATGCCCGCACTGCGCTTGGGCGGCTCGCTCACTTTGAGTGTTTTGATGCGCGGCTTGATGTCCACACCCAGGTCTTCGGGCTTGAAGATGTCGAGTTGTTTTTTCTTCGCCTTCATGATGTTGGGCAGCGTCACGTAGCGCGGCTCGTTCAAGCGCAAATCGGTGGTCACCACAGCGGGCAAGCTGAGTTTCAAGGTTTCCAAACCACCATCCACCTCGCGGGTGATGAGGGCGTGGCCATCGGCCATCTCCACTTTGGAGGCGAAGGTGGCTTGCGGCCAATCGGCCAACGCGGCCAGCATCTGGCCGGTTTGGTTGCAATCGTCGTCAATCGCTTGTTTGCCCAAAATCACCAAGCCAGGTTGTTCTTTGTCGGCCAAAGCTTTGAGCAATTTGGCCACGGCCAAGGGTTGCAACTCTTCAGTGGTTTCCACCAAGATGCCGCGATCGGCACCGATGGCCATGGCGGTGCGCAAAGTTTCTTGGCACTGCGTGACGCCGCAAGACACCACAATCACTTCGCTCAAGATGCCCTTTTCTTTCAAGCGAACCGCTTCTTCCACAGCGATTTCGTCAAAGGGGTTCATGCTCATTTTGACGTTGGCGATGTCCACGCCGGTTTGGTCTGACTTGACCCGAACTTTGACGTTGTAATCGACCACGCGCTTGACGGCGACCAGTGCCTTCATGGGTTTTCTCCAGGAATTTGATGTCTTTGAATGCCAAAAAACAAACCGCCTGCAGGCGGCTTTTGGTTGACGTTACGTCATTCTAGACGAATCAAGATGCAAATTCGAACGGTCGTGCTTTTTTGAGCTGGTGCGGCTTGTCAGGGCGACATCGGCGCTTGAACCAAGACCGGCTTGGACGGTGGCAACTCGACCCCCGCTTGGCGCAAAGCATTCCAGACCGCCGCGTTCACCTCGGACAAGACCACCAACTTGCCTTGCTGCGGGTCGGCCACCCAAAAATGCAGGGTGAACACCAAGCCGTCTTGGCTGAAACTGCTGAAAAACGCCTGCGGTGCGGGCTCGGTCAGCACCTGCGACACACGGGCCGCGGCCGAGCACAAGAGGTGTTGCACCTGTGCCGGGTCGCTGTCCACCGCCACCGTGATCGGGCATTGCAGCGCCACCGCGCTTTGCGTGAGTGAAAAATTGTCCACGCGTTGGGTGATGAGCATGTCGTTGGGAATGATGGTTTCGCGGCCATTGGCGTCACGCAACAAGGTGTAGCGGGTTTTGATGTCGGTGACTTTGCCTTCCATGCCATCGACGCGGATGATGTCGCCAATGCGCACCGAGCGCTCCACCAACACCACGAAACCACTGACGTAATTGGCCGCGAGTTTTTGCAAACCCAAACCCAAGCCGACACCGAGGGCACCACCCAACACCGACAAGGCTGTGAGGTCCACACCGACGGCCGACAAGGCCAACAACAAACCGATCAACAGCAGTGCCGCACGCAACACGTTCGAGGCGATTTTGCGCATCGACAAATCGGTCATGGTTTGCGCCAACACGCGTTGCTCGATGGTGGCCGATAGCCACAGCGCCAGCACCAACACCAAACCACTCGACAACAAACCTTCTACCAGCGAGCGCAAATCAAGGTGCGTCTTGCCAAAGTTGACATGGACTTGCTCCATCTCTTGCACCACCAGCGGCAGCAAATCGGTGATCCACAACACGGCCACCAACCAGGCCAGCCAAGAGATCAGCCGCTCGGTGAGTACCGCCAACGGCGACTGCGGGAACACCGCTGTCAGGACCCGCGCACACAAGCGGATGAGCACCAGCGACAACAACACCGGCACCGCGAGTTTGAGCAGCATCAGGCTTTGATGCTTGCCCAACAAAATCTGACCGATGTACACCAAGCCCAGCGCCACGGCAGGGAACAACAAACCATCGACCAATTGACGGCCAAACAAGACAGAGGCAGGCGCGGCGTAGCGGCTGAGTTGCTTGACGATCAGCCAGGCCACCGCCAAGGCCAACAGCAGCCAGCCGAATTCATTCAAGACGCTGAGCGACAAACCTTCTTGGGTCCATTGCGAGAGATAAACAGAGAGTGGATTCATGGTTGTTCAAGGTTGGATGCGCCTATTGTGCAATGCGGCTTCGCTACACTTGCCCGCCATGCACATCTTTGTTTGGTCACGCCGCGCCGCCCTCTTCCTTTTGATCGTTGTTTTGGGGCTTCCTGCTTTCGCGCAAAACAAGCCATCGCATGCCAAACATGTTGGCACGACCAACGTCGCGGCGACATCGCGCACCGTCAAAACCAAAACCATGAAGCGCCCCAAACCACCCAAGGTGGTGGTGGGCAAAGCGTTTGGCAACTCAGCGGCGGTGAAAGCATTGGCCAGTGAATTGGCCAAGCAACACGATATGCCCGTGGCGTGGGTGCAGCAGCAATTGGCCTCGGCGCGTTTGTTGCCGCAGGTGCAGCAAATGATCCTGCCTGCCGCCGCGCCCAGTGCCAAAAATTGGGCGGCGTACCGCGCGAGGTTCATTGAGCCGCAACGCATTGAAGCCGGTGTGCAGTTTTGGCGCAAGCACGAAGCGGAGTTGCTACGTGCAGAGAAAACCTATGGCGTGCCCGCGCGTTACATCGTCGGCATCTTGGGTGTGGAAACCTATTTCGGTCAGCACCAAGGGCAGTTCAAGGTGTTGGACGCCTTGACCACCTTGAGCTTGGCGTTTCCCAAAGAACACAAACAAGCCTCAGAGCGCGAGGCGTTTTTCAAAAACGAATTGGGTTTGTTCTTGCAGCAGCGTTTGAAAAATCCGTCGATGAAAAACCAGCTGGGCAGTTATGCAGGGGCCATCGGTTGGCCGCAGTTCATGCCGTCGAGCATCGCCAAGTTTGCGGTGGACTTTGACAACGATGGTCGCGTCGATTTGGCCAAGAGCAGCGCTGACGCCATCGGCTCGGTGGCGCATTACTTTCAGGCTTACGGCTGGCAAACCGGCATGCCCACGCATTTCGACGTGGACATGAAAGCGCAAGGCGCGGCGCTCGATGCGCTGCTCGCGCCAGACATCGTGCCTTCGTGGACAGCGGCGCATTTGGCGGCGCAGCAAGTGGTTTTGTCAGAGGCGGGCCGCACATTTGCCGGGCCCTTGGCTTTGGTGGAATTGTTCAATGGCACCGATGCGCCGTCGTATGTGGCGGGCACGGAAAACTTCTTTGTGGTCACCCGCTACAACCGCAGCAGCTATTACGCCTTGGCCGTCATTGAATTGGGTGAGGTCATCGAGAAGGCTTTGGCGCCGTAATCGGCGTAATTGGGGTCAGATTCCAATTGTTTTAATTGGAATCTGACCCCAATTGTTGCAATTGTTGGCGCAACACGTTCTTCTGCACTTTCCCCATGGCATTGCGCGGCAACTCATCGAGCAGCTTGCACAGCTTGGGCACCTTGAAGCCCGCCAACTGCCCTTTCAAAGCCAACAACAAAGCAGCAGGGTCCAACACCGCCCCGGGCTTGGCCAACACAAACGCGCAGCCCACCTCGCCGAAGTCGGGGTGCGGCATGCCCACAACAGCGCTTTCCAACACGCCGGGCAGCTGGTTCAAAGCGTCTTCAATTTCCGCCGGGTAGACATTCAGGCCGCCGCTGATGATCAAGTCCTTGTCGCGCCCGACGATGCGCACATAGCCGCGCTCGTCCAGCGTGCCCATGTCGCCGGTGATGAAAAAACCATCCGCGGTGAACTCTTGCGCGGTTTTCTCGGGCATGCGCCAGTAGCCGCCAAACACGTTCGGGCCTTTCACCTGGATGCTGCCCACCTCGTGCAGCGCCAACGCCTGCCCTTGCGCATTGGCGATGCGCAGCGTGACACCGGGCAGCGGAAAACCGACGCTGCCGCCCACGCGCTGCGACTGCCCCTGAAAGCGTTCGTCGGCGGTATACGGATTGGAGGTGAGCATCAGGGTTTCGCTCATGCCATAGCGCTCCAGCACGGTGTGGCCTGTGCGATCTTGCCATTGCGAGAAAGTGTCCACCAACATCGGTGCCGAGCCGGAAATGAACAAGCGCATGCCGCTGCACAACTGGGCGTTCAAGCCAGGCTGCGCCAACAAGCGGGTGTAAAAAGTGGGCACACCCATGAACAACGTGGCGCGGGGCAGGTCGGCCAGCACCCGCTGCGGCTCGAACTTGCTGTGCCAGAGCATGGTGCTGCCGTTCAAGAGCGCGGCGTGGATGGCGATGAACAGGCCGTGCACGTGAAAAATGGGCAAGGCGTGCAGCAGCACGTCGCCGGGCACCCAGCCCCAATAGTCCTTCAACATGAGCGCGTTGCTGGCCAGGTTGGCGTGGCTGAGCATCGCGCCCTTGCTGCGCCCGGTGGTGCCGCTGGTGTACAAAATCGCCGCCAGGTCCTCGGGGCGACGCGCCACGGCCGTGTGCTGGTCGCTGTGGTGTGCGGCGCGTTCCAGCAAGCTGCCGCCGCGTTGGTCGTCCAGGGTCACCACATAGCGCGTGCCTTGTTGAAACGCCAGCTTGCTGACCCAGCCGAAGTTGGACGGTGTGCAGACCACCACGGCGGGCTCGGCATTGCCAATGAAGTAACTCAGCTCGGCACTTTGGTACGCCGGGTTCAGGGGCAAAAACACGTGGCCGCTGCGCAGCGTGGCCAGGTAGAGCAGCATGGCTTCCACCGATTTGTCGATGTGCGCGGCGATGCGCGAGCCCGCGGGCAGGTCCAAACTGTCAAGCCAATTGGCCAGCATGGCGCTGCCGCGCTCGATGTCGCGCCAGCTGTAGCACAGGCCTTGGTCGGTTTCGATGGCGATGGCATCCAAGTTCGCGGGGAAGCCTTGGCGCAGTGTGAGGTAGAGGTTGGCGTTCATGAAGGCATTTTCACAGCACGCTCAAAAAGCCTTGTTTTGAGGGGGTGGTCAGCATGGGCGGGGCTTGGAGAAATTGGGGTCAGATTCCAATTAAATTGGGGGTCAGATTCCAATTAATTTTTTCATTAAAAGTCACGCTTTCGCCGCCCGCCATGGGGACGCATTTTTCTGGTCTTTCGCTCAAAAAATGGTCCCCAGGCCGTGCGGCTTTGAAGAGAAACAATTGGAATCTGACCCCAATTACCCACCATGTTCTCCAAGCTGATGCGAATATTCCCCATCGAGTGATACAAGAAAACGGCAAAACTTTGAATTTATGTATCATAAAAACGGCTGCAAGCCCCGTCCATGCTGACCACCCCCTCAAATCACGTTATTTCGACCCCCTTTAAATAGGCCGTCCAACTTACCCACTTTTGGCTCGCCCCAGCCCAGAATGGCCATCGAACATCAACATAAACCCAACATGATTGGTTATGATGGCTTCCATCCACGTCAATGGCCTGGACGCGGTTTGGCGGCATCTGCGTGAATTGACACATTTGTGGGGCAAATTGCATGACTGAACAAACCAAAGCAGATTGGCTGGCGCAGCAATTGGCGGCTGCGCCCAGCCTGACCCACCCCAGCCATGCTGTCGTGCATGCTGTTTCTGCGGGCTACGACGAAACCAGCCAGCACATCGTCGTGACCATGAGCAACGGCGCAGCGTTTTCATTTCCGCCTCAGCTCGCGCAAGGCTTGCAAAAAGGCTCTCCTTCGCAATGGGCAGAGGTGGTGCTGTCGCCCATGGGCACGGGTTTGCATTGGCCGCAGTTGGATGCGGATTTGTCGGTTCAGGGCTTGCTTGAGGGGGTGTTTGGCAGCCGCGCTTGGCGTCGTGCACATGCTGCCCGCGCGGGCAGCGTCAAGTCCGAGGCGAAAGCTCTGGCGGCTCGCGCCAATGGTGCCAAGGGTGGGCGACCCAAGAAGCGGTTCGATTCCAATTGATTCCTCCTAGAAAGTCACGCTTTCGCCGCCCGCCATGGGGACGCATTTTTCTGGTCTTTCGCTCAAAAAATGGTCCCCAGGCCGTGCGGCTCTGAAGTGAATTAATTGGAATCTGACCCCCATTATTTAATTGGAATCTGACCCCCATTCTTTGCCAGGGCGGCGCACCAAGAACAGGCCGACGACGACCATGGGCACACACAGCCACTGCCCCATGCTCAGGCCCAGCGCCAGCAAGCCCAGGTGCGCATCGGGCTCGCGGAAATACTCGGCGATGAAACGCGTCAATCCATAGCCGATCAAAAACAAGCCCGAAATAAACCCGGTGTGCCGATGTGCCCGCCCGCCCTGCCACCACAGCAGCGCGAACAACAGCAGGCCTTCCAGCAAAAACTGATAGACCTGCGAGGGATGCCGCGCCAACGCGCTGCCGCTTTGCGGGAACACCATCGCCCACGGCAGGCTGGGGTCGGCGGCGCGGCCCCACAACTCGCCATTGATGAAGTTGCCCACCCGCCCTGCGGCCAAACCGGTGGGCACGCACGGCGCCACAAAGTCGGTCACTTGCAACCAGGGTTTGCCGCGCTGCCAGCCGTACAAAGCCAGCGCCGCAATCACGCCCAACATGCCGCCGTGAAAGCTCATGCCGCCTTGCCACAGGTACAGCACTTCAAGGGGGTGCGCCGCGTAATAGCCGGGTTTGTAAAACAAGCAGTAGCCAATGCGCCCGCCCAACACCACGCCCAGCACGCCGTAGGTCATCAGGTCATCGATGTCTTTGTCGCCCCACAGGCCTTGTTGCGCCAAGGCGGCAAACGGCGGCTGCCGCAAGCGTCGGTGCGCCAAGAACAAAAACAGCATGAACGCCGCCAAGTAAGTGACGCCATACCAGTGGATGGACACAGGCCCCAGCGAGAGGGCCACCGGGTCAAATTGAGGATGAATCAGCATGGGGGCACTGTAAAGCATGGGCCCGACTGGCCGCTTGAACAGCCACCGGCACCCACTCAAACCAACAAAAAATAGCCAAAAACGTAACTTTAAAATTGAAAAATACTGCCAACGTGTGGCATTTATTAAACGTTTAGCGGCAATTTTGTAGGTATTTAGGGTGCAAATTACAAAATCTTACTTACCATAGGCCTCAGATTGTGAATCGCCCTCGAACAAAAGAGCGAACACATCTGTTTCATTCACCCACGTTCTCAAAGGATCTCACGATGAAAAACTCGTTCTCTCTCAGCAAAACAGCCTTGGCTGTGGCTTGCGGCTCTTTGCTCGCGCTGTCGGCCCAAGCTCAATCGGCCAACGACTCTGCCACAGTGGACATCACCGGCCAAATCTCCGCCAGCACCTGCGTGTTGAACATGAAGGATGCAAAGTCCGGCACCAGCACCAACGAAAAAACCCTGAATTTGGGCAATGCCAAAAGTGGCACCAGCAACAACACCATTGGCGGCACCTTTGGCGAAGCACAAAAAGTGGAATTCAGCTTGGGGACGTATGGAAACTCTGCCACAACTTGCGTGGCAGGCACTGGCAACAACCGATGGAATGTGATTCTGGGTTTTGCACCTGGCAATGTGATCACCACCAACGGCAAAACTTATGTGAAAAACCAAGATGCCGCGGGCACAGATGCCATGGTGGTTTTGAGCGACGCCACCACTGCGACCACCACCCCGCTGACCCTGAAAGAAACCTTGGGCTACGCCGGCACCACCGCGACCGCCAGCAACGTTTTGTTCGCCGACAAGATCACCTTGCAAGCGCAACTCGCCTACGCCGCCACAACAGAGGCCAAAGCAGGTGCCTTCACGGCCTCCATCCCCTTGTTGGTTCTCTACAAGTAACGGGCCCAGCGCCTTTCATCCACTTCATGACAAAGCCCTGGCCCAAGCCTTGACGCTTGTCACTCCCGTTTAAGCAAAGGAATCATTCCCATGAAACACATTTCCAACCTCTCTCAAGCCACGGCGCTGGTTGCGGCCCTGGGCGCAGCCTGCTTGACAAGCCTGTCCGCGCACGCTGCTGACACGCCCAACGCTGGCAATTTGAAAATCACCGCCGCCGTCAGCAAGGCCACCTGTGCCGTGATACTCAATGACAATGGCGCCACCACCAACAAAAGCGCTTACAAAGCCTTGAACTTGGGCAATATCGCGGGCACCAACGTCTCTGGTATTGCTGGCCAAACTTTCAGCGGCGTTAAAAGCATGACTTTCGCCCTCAAAGATCCAAATAACACTGCAAACGCTTGCAGTTTGACTGGTGTGACGAATTGGGAACTCCACACCACGTTGAAAGCGACAGACATCGTCACCATCGGTACCAAAACCTTTTTGAAGAACCAAATCCCTGCAACAGAGGGTGGTACCAATGCGGTGGTGTTGCTCTCTAGTGGGCTGCAGCCGCTCACTTTGGCTGCAGGCGACTACACGCTGTTCACCCGAGCTCAAACACAAACTGAAGGTGGCATGGGCGCTCAATTTGCCTTCGCCACCACACAGGCTGCAACCCCTGGCAAATACAACTTCAATTTGCCAGTGACCATCATTTACAAGTGATGTTGCATTTCCCCATGCCCCATTCAGCACACCTCGTGTTCAAAGCCTTTGCTGGCCGCTGCTTGGGGCTGGGGTTTTCATGCCTGTGTTTGGCAGCTGGTGCACAAGACCAGCTGCAAACCAGGCCTTTAGAGAATTTGGGTTCGTTGAACGCGAGTGTCACGATCCCCACCTGTTTGCCAGCGGGTTTGTCCAGTGACAACAGCAACCTGTTGGTGGTGAATTTGCCCACACTCAACGCCGCCACTTTGGGCGACACGAATTTCGGCCCGGTCACCCCCGTGGCCATCGACATGGCCAACGAGGCCACCGCGGCGTGTCTGAAGCCTTGGCGTCAAAACGCCACGCTGGTGTTTGACCAGGCCTTGGCCGTCTTGGCCCCCGACACCGGTTTGCTGCGCAACACGGCCCGCCAAAACCCCGCCACCAATGTCTATGTGCAACTGGGGGTTTTTGATGCCGCCGGTTTGTTCACGCCCCTGGATTTGCGCCAACCGCTTGAGCTGACCCCCGCCATGTGGCGCGACAACAGCACGGTGTTGTTGGGCGCTCGCTATGTGGCCGCCCGTGCCGTGTTGCGGCAAACCCCGAATCAGCTCACCGCCTCCAACACGGGTGTGGCGGTGACCCCGGGGCAGGTGCAAGTGCAACTGCCTTTTTTGATGAAAGTCCATTGATGAATCCGCGTGCTTTGAACATGGAAACAACAACTGCCCCGCGAATGCGGCTTTTTTTGCCTCCAAAAAGGCGAATCTGAGCAAGTGTTGAAAGTATTTCAAAGCGTTTACAAAAACCAAACCAAGGAGATGAATTCACCCGCTTTTGTATGACGACTGGCGTTTGCGCTGAATGCTAAAGAGGCTTTTGCGGCCTCGGTGTTGTTTCGATTCAATCCCATTCATACAGGTGTGCAGGACACCTGATGAACCATTCAAGGGATTGAGAGATGAAGAAAAACACAAGCATCCAATGCGCCACCGGCCTGCTGGCCTTGCTGTTGACACTGTCCACGGCACACGCCCGCGACGCGGTCTTGGTGATCCAAGGCTATGTTTTGGCCCCCAGTTGCGATGCACAAGCACTGTCAACAGCCCTGTCGGCTGGGCAAAGCGCGATCAACGGTCAAGACTGCGGTCAGGCTGTGCGCACCTCCCAGGCCACCAACTTGACTGTTGCCAACGTCCGAGAAGTGGCTGTGGCCACTGGCGCGAATGCCGAAGCAGTGAAAAAATGGTGATCCTCACCTACCACTGATTCAGCTGCCAGCATGTTTGGCTTCTCGGTTTCAACAAGTTGTTCAACCACCGAGAAGAAAAAGATGCTTTTCAATGCCTTTACCCGCGCCACATCGCGCCCGTTTTTCAACCAAGCCCTTCTGAGCTTGGTCTTGGCCAGCACCGGCTGGCTGCTGCACCACACCGCCCAAGCGGACACGGTCATCGAGACCACCCGCATCATTTACCCCGAGGCACGGCGGGATGTGTCGTTCAAAATCACCAACGCATCGAAAACCGCGCCCTCGTTTGTGCAGATGTGGCTTGACGATGGCAATGCGAACTCCACACCCGAAGAAATCTCCACACCGTTCAGCTTGACGCCGCCGATTGCGCGTTTGAAAGCCGACAGCAGCCAGGTGGTGCGGGTGGTGTTCACCGGTGACGCCTTGCCCGCCGACAAAGAAAGCGTGTTCTGGTTCAACATGCTGGAGGTGCCGCCCAAGTCCAAAGAAGAAACCCGCTTGAGCTTCGCGGTGCGCACCCGCATCAAGATGTTCTACCGCCCCAAAGCCGTGAAAGGCGACCCGCTGGAGTGGATGGACAAAGTCACTTGGAAAGTGGTGAAAGGCGAAAAAGGCTGGATGGCCGAGGCCAACAACCCCAGCCCCTTCCACATGTCCATGTTCAGCATCAGCCTGGGCACCGATGGCAAGTACGACGTGGTGGCCGATGGCGGCATGGTCAACCCCAAAGACAAAGCCTCGTTCCCCCTCACCGGCACAGAGAAGCTGAACAAAGTCACGCAAAAAACCTTGCGCATTGAGTACGTGAACGACTATGGCGGCGCCACCACCAAAGAACTGCCCATCGTCCTCAACAACTGATTTGCGCCCTGAAGGCTTTCACCATGACACATCGTTCTCTCCACCCTGCTGGGTCATTGCTGGCCCGGCACCGCTGGACGCCGCGCCTCTTGACGCTGTTGGTGCTGATGACTGGGGGCGGCGTGCACGCCGCTGACAGCGTCAAAACCGAGCCGATTTCGCGGGTCGAGGTGAAAGCCATGGCCTCCAAGCGTTCACCGGCTGAGATGGTGTTGATGGTGCAAGGCTTGGCAGGTCCGCAACAACGTTTGCAACTGTTGCAAAACGACCTGGTGTTTTTCGAGCAGCGCTTGCCCGAGGGCGAGTTTCAGCTTGGCACCATCTACCCCTTGAACAACCAGCAAGCGGTGAAGGTCAAACTCATCACCAATGACTTGGAAACTGAGAAAGCCGACTTGCCCTTGCGTGCGCAAGAAAAAGTCACCTTGTTCAACCAACGCTTTGAGTTGATGGCCTTGGCCCCTTTGTCCAGGCGCGTGCCCTTGGTGGAAGCCGCGCCCCTCAACGACAACGACATCGAGTTCGATGGTGACTTTTTGCGTGGCAAATCGTTTCGCAACCTGAGCACCGCTGACATCAAAAAACTTGGCAATCTGCGACCCGGCAGCTACGACGTCGAGGTGTTTCGCAACAACGACTTCATCACCAAAACCCAGCTTCGCTTCATCGAAACCAGCCCGGGCAGCGAGGTGCGGGCCTGTGTCACGCCCACGCTGTTCAACATGCTGGGCGTGAAAACCAATTTCATCAGCACACGCGGTTTGCAAGTCTTGCAGCCGGTGCCTGTTGTCAAAACCAAGGCCAATGCCAACAGCCTTTCAACCTCGCGAAGCACCCCCAGCACCGCGCCTGACACGCTGCCTGCGCCCCTGTTGGCCCCTGCAACGAACAACCCGTGCTTGTTCATCAGCGATTGGGTGGCCTCCTCCAGCGACCGTTTCGACAGCGGCGAGTTGCGCTATGACATCCAAATTCCGCAAGCCTTCCTCACCCGGTCTTCGCGCCAAAGCGTGCCCAAAGAATTGCTGACGCGCGGCGACAACGCGGCCTTTGTGAACTACAACTTCAACAACTTCCGCAGCGATGCATTGAGCGCCAACTACCTGTCTTTGAGTTCGGGCATCAATGTCGGTGGTTGGCAGTTCCGGCAAGGCAGCAGCTTGTCGCAAAACGAATTGGGTCAAAACCAATACCTGGTCGGCGAGACCATTCTGAAGCGCCCCTTGATCGACCAACAAGCCAACCTGGTGATTGGCGACACCAGCACCGACAGCCCGGTGGTGGGCGGCGTGCCAGTGCGCGGTGTGCGGGTTTCGTCTGAAGAAGCGCTCTACCCTGAGAGCGAGCGTGACTACCGCCCTGTGGTGCGCGGCGTGGCCCGCACCAATGCGCGGGTGCGGGTGTTGCAAAACAACGCGGTCATCCTCGAGCAAAACGTGCCACCCGGTCCGTTTGAATTGGCCGACCTGAACCCGATTTCCAGCGTGGGCAATTTCCAAGTGGTGGTGTCCGAGGCCGATGGCAGCGAGCAGCGTTTTGTTGTGCCCTTCAGCATCAGCATTGGCAAACTCAACCCCGGCTCGTACCGCTACAGCGTGGCCACCGGCCTCTACCGCAATTTCACCAGCACGCAAAACACGCAAGTGGTGCAAGCCTATGTGCGCTATGGCTTGAACAGCCTCATCACACCTACGGTTGATTTTTTAGCCGGTCCCAACTACCGCAACCTGGGCTTGCAAACCAGTTTCAACGGTGCCTTGGGTGGTGTCAGTTTCAACACCTTGTTCTCGCACTTGTTCACCAGCGACATCAACAAAAAAGGGCGGGCCCACGGCGTGAATTACGTGGCCCCGACTTGGCGCAACCTCAGTTTGTACGCTGGTTCGAATTACCAAAGCGAGTTCTACACCACGCCCACCGCGGGACTGGGCAACACCAACGCCACCACGCAAGTCATCTTCGACACCTTCAAGCGCAGCAACTTCGTCAGCTTGGGGTTAGGCCTAGACCGCTTTGGCAGCTTGAGCTTGGGGCTGGTGGACCAAATCGGTTGGGGGCAAGCCGTGTCCACCAAACAATACCAACTCGGCTATGGCATCAACCTGCGCCGGGTGAATCTGTTCGCCAGTTTGAACCGCACTTTCTACAGCGACGACCGACCGCGCTTGGACACGGTGAGTTTGTCGGCCACCGTGCCCTTGAGCCTGCGCAGTTGGAACGGCAGTTTGCGGGCTGGGGCCGACCAAAGCACCGGCAACCCGGTCACCACCAGCTTGTCTTTCAACAGCGGTGCCAGCGGCGAGTTGTATGAGAATTTCAACTACGGTTTGAACACCTCCAACGCCAACGGTGTGAATTCGGCCGGTGCTTATGCCAGCTACCAACACCCTTACGGCACCATCGGTGCCAGTTACAGCGCCGGTGGCGGCAGCCAACAAACCGGCATCAGCTTGAGCGGTGGTTTGGTCGGTCACAGCGGTGGCCTGATCTTGGCCCCCACCTTGAACGACACCTTCGGCATTGTCGAAGTGCCCAATGGCAAAGGCGCGGGTGTGTTGGGCAGCCAGGCCCAGGTGAATGGCTTTGGCTATGGGGTCGTGCCCTACTTGTCGCCCTACTACCTGAACGATGTGCAAATCAGTTTGGAAACCGCGCCGATGGGCTTGGAGGTGGACAACGCCACGCAAAAAGTGGCCCCCGTGGACGGCTCCATCGTCAAGTTGAAATACAAATCCACAGCGGGTCGCCCGGTGGCTTTCACCTTCAACCTGCCCGATGGTGAACGCATTCCCATTGGTGCCAGCGTGATGGACAAGGACGGCAATGAGTTGGCCACCTTGGGCCAAAGCAACCGTGCCTTGGTGCGCTTGCAGGCCGATGCAGGCGTGCTCAAGGTGGTGTGGGGCGATGGGCCCAGCATGCAATGCGATGCGGCTTACAAACTTGAAAAAGCAATCAACGGCAACAGAGAGTTTTCACGTGTCAAGCTGATGTGCTTCAAGCCCGAGGCCACCAAAGAAGCGATGAACCAAACCGGCAGCCCGCCAACAGCCAAGCCTTGAAAGAACAAACCAGTCGGGCTTGAGAAGCTTGTCGAAACAAACTGTTGTTTCGGGCCCGTCCTTGCACGTGTTCAAGCGACTGTCTCCTGTAAGACTGCGCTCTTCAAGGGCCTGTCCGTCAAGGCTAAACTCTTGTTTTTTCATGTGACAGGACGCACCGCCATGGCCACCACCCCGATCAAAATCAACCGCCGCTCGGCCCACATCACCGAGGGCAAATCCCGCGCACCCAACCGCTCCATGTACTACGCCATGGGCTACGAGCAAAGCGACTTCGTCAAACCCATGGTGGGCGTGGCCAACGGTCATTCCACCATCACGCCTTGCAACAGTGGTTTGCAAAAACTCGCCGATGCGGCCGTGGCCGGCATCGAAGAAGCGGGTGGCAACGCGCAAATTTTTGGCACCCCCACCATCTCGGACGGCATGTCGATGGGCACCGAGGGCATGAAGTACTCCTTGGTCAGCCGCGAAGTGATTTCGGATTGCATCGAAACCTGTGTTGGTGGCCAGTGGATGGACGGTGTCTTGGTGGTCGGTGGTTGCGACAAAAACATGCCCGGCGGCATGATGGGCATGTTGCGTGCCAATGTGCCCGCCATCTATGTGTACGGTGGCACCATCCTGCCCGGCAGCTTCAAGGGCAAAGACCTGAACATCGTCAGCGTGTTCGAAGCCGTCGGTCAAAACGCCGCAGGCAACCTGAGTGACGGTGATTTGTTGGAAATTGAAAAACGCGCCGTGCCTGGCACCGGCTCTTGTGGTGGCATGTACACCGCCAACACCATGTCTTCTTCATTCGAAGCGCTGGGCATGTCTTTGCCCTACTCGTCCACCATGGCCAACCCGCACGACGAAACCCAAAACTCGGCCAAGGCCGCTGCCAAGGTGTTGATCGAAGCCATCAAAAACGATTTGAAGCCCCGTGACATCGTGACGAAAAAAGCGATTGAAAACGCGGTGGCCGTCATCATGGCCACGGGTGGCTCCACCAATGCGGTGTTGCACTTTTTGGCCATCGCCCACGCCGCCGAAGTGAACTGGACCATCGATGATTTCGAGCGCATGCGCAAAAAAATCCCGGTCATTTGCGACTTGAAACCCAGCGGCCAATTCTTGGCGGTGGACTTGCACAAAGCCGGTGGCATTCCGCAGGTGATGAAGCTGTTGTTGAACGCCGGTTTGTTGCACGGCGACTGCATGACCATCACCGGCAAAACCGTGGCGGAAAACTTGGCCGATGTGCCCAACGAACCCCGCGCCGACCAAACCGTGATTCGCCCGATCAACCAACCGATGTATGCCGAAGGCCACTTGGCCATTTTGAAAGGCAACTTGTCACCTGAAGGTTGTGTGGCCAAGATCACCGGCTTGAAGAACCCGGTCATCACCGGCCCCGCTCGCGTGTTTGACGACGAACAGTCTGCTTTGAAAGCCGTGTTGGACGGCAAGATCAAAGCCGGTGATGTGATGGTGTTGCGTTACCTCGGCCCCAAAGGCGGCCCCGGCATGCCCGAAATGTTGGCCCCCACCAGCGCCTTGATTGGAGCGGGTTTGGGCGAGAGCGTGGGCCTCATCACCGACGGTCGTTTCTCGGGGGGCACCTGGGGCATGGTGGTCGGTCACGTCGCGCCCGAAGCGGCTGTGGGTGGCACCATTGCGCTGATTCACGAAGGTGACAGCATCACCATCGACGCGCACCAATTGGTGTTGCAATTGAACGTGGCCGATGACGAAATCGCCAAACGCCGCGCCACTTGGAAAGCACCCGAGCCACGCTACACGCGGGGTGTGCAAGCCAAGTTTGCTCACAACGCGTCCAGCGCCAGCAAAGGTGCGGTGCTGGATTTGTTCTGAGCCACCTGTGCGATTTGTTGAACTGAATGCCGCACCTGCCATGGTGCAGCACTTTTTTTAATTGATGAAAGACCTGAACATGAAATCTTTGTTGACGGCCGTTTTGGCATCCGTTGTTTTCTCTGGCGCGGCCTTGGCCGACCAAAATTTAGCCGGTTCGAAAAACTGCTTGGCCTGCCACTCCGTGAACACGCCAGTGGTTGGGCCTGCTTTCAAAGAAGTGGCCAAGAAATACGCTGGCGACAAAGAAGCACCTGCCGCTTTGGCCGCGAAGATCCGCGCGGGTGGCGGCGGTGTGTGGGGAGCGAATGTGATGCCGGCCAATCCGCAAGTGAATGAGGCGGAGGCCAAGAAATTGGTGGCATGGATTCTCAGCTTGAAATAAGCCCCCCTGCGGGGTCCAAGTCACGCTTGCTGACCACGGCGGGATCGTCAATTGGGGTCAGATTCCAATTAATTCACGCTTGCTTGCCACGTTGAACCTTGCGCCGAAACATCACTTCAGAGCCACACGGCATGGGGACCATTTTTTTAGCGAAAGACCAGAAAAATGAGTCCCCATGGCGGGGGGCTCAAGCGTGGCTTATTTCAGATGCCCTTGAAAGACACGCGAAAGGCCGACCATGGCGGGATTGTCCGCCGCTCACCGCAGCAGAGCTGCGACGTTCGCTACGCGGGCCAACCCACCATGTTCGGCCCAACGTGAATTAATTGGAATCTGACCCCAATTAGCCAATTAGTGGTTGTCAGCCAGCTGCTCGAGGATGGCCGGATTCTCAAGTGTGGACGTGTCCTGCGTGATGGCCTCGCCTTTGGCCACCGAGCGCAGCAAGCGCCGCATGATCTTGCCCGAACGCGTCTTGGGCAAGTTGTCACCAAAACGAATGTCCTTGGGCTTGGCGATGGGGCCAATTTCTTTGCCCACATGGTCGCGCAAAATTTTGGCAATCTGCTTGGCTTCATCGCCGGTGGGGCGTGAACGCTTCAACACCACGAAGGCGCAAATCGCTTCACCGGTGGTGTCGTCAGGGCGGCCTACTACCGCTGCTTCAGCCACGAGCTCGGTGCAGCTCACCAAGGCCGATTCAATTTCCATCGTGCCCATGCGGTGACCCGACACGTTCAACACATCGTCGATGCGACCCGTGATGGTGAAGTAGCCTGTTTTCGCATCACGGATGGCACCGTCGCCAGCCAAGTAATACTTGCCTTTGAACTCTTCGGGGTAATAGCTTTTCACGAAGCGCTCAGGGTCGCCCCAGATGGTGCGGATCATGGACGGCCAAGGTTTCTTCACCACCAAGATGCCACCTTCACCGTTGGGCATGTCGTGACCCGCTTCGTCCACGATGGCGGCTTGAATGCCAGGGAAAGGCAACGTGCATGAGCCGGGCACCATGGGGGTCACACCCGGCAGCGGCGTGATCATGTGACCGCCGGTTTCGGTTTGCCAAAAGGTGTCGACGATGGGGCAACGGCTGCCGCCCACGTGCTGGTGATACCACTCCCACGCTGCGGGGTTGATGGGTTCACCCACCGAGCCGAGCAAGCGCAAGCTGTTCAAGTTGTAGCGATCGGGGTGCACATCGGCACTGCCTTCCGCGGCTTTGATGAGCGAGCGAATCGCGGTGGGGGCGGTGTAAAAAATACTGACCTTGTGGTCTTGGATCATTTTCCAAAAACGACCGGCATCGGGGTAAGTGGGCACGCCTTCAAACACCACCTGGGTGCCGCCCAAAGCCAGGGGGCCATAAGCGATGTAGGTGTGGCCGGTGACCCAACCGATGTCAGCCGTGCACCAAAACACATCGTCGTGTTTCAAATCGAAGGTCCACTCGGTGGTGAGCGCGGCGTGCATCAGGTAGCCGCCGGTGCTGTGCTGCACGCCTTTGGGTTTGCCGGTGGAGCCGGAGGTGTACAAAAGGAACAAGGGGTGCTCGGCACCCACCCACACCGGTTCGCAGCTGGTGGGTTGTTGGGCGGCCAAATCGGCCAGCCACAGGTCGCGGCCCGCGGTCATGGCGATGTCCGCGCCCGAGCGCTTGACCACCAACACGTTTTGAATGCTGTCGCAGCCGCCCAAAGCCAGGGCTTCATCGACGATGGATTTCAAGGGCAGTTGTTTGCCGCCGCGCATTTGGTTGTCAGCGGTGATGACGATTTTGGCGCCGGTGTCTTGAATGCGGTCACGCAGGCTTTGCGCCGAGAAACCACCGAACACCACCGAGTGCGTGGCACCAATGCGGGCACAGGCTTGCATGGCCGCCACACCATCAACCGACATCGAGATGTAGATGATGACGCGGTCGCCTTTGCTGACGCCCAAGGACTTCAACACATTGGCGTATTGGCAGGTTTTGGCCAGCAACGCTGCATAGGTGGTGTTGGTCACTTTGCCGTCATCGGCTTCAAAAATGATGGCGGTTTTGTCGCCCAAACCGCGCTCGATGTTGCGGTCGAGACAGTTGTAAGAAGCGTTGAGGGTGCCGTCTTCAAACCAGGTGAAGAACGGTGCTTTGGACTCGTCCAAGGTTTTGGTGAAGGGTTGTTGCCAGTGCAGCAAGCGACGCGCTTGGGCGGCCCAGAAACCTTCGTAGTCTTCATCAGCGTGTTTGATGAGGGCTTGGTAGGCCGCCATCCCGGCCACGTTGGCTTTTTGAACGAACTCAGCGGGGGGCTGGATGATGGGCAATTCGTGGTGGTGCTGCTGGCTCATGGTTTGTCTCCTGATGGGTCTGGCCGCTTGTGCGGCTCTCGATTGCGGGTGAATGTCGTGCATGCCTCTTACACCCTACTGACTGGCATGAAGCTTACGTTGGAGGCAGAGCAACAGCGCTGCTGGCTTTCCCTAGAATCAGCGTTTTCGGGCGCTGTGACCGCCTCTTCAGGACTTCTCCCATGACCACCCCGCAAGCCCGTCAGCCCAGCAACATCGCCCGATTGATCTTTGCCAGCCGTTGGTTGCAACTGCCTTTGTACCTGGGCTTGATTGCCGCGCAAGCCTTGTACGTGGTGCATTTTTGGGTGGAACTGGTGCATTTGCTCGAAGCCGCGTTTGGCAACCAAACCGCCTTGCAAGCCTTGATCAGCAGCATTGGCTACAAAAACGAGGGCGAGGCCGCCGGTCTGAACGAGACCATCATCATGTTGGTGGTGCTGGCCTTGATTGACGTGGTGATGATCTCGAACTTGCTGTTGATGGTGATCGTTGGTGGCTACGAAACCTTTGTCTCGCGCATGTATTTGGAAAAACACCCCGATCAACCCGAATGGCTCAGCCATGTGAACGCCTCGGTGTTGAAAGTGAAATTGGCCATGGCCATCATCGGCATCTCGTCCATCCACTTGCTGAAAACCTTCATCAACGCGGCCAACTACGAAGAAAAAGTATTGATGTGGCAAGCACTCATCCACATCACGTTTTTGCTCAGTGCGATGGCCATCGCTTACACCGACAAACTGCTGAACCAAACCCGTGTCATTGAACACGATCACCAATCGCATTGATTTTTTAAACCTAGAAGTTCCGACATGACCACCATCCGCCAAGAAGACCTGATTGAATCGGTCGCCGCTGCGCTGCAATACATCAGCTACTACCACCCCGCCGACTACATCGCGCACTTGGCCCGCGCCTATGACCGCGAGCAAAGCCCTGCGGCCAAAGACGCCATCGCGCAAATTTTGACCAACAGCAAGATGAGCGCCACCGGCCACCGCCCCATCTGCCAAGACACCGGCATCGTCAATGTGTTTTTGAAAATCGGCATGGACGTGCGCTGGGAAGGTTTCAGCGGCAGCATCGACGACGCCATTAATGAAGGTGTGCGCCGTGGTTACAACCACCCGGACAACACGCTGCGTGCCTCGGTGGTGGCCGACCCGCAGTTCGCCCGGAAAAACACCAAGGACAACACGCCTGCGGTCATCTTCACCGAACTCGTTCCCGGCAACAAGGTGGACGTGACGGTCGCGGCCAAAGGCGGCGGCAGCGAGAACAAATCGAAGATGGTCATGTTGAATCCGAGTGACAGCGTGGTCGATTGGGTGCTGAAAACCGTGCCGACCATGGGCGCTGGTTGGTGCCCACCGGGCATGTTGGGCATTGGCATTGGTGGCACCGCCGAAAAAGCGGTGCTGATGGCCAAAGAAAGCCTGATGGACGACTTGGACATGTACCAACTGCTCGAGAAGTCCAGCAAAGGATCTGCTTTAAGCCAAGTGGAAGAACTGCGCTTGGAGCTGTACCACAAGGTCAACGCCTTAGGCATTGGCGCACAAGGCCTGGGCGGCCTCACCACCGTGTTGGATGTGAAGATCAAGATGTACCCCACACATGCGGCCAGCAAGCCCATCGCCATGATTCCCAACTGCGCCGCGACACGCCATGCGCACTTTGTGATGGACGGCTCAGGGCCGGTGTATTTGGACCCGCCCTCGCTTGATTTGTGGCCCAACGTCAACTGGACACCCGACACGCAAAAAAGTAAACGCGTTGACTTGAACACCCTCACCAAAGCCGAAGTGGCCAGCTGGAAACCGGGTCAAACTTTGTTGCTCAACGGCAAGATGCTCACAGGCCGCGACGCTGCACACAAACGCATTCAAGACATGCTGGCCAAGGGTGAAAAATTGCCAGTGGACTTCACCAACCGTGTCATTTATTACGTCGGGCCTGTGGACCCGGTGGGCGACGAAGCTGTCGGCCCCGCAGGCCCCACCACCGCCACGCGCATGGACAAATTCACCGAGATGATGTTGGCGCAAACCGGTCTCATCAGCATGGTGGGCAAGGCCGAGCGCGGACCTACCGCCATTGAAGCGATTCAAAAACACCAAAGCGCCTACCTGATGGCCGTGGGCGGCGCCGCGTACTTGGTGTCCAAAGCCATCAAACACGCCGAAGTGGTGGGTTTTGCCGACCTTGGCATGGAAGCGATTTACGAGTTTGATGTGGTTGACATGCCGGTCACTGTGGCGGTGGACGCGGGCGGCACCAGCGCCCACATCACCGGCCCCGCCGAGTGGTCCAAGCGCATCGCCACCGGTGAGTTCAAGGGCATCGAGGTCAAAGCCCAGTGAAGCTGGACAAGGCCTCGCCCATCGGCGTGTTCGACAGCGGCGTGGGCGGCTTGAGCATTTTGAAAGCGCTGCAAGCGCAGATGCCGCACGAGCAGTTTGTGTATGTGGCCGACAGCAGCCATGCGCCCTATGGCGAGCGTGATGCCGATTTCGTGCAACAACGTGCTGGGCATTTGCTCCAATTCTTACGCGAGCAACACCAGGTGAAAGCCTTGGTGGTGGCTTGCAACACCGCCACCGCCTTGGCCATTCACAACATGCGCAGCGCCTACCCAGAATTGCCCCTGTTCGGCGTGGAACCCGCCATCAAACCCGCAGCAAGCTTGAGCCACACGCAACGCGTGGGCGTGATGGCCACAGCCGGCACCTTGAAGAGCGAGAAGTTTCAAAGCTTGCTGAATGGTTTGCAGACAGATGTCACGTTTGTGCTGCAAGCCTGCGAAGGTTTGGCCGATGCGATCGAGCAGCAATGGCAACATGCCGACAACAAAGCAGTGTCTGCGCTGTGCAAAAAATACGCTGAAACCATGGGTGCGTTTGGCACACAAGCCGGACAAATGGATGTGCTGGTGCTGGGCTGTACCCACTACCCGTTTGCCATGAACGAATTGCATGCCTTGGTGGGCCCCGATGTGCAGATCGTGGAAACCGGTGTGCCGGTGGCGCGTCACACGCACAAGGTGTTGGTAGACCTGGGCTTGTTGCAAACCTCAGGTGTAGGTGGTGTGCAGTTGTTCGCGACAGGTGACGTGCAAAATTTGCAGCACGCGGCGCAGATGTGGTTGGGTGAACGCCAAGAACCTTGGCACGTGGCCACGTTGACCTGAAAAACTTGAGGTGGGGATTCAGCGCTGGTGAAGCAGTGTGCTGTCTGCGCTCAATGCAAATGACGAGGTCTGCGACCACCGTGGCCTGAGCTGCCTGCGCCGCCCGAACCGCGCGGAGGCTTGCTGATTTCCAAGGAACTGACCAGTGAATCGAAGCGTTTGCTGAACAGCTTGTCCACTTCTAGCACCACATCGGTGAGTTCGGAGGCGTCGAAATGCCGTTCCATCAGGTTCACCATGTCTTGCACCAAGAGATCGCGCTGCACCTGCATGATGGCAGCAGGCGTGGGGCCGACAAACAGCATGAGGAAATCGTCGCGGGATTCGCGGCCTTGGGCTTCGTCTTCTTCGTCGAATTCGGAATCGTAAAAAGTCACTTCAAGGGCCGCGCCGGTGAACGTGAGGTCGTTCAAGCCCATGCACATGTCGTCCAAGGCTTGGCGGAAATCGTCTTCGCCTTTGATGGTCCAGCAAATTTGCAGCAAGTGGTCGTTTTCGTCGAAACGGATGCCGGGCTCTTCTTCGTAAAAACTGTCGGCACCTTCACTCAGGGACCGGGCACCGGCATAGACCCAAATGGAACGCAGCGCGTCTTGGATCAGCTCGAATGTGACCTCTTCGCGCAATGGGACGGTGCCATGCACATGGATCTCAAAGGTGGTGGTGTATTTCGACATGAAAGCATGATAGCAGTGGCATCCGCGGCTTCTCAAAAGTCACCCCAACTGGTGTTCAATAGTGGTTTTGGGGTCATGTTTATTTGACAGAGATCAATCAAACCAACATAATTGCCGCCGAACTGCTGGGATTTGATATATGGTGATCAATTTAGTTTTTAACAGTAAAGATGAGTGTGAGAATCTCATTAAAAAGTTTTATGAATACGTTGTAGACAAGCGCGATATCAAACATTTCTTTTTTGGCATCAATTTAGACCGCGTCTTAGAAGACCAGTTTTTGTATTTGCCGTTGATTGTTCGCAAACCGAAACGTTATTACAAAGAGACGGTGATGCAAACGGCACCCTCTGGTATCCAAATCAAGGTTCCTCAATTTGATGAGATTTGTTTCGTCATGCGCATGTTGCTCGAGCAAGAGGGCTACCCCAAAAACCTCATCCCGATGGCTGCCACCAACATGATTGAAATCATGGAGGAAACCCGCGCACAAATAGCGGACTCTGAGGTGAAGGTGTGGAAACCCCTTGAAATCGACAAAGAATTGATCAGCGATTTTTACAATAAAAACCGCACCGATGCCCGGATCGAAAAAAACGGTGACGTCTACATCAGCAGCGGTTTACCAACGCCTACGTGGACCCGCGTGGTGCCTGACAAAACAAAAATCATCTTCATCGCCCAGGCATTTTCAGCTGGGCAATCAACACCTATTGAAACATTCAATCATTTTTGCCATGACTTGAATACCAAAATTGATTACATGCATTTCCATGCCCGTGAAAGCAATATGGGGCCGGTGATGTTTGCACGTCACGAGATGAACTACGCCTCTGGTTTGCCATCGAGGATGTTCATGCGAGCCATGCGCGTATTCGCTTCAAATTTTGATTCAGGCGTACGCTTGGACGTCAATCAAATATTGAAGAACACTAAAAAATAAATAAAATCAATCCGAAGGGTTGGTGCCCGAGACCGGAATCGAACCGGTACGCCCCTTATGCAGGAAAGCGGCGGATTTTAAGTCCGCTGTGTCTACCAATTTCACCACTCGGGCGAGTGTTGCAAGCCCTGTATTGTGGCAAAACTTCAGGGTGAAATCGGCTGCTCTTTCAAATAAATACGCGAGCTCGCTTCGGGCGGCATCCACACCTTGGCGCCTTGAAAAAACACTTGCACGTGTTTCATGTCCGAGGTGGCAACCGTCCAAGGTGCAGAACCATGGATGCTGCGCCCGGCGCCGGGGGTGAGCGTGACCAAGGTGCGTTTGTTTTTGCCGTCATCGACGCAAACTGTGGTGGCTTTGCTGGACACCAAGTACACATAACTGCCTGGTTTGTTGGGTGACACCGACGCCACAGGGACGGGTTCTGTTTTGATATTGGCGCAATCAGCAGCAGCGCTTGAATTGACAACATCTGGGCTGTCTTTCGTAGCGGGCCCTGAGGTCGTTGCAGCTGGCAGTGCAGCGGTGAAGTTTGCAGGCTTCAAGGACGTTGGGGTCGGGGCAGAGGGGGGTAAAGCGGTGGCATCAGGCAATGCCGCTTGGAGTGATGGGGCGACAGAGGGGGCTTGCGTCTGGGTTGTTGCAGGGGGCAGGGAGGGCATGACAGGCAATTGAACCGTGTCGGTTTTTAAGGTAGCCGCTGCTGGGGCAATGATCTCGGGCACCGCTGTAGCCACCTCCTCCGCCTTCGTGGTTTTTGGGGGGGGAAGTACTTTGGCGGTGATCGGCTCGACCCATTCGTTGTACAGGCCTTGGTTGTTGGGGCGGTTGTATTGCCACAGGCCCAACACCAACAGCAAAGCGGCCAAACCCCAAGTGCCCAGCAACTTCGACCATGCGGCTCCGGGGCGACGCACTTCGGAATGCACCACTTGGCTCTTCAGGTTTTTTTCAGACAAGCGAATGATGTCGTCGATGACACTGGCGGAACTGCGCGGTGCGGGCGCTTCCATGACGGCCAAGCTGGGTGGTTCTTGCGAGGCGTTTTCCAGCAGGCGAATCACGCGGCGCAGCGACTGGGCTTTGATTTGCGGCGAGTAAAACAGGGAATCGCTGTCTTCTTCGAGTTGACGCGCTTGTGCCGCCGACAAATTGGCCATCAAGGCCAGTTGTGCATGGTCCAAGTCTGCGGCCAAGCGCAGGCTTTTCAAATGGGCGGCATCATCGCGGACCGGCTCTTCCATGGGCTAATCAAGTTTCAAAATCAAAAAAATGTACTTCATGTGCAAGTGTGAGTCTATGCTGGTTTTCTTGAGGACAGATGGCAGAAATATGAACCTTTGGGTTCATCGTGGGTTGGTACGGCCCTTAACATCACCGCATGAAAACATGTGTCGTCAACGGCGTGGCTTTGGAGGTTCAGCACATCCCTGGGTCTGCGGACTTGGCACCCATCGTGTTTTTGCACGAGGGCTTGGGGTCGGTGGCGATGTGGCAAACCCGCGCAGGCCATTGGCCCAAACAAGTGTGCCAAGCCACGGGCCGCGCAGGCTGGGTCTATTCAAGACGCGGCTATGGGCAATCCGACAGCATCCCCGATGTGCGCGGCGTCAACCGTTTGGCGGCCGACTACATGCACCAAGAGGCTTGGGCTGTGTTGCCAGCACTGCTGGAGCAATGGGGTGTGCACAAACCGGTGTTGCTGGGGCATTCGGATGGCGGCAGCATTGCGCTGTTGTACGCGGCAAAGTTTGAAGTGACGGCATGCATCGTGATGGCCCCGCACCTGATGGTGGAAGACAAATCGGTGAAGGCGATTCAAGCCGCGCGGGTGGCTTATGAAGAAACCAACTTGCGCGAGCGCCTCATGCGCTTTCACAAAGAGGTGGATTGCGCGTTTTGGCAATGGAATGATGTGTGGTTGTCCGAGCCGTTCAGCCACTTTGACATTCATGCAGACTGCTTGCACATCACCGCCCCCGTGCTGGCCATGCAAGGTGTGGATGACGCCTACGGCAGCATGCGGCACATTGATGACTTGCGCACCGCAGGCACGGTGCAACGCGAAGAGCTGAAAGACTGCGGGCATTCGCCGTACCGAGAGCAGGCCGAGATGAGCCTAGAACTCGTCAAGGTGTTTTTAAAAGACGGGCCTTGAGATCGATGAATTGCGCCAAGCGCTGAATGTCTGCATCGCGAACACCGTGCTGAGCGAAATGCTGGGCCCAGTCTTGCGTCACGGCTTGAACCTCTGTCACCCATTGCTTGGCTTCTTGCAAGTTCACGCCAAATGCGCGGTGGTCGGACAAGGCGTTGCTCAAGGTGGCGGCGGCACCCTCTTGCCCCACGCGCATCGATTGATAATCCAGTCCTAGGTTGGTGGGCAACACATCAAAGGCTGGGGCCAAATGCCAAGCACCTGCCCGCCACACAAACGCATGGTTATTTTCATGGTCATCCGTGTTGTCCATCAAGATGTTGAACACCATGCGTTTGAACACCTCTTTCGCATTTTGTGCAATCGCAGACGCCTCACCATGACGACGTAACCACAGCGCCATCTCGGGGTAGCCATGCTGCATGCCTGCTGCTGGCAGCGCAACATGTGCAGAGACAGCGTGCCAACGTTGCAGGCCTGCGCGGTCAAAGCGCTTCACTGCCAACGCGTGTTGGCGTTGGTTGCCCAAGGCATAGGACAAAGGCTTTGTTTCACACACCGTGATGCCTGCTTTGGCTGCCAACAACATGCAAGCGTGTTCGACCAAACCGGCATCCAAGGTGTCGTGGGCTTCACTGAATTTCAGCACCCATGACGCACCGTCCATGGTCAGCAAGGCCTTGGGCTTGGCACCGCCCAACGTGGCCCCCGGTGACACCAACCGTGCAAGATGCGCTGGTGGCGTGACGCCTGCTTCAATTTGTCGAATCAATTCGTGCAATTGCTGCACATCGGCCAGTTGCGCCAAGCTGCCATGTTGAAAGGCTTGGTAGCTGTCACTTGAAAGAGAAACACCCAAAGCGCCAAACCGATCATCACCTGCGAAATACAAATGGTCCAAGGTGGACAAACGCTGCGGATTGATGAGGAAGCGAATCACGCGTTCGCCCCAGCGGTCCGGGCGAGCATCATCCACCGCACCCACCGCGCTGTCGGGAAACTGCGGCAAAAACTCAACATCGCGCAAAGGCAGGTCTTCACTCAAGGCCATGCCGTGCTGCAACCACTGTGGGCTGTAACGCAATGACACGCCAGCCACTTGCTGCTGCGCTTTGCGCACCGATCGCAAGGTGCCCACCCACTGCGGCTGAGTGGGGTTTGCCAACCACCACAAGTGCAGGATGTCGGGCAAGGCAGCGGGTCTCATGCGACCGCCTTGCGTTTTTGGCCGCGTTGTAGGGCCAAGGCAATGTCTTGATCCAGGGCGGCCATGTCGAGTTCGGGCAAGGCCAATTGCGCCAACGCCGACGAGCGGCCTATCAACCACAACGCCAGTGCGTAGATGCCCATGCCCACGCCTGGGTCGCCCTGCTCCATGCGTTGCACAGTGCGCACCGACACGCCCATCCGAGCGGCCCATTCGCGCAAGGATTGCTTGCGGCGTTTGCGTGCCAAGGCCAAGTCAGCCCCCAAGGCTTGCATGGCTTGGAGCGCCTGTGGCGGTAAAAACGCGTTGTGGGCGGATGACTTAGACATGCCTCAATTTAGCATGAAAAGCTTTTTTTGTATCAATTAATGGCGTTTATTTGCATCAAATCCGCCGCTGACAGCCAGCGCCACTGGCCCGGTGCCAGGTCGGTTGGCAGGCTCAAGCCCCCCATGCGGGCGCGGTGCAAACCCACCACTTTGTGGCCAACCGCGGCCAACATGCGCTTGACTTGGTGGTACTTGCCTTCGGTCAGGGTGAGTTGCATCTGGTGGCTGCCGGTCAACACACAGGCCGCTGCTTTCACGGGCTTGGGGTCGTCGTTCAAAACCACGCCTTGCAAAAGTTTTTGGACGGCTTGCTCGTTCAAGGGGTCTTCGGTAACAAGATCATAGACCTTGGGCACATGCTGCTTGGGTGAACTCATGCGGTGAATGAATTGCCCGTCATCACTGAGCAGCAACATGCCGGTGGTGTCTTGGTCCAAGCGGCCCACGGCTTGCACGCCTTGCAAACCTGTTTTAGCGGGGCGTTGACGCAAAGGCGATGGCAACAAGCTGTAGACACTGGGCCAGGTGGAGGGCTTGTGCGAGCACTCGGTGCCCGCTGGTTTATGCAACAACACATAGGCTTTGGCGTGGTACTGCCAATCCACGCCTTGCACTTGAAACGCCATGCCATCGGTGGGCTCGATGGCTTCGCTGTCGTCAACAAGTTGCAGGCCATCGCCCCTGTCGCATTTCACCAAGCCTTGTTGCACCAGGCCTGCGCAAATGCGGCGGGTGCCAAAGCCTTGGGAAAACAGCAGGTCTGGAAAACTGATGGATTTCAAACCGCCAACTTCATGTGGTTGATGGCATGTTGCGTTGCTGCGCACGCCATGCGTCTTCGCACATTTGTGGCAAGCCCCGACTGGCTTGCCAATTGAGCAAGGCTTGGGCCTTGTCCACCTTGGCATAACAACTCGCCACATCACCGGGTCGGCGGGGCACGATGTTGAAGGCCACGGGTTTGCCACTGGCAGCCTCGAAGGCTTTCACCATTTCCAGCACGCTGTAGCCTTGGCCAGTGCCCAAGTTGATGGCATGCCAGCCGGTTTGCGCGTTTAAAAAATGCAAGGCGGCCAAGTGGCCTTGCGCCAAGTCCATGACGTGGATGTAGTCGCGCACACCGGTGCCGTCGGGCGTGTCGTAGTCGTTGCCAAACACTTGCAATGCAGGTCGAATGCCCGCAGCAACTTGCACCACAAAGGGCATGAGGTTGTTGGGGATGCCGTTCGGGTCCTCGCCAATCAAGCCGCTGTCGTGCGCTCCCACTGGGTTGAAGTAACGCAAACACGCGATGCGCCAAGCCGGGTTGGAGGCAGACAAGTCGTGCAGCATTTCTTCAATGTGCAGCTTGGTGCGGCCATAGGGGTTGGTGGCCGAGGTGGGGTGCTGTTCATCCAAAGGCAGGTATTGCGGTTCGCCATAAACCGTGGCGCTGCTGCTGAAGACGAGCTGGTGCACCTGTGCGGCTTGCATGGCTTGCAACAAGGACAGTGTGCCTTGCAGATTGTTTGCGAAATAGTTCAGAGGTTGTGCCACCGACTCGCCCACAGCTTTCAAGCCCGCGAAATGCACCACGGCTTGAATGCCGTGCGTTTGCAATGCTTGTGTCACCTTTGCTGTATCGCGCACATCGGCTTGCACAAAGGGCAAGGCGTGGCCCAAGATGGTTTCCAGCCGACCCAACACAGCCTGTTTGCTGTTGCTGAAGTTGTCCAGCAAGACCAGCTCGTGTCCGGCTTGGGACAGCACGACGGCCGTGTGACTGCCAATGAAACCGGTGCCGCCTGTCAGTAATAACTTCATGATGTGTCAGGGTAGATGGGGTTTGCAAACTTTAGCATGCGGGTCCCTTGACCCTGCAAGCCGTTAAAGTAGCGCTTATGGAAAACATCGATGTCATGGTGTTGCGCACACTGCGCAACTGGCGGCAAGAGGGCAAACGGGCTTTGTTGGCCTCGGTTGTTCGCACCTGGGGTTCGTCGCCGCGCCCCATTGGTTCCATCATGGCCTTGTGCGAAACAGGTGCGGTGGTGGGCTCGGTGTCGGGTGGTTGTATTGAAGACGATTTGATTTACCGCTTCACCCAAGCCTATGCCGTGGGCCAAGCCGCGCAACCCGACCAAGAAACCACCATCCCCAGCGGCGCACCGCAGCGCGTGAAATACGGCATCACCGCCGACGAAGCACACCGCTTTGGTCTGCCCTGTGGCGGCACCTTGGAATTGTTGTTGGAGTTCGACCCCGACGCCCCCTTGCTGGACGGTTTGGTGAAGTCCTTGGAAACCGGCCAGCTGATGCAACGCACCACGGTATTGAACACGGGTGCGGTGTCACAACACCCCAGCGACACGCCCACTGAACTGAGCATTGACGATGTGCAGTTGGTGAACACCTTTGGCCCCGAATACCGCATGTTGCTGATTGGTGCCGGGCAGCTCACCGAGTACCTGGCCACCATGGCCTTGTTCAATGGTTTTGCGGTCACCGTCTGCGACCCGCGCGAGGAATACAGCGGTGCCTGGGGTGTGCCCAATGTGGCGCTGACCAAAGACATGCCCGACGATGTGGTGATCGGCTTCAAGCCCGACCGCCGCAGCTGCGTGATTGCCTTGACGCACGACCCCAAACTGGACGACCTCGCCTTGTTGGAAGCGCTGGAGACAGATGCGTTTTATGTGGGCGCGATTGGTTCACGCCGCAACAATGATGCGCGGCGTCAACGCATGATCGAGCATCTGGACAAAACCGAAGAAGAGCTGGAGCGTTTGCGCGGCCCGATTGGCATTTACATCGGCAGCAAAACCCCAGCCGAGATTGCGGTGAGCATCATGGCCGAGGTGTTGGCCGTGAAAAACGGCGTTCCCTTACCGCGTGACATGGATGTGGCTTACGCGAAAAACACCCAAGAGATTGCGCACAACGACCCCGGTGTGTTGGTGTGTGGCATTCGGCCTTGACTTGCTAGGCAACGAAGGGGTTTTGAATAAGTACCCCATTCAATACAGACCCTGCAGCCAAGTCTTCAGTCATCAAAATGTTGGCGTTTGATAGAACGGCAGAAGACAGGATGTGCGCATCGTAAAAAGACAGTTGATGAACCTGCGCCAATTGAATGGCTTTGGCATGTGACTCCTCGGTCAACGCAACGACACTGCAATAAGACTTGATGGCGTCTAGCAAGGTTTGTATTTCAATCCACTCTAGTTTGAGTTTTCGGCGACAAACCGATGTCACTTCATTCAGAACTTGAACACTGATGATAGGGTTTGTTTTCAACAAAGCTTCTGCTCTCTCAGCTTTGGCTTCATCACCAGACAGCAAATACAAAACCACATTGCTGTCCAAAAAAACTTGACTCATGCGTCTTACCCGCGCTCGTTCGCTTCATCACGGTCAAAATAAAAGTCAGCTGGCAATTTGCCACGCAAACCGCGAAGTCGATCAAGCAGTTTTTGAGGAGTTGGTTTTTTCTTGACCTCAAAACTTCTTTCGCCAACCATGTGAAGCTCGATTTCTTCACCCTCTTTCAAATCAAGCGCTGAGACCAGACTGGCAGGAAATCTGACTGCCAATGAATTACCCCATTTGGAAATTTGCATGTTGCACCTCTCATGGATATACATATTTTAATTGTATATCTAAAGGCATCAACTGTGAGAAATTGGCTTGACCAAGGGCACCCCCGCCGTCGCGACCCACTCCCCGCTCTTGCGCTGCGCCAGCACATCCACACCCCAGGCTTTGGCGGTGGCCTGCAATTGCTGTGGCGACTGCATGAAGAATACTTTGGTGAGGGCGTCGGCCAACACGCAACTGGGGGCCAGCACCGACACCGATGTCCAATGCGCTGGTGAATAGCCAGTGTGCGGGTTCAGGATGTGGTGGTGCAGATGGTCGGCGCTGAAAGCGGTGTGGGCGTCTGAAGAGGTGGCGATGGCACGGCCATCCATTTGCAAAACAGGTTGATTCAATATTGCATTTTTCGAAGCAAGATGAAGCTGACCGCTTGATGCAGATCGATGCGGCTTGACTGGCATGGTCTTGTGGGTCAGCGCCACATCCTCGATCGCCAACGTCCAAGGCTTGCCACCAGGCGCTTGGCCCAGCAACGCGGTTTCACCCGCGTCAATTTGTGCATGTGCAATGCCATGCGCTTGCAACACCGCTTTCACCACATCGGCGGCGTAGCCTTGCGCGATGCCGTTGAGCGACACGCCCATGCCTTTGAGGTTCAAACGCACGGCATCTGGCGTCACTTCCACCGCTTGCCAGTTCACGCGTTTTTGCGCTTGCGCCACGGCACGCTTGGCGGGTAATTGTTGTGCGGCCTGCGCATCGGCCCACACTTTCCACAAGGGTTGCATGGAAATATCGAAGGCACCTGCACTGCGGCGCGACACCTGAGCCGACAAACGCAACACCGAGCGCAGATGCGCACTTGGTTTGTGCAACACACCCGTGGCGTTCAAGCGCGACACGGCGCTGTCGGGGTTGAACAAACTCATCTCGGTTTCCACATCGCGCAGCGCCTTCACGGCGGCGTCCAAGGCGGCATCAAGCTGCGCCACGTTGGCGTGGCCTGCTCGCAGCCACAGCGTAGAGCCAAAACCGATCATGGCGCGTTCGTGCCAGACCAAGTGGCTGAGCTGCTCCTGCGCTTTGCTGACTTTGCGTTCATTTGGCGGGGCGAGACTATGCAATGCATCCACACCCTGCTCAGCTCTTGCCAAAGCCGCTGCTCCACCGAGCCCTAAGCCCAAGCCCATCTTCATCCATTGACGTCGTTGCATGCTCATGCGGTTTCTCCTGCGCGAATGGGGATGAATGTCGAACCGTCTTTGCGGTGTTGAATCAGTGGCAAGCAGCGTTGGTCGTCTTGGTAGATGGAGACGCAGTCCAGGCACTGAAAGCACTCGCTGTAGTTCACCTTGCCGGTGGGTTCAATGGCTTGGTATTCACAGCGGTGGCGGCAGGTTTGGCAGGGTGTGCCACAGGCTTCGCGGCGTGGAATCCACGACCAGCGTTGCAACACATTGGTGGCAGCCAAAGCAGCGCCCAGTGGGCAGATGTAGCGGCAGTAGCCACGGTAGACAAACACGCTCAAGGCGATACAGGCAACGGCCCACAACACATAGGGCCACTCGCGCACAAAGTACAAGCTGATGGATGTTTTGAAGGGCTCGATTTCCACCGCGATTTCAGCAAACGAGGGCGCCACCCACACCGAGCCGACGATGACCGCCAACACAACGTACTTGATCCACTTCAACTTGGCATCGAGGGCTGTTTTCAAGCGCCGCTGGCGAATGCCCACGGCTTGCGTGACCATGCTGATGAGTTCTTGCAGCGCCCCAAACGGACACAACCAACCGCAGAACGTGCCCCGCCCCCACACCAGCAAAGTGCCCGCCACAAACAGCCACAGAATCACCGACATCGGGTCGTTCATGAAGAAGCTCAGGTCACCACCGTGTCGCAATTCGTCGAGGGATGCAGTGATGTTGACGATGGTGAGCTGCCCTTGGGCATACCAACCGATGAAGCCCAAGGTGAACAACAAATACGCGGCCCGCAACAACTTGAAGCGCTTGGTGTTGGCGCTCAGGCGTTTTTGCATGATGAGACCGGTGGTCAGCACCACCAAACCGGCCAGCAGTGCGACGATTTCCCAAATGCGGTCTTGCCAGGCTTGGTACCAACTCCAGCTGGACCAGTCCGTGTCCCACACATTCGACACCGCGGTGCGCCAGCCGTGGAATGTGTAGTCGAGTGGAAACGCCACCTTCACCACTTGCGTGGGAAAACTGCCGTAGCGACGGCCCCAGGTCAGGTTCAATTCGAAGGCTTGTGTGGGGTCGAGCGGCGTGGCGTTGTTGATGATGAGGAAGTGCACACGCCCGTTCACATCGGGGTAGCCTGGCATCGCCATGCCCTTGTCGTAGGACATGCCGCGAAAGCTCAACTCTTGGCCGTTTTGCTTCAAGGTGAACGGCAGCTCTTGCACCAAGCGTTGGCTTTCGTAAGTCATGCGTGCCATCGGGCCCGATTCGGTCACCATCACCGCATGAGCGGTGCGGCGGTTGGTGCTGAGCAAGCGCCAGCCTTCTTCATCCAACAAATTGCGACCAATCACCGGCAAGCTCACTAAAGCGACATGCACTGTGAGTGCGGTTTCGTTCGGCGCAGTGGCCGCGAGCTTGTCCGCGCCCTCGCCTTTCGTGCCTGCAAAGAGACGCTCGAGGTCTGCACGTGTGAAGCTTTGTTCACTCACCATGCCGCGCGTCAACATCTGTTGCCAAGTGAGTTTGGCCGGGTGTTCGTTCACGCCTTTTTGCGGACCTTTGGCACCGGTGCTGGCCACGGCCCCGGCAATGCCGCCGGTGGCAGCCGCCTCTTCATGCGCCAAGGCGACAGACGCCGCAGACAAGAGGATGGTTTTGTCGATCGCCTTGGCCGTCACCGTGCCCGCTTGGATGCCATGCAAGTTGGCGGTTTTGTCATCGCGAAACGGCGTGGCCTGAAAGCCGTAAATTTGAATATTGTGTTTGGTGGTCAGGCCCGTGTATTGGTCTGCAAACTTGGCCAAGATGGCGGTGCGCACCTCGGAGCGGAACAAGGGCTCTTTATGGTCCAACAATTTGGACGCTAAAAATTTGCCCTGCAAGTCCATCACCACCAAAACGTTGATGGGTTTGCCACCGTAGCCGCGCACCGGTTCAAAGTCGACGGTTTCGAAGGCGTAGCCCATAAGGACGGGTTTGGTGGCCGCGGTGTCGCTGGAAGAGCTGTCGGTGGGTGCAGGTGTTGTTGCGGCCTGCGTGGTTGGGTCTGGGCTGGCTGCCGGGTCTACAGGCGCTTCAACCGCTGGCGGGTTCTTGGCAAACAGCGGCCACAAAGGCATGCCGGGCTGGATGTCGCCCACCACGAATTGCTCGCCGAACATTTTTTCCAAGTCCGGCTTGAGCAGCATGCCCGCCGTGGCGACTTGGCTGGCCCCAAAAAAGGCCAAAAAAAAGAGCCCGCAGGCTCTGAAGTTGTTTTTATTCATGAGGGGTAACCTGTAACTGGACAGGGTTATAGCCTAGAAGGACGGGCATTCATGAGAGGGACTTCCCTGCTTTTTGTATTTCAACGCAAAGGCCAGATCAGCTTTTGCATGCGGTAGGGTGCTACTTGCGCGAGGCAGCAAACGCACTGGCAGCGATCCGCACCATGCTTGGGTGCAAGCTGCCCAATTTGGGCGTCTGCCCATGCGGTGCGTGGGGCGGAACCGAAAAATAATCGTCGTTGTAGGGGAGCTCGAGCATCTTGCTCAAATCAAACTTGGTGTCGTAGCTCAGTCCTGCACTGGCATAAGCGGTGGGATGTTCGCTCTTGGTGATGCGAAATTCGCCGCTGTAGAGCCGATCCATCTTTTGACTCGTTCCGTAGGCCACGCTCACAAAAAACCTGCCCTCATCGTCTTCTTTGGTGAAGGTGATCAGGCCAGGGCGCGGCTTGGGCTTTGGATGCACATGGTCAGGGAAGTGACACCAGGCGATGTCGCCTGCAGTGGGCTCTGGCCACCACCGCATCAGCTGCTTTCAATGTCAAAGAGACTGCTGCGTATCCGACCACCCTTGGCCTTGGGTGCTGATTTTTGAATGTGGCTGAGTTGGGTTTTGGTGAGCGCGCCCTCGTCCGCTTGGTATTGAGGGAGGACTTTGGTGGCGAGTTCATGCAAAGCCAGATGAATCACTTGGGTTTCATCCACGCCCAGCGCTTCAGCCAAGCGCTTGGCGGTGGTGCGGGTCACACCTGTTGCACTGTCCTGCGGGCGGTAGCGAAAAGCAATTTGAGCAGTAGCGGCTGTCATGCTGTCATCTCCTCTTAGATATCTTAAAGATATCCTGTGGGGCCGTGTCTGTCAACTGCTTGGTTGACAGTTCTTCTAGCCCACAACCTTCAATAACTGGGCTTAACGAACAGAAACGATATGGGCGAACACCAGTGGTGGCGAACAATCCGTGCATAAATGCCCACATAGCCCAACATGAAGCCCAAGCACGCCAGTGCAGCGCCAGCGGCGGAATGTTGGAAATAAAAGGCCATCAGCACCGCAGGCACGGTCATGAGGGCCAAGACCAAACCCGTGACCGGGTTTTGCCAAGCGACCGGCACTTTGCGCCGCACATAGCGGCGCATGATCAGGCTGTGCAAATGTTGTTTGTCGGGCTGGCCAGGGTTGGCTTTTTTCAGGCGTCTGCGGTAGATGCTGAACAAGACCTCCACCACCGGGTAGATGCAAATGAGCAAGGCGGCAAAGGGCGTCACTTGGGTGTTGCGCTCCACCATCAGCACGGCCACCCAGGCCAAAGCGAAGCCGCCGAAATACGAGCCCCCATCGCCCAAGAAAATTTTGCCCATAGGCCAGTTGACGACAAAAAAGCCCAACATGGCCGCAGCGATGGACACGCAGGCATAGGCCAAGTTGATGTCGCCCACATTCATGGCGATCCAAGCCACGCCGGTAAGGCCCAACAAAACCATGCCACTGGCCAAGCCATGGAAACCATCAATCACGTTGATGGCGTTGGCCACGCCGCCGATGGCAAACGCCGTGAACAGCACGGATATGAACAAGTTGGACAAGAGCAGATCGACCAGGTAGATGTCCACATGGGTGATGGACACATGGGTGATCCACCAACCCAAAGCGCCGGACAGCATGGTGGCCAGCAAACGCGCCAACACCGAAACTTGCTTGGTGACATCTTCGGCCAAGCCAAACACAAAGGCTGGGATACCCGCCAGCAACAGCGGACCCAAGAAAGCTTGTCGTTCAGGGCGTGAGGTGACGTACGCCACCACCACACCAGCCACGATGGCAATGCCACCCACTCGCGGTGTGGGATGGATGTGAAACTTTTGAATGCCCTGGGTGAAGTCCAAAGAGAACTTGCCATGCCAGCTTTTGGTCCATACCAACAGCAGCGACACCGTGATGGCTGCTAAAAAAGCCATGTAGCTGGCGAAGGGGAGTTGGTTGAGGAAATCCATGAACAATGCTAAGTATTTAGAAGTGATGCAGATATCAAAGACATAGATATTCTATCTGTACGAAAGTATTCACTTGAGATTGATAAGCCATGGAGCAGCAGTTAAAGCCGTGCACATCGGAACTCACTCAACTTATTCCGAATAAAAAACGCCCTCGTTTTCATGAGACTCTAGAAACTCGTGACGCACCGTTTGGGCCAAAGCTTGGTCTAAAGGAACAGGCGGAATAAAACCAGTCTGGTCAATGGCAGAGTTGTAAACAGAGTTTGCACAAAACTTCTTCACTCGAATGGCGCTGATGGCAAACCGTTTACCAGTCAGTGCAGCAATACCATCAAAACACTTGCCGATGAAATAACCAACTGGATATGGCAAACGAAAAGGAATGGACGTGGAACGGCCCAAGATGTGATTGACCTTGCTCACCAAGGTATTCATGGAGAAATCGGGCTTGTCAATGTAGTTGTAAATATGAATACCGGGCTTGAATGACAAGCTGTACTCGATAAAGGCAGCCACATTTTCAACATAAGCCATGGATTTGCGGTTTTCACCGTTGCCCACCATGATGAATTTACCGGAGGCAATTTGCTTTAGAAGGTTATAAACATTGCCGCGGTTTTGCTCGCCAAACACAACCGTTGGCCGAATGATGACCAATGTGCGTTCACTCGGCTTTTCTAGCTGCCAAGCTTTGTAAATTTGTTCTGCTTCGTATTTGGTTCTGCCGTAGTCATTGAAGGGGGCAATTGCGCCAGATTCATTTGTGCCAAGTGGAGCAAAACCGTAAACGGCTACAGAGCTGGTGAAAATAATTTTATTCACGCCTTTTTCGCTTGCAACTTTACAGATATTGCGTGCTCCCTCGACGTTGACTTCGTCATACAGACTGAGGGGCCTGACATCATCACGGTGCTCTGCAGCTAAATTGATAATGGATGAATTACCTGCAATATTTAACGATAAACTGGCCATTGAAGTGACATCAGAATATTTGTAAATTTCTGGAAATTGGACACTGTTGTTCTTATCCAAAATATGGAACTCAATTGCAGCATTCATTAGTCTTTTCGCTAATCTAGACCCAATAAACCCACTTCCACCAATCAAAGATAATGTCATATGCTACTTAAATTGAAGCAATGCTTTTTTGTTTAAATTAGTTCTAATAGGATCATAAAACCATCCCCATTTATTAAAGTATCTAATCATATTCAGCAAGTGAATTAAAAACATCCTTATAGATTTGTGAGAAGCACCACCATGTTCATGGTAAACATGCACATCTGGAAAGAAAATAGTATCGTGCTTTATTGCCATTCTTCGGGTTAAATCAATATCTTCAGGATACATGAAGAAGCGTTCGTCAAACAAGCCCACATCTTTCAAGGCATCTACTCTCAAAAACATGAAGCAACCAGAAAGATAAGGCACAAAGCACTTCTTTTGATATACAGCTTCGGGCAACTCAATATTGATGAATTTTTTCAAATTCAAACCAAGTCGGCCAAGTACCCTTGCGGCCAAATCCAATGGTGAAGGAATTAACTTACAAAGTTTTTGAGTTGAGCCATCAGGATTCAAAACCATCGGCATGACATGACCTACTTTAGGGTTTAGCTCCATGTAATCATAGAGTTTAAGCAATACGTCATTTTGATCTTCAAAATCAAAATAAACATCTGCATTTAAAACAAGATGATATTTAAAATTATTAGCAATAGATTTTCTTAAAGCAATATTGTGTGCAGTCCCATAACCTGGATTTGATGGCAAATGAATATAAGTGATTTCAGAATCTATAAATTTTTTAAACGAATCAGTTGGGGAATTATCAACAACAAAAATTACACAAGTTAATTTAGAATTATAAATACATTCAAGGCATCTAATCAATTGCTTTGAATCTGCTTTATATAAAACTATCGAGATTGCAAGCAAAATTAAAATCCCACGAAAAATTACAAATACAAAAAAAATACAATGTTACGCAAGAAACCAGATTTTCTAAAACCATGCTTCCACGCAATATAATGTCTGTATAAAGGACGCAATTTGGGAAGCTCAAGATAAATAGATACAAATTTTAAATCATTCTTCTTCATCAAAGGCTCATATCTAGTGAGCAAAAAACGAGCTTGTCTTTGTGATTTGGCAACTCGGGATCTATATGCGGTTGATCCATTAACAATATCCTTTAAAATTTTTTTAATACTAAATGCATTTGCCCCGACTTGATTGTAACCATGCTGACGATAATCGATAGTTGACTTATCAATACATTCGATTTTGCCAAATAAACTTGCTACTTGAATTAACCACCAATCATGCATGGCAACGCCTTCCGGCAAAGGAAGTGCCAACTTTAATAATGAACGGTTTAAAATCATTGTGCATCCAGGCGCTACATTTTGAATTAATAATTGCTTAAACTCAGGTTTTTTTAGTTGAGATAAACGCTGATGATTTATAAATGAAGGATGGATTAATTTAAGATCGGCATCAACAATATTTAAGTCAGTGAAGACCAATGCAGGGATAACAAACCCATTTGAATCATGCTCAAGTTGTTGAATTGCAGCTATTGAATCCTCGATTTTACTTTGATGCCAAACATCATCTTGATCTGCGAGCAGAACATAATCTGCAGTAGATTCATCCAGTAGTCTGGAAAAATTATTAATAACGCCTTGATTTTTTAAATTATTTTGAACAATATTTATATCTAAGAATGATTTTAATTTAAAATCTTTAATTATTTCTAATGTATTATCTTTTGAATTATCATCTCTACATAAGACTTTAAACCCATTAAATGTCTGATTTTCCAATGAAGTAAGAAAATCAAAGAGATATTTTTCTCCGTTATATGTTGCCAGCAGTACTTCTACTTTTTTATCGGTTAATCTTTGCATTTTTTTTATAAGAACAGGAGAATATATATAATAAAATAAAAACTGCACAAGTAAATAAAGTATTTGTCGTAAAAAATTTCACTGAAAAAGCGGACATATAGGTTTGATATATTAGATATATATAAAGCGGATAGAAATGGTTGCTGATTACTGACAAGATCTGAATAACTCGTAAAGTAATTATACATAAAAAATAAAATGTTAAAGCATTTATATATTTTCCAGACAGTAAAATCCAATGGTAAGCTTCAGGAAAAACATTTATATTTTCATTAAACAAATCTGATCCAAGATGGTCGAAATTATTTAACATATTAAATGATGAACTTGTAACATATACTAATGGCCAAAGAATAAAATTCGACAATTCATTTATTTCAAATACGAACGGAAGTGAAATTGAATTTATCGCATTTGGTGATCTTATTTCACCCATAATTCCAAAAATTATAGTTATAATTAACACCATAATTAATATATTTTTAATGCTTATTAGTTTTTTATTACTCACCATCACCATCAAAGAAATAAAGGTAAGAAGCATTAAATCTCTATTTAACATCAACAGTGGATTTATAATTGAAAATATAATAAATATTAATTTTATAAATTTATTATTTTCATTATAAGCTACATAAGCTAAAACCCAACTCGATACTACAATATGGTGGAAGTATGAATAACCAAAATCAACGTAAAGAATATCACCGAATACTGGCACTCCAAATTTAAAATATTCAATAATGGAGGATATGATTATAATATATGCGAAAATTTTTCCATTTTCGATAATTACATTATTTTTTTTTATTAATTTATTTTGATCATTTATGGAAAATAAAAAAAGTAATATCAATAAACATAAAAACACAAGTAATAGAATATATTTGTTTTTTAATTTAATATCATATAGCAAAAAGGAACCTTGAAATACCAAAATGCTTATTAATATTGGAGTCCATGTTTTCGTTAAAAAATTCATGTTGTTATTTTTTATATATTGAGTGTAGCTTCGAATAACAGGTTATAGGTGTTTAGGGGTGTTTAGGGGTGTTTAATATTCAGTCAGTACAAGAGCCTCAATACTGGCTCTCGTGGTTTCCACCCCAAGCAGAATTGTTAGATGTCTGCCGGTTGATTGCAACACAGTTGCTCTGCCAAGAGTGTGCAAGCTTGAGTGAAAAATCCAAACGCAGTGGCTGCTACAAATGCAATGGATCACATAGCAGATTGCGAGCAAGCTGCCCATCAGCTATGAAAAGTTTTACTTGCATGTTTTGCCAATAAAGCCGAATACAGGAATTTTTGCAATAAACTTTGCTGCAAATAGAAAAAATTAAACTCTATGCAGATGTTCAGATCCAGCGAGGACAAATCCTCAACTACCGTCTTTTGAGCTAAAGGTCTTTGCATATTATGACTATCTCGCTGCCAGCCCTACCTGCGTAAGATCTTCAGATCCAGCGAGGACAAATCCTCAACTACCGGCTTTTGAGCTAAAGGTCTTTGCATATTATGACTAGCTAGCTGCCAGCCCTACCTGCGTAAAGTGTACGAAATTCGTTATCATGCAGTATATCTGCTCGTAAAAAAATATTATAATAATATAGACACTCAATTTTTTATTCTCACTAACTTATGACGCTTTGAAATTCTATCGGTCTAATAATTTCACTATGCATTTCTATATTTAATTGTGAATTTTAAAATTCTGGATGGTTAGAGAAGAGTTTCAGTTAATTCCAAGATCTACTTAATTAATAGCACCTCAACTTCAGGCAATGGGAAAACAAGTCTCATACCTGCGAACTTTTTATTCGCTGTAAAAAATGCCCTGAAATGCCAAGGCAATACGATCAAGTAATCCGGCCTCTTGGCAAGTAGTTCTTGCTCAGGAATGATAGGAATCCAAGTTCCTGGTGTGAAGCAACCAAATTTTTCGGAATTAACCTCACCTACAAATTCAACTTCATTAGAGGTCAGCCCACAATATTGCAGAAGAACATTACCCTTGGTCGATGCACCAAGTACTGCTACAGACTTGCCTTCAGTACGAGCTGTCTCTATGAATATCAATAAATCACGCTTAGATTGAACCACGCGCTCCGCAAATGCCTGGTAAGGCGCAAGCGTGTCCAAGCCCTTTTCGCGTTCGTCATCAAGAATTTTCTGTACTGAAGGAACGATGGTCATATCATTGTGGGCTTTTGATACTGTTACCGAAAAACTACCACCATTGATGTCGTTGAACTCCACATCAAGAATTTTGAAACCCACGCGGTCAGCCATCCATTTGATCTGTCGCAGCGCATAAAACTCTAGGTGCTCATGACACACTGTGTCGTAAGAATTCGTATCCAGCATGGTCGGCATGTAGCTTTGTTCAAATACCCAAATCCCATCGTCCGCGAGCACCTCATACACCTCACGCATGAAGCCCATCGGGTCTTCTAAGTCATAAAACATGGAGAACGAAGTTACGACCTTGGCTTTCTGCCCGGGGAAGCGTTCATGCACCAGCTTCGCGGAAAAGAAATCAGGTATCAGTTGAATGTGCGGTGGGTAGTAGGTGTGAAATTTAACGCCGGTTGGATCAACCCCTACCAGCACGGGGCCAGATGCCGGGTAGGCTTGCAAGGTGGTGCTGTCATTGCTGCCAATATCTATAACCAAATCACCGGTATTCAACTCAATCAAGCCAAGAATTCGCTTCACCTTGTTGTTGAGGTGCGCCACCATACTGGCATTCAGACCAGAGCGATAGCCATAGTTTTCGCCATACATTTCGCCTAGGTCGTAGGAATGCTCCATCTGCAGCAGGCCACAAGCATCGTCCTTGCCGATGCATTTCACCAAGTGCAGCGGGCCGGTTGTGACTTTTGCACCCTTCTCGCGCGGGAAAACTCCGGTCAGCATTTGCTCGCCCAAATCCAGAACACGTTCCAGATGTGTGTTGCCGCAAATTCTGCATTTCTCTACTTTTTTGTACATCGTCATTCACCCCATCAATATTCAAAATTCTCACTCAATATTTTCAAGTCCGCATCCACCATCAACTGCACCAGCTCTTTAAACTCAACTTCAGGCTGCCAGCCCAGTTCGCGATTGGCTTTTGCTGCAAAGCCAACCAGTAACGCGGGCTCAGTGGACCGATAGGCCGAGGCATCCTCGTGCACATGATCTCGATAATCCAGCCCAAGGTGAGCAAAAGCCAGATCGCACAACTCACGCACAGAGTGCGCCTTACCTGTCGCCAGAACATAGTCATCTGGCCGCTCCTGCTGCAGCATCAACCACATGGCACGAACATAGTCGCCAGCAAATCCCCAGTCCCGCTGGGCGTCCAGATTACCGAGGTGCAACTTAGTGGTCAAACCAAGTTTGATCTTGACGGCTTCGTGCGTGATTTTGCGCGTTACAAACTCCAAACTACGGCGCGGGCTTTCATGGTTGAACAAAATCGCGGAACACGCAAAAAGCCCATAGCGTTGCCGATAAATACGGATCATGGCATCCGCGTAGAGCTTGGCTGCTCCATAGGGGCTGCGCGGGTTTGTTGGTGTAGATTCGGTCTGCGGGCTTTCAACAGCCTCGCCAAATATTTCCCGGCTGGATGCTTGACAGAAGCGAATATTCATATCCACTGCCCGAATCGCTTCCAAAATACGAGAAACCGCGAGACCGTTCACTTCTCCGATACCCACTGGATCATCGAACATGCCCGCACCAGAAGAATAAGCAGCTAAGTTATAGATTTCCGCCGGTCGAACTTCTGCCAAAATTTCAATCATAAGGCGTTGATCCATCATCTTCCACTCGACCAAATCAACCTTATTCTTTAAATCAGCGGATAGACGCACAGCGGCAGACTCTGCATCCCTAACTCCACCGATCACGCGGTAATCCTTGGCAAGCAATAGCTCAGCCAAATAGGAGCCATCTTGTCCTGTAATACCTGTGATTAATGCCGTATTCATCGAGGAGATCGTAGAAGCCGTCCAAATAAACGAGTAAACCAAGTAGCATAATGACTACGATACAAGTCATAATGAGCAATATGGGCCGCCCTATTACAGAAAATGAAATACAGGAATGAAAGACTATTTGCAATTACCCCGGGGAAAATCGAGATGAAAAGCGCCAAAAATTTATTAAATCTTTTAGTTTTAGGGCTCATAAATTTTTCAAACTCATGCAACGAATATGCGCCTATTGCTCGATAATAAAAAAGATTCTTAGCTTTTCTCCAAGGTGATGAATCACACACACGCTGCTTCGCCATTTCAGAAAATGAGCTAAAACTCCAAACAAGCTCTGGCCAAATAAACAACCATATTTCAAATCCTCTGGAAGTCCACATAGCATTACCGTATCTAATCACAATCAACGGATCCGATATCACACTCACATTTTCAATGGGGGGAGATTGGAAGATAACACCAACATGAATAAATAAAGATCCGTAATACTTTTCTCGATTTCTTGCAAGCCAGGAACTTCGCCTAATAACCACACATCCAATGAATGAAAGATAATTCATACATTCCGCGAATAAGTCTTCAATTTCATTTTTCCCAAAGTATTTATTTGAATTAAAATTTAATTGTCTTTCAACCAAAACCATTGATAAATCAGAATTTCTAACCTCTGCATTAATAATGAAAAGATTCCTTGCATCACTTAACTCGGATAGTACTCTATCAATTGCTCCAGGCTTCAATAAGTCATCGTCAGACATCAACCAGCAAAACTCTCCTGTTGCATATCCAACAGATTTGTCGTAATCGTGGTCAATTCCTGAATTATTTTTTTCTTGAAAATATCGAATATTAGGATAAAGCTCCAAATACTGCCCCAGTATTTCTGGAGTATTATCGGTTGAAGCACCATCAACCACAACAAGCTCAACGAACGAACCCATCTGACAAATTATTGAATCTAATGTCTCCGCAATAAATTTGCCTCGATTATAGGTAGCAATACAAATAGACAGTCGAGGCTGATTAAAATTTATTTTTTGAATTATATTTGACATTAAATTTTAATTTGAACAATTATAGTCACGAATTAATAATATTTGAATATAATAAAAAATGCTGTCTAGCAATGCCTTGCCAACCATCAAGATCGATATCTGGATTAAAATTACGCTTGCAATTTGCATATTTTTTTAGTGCCGACTTCATTTCAATAGTATCGTTTACCTTGGCATAGTATACATTACTCTTAATATCATATCCATTTAATTTAAGAGATGTTGTTATGACAAATGCTCCGTTGAGTATTGCACCATGAAGTGACGTATTCCACTCACCGCCACCTAAACGAAACGGCAAAATTACTGCATCTGCAACTGCCAATAAATTAGCTATCTCGCTAACTGGAAGATAACCTGTAATAACAACTTTGCCAGTCCATGGCTTAGAAGTTGCATAATTCGATATTTTTAGGAAATACTCACTTTTATCATCTACTTCGCCTGCAATAACGATCTGATCATTAGCCGCATCAGCTATTTCAAATAGCAATTCAACACCCTTATGGGGGTAGATAAAGCCAAAGAAAACTACCAGCCTTTTTTGACCGTTCAAATACTGTTTTTTAAATTCTTTTTTCTCAGTTTGATCTAACTCAGCATATGGAATCGCAGATGCGTTGGGAATGAATAGAGTCTTCTTGCACCACAATACCCAACGAAGCTGGGAATGTAAATTTTCTCTATAGTGTGGACGAACAAAGACTAAGCAACCCGGCACAATTGATTTAAGAACAATTTTAAGTATATCTCGTCTGCTATACCCTTCGTGCCAAGTTTGAACAACTTTTTTTTGCATGCAAAACGCGATTAAAGGTATTATCCATGGCAATAAGCCCCTACCATAACCTTGGGTTGGATACTGTATATGAACTATATCGGGTTTCCATTTATTGATAACCTTTACAACATTATTTATCTCGTAAAGACCCCACTTTTTGATAACGGGAAAAACTTCAATATCTTCAACTAGCTTCGTATCTTCTGCTTGCGTACTGGTCAGTACACCCACGCGTACATTACTATAAGCAATGATTGCTTTTGCCAAATTGAAACTGTAATCGCCAACCCCACATCTCATAGGTGGGAAAGAGCCAATTACAAGCAATATCCGCATCGTTAATCAGATTTTTTTAATACCAGCCAACCAAAGGTATATTGCTTCCCAGCACAATCAATAGGTTTATCTTGTCCGATATAATTCATTTCCCCCACCGGAGTTAAACCATATGAAGCTGCTTCTATAATAAAATCAGCTACTTCCTCTTTAGAAAATATTCTCCAATCCATCCCAAAAAATTGTATGCCAGTTGTATCAATTTTTTCAGGCCAGTAATCGAATGACGAAATAAAGTAACCGCCGGGTTGTAATAAACGGGACATTTCTTTCAGCAAGGCGTTACTGTCAAAATCATGCTCAATAACCGAAATTGAAGTAATCGCCTTAAATGAAGTGTCTGCGAACTTCGTATGCATGAAATTAGTCACTTCGTAGTGAATGGATTCCTGAAAAGGCATTTTGTTCAAATCCGGGTTCAGATCGGCACCCGTCAGATTTGAAAAGCCCACCTTGTGTAACGAAGCCAGTATCTCTGATGAATAGCAACCAATATCCAGTATGGGTTCATTCATCTTTATGTTGCTTTCAATAAAATTGACCGTAGCAAACACATCCCAACTTTTAATCCAATCACCCATAACAACGCCACTTACCAAACCCCACCTTCTAAGGATAGACTTCAAACGAGAATCAGGCTGGTCAACATAAGATGCACCTTTTTTAATTAACTCTTCGCGCGCAGAACTGATTTGATTACTATTTTGCAATACTTGCATAGTCATTTTTTACTCTTTCCAAATTGTGAATTTTTGAATAATGTCAAATTTTAAGATTTATTTTGTGGAAGCTTGAACCATATATCTTGAAGATTGAAAGATGCACCATTATGTCCCACTAACCCCTCTTGTAGATCCGTCTGCTTATGTATTTTGTAACCGTAATCAAGGAATCGCTCTAACAGTTGTCTGGTAGTAGTTTCATTTCGTTCCAACCACCATGAATTAAATTCGCAAAATATATTTAAAATTCTTTTTTCTCTGAGCATATTATTCATTCCATCAAGTACATTAGGTTCATAACCTTCAACATCTATTTTTATTAGTTTTATAAGAGGCACTGAAATCAATGGTTCAAAAGTATCTAAAGCAATGACTGGGATTTGAAGGGTAATAAAACTTGGGTCACTTTTCATGATACTTGGTGAGTGCAAATGCTGGGTAGTTGGTAAAAATAAATTTACGATCCCGATGTTCTTACCTACTGCAGACTTAGTAAGCATCACATTTTGTATACTTGATTCTTTAATTGCATCCTCGATCACTTTGCTTGCAATTGGACTTGGCTCGAATGCAAAAACCTTCCCTTTCGCTCCCACCAAAGTCGCTCCAAGCGTAGTGTAATGTCCAAAATTTGCACCCACATCAATTATAATATCCCCTGCTTCTACACATTCTTTGAACCACTCCGTCTCAATTGGTTCATATATTCCAAGGAACATTCTTCGTTGTATTACCTCTCGCAAATCAAGATATAAATTGGCTTGGTTAACAACTGACTTCACCTTTCCACCTGTTAAAAATCCTAACGCACGCGATGCTTTTTCTCTTCCAACTGGGAGATTTTGAATTATTTTTTGATAAAGGGGACTCGAGTAGTGTTTCATAGTACGTTCTTCCAATTTGTAAATATTTATTGCTTGAAAAAAATACAATTAAGTGTGTTTTTTAAAATAATAGCTTACATCATATTACTAATTTTAATGCCTTCAATTTGGAGATTCAAATTTGTAATTGATAGTACCTGAATCGCATCGACCACATTTCATCCAACGCTCCACATCCTCTGGTATTATTAATTTATTGTTATGATCGGCAGTTCGAGCTTCATATCCATCTTTCCAAAACAAATTAAATATATCTTGGAAATTAGGATTAATGCCATCAGGATGATATTCGCTCAAACATATCTCTAAAACCCAAACTGGTCTTGGCTTCATTCTCAATGCAGATTTAGCGCCAAGTAGAACTTGGTATTCCATGCCTTCGACGTCTATTTTGATAAATATTTTTTTTTGATCAAACCTGTTTCCTAAAAGAATATCCAGCGTTGATAGCGCAATATTTTGGCGAAACATTTTAGATGCTCCCGCCCAGCTACCAATCAAAGATGCCCCCGTGCTCGAACCTCCAAATAAAGTCGCTACACCCGGATGCTCAGCCAATCCAACTGGGAATATTTCAATCCCCTCCCATTTGTTGGCTATTATATTACTATAAAGATATTCTAGATTTTTTTGCAATGGCTCAACTGCTAGAACATGTAAATCCGCCTTCAGTGCAAGACAAGAATAAAAGCCAATATTCGCTCCAATATCTATAAATACATCCGAGCGTTCGAATATTTTTTTAAAAAGACTTACTTCATTAATTTCAAATACCCCATCCTGCATGCCTATATGGTGTATTGAATTTGTTCCTTTAAATTTAAATCCATAAGGAGTCATTTTTAGTTTTGTTGATCTAGACAAAAAGGCAGAACGGATATCACTTAGCCACCATTTTGTACGAGTTTTAAAGTTATTTAAATTAACAATCCATGAAAATTTCTTTAAATATTTCTTCATTTCTTTGTTCATTACGCATCTCCTAATTCTACGTTGTCTTTTAAATATTTTGCCCATCTATTTTTTACATTTGCACCTTGCACTATCATAATAATCGATACCATTGAAAATATAGAAGATGCGCTGATTAGATACACATTGGTTAAGTAAGCCCCTTCTACATAAATTAATTTCCAACCAATAAATCCTAAAACTAGTGAGGCTCCAAGTGGAACAGTAATGTCATGTATTAACAACTTAAAACCCTCTTCCTTAAGTAAATGCTGATGCGTAATCCAAGTGCCGAAAATTATGTATATTAAATTTAATATTGCCCATGCAAGCGCCCCACCTACTGCACCATATGTCATTACAAAAAAAATTGTAAGTGGTATATATACTATTATAAGGGAAGCTACTATCGTCAATGGTATTTTTGTATGACCATAGGCCAATTGTAGTGCATAAGGGAATATCATTATACCGTTTAACGCTGTTCCTATAATTAATAAAATAAGAATTGGCGCTACTGTTGACGCTAAACCAATATTGTTTGTCCATAAAAATAAAATATCTTTTGCTAAAATTATTATGGCTACTGTTGTTGGAAAAACTATTGCAGCGAGAAAAAATATGCCTGTTCTATATAGCCTAATGATCTTTTCCTCGTCACGTAAAAAAACTAGAGACGCGAGGCGAGGGTATATTACATTGAAAATCGGTGTCAATAATATTAATAATCCATTTGCCAGAGTCATAGCCAGCATATAGCGGCCGAAATCTTCTAAGTCAAGCATTTTACTCAAAATTACCTTGTCCAATTGCATCAGGATAATTGACAATACAGCAAGTCCACTCATGCCTGCTGAAAACCTCCAGATATTTTTTAATTCATTAATATCAAACTGAATATTCCTTAGCCCCCCTATAACTCGCCATGCGCCCAATCGCATTGCGCCCGCATGAATAAGTCCTACGCATGCTTGCCAGATGAATAAGGCCTCAATCGTCGGGGAGACAAATGCCAACACTGCTATTGCACCTAAGTTTGAAATTGTCACCATGACCATATTGATAGCGCTCGATACAGTTATCCGCTGCGCGCCCATCAAAGCGCCTTGGTACAAGCCGATGGGCCAGCGGAACGCTACGACAAGCCCCATCAGCATCACGGCGTGCGAAATCGTTGCTGGTGAGAGCTGTTTGGATTTCAACCAATAGCTCGCAATCAACGGGGCAAGCGCCAAAATAAATAATGCAATTGCTCCCGCTACGCACCAATAAACCACCGCAAGTGTATGCAAAAGCTTGCCTGCTTCTTTTAAATTCCCCAATGCCGAACAACGCGCAACCTGACGGTTTATGGTAGGGGCCATCCCCATATCAAGAAGACTCAACACTGCTTGAGTTGTTACAAAAAAACCTATTAATCCATAGGCTTCTACACCAAGATAATTTATATAAAACGGAACAACTGCAAATCCGATCAGTGCGGACCAGATCGAATTAGCTAAGCCTGCCAGCAGATTGCGACTTGGGGTCACATAAGCCTATTCGTGATAAGTGTTCGTAGAGTAACCATGACTTTTTACCAGTTCATCGCGTTCGGCTGCTTTTAGATCTTCCCGCACCATTTCCTTGACCAATTCGCTGAAGGTGATTTTGGGCTCCCAACCAAGCTTCCCCTTGGCTTTGGATGGATCACCAAGTAGCGTTTCAACCTCCGTTGGACGAAAATAGCGCGAATCAACGGAGACGATGCATTTGCCTGATTCGTCAAAGCCTTTTTCATCCACCCCTTGCCCCTCCCAATGAACGTGGATGCCCAGCTCTTTTGCAGCTTCGTTAACAAAGTCCCGAACACTGTATTGCAAGCCAGTGGCAATGACAAAGTCTTCCGGCTGATCTTGCTGCAACATGAGCCACTGCATTTCCACATAGTCTTTGGCGTGCCCCCAGTCTCGCTTTGCGTCCAGGTTGCCCAGATAAAGGCGGTCTTGTAGGCCCAACTTGATGCGGGACAAGGCACGTGTGATCTTGCGGGTGACAAAATTTTCACCGCGAATAGGTGATTCATGATTAAAGAGAATACCGTTGCAGGCATACATGCCATAGGCTTCACGGTAATTCACAGTGATCCAGTATGCGTAAAGCTTGGCTACGGCATACGGACTGCGAGGGTAGAAAGGTGTCGTCTCCCTCTGTGGAGTCTCTTGCACCAAACCATAGAGCTCAGATGTAGAAGCTTGGTAGAAGCGTGTTTTCTTTTCAAGCCCCAGGATGCGAATGGCCTCAAGCATACGCAATGGGCCGATGGCATCAACATCGGCCGTGTACTCAGGTGACTCAAAACTCACTGCCACATGACTCATTGCAGCGAGGTTGTAAATTTCGTCCGGTTGGATTTTTTGAATCAGTCGAATAAGGTTTGACGAATCAGTTAGATCACCATGATGAAGAAAGAATCGAACATCCGTTTCATGAGGATCACGGTACAAATGATCAATCCTGGCGGTATTAAAGGATGAAGCACGTCGTTTGATTCCGTGAACTGTGTAGCCTTTTTCAAGCAGAAGTTCCGCCAAATAGGCACCATCTTGTCCCGTGATACCCGTTATGAGAGCAACTTTATTCGTCATGCAAATACTTCCTAATTTCTTCCATAAGTGTCTTCAAACCGAACAATATCGTCCTCACCCAAATAACTGCCCGACTGCACCTCAATCAACTCCAGGTCCGTCTTGCCGGGGTTCTCCAGGCGGTGTTTCACGCCCAAAGGGATGTAGGTGCTTTGGTTCTCGGACAGCAGCACTTCTTCCTCGCCACGAGTCACCAGCGCCGTGCCTTTCACCACAATCCAATGCTCGGCGCGGTGGTGGTGCATTTGCAAACTCAGCTTGGCACCAGGGCGCACCGTGATGCGTTTCACCTGATGCCGCTCGCCCACGTCCACGCTGTCGTAGGTGCCCCAAGGCCGCGCCACTTTGCGGTGCTGCACGGATTGTTCAATCTGCTCGGCGTCCAAAAGCGCGACCACTTGCTTGACTTGCTCCACATGGTCTTTGTGGGCCACCAGCAAGGCGTCTGGCGTGTCCACAATCAGCAAGTCTTGCGTGCCCAAGGCCACCACGGGGCGGTGCGGCGCATGCACATAGGTGTTGCTGGCGTGAAGCACATGGCCTTGGCCATCCACACGGTTGCCCAGCGGGTCGGCGGGCGTGAGGTCGGCCACTGCGTTCCAGCTGCCCACATCACTCCAAGCGCTGGCAAAGGGCACCACGGCCACGTTGGCATGGTGCTCCATCACGGCGTAGTCAATGCTCTCGGACCGACAAGCGGCAAAGGTTTTGGCGTCGGGCCGCACGAACTGGCCGTCGGTGGCGGCCTGCGCCATGGCGTCTGTGCAGGACTTCAAAATGTCTGAGGCGTGTTCTTCCAAAGCATGCAACAAGGTGTGGGCGCTGCATAAAAAGATGCCGCCGTTCCACAAAGCTTGGCCACTCAACAGCAGCGCTTGCGCTTTGTCCAAGGCTGGTTTCTCGGTGAAGCCTTCCACCTGAAACGCACCATCTGCGCGGGCACTGCCCTGGCGGATGTAGCCATAGGCGGTGCTGGGGAAACTGGGCGCGATGCCAAAGGTGACGATGGCGCCCTGCTGTGCCGCAGCCACGCCCTGCTGCACCACCTTGGCAAAGGCTGACAGGTCGGGAATGTGGTGGTCTGAAGGGCAAAACAACAGCAGGTCTTCGGGCTTGGCCGTGAGCGCCGCGATGGCCATGGCCGCAGCCGTGTTGCGCGGCATGGGCTCGAGCAACACCGTGCCCTGCACCTTGGCCGCTTGCATGGCTTCTGCCACCAAAAACCGGTGTTCATCCGACGCCACGCACACCACGCGGCTGCCGAATGCAGCCACCCGCTCTAGCGTCAGCTGCAACAGGCTTTTGCCTTCAATCAGCGGCACAAATTGTTTGGGAAAGCTCTTGCGGCTCAGCGGCCACAAGCGGGTGCCCGAGCCGCCGCAAAGAATGACAGGCGTGATGGAGGTCATGCGGGGGAGAGTTTGATGATTTGGGTGGTGAGGCGGTTTGCCGCATCAAGCAGGACAGGCACAAAGCGATGCCCTGCCTGCAAAGCGCTCTTCAAAACCATGGTGTCTTCGATGTATTCGTGCACCATCTGGTTGCGCAGGCGGCGCATGGTCATCCAAGCGTCTGCCGAAGCGATCCAACCCAGTTTTTCGGCGCGGTCCAGGTTTTCAAGGGCGGCACCGGTTTTCTCGCCCATGGCGTCCAACAACTGGGGCAGCAACTTGTCGCCCAAGTTGTCTTGCAATCGGCTGAAACGACTGACAAAGGCGTCCAAACGCTCAGCCAGCAGGGCGTCCATTGGGCTTGAATGCACAAATTCGATGGTGTGCGGGTCCGAAAAAAGCCGCTCGTCTGTTTCCTGCAAGTACTGGCATTCTTTCAAGGTGATGCGGCTTAAAAACTGCAACCGCGCCCACTGCTCTTCAGCCACCTTCACAGAGGTACCCCTTGCTGCGCCGCCACGCGGTGAATGGCCAGCTCTTGCAGATTCGGCGCTTTCAGCAGCACATCCACATGCCGCCCTTCAAAGGCCCGCGACAAGCGGCTGGCAATTTGCGCCGACATCAAGGCCGGTTCGGCCAAGGCTTGCGGCACCTCGATCATCAAGTCCACATCCCCGCCCCGCGCTTGGTCGTCCACCCTGGAACCAAACAAAGTCACCCTCGCACCCTCCCCCAACACCGCTTGGGCGGTGCTGTTGATGGTGTCGATTTGGGTGGGGGTGAGGCGCATGTTTTAGTGCTCAGGATTTCTCAGCCGGGAAGTCAGCCAGCAACGCGCACAGTTCCGCAGCCAGCCTTCGGGTTTCTTGAAGGTAGAGGTCAAGCCGCATGCTGCTCGCGCCAATAGTGGTCTTCCAGCTCAAACCAGGTGGTTTTTAGAAACCGCACCCAAGCCAACTCGTCGTTCACCACCAACACTTGGCCTTCTTCAGCCACCAAGGCACGCATGGCCAAGCGGGCATGGGAGGTGTCAATCAAATCAACTTGCGACTCTTCAACATTCAACAAATTCTTCAATTCATGTCGAAGAAGCTCTGTTTGTGCCAATTTTTCCATCAAACCCAAGGCTTCACGCCACTGAACCGCAATATCCCAGTCACTTTGAGCGTGTGCTTGGCCAGTGCGCTGGCTGCCCACCAACACCGCGAACGCAACGCCAGGGTGCAGCTGCAAGGCCTGTTCCAGCTGCTGAATTTTGGTGACGGCCAGTTCAGTCATGAAAAAACGTAGTTGTTTGGTGCATTGGCAAAGAGAACTTCTTCATTTATTTACCGCCGAAGATTCGCTGGCAATCTGTGTGAACTCAACACTGAAATCTGTGCTTTGCGGGCTGATCTTCAACACATCTTGGGCATAGCGCACAAACCGAAATGCGGTTTGGTTCAGCATGGCGAACTGCGCTTGCAAGGCATTGAAATGGTCTGCAACCAGTTGGTAATCGGTCTCGTAATCGTGGGCGGCCAAATTCCTGGCCGCCCTGGCCACCTGCCAGGTCTCAATGGACTGCACAACGCCATTTTTCTCAAAAATTGCAAGTACTTTGATAAAACTGTCAGCCTGTTCGCCAGACAACACCAAGCTGTGCCGCATGGCCGCGCCCAAGGTGTCTTGAAGCTTGGCAAAGCGCTCATTGATGGCGGCCAATGCTTCAAACAAATGTTTGTCCTTTTTATGCTCGGCCAGATACCCGCCTTGCAATGGCCATTGCAGGTCTTGGCTGGATGCATTCAAAAAATACACACAGCGCTGAATCGCCTCCAGCAACCCCGCTAAGTGGTTTTTTTCAATCTCTAGTGGCGTGATGTGGTTCATCCAAGCTCCTTGCTTGGCTCTTGACGCAGCAAAACAGCCTTCTTTCGCGCAATGGCTTCAAAGGTGCTGGGCTCGCCGCCAATGGCCGCCGCCAGCACATCCACCGGCAATGCCAAGGCCGTTTCAAGTTGGTACTTGATGCGGGCTTTATCCATGACGCTGGCCTTGGGCACGGACTCGATCAACAAATCAATATCGCCACCCCGACGGTCATCGTCCAGCCGCGAGCCATAAAGCCACACCCTCGCACCCTCCCCCAACACCGCTTGGGCGGTGCTGTTGATGGTGTTGATTTGGGTGGGGGTGAGGCGCATCTTTAAACCTCAGCAGCCTTGGCCTCAGGCTGTGCAGACGTCTGCACTTCAGCCTGCAAGCCATCAATTTCCGCCTTCAGCGCGTCGTATTCGCTCAGCTTGCGCTTTAAAAAGCGGCTGGTCAGTGCCAACTTCTCGGCAATGCCCTGCGGCGTCAGCACATAGATATAGCCAAACTTGTTCTTGGACTGGCTGAAGTTGTGCACCTTGACCCAGCCCTTGTCGATCAGCGCTTTCAGGCAGTAGTTCAGGCCGCTGGTGCTCAAACCCAAGCTTTGCGCGATTTCGCGCTGCGTCATGTCGGGGTTGTCTTGCAGCAAGCGCAACACCCGAAAGTAGGTGTCTTCTTGCAGCTGAGAGCGGCGGCTGGTCATGGGGAGGGGTTTGAGAACGCTACCGCCGTGCCGTGTCATTCACTGACAAGCACGGGGGGATTTCGCTTTGTGCGAATTCGAATCATTGTAGGAAGTTAATCAACTTTTTGATATCTTCGGAAAAATAATTTTGCTCATTATGAGAATTTCTATGAACGCAGATCTTGGGGGGAAAGCGCAAGATGTGCTGCTGGGTAGCCTTGGCCAATCAACAACAACGGCTCTATTTCAGGAAATCAATGGAGAACTGATAAGGAACTGAAGAGTGAACTTGTACGAAAACGCCAGTTCGCCAAGCTGTAGCGCCCCTTCATCTAGGCGAATTTATAGCTCTAAAGTGACAAAAATCGCTAGGTACTTGACAATACTCATCGGAAGATTACACTTAGTGCAACTTTTCGACGAATATTTGATGAAACCTATTCGGCAACTGATAGACACCATCAGCCAGCTGGCCAGCCCGCAGGCTTGTCTGTTCACGCCTTCGGATTTGCGTGCAATCCTTCCCAGACACTCGGAAACAGCATTCAAAACACTACTGAGTCGGGCAGTCAGCGAGGGGTACCTCACCAGGCTGTGCCGTGGCTTGTATTTGTACGAAAAAGCGAATCCAGATCGTGGATTGATCCTGCCTCATGCCGCCGTCAAATTGCGCCCTCTTGGGCTGAACTACCTGAGTCTCGAAACCGTCCTAAGTGACGCTGGCGTGATTTCTCAAATTCCAATGAACCGCATCATGGTCATGTCTTCGGGGCGTTCTGGTGTCATTGACTGCGGTCGATGGGGAAGCATTGAGTTTGTCAAAACACGACAACGACCGCAGGATCTGGTTGGCAGTATCGAATACGACCCCAGAACTTGGCTCTGGCGCGCTAACGTTGCACAAGCGCTCAGAGATATGCGAGCCACACATCGAAGTCTTGACCTGATTGAATGGAAAGTAGCCCATGAGTTTGTTTGATGCACTGGTTGATGAAGCACTCAACAACAAGCAAGAGGTTGCCCGTTTGCGAGTTGTCGTGGAGAAGGAACTTCTTCACCACGATATCTTGCGAGTGCTAAGCGGTGCAGGCCTTCTCACGCAACTGACATTCATTGGCGGAACTTGCCTGCGTGCTTGCTATGGGTCGAATCGATTGAGTGAAGATTTGGACTTCACAGGTGGATCCGATTTCACCCGAGACCAACTGGCAGCAATGAGCAACATCCTGATTGAGAGCCTCAAGGCCAAGTATGGGTTGGAGATCAACGTGACCGACCCCGTGCGCGAAGAAGGCAACGTCAGCACGTGGAAACTCAAAGTTCAGACAAGGCCTGGGCTCAAAGACATCCCTGCTCAACGCATCAATATCGATGTGTGTGCCATACCAAGCTATCAACCTCGTCCGATGGCGTTACTCAATCCTTATGGGGTTGAAATGGGCACCAGCGGATTGATTCTGCAGGCTCAATCACGCGAAGAGATCTTTGCGGACAAATTAGTCGCGTTTGCGTTGCGCCCAAACAGACTCAAAAACCGCGATTTATGGGATATTGCTTGGCTGCATCAACAACAAATCAAACCTGCTCTGGATCTGATTAAAAACAAGCTCAACGACCATCACGCGCAAACTGATGTTTACTTGAATGCTTTTGCCCAACGCTCTGCATCCTTAAACAAGGATTTAGAAATAGCAAAAGAGTTTCGCAAAGAGATGGCTCGTTTTCTTCCCAACGAGACGGTGAAGGAAACTGTGAATTCTGAAAAATTCTGGGAGTACTTGAGCAACTTGCTGGAAAGTTATCACCAGCAATTGATGAAGACACTAGAAGGAAAAGACAAGTCGCCTGAATTCAAAATGTAATCAACACGATCCGAAGCATCCAGGCAACCCGCGTCAACACGAGGTAGCAGGCAAAAAAAATCCAACCCCGAAGGGTTGGTTTTTCCTTTATTGGTGGAGCTGGGGGGATTTGAACCCCCGTCCACAAGCCTTTTTCGGACAGTTCTACATGTGTAGTCGTCTGTTTTGTTTTCTCATTTGAAGTGCCGCGCAGCGACACGCTGCACCCCAAACCAGCACCCTATTTTCTCGCTCCTCACCAAGGTACCCGATGAGAAGCCAGCCGATATGAATTACCTTGCAGCCTGGACGGTCTTGCGACCACCCTTGCCCAGCCTATTGGCCAACTGTTGCAAGGCTCGCGGGTTTAAGCCGCGAGTGCGAAACGTTCGTCGTTTGCAGTTAGTTTTTTTCTGCGGATTTACGAGGTGACAGAACCTCGACATGCCCTGCGCCGCGTCCGAACCCATGTCGAAACCAATGCAGCCCCAGAGCGCCGATTCTACGCGCCTGGGTTCAAACACCCTAGACCCCTGAAGCAAGGCCCTTCGCTGGAAAACCTCAAGGCAACAGCGCCAGCAGCGCCAATGGGCTTTGGATGATGTGGTCCGCGCCCCACTGACGCACCTCCTCTTGCGCACCCAAGTAGCCGTAGTGCGCGGCCACGGTGGGCATGCCCGCAGCCTTGCCCGCCACGATGTCGCGCTCGTCGTCGCCCACATACCAACACGCTTCGGGTGGCAAACCCATGATCCGCGCGGCCTCCAACAGGGGTGCGGGATGCGGCTTGGGCTGCGGCATGGTGTCGCCACTGACCACCGCTTGGGCGGTGTTGAACAGCGGCATTTGGCGGGTCAGGGGAATGGTGAAGCGTTGGTGTTTGTTGGTCACCACGCCCCAGCGCAGGCCGCGTTGTTGCAGCGCGTCCAGCATCTCGGGCACGCCCTCAAAGATGGTGGTGCGCACGGTCATGGCCTGCTCGTAATTGTTCAAAAACTCTTCGCGAAAGGCTTCATAGTCGGCGTGGTCGGGGTTCAGGCCAAACGCCACTTCCAGCATGCCCCGCGCACCGGCGCCAGCCATCGGGCGGTACAGCTTGTAGTCCAGCGAGGGCAAGCCGCGGTCTTGGCGCATTTTGTCGGCGGCGGCACCCAAGTCGGGGGCGCTGTCAATCAGCGTGCCGTCGAGGTCAAACAGAATGGCTTTAACCACGTTGAGTGCCCATCATGTAATTCACACTGGTATTGCCATCCAGCCAATAACGCCGCGTGATCGGGTTGTATTGCAGGCCTTTGCTGGCTTGCAGGTTCAAGCCCGCATCGCGGCAATGGTTGGCCAGCTCGCTGGGTTTGATGAACTTGGCAAATTCATGCGTGCCTTTGGGCAGCAAATTCAACACGTATTCCGCGCCCACGATGGCGAACAAAAACGACTTGGGGTTGCGGTTCAGCGTGGAGAAAAACACCCAGCCGCCGGGCTTGACCAAGGTGGCGCAGGCCTGCACGATGGACGCCGGGTCGGGCACGTGCTCCAGCATTTCCATGCAGGTCACCACGTCAAAACTGCCCGGTTTTTCGGCGGCCAAAGCCTCGGCGCTCACCTCGCGGTAGCTCACGTTCGGGGTTTGGGTTTCCAGCGCGTGCAGTTGCGCCACTTTCAAAGACTTGGTCGCCAAGTCGATGCCAGTCACCTGCGCACCGGCACGCGCCATGGCGTCGCTCAGGATGCCGCCACCGCAGCCCACGTCCAGCACGTGTTGGCCTTTCAAGGGCACAAAACCTTGAATCCAGTCCAAGCGCATCGGGTTGATTTGGTGCAGCGGGCGGAACTCGCTGTTGGTGTCCCACCAGCGGTGCGCCAGTTCGGAGAATTTCGCCAGTTCGGCGGGGTCGACGTTGGTGTTCATGGCGGCATTGTCGGTCAATCGGCCTTGGTGCAGAGCCCCAGATCCCTCTGGGGTAAAAGACGCGCCCATAAAAAACCCCGCCGAGGCGGGGTTTGAACAAGCTTTACAGCTGATCAGTTTTTGCGTGAACCCACCACTTCGATTTCAACGCGGCGGTTTTTAGCGCGACCTTCTTTGGTCTTGTTGTCAGCCACAGGCTGCTTCTCGCCTTTGCCTTCGGTGTACACGCGGGATTTGTCAACACCTTTGCTGACCAAGTAGGCTTTCACAGCTTGTGAACGGCGCATGGACAGTTTTTGGTTGTAGTCGTCAGAACCGACGGCGTCGGTGTGACCAACCGCGATGATGACTTCCAAGTTGATGGCTTTGATTTTGTCGGTCAGGTCGTCCAACTTGGCTTTGCCTTCAGGCTTCAACACTGATTTGTCGAAATCGAAGAAGGCGTCAGCAGCGTAAGTGACCTTGGTGGACACAGGGGCAGGCGCTGGTGCGGGCGGTGCTGGAGCGGGTGCAGGTGCAGGGGCTTCAGCTTTGGGGGCTGGTGCAGGCGCTGGAGCCGGGGCAGGTGCAGGAGCAGCTTTGGGCTCTTCGACGATGGCACCGTCACAGCCAACGGCGGCAGTGGCGGGGGTCCAAGAGCTGTTGCGCCAGCATTCGCCGGGGGTGTTTTTCCAAACTTCACCGGATGCGTTCACCCAGTTGTTGATTTCACCAGCGGTGGATACGGTGGCTGCGCCCAACAAGGACAAAGCGACTGCAAAGAGTTTGAGGTTTTTCATGAGATTCCTTCTTATATAAAGAACAGTGTCAAAGGCAAGTTTACAAAACTGGGCCAGGGAATGGTTTACCCCCTAGTACATTTTGATTATGGCACACGGAAATGACAAGCGTCCAACCATTTTCTAGGCCCTAAAATGCCAGGTTTTCCTGTCCTGATTGGACTGCCTCCATGACCCAGTTCGCCAAAGAAACGCTTCCCACCAGCCTAGAGGAGGAAATGCGCCGCAGCTACCTCGATTACGCCATGAGCGTGATTGTGGGACGCGCCCTCCCCGACGCCCGAGACGGCCTGAAGCCTGTGCACCGCCGCGTGTTGTTCGCGATGCACGAACTGAACAACGACTGGAACCGCCCCTATAAGAAATCCGCCCGCATTGTGGGTGACGTGATCGGTAAATACCACCCGCACGGCGACAGCGCGGTCTACGACACCATCGTGCGCATGGCGCAAGACTTTTCTTTGCGCCACATGCTGGTCGACGGCCAGGGCAACTTCGGCTCGGTGGACGGCGACAACGCCGCCGCCATGCGTTACACCGAAATCCGCTTGTCCAAAATCGCCCACGAACTGTTGGCCGACCTCGACAAAGAAACGGTTAATTTCGGCCCCAACTACGACGGCAGCGAAAAAGAACCGCTGGTCATGCCTGCCAAATTTCCCAATTTGTTGGTGAATGGCTCGGCTGGTATCGCGGTGGGCATGGCCACCAACATCCCGCCGCACAACCTGAATGAAGTGGTGGACGCGTGTTTGCACATGCTGCGCCACCCCGATGCGAGCATTGACGACCTGATGGAGATCGTGCCCGCGCCCGATTTCCCCACCGCCGGCATCATTTACGGCATCAGCGGCGTCAAAGAGGGTTACCGCACCGGACGTGGCCGCGTGGTCATGCGGGCCAAATGCCACTTTGAAGACATCGACCGTGGCCAACGCCAGGCCATCATCGTCGACGAGCTGCCCTACCAAGTGAACAAAAAGACCTTGCAAGAACGCATGGCCGAGTTGGTGCACGAAAAGAAAATCGAAGACATCAGCCACATCCAAGACGAATCCGACAAATCCGGTATGCGCTTGGTGATTGAGCTCAAACGTGGCGCGGTGCCCGAGGTGGTGCTGAACAACCTCTACAAGCAAACCCAGCTGCAAGACACCTTCGGCATGAACATGGTGGCGCTGATTGACGGCCAACCGCGTTTGTGCAACCTGAAAGACCTCATCACCGTCTTCTTGTCGCACCGCCGCGAAGTGGTGACACGCCGCACCATCTTCAACCTGCGCAAAGCCCGCGAACGCGGCCATGTGCTGGAAGGTTTGGCCGTGGCCTTGGCCAACATCGACGACTTCATTGCCATCATCCGCAATGCGCCCACACCCCCCGTGGCCAAAGCCGAGCTGATGAGCAAGCCCTGGGACAGCCAGTTGGTGCGCACCATGCTGACCCGCGCCAAAGCCGATGGTGGCGTCATCAACGCCGACGACTACCGCCCAGACGGTTTGGAAAAGCAATACGGCATGGGCGCCGATGGCCTCTACCGCCTGAGCGACACCCAAGCCCACGAAATTTTGCAAATGCGCTTGCAGCGCCTGACCGGCCTGGAGCAAGACAAGATCGTCAACGAGTACAAAGAAGTCATGGCTGAAATTGACGACTTGCTCGACATCTTGGCCCGCCCAGAACGCGTCTCGACCATCATTGCCGAAGAACTCACGGCCATTCGCCAAGAGTTCGGCCAAAGCAAGCTGGGTGCTCGCCGCAGCCACATCGAGCACAACGCCCAAGATTTGGCCACCGAAGACCTGATCACGCCCACCGACATGGTGGTCACACTCAGCCACAGCGGCTACATCAAGAGCCAGCCCCTGAGCGAATACCGCGCCCAAAAACGCGGCGGTCGCGGCAAGCAAGCCACCGCCACCAAAGAAGACGATTGGATCGAACAACTCTTCATCGGCAACACCCACGACTACATCCTGTGCTTCTCCAACCGGGGCCGTTTGTATTGGCTCAAAGTGTGGGAAGTGCCCGAGGGTTCACGCGGCTCACGCGGCCGGCCCATCGTCAACATGTTCCCGCTGCAAGAAGGCGAAAAAATCAACGTGGTGTTGCCGCTCACCGGCCCCGCCCGCAGCTTCCCCTCCGACCAATACGTGTTCATGGCCACGTCCATGGGCACGGTCAAGAAAACCTCGCTTGACGAGTTCAACAACCCGCGCAAGGGCGGCATCATCGCGGTCAACCTCGACGATGGCGATTTCCTGATTGGCGCGGCCCTCACCGACGGCAAGCACGATGTGATGCTGTTCTCGGATGGCGGCAAAGCCGTGCGCTTTGACGAAAACGATGTGCGCCCGCTGGGTCGCAGCGCCCGTGGTGTGCGCGGCATGATGATTGAAGACGGCCAAAGCGTGATCGCCATGCTGGTGGCCGCGCAAGATCTGCCTGCCCTGCCCGATGGCACGGCCAGCGCCGACATGGCCCGCACCAGCGTTCTCACCGCCACCGAAAACGGCTATGGCAAACGCACCCCGATTGATGAATACACCCGCCACGGACGTGGCACCAAGGGCATGATCGCCATCCAACAATCCGAGCGCAACGGCCGTGTCGTGGCCGCCACCTTGGTGCATGTGGATGACGACATCATGCTGATCACCGACCGCGGTGTGCTGGTGCGCACCCGCGTCAGTGAAATCCGCGAAATGGGCCGTGCCACACAAGGCGTGATCCTCATTAATTTGGACGATGGCACCAAACTTTCCGGCATGCAGCGCATCGTGGAAAACGATGCCCAAGCCGGTGCCGATGAGGCCGCTGAAGAGGGTGACAGCGACGCTGCCGCCGACGACACCCCATGACCGACGGCGTCAAGCCCACCCTGGCCGATCTGCGGGTGCAGATCGACCAACTCGACGGCCAACTGCTGCAACTGCTGAACCAGCGTGCCCATTTGGCCGAGGGCGTGGGCGACATCAAACGCGCCGAAGGCTCGCCGTTTTTCCGCCCCGACCGCGTGGCGCAGGTGCTGGAGAAAATCCAATCGCTCAACCCCGGCCCGCTGAAAAACCAGCACGTGGCCGCCATTTGGCGCGAAATCATGTCGGCCTGTTTGGCGCTGGAAGCGCCACAACGCGTGGCGGTGCTTGGCCCCGTGGGCACGTTTTGCGAGCAAGCAGCCATCGAGTTTTTTGGCTCTGCCGCCGAGCTGATTTACTGCAACAACTTTGACGAGGTGTTCCAAGCCACCACAGCTGGCACCGCGCAATATGGCGTGGTGGGCGTGGAGAACTCCACCGAAGGTGCGGTGGCCCGCTCCCTCGATTTGTTCTTGCGCACACCGGTGCATGTGATTGGTGAGGTGAGTCTCTTGGTGCGCCACAACCTGTTGCGCCAGTCGCCGTCGCTCGAAGGCATCGAGGTGGTGTTGGCCCATCCGCAAGCGCTGGGCCAATGCCAAGAATGGCTGAACAAACACCTGCCGCACGCCGAACGCCGTGCCGTGGCCAGCAACGCCGAAGGCGCACGTTTGGCCGCCACCAACCCAGCTTGGGCAGGCTTGGCCAGCGAACGCGCGGGCGCTGAATTTGGCTTGCATGTGGTGGCCCACGCCATCCAAGACGAGGCCTACAACCGCACCCGCTTTGCCATCATCAGCTTGCCGCAAACCATGGAAACGCCGCCTGCATCTGGCAAAGACTGCACCTCCTTGGTGGTGTCAGTCACCAACAAACCCGGCGCGGTCCACGACCTGCTGATGCCGCTGAAAGCCAACGGCGTGTCCATGACCCGCTTCGAGTCGCGCCCCGCCAAATCAGGCCAGTGGGAGTACTACTTCTACATCGACCTCGACGGCCACATCAGCCAGCCGCATGTGGCCAAGGCGCTGCAAGAGCTGCAAAGCCTGTGCGCGTTTTACAAAGTGATTGGCTCCTACCCGGTTGGCGCATGAAATTCAAGCAACTCGGCTTGGTCGGCTGCGGCCTGATGGGCGCGTCCTTTGCGTTGGCGCTGCAAGACAAACACTTGGTGGACAAGGTGGTGGGCTTCAGCCCTTCGCAGGCCACGCGCGACAAGGCTTTGCAACGCGGCGTCATTCACCAAGCCGCCCGCAGCGCCGCCGAAGCGGTTCAAGGCGCGGACCTGGTGTTGATCGCCGTGCCGGTCAGCCACACCGCCGCTTGTTTGGCCGACATCGCCCCGCACCTGAGCGCTGACTGTTTGGTGATGGACGTGGGCTCCACCAAAACCGATGTGGTGGCCGCTGCCCGTGCCGCCATGGGCGACAAACTGGCCTGCTTTTTACCGGCCCACCCCATCGCTGGCAAAGCCCAGGCCGGTGTTGAGCACGCCGACGCCTCGCTCTACCAAGACCGCGCACTCATCCTGACGCCCTTGGCCCACAACACGCCAGCGCAAATCGCCACCGCCACGGCGTTGTGGCAAGCCATCGGCTCTCGGGTGCACAGCATGACGCCCGAGGCGCACGACCAAACTTTTGCCGCTGTGAGCCATGTGCCGCATTTGCTGGCGTTTGCGCAAGTCAATGGCTTGCTGCAGCAACCCCAAGCCGCAGACTTCTTGAAGCTCGCAGGCCCGGGTTTCAGAGATTTTTCGCGCATTGCCGCTGGCGACCCGGCCATTTGGCGCGACATTTTTTTGGCCAATGCACAGCAGGTGTTGACCCAAACCACGCATTTCCGCATCGCCTTGGAGCAACTCGAGGCCGCCATCACGCAAGGCGACGCCGCGCAGTTGCAAGCGCTGATTGCCCAAGCCAGTCAAGCTCGAAGCGCTTGGCAACTGGGCGAAGCCGCTTCCCGAACCGACCAAAACCAGCGCTTGCCCTCGGCTGGCGAGAGCCAAGAAGACTGAGATGTACAGCACCGCCTTCCTCGATGTTCCCGCCCTGTCCAGCGCCCAAGGCACGGTCACCCTGCCGGGCTCGAAAAGCATTTCCAACCGGGTGCTGTTGCTCGCCGCCTTGTGCCAAGGCACCACCACCTTGCACGACCTGCTGGATTCGGACGACACCCGAGTCATGCTGGCGGCGTTGCGGCACATGGGCTGCAAGGTCGAGGTGGACGGCAGCACGGTGCGCATCTCCGGACTGAACGGCCAAGCGCCAGCCCAAACCTTGGATTTGTTCATGGGCAACGCGGGCACGGCCATGCGCCCGCTCACCGCCGCCTTGGCTTTGATGGGCGCGAACGCCAAGCTGCACGGCGTGCCGCGCATGCACGAGCGCCCCATCGGCGACCTGGTGGACGCCTTGCGCCAGCTGGGTTGCCACATCAACTACACCGGCCAAGAGGGCTTTCCGCCGCTGCACCTGCAAGGCCACAAGGTCTTGCAGCTGGACGCGCCCATCCAGGTGCGCGGCGACGTGTCCAGTCAGTTCCTAACGGCTTTGTTGTTGGCGCTGCCCTTGGCGGCGACGCACCGCGCTTCCTCGGTCAGCCCCAGTTCTGCGGCCAACGCCTTTGGCCAAGACATCGTCATCGATGTGGTCGGCGAGCTGATCTCCAAGCCCTACATCGACATCACCCTGAACCTGTTGCAGCGCTTTGGCGTGACGGTCAAACGCGAAGGCTGGCAGCGCTTCACCATTCCTGCCGGCAGCCGCTACACCTCGCCGGGCAGTTTGCCCGTGGAAGCCGATGCCTCGTCGGCCAGTTACTTCATGGCTTTGGGTGCCATCGCCTCCGTTGAGGGCGTGCGGATTCAAGGCGTGGGTGCCGACTCCATTCAGGGCGACATCCGCTTCATGGACGCGGCCGCCCACATGGGCGCGGTCATCACCAGCGGCCCGAATTGGGTGCAAACCCGCCGGGGCGCTTGGCCCCTGCGTGCCATCGACATGGATTGCAACCAAATCCCCGACGCCGCCATGACCTTGGCCGTCATGGCGCTCTATGCCGACGGCCCCAGCACCTTGCGCAACATCGCCAGCTGGCGGGTGAAAGAGACCGACCGCATCGCCGCCATGGCCACCGAAGCCCGCAAACTCGGCGCACAGGTGGAAGAAGGCCAGGACTGGATCCGAGTACACCCCATCACACACTGGCAAGCCGCCAGCATCCACACCTACGACGACCACCGCATCGCCATGTGTTTTTCGCTGGCGGCGTTCAATCCTGCGGGGCTGCCGGTGCGCATCGAAGACCCGAAATGCGTGGCCAAAACCTTCCCCGACTACTTCGAGGCTTTGTTCAGCCTGGCCCAGGCCAAAGCGGTGCCAGTCATCTGCATCGACGGCCCGACCGCCTCGGGCAAGGGCACGCTGGCCGCTTTGGTCGCGCAAGCCTTGGGCTACCACTACCTCGACAGCGGCGCGCTCTACCGGGTCACCGCCTTTGCCGCCTTGCAAGCCGGTTTGAGCCTGGACGAAGCCCACGAAAACGCCATCGCCGAGCTGGCACGCAGCCTGCCCGTGTCTTTTGTAGGTGAGCAAGTGCTTCTGTCCGGTGTCAATATTGGTCATGAAATCCGCACCGAAGAAGCCGGAATGAACGCCTCGAAAGTCTCGGTGCTGCCCAAAGTGCGGCAAGCCTTGGTGGATTTGCAGCACCGCTTCCAGAAACTGCCTGGGCTCCTGGCCGACGGTCGCGACATGGGCACGGTCATCTTCCCCGGTGCGCCGCTCAAGGTGTTTCTCACCGCCAGCGCCGAAAAAAGAGCAGAACGGCGTCACAAGCAACTGATTTCAAAGGGTTTTTCCACTACAATCTCGGCTCTTCGCGCAGACTTGGAAGCGCGCGACGCCCGCGACACACAGCGCAGCGTTGCCCCTTTGAAGCCCGCCGCAGACGCAATGCACCTGGACAACTCCCAGCTCTCCATCGAGGAATCGGTGGCTCAAGTGTTGGCCTGGTGGCAAAGCAAACAGGTGTTTGGCCCCGGCCGCCCCTGACCCGCTCCTGATCATCCCTCTCGCGCTGCTTGGCGCACTGGTGCTCAGGTTGTTTCACCCAACCGCGGTCTTGCCGCAAACCAAGTCGATCAAGTTTTTCTAGGCTGCCACAGTGCAGCTTGCCGCTTGGCCGACGAAATTAGGAAATTGAATGTCTGAATCTTTTGCAGCCCTCTTTGAAGAATCCCTGAAACGCTCCGAAATGCGCACCGGTGAAGTCATCACCGCTGAAGTCATTCGCGTCGAGCACAACCACGTGGTGGTCAACGCAGGGCTGAAATCAGAAGCCTATGTGCCGATTGAAGAATTTAAAAACGACCTGGGCGAACTCGAAGTTCAAGCCGGCGACTTCGTGTCGGTGGCCATCAGCTCGGTCGAAAACGGCTACGGCGACACCATCCTCAGCCGCGACACCGCCAAGCGTTTGGCCTCGTGGATGAGCCTGGAAAAAGCCCTGGAATCCGGCGAATTCGTCACCGGCACCACCAGCGGCAAAGTCAAAGGCGGCCTCACCGTGTTGGTCAATGGCATCCGCGCCTTCTTGCCCGGTTCACTCATCGACACCCGCCCCATCAAAGACTTGTCTCCCTTCGAGAACAAGACCATGGAATTCAAGGTCATCAAGCTCGACCGCAAGCGCAACAACGTCGTGTTGTCACGCCGCGCCGTGATTGAAGCCTCCATGGGCGAAGAACGCGCCAAGCTGATGGAAAACCTGAAAGAAGGTTCCATCGTTCACGGCGTCGTGAAAAACATCACCGAATACGGCGCTTTCGTCGATTTGGGCGGCATCGATGGTTTGCTGCACATCACCGACATGGCCTGGCGTCGTGTCCGTCACCCCTCCGAGGTGGTGGTCGCTGGTCAAGAAATAACCGCCAAGATCCTCAAGTTCGACACCGAGAAAAACCGCGTGTCTTTGGGCTTGAAACAAATGGGCGACGATCCTTGGATGGGCGTCAACCGCCGCTACCCCCAAGGCACCCGCATGCACGGCAAGGTCACCAACATCGCCGATTACGGCGCGTTTGTCGAACTCGAACCCGGCATCGAAGGCTTGGTGCACGTTTCTGAAATGGACTGGACCAACAAAAACGTGGCCCCTTCCAAGATCGTCGCTTTGGGCGATGAAGTCGAAGTCATGGTCCTCGAGATCGACGAAGACAAACGCCGCATTTCTTTGGGCATGAAACAGTGCAAAGCCAACCCTTGGCAAGAATTCGCTTCCGCCACCAAGCGCGGCGACCGTGTCAAAGGCCCCATCAAGTCCATCACCGACTTCGGCGTGTTCGTCGGCTTGGCCGCTGGCATCGATGGTCTGGTTCACTTGTCCGACCTGTCTTGGAACGAAACCGGCGAAGCTGCCGTGCGCAACTTCAAAAAGGGCCAAGAAGTCGAAGCCCTGGTGTTGGCTGTGGACGTCGAGCGCGAGCGCATTTCTTTGGGCATCAAGCAACTCGATTCCGACCCCTTCACCAACTTCGTGTCGGTCAATGACAAAGGTCAAATCGTCACTGGCACCGTCAAAACGGTGGATGCCAAAGGTGCTGAAATCGACCTCGGCGAAGACATCATCGGCTACTTGCGCGTCTCTGAAATCTCCCGCGACCGCGTGGAAGATGCCAGCCAGGTGCTCAAAGTCGGCGACGAAGTCACCGCTGTGGTGGTCAATGTGGACCGCAAAACCCGCAACATCCAGTTGTCGATCAAAGCGAAAGACCAAGCAGACCAACAAGAAGCCATGCAAACCCTGAGCCAAAACTCAGGCAATGCCGGCACCACCAGCCTGGGCGCTTTGTTGCGTGCCAAATTGGACAACACCGAGAAGTGATCACAGCGGCCACCTTGGGTGGCCCTGTGACCCGAACCACCGATGGGCTTCAAGCCGTCGGTGGCTTTTCCAAGGTCTCTCTAAGCAGTACACATGACCCGCAGTGATTTGGTTGAAGAACTGGCAGCGCGTTTCCCGCAGCTGACCCACCGCGACGCGGAATTTGCCGTCAAAGCCTTGCTTGACGCGATGAGCGACGCCTTGGTGAAAGGCCACCGCATCGAATTGCGTGGCTTTGGCAGCTTTTCGGTCAACCGTCGACCGCCGCGCATGGGACGCAATCCGCGTTCTGGCGAAAGCGTGGCCATCCCGGAAAAACGAGTGCCTCATTTCAAACAAGGCAAGGCGTTGCGCGAAGCCGTTGAAGTTCGCACCAAAGACTTGCTGGCCCAGCCCGACACCGCCAAGCCCTAGAATTTCACCCACACTGGGGACACAATTTGAAACAATTTATGCGGCTGCTTCAGTGGACACTGAAAGCAGCCATTTTTTTGATCCTGCTGGCCTTCGCTTTGAACAACAAAGACGATGTCGCTGTGCATTTCCTGTGGGGTCTGGAGTGGCGTGCCCCGATGGTGCTGGTGTTGCTGGTGGTCTTCACGCTGGGCGTGGCGCTGGGTGTGCTGGGCATGGTGCCGCGCTGGTGGCGTCAACGCCGCTTGGCCAAACAGGCTTTCAAACCGGTTGCAACCCCTGTGGCTGCCCCCGTGGCCCCCGATTTGCCCTACACGCCATGAGGAACACCGCCTGATGGATTTGCAAATTGGCTGGATTTTCATTGGCCTGCCCTTGGCCTTTGTGCTGGGTTGGTTGGCGTCGCGGTTTGACCTGCGCCAGCTGCGATTGGAAAACCGCAGCAACCCCAAGGCGTATTTCAAAGGCCTGAACCACCTGCTCAATGAGCAACAAGACCAAGCGATTGACGCCTTCATTGAAGCTGTTCAGCGGGATCCGGATACTTCTGAATTGCACTTTGCGCTGGGCAATTTGTTCCGCCGCAGGGGTGAATTTGAGCGCGCAGTGCGGGTCCACCAACACCTGCTGGCCCGTGCCGACCTGAGCAGCGCCGACCGCGAACGCGCCCAATACGACTTGGCCCTGGACTATGTGAAAGCCGGCATCTTGGACCGCGCCGAATCGGCGTTGCGACCATTGCTGCAAACCACATTGGCACCCCAAGCGCTGCTTGCTCTGTTGACGATTTACGAGCGCACCCGCGACTGGCAGCAAGCTGCTGACATCAGTTTGCAACTCGACCACGCTGGGCAAGGCCGATTCACGGTGCGCCGCGCCCATTACCTGTGCGAGTTGGCCAGCGAAAGCGCAGACCCCGTGCAAGCCAAACAATGGCTGTTGGAAGCCATCCAAGCCGCACCGGGCAACGCCCGCCCGCGCATGGCCTTGGCGCAGTTGTTGATGCAACAGGGGCAGCCCGAAGCCGCCTGCGATCAATTGGAACAATTGGCGCAGCACATCCCTTCGGCCTTGCCTTTGGTGGCCGACAAACTCGCCAACTTGGCACCCCAAGTTCACCGTCAAATCGGCGTCTTGACCTTGCTGCAAGACAGCTACCATGCCGATCAAAACTTGGATGTGCTGGACGCCATCGTCAAGTTGCAACGCAGCATGGGACAGGAGCTGAGCCGAGAACTCTACGCTCAGCATTTGCTCAAACACCCGTCCCTCATTGCGGCCACCCAATGGCTGGCAGGCGAGCAACTCAACCCCGCGCAACAACCCCAGGTGCAACGTGCCTTAGAGCAAGCCGCCAAACCCCTGCGCCGCTACCGTTGCGCGGCCTGTGGCTTTGAAGCTTTGCAACATTTTTGGCAATGCCCGGGCTGCCAAGCCTGGGACAGCTACCCACCCCGTCGCATTGAAGAACTCTGAGCCATGACCATGCTGCCCCCCCTTGACCGTTTGAAGCAAGCCCATGTGCTGATCGTCGGTGATGTCATGCTAGACCGCTATTGGTATGGCGCGGTGGACCGCATCAGCCCCGAAGCACCGGTGCCGGTGGTGCGCGTCACCCGCGAAGAAGAACGCTTGGGCGGTTGTGCCAATGTCGCCTTCAATGTGGTGACTTTGGGCGCCCAAGCAAGTTTGCTCAGCGTCTTGGGTGACGATGACAACGGCAAACGCTTGAGCCAATTGGTGGCCAGCAGCGGTATTCAAGCGCACTGGGGCCGCGACGCTCAACTGCAAACCACCGTGAAATTGCGCATCATTGGTCGCCAGCAACAACTCTTGCGTGCAGACTTTGAAAACGAGCCGCAATCCGAAGTCTTGGCGTCGCAAAGCCAGTTGTTTGCCAGCTTGCTGGGGCAACACCAAGCCGTGCTGTTTTCCGACTATGGCAAGGGCGGCCTGACCCATGTGGCCGACATGATTGCCCAAGCACGCGCTGCCAAGTTGCCCGTATTGATTGACCCCAAAGGCAGTGACTATTCACGCTATGCAGGTGCCACCGTCATCACGCCCAACCGTGCCGAACTGCAACAAGTGATCGGGCGTTGGCAAGATGAAAGTAGCTTGGCCGAAAAAGCGCAAAACCTGCGCCAAGCTTTGGGCTTGGAGGCCTTGTTGCTGACACGCAGCGAAGAAGGCATGAGTCTGTTTGATGCCCAAGGCGTCAGCCATGTGCCTGCTTTGGCACGCGAAGTTTTTGACGTCACCGGCGCAGGTGACACCGTGATCGCCACCTTGGCCAGTTTGCTGGCCAGTGGCCTGTCGCTGCGGGATGCTCTGCCCTGGGCCAACAAAGCTGGCGGTGTGGTGGTGGGCAAATTTGGCACCGCAGGCGTGTCTTACCAGGAGTTGTCCGCATGAAATTGGTCGTCACAGGTGCCGCAGGTTTTATTGGCAGCAACATCATCAAAGGTTTGAATGCACGCGGCATCAGCAACATCATTGCTGTGGATGACTTGCGAGACGGCGACAAGTTTCGCAACCTGGCCGACTTGCACATCGCCGACTATGTCGACCATGCGGTGTTCTACGACCGCTTTTCAAAAGGCGACTATGGACAGGTGGAAGCCGTCTTTCACGAAGGCGCTTGCAGCGACACCATGGAAACCGATGGCCGCTACATGATGGACAACAACTACGGCGTGTCTTGCCAGTTGTGGGCTGCCTGCCAAGCCCAACAAACCCGTTTGTTGTATGCCTCTTCGGCGGCCACGTATGGCGGCTCCAGCCATTTTGTGGAAAGCCCAGCGTTTGAGAAGCCGCTGAATGTGTATGGCTACTCCAAGCTGCTGTTTGACCAACGCATGCGCACCGAGATGGGCACCGATTTCAGCCGAAACAAGGGGCAAGTTGTTGGTTTCCGTTACTTCAATGTGTATGGGCCGCACGAACAACACAAAGGCCGCATGGCCAGCGTGGCGTTTCACCAATTCCATCAGTTCAAACAAGATGGCCATGTGAAATTGTTTGGCGACTACGGTGGCTATGCCGCTGGCCAACAAGAGCGAGACTTTGTCTTCATTGATGACGTGGTGGCTGTCAACCTGTGGTTCTTCGACCATCCAGCCCAAAACGGTTTGTTCAATTTGGGCACAGGACGCGCACAGCCTTTCAACGATGTGGCCTTGGCTGTGGTGAATGCGGCCCGCAGTACAGGAGGGCAAAAGGCATTGAGCTTGGCTGAAGCGGTGCAGCAGCAACTGATTCAATACATTGCATTCCCCGATGCGCTGCGCGGGAAATACCAGTGCTTTACCCAAGCTGACTTGAACGGCTTGCGAGGCAGCGGCTGCGACCATGCCTTTGCCGATGTCCAAACTGGAGTGGCCAGTTACATGGCTTGGTTGGCGCAAACCTCCTGACGGGCGCAAGCACGCCTGTCCCTTGCGCTGCCTATTGAAAACAAGCGCTGAAGCGTTGAAGTTGCTCCTTCAAATTTCGACACACTCGCTTTCGCACTTCATGCGCACCATGGACTTCAATCAGGTCTTTCAGGAGACCACGATGCGCACCATGCTTGTTTTATTCACTTTGGTTTTCGCCAGCCGTTTGTGGGCCCTCGAAATCAACCAAGCCACTGAAGCGGAGCTGGACAATTTGCGTGGTTTGGGGCCCGCCTTCACGCGCAGGGTGATGGCAGCCCGAAGTCAACAGCCTTTCAAAGATTGGCCAGACCTGATGCGTCGGGTCAGCGGCATGGGGCCGCGGGTTGCGCAAAAGCTTTCGGCACAAGGTTTAACGGTAGAAGGTCAAGTTTTGAGCCCGGGTCTGCTTTAAGCTCACACCTCTTTTAACCGCCCCAACGCATGACCACACCCCGCCCGCCTGGTTTCATGGTGCTGCACAGCAACCGCATGGAAGGTCTTCGAGATCTGCTGGTTCAGCATGTGAAAGACAACCCATTGCCACCCTTGGCCGCCGAAACCATCCTGGTGCAAAGCAATGGCATGAAGCATTGGTTGTCTTTGGCGTTGGCAGCAGACGCCGCCTTGGGCATTTGCGCGGCCACCCGCCTCGAGTTGCCCTCCAGCCAGTTGTGGCAAATCTACCGCAGCGTGCTGGGTGCCGACAAACTGCCCGCCCACATGCCCTTGGACAAAGCGCCCTTGGTCTGGCGCATCTTGCGCCGCTTGCCCGAATGGTTGAAAGACCCGCGCTTTGCACCCTTGGCACATTACCTGGGCGACGACACCCAAGGCAGTCGCGCGTTTGGTTTGGCACAGCAACTGGCTGACGTGTTGGACGGCTATCAAAACTACCGTGCCGATTGGCTGGCACACTGGGCTGCAGGCCAAGACGTGCTGAGCCACGGCCAAACCCTGCCGCCAGATCAACTCTGGCAAGCCGCGATGTGGCGCGATTTGTTGGCCGATGTGCAAGCACACCTGCCTGCGGCACAAGCTGGCTACCAAGCCCGCTCAGATGTGCATAAAGCCTTCATGAAAGCTTTGCAGCATTTGTCGCCACAGCAGTTGCCCGCAGGCTTGCCACAGCGCTTGTTGGTGTTTGGCATCACCGCCCTGCCCATGCAAACCCTAGAGGCTTTGGTGGCCCTGGGTCGCTTGATGCCCGTGTTGATGTTTGTGCAAAACCCCAGCCAAGCGCACTGGGGGCACCTGACTGAAAGCATCATCCCCGAAGGGCATCCTTTGTTGGCCGCTTGGGGCAAGCATGGTCGTGACTACTTGCACGCCATTGACGAATTTGAAACTGCTGACACAGGCGCACCGTCATTCCAGCGGGTCAACGTCTACATCGATCCGCTGCAAGAAGCCGCTGACGCCGGCCTGCCATCCACTGCGCTGCTTCAATTGCAATCCGACATCCTGCACTTGGAAACACCGCCTGCTGAGCCTGTGTTGCTGAGCGAACCAGACAGCAGTTTTCTGTTCGTGCAAACCCATTCGGCGCAGCGCGAGGTCGAGGTGCTGCACGACCGCATCTTGGCTTGGCTGGACGAAAACCCTGCATTGCAAGCCCAAGACATCATGGTCATGGTGCCCGACATGGCCGCCTTTGCGCCGCACATCAACGCGGTGTTTGGTCGCTTTCAGCAGCAAGGCCACCAAGCAGGCTCACGTCACTTGCCCTATGCCGTAGCAGACACCACGCCGCACCAAGCGCCCATGGTGCAGGCCTTGCAAACCTTGTTGCAACTGCCGCAGTTGCGACTCAGCCTGTCTGATTGGCTGAGCTTGTTTCAAGTAGAGGCCGTGCGGGCACGCTATGGCTTGCAAGCCCAAGATGTGCAAGACCTGCACCCCTTGCTGCTTGAAGCAGGCGTGCGTTGGGGCCTGGACGCACCGCACCGCAAGCATTGGGGCATGCCCACCGACAGCCCCGACAGCGACCACAACAGCTGGGTGTTTGGCTTACAACGCTTGTTGTTGGGGTATGCCTTGGGGCCAGCTGAGTCCCAAGCCTCTTGGCAGCACACCTCGCCCCAAGCGGGGGTGGATGGTCTGGACGCGCCCGTGGTGTCGGGGTTGTTGCGTTGCTTGCACGATGTCCAATTCAGTTTGCAGCAGTTGTCGCAAGACCACACGCCCACCGAGTGGGTGCATCTGTTGCAAGCCTTGGTCGCGCGGTTTTTCAAGGTCACGGACGACAACAGCCAACGATTGCTAGACCGTGTGCTCATGCCCTTAGAACAATGGCTGAACGACTGTCACATGGCGCAATTCAACACCCCATTGCCGCTGGCGGTGGTGCGCAGCCATTGGCTCGCGCAGATGGACACCGGTGGATTACAGCGCCGCTTCATGGGTGGTGGTGTGCAGTTCGCCACGCTCATGCCCATGCGTGCCATTCCCTTCAAAGTGGTTTGTTTGCTCGGCATGAATGACGGTCAGTATCCACGTGCACCCGCACCACGCGATTTTGATTTGATGAGCCAGCCCGCCCACGCCCGCGCTGGTGACCGGGCTCGACGCGAGGACGACCGCTATTTGTTTCTCGAAGCATTGCTGTCTGCACGGGACCGTGTGTATGTGTCCTGGCAAGGACGACGCGCGAGTGACCACGCCAAACTGCCGCCTTCGGTGTTGGTGGCGCAACTGCTCGATCAACTGAATGCGTGTCACGCCTTGCCCAACCCGCAGGCCGCCAAACCCGATGAGAACTCCAAGCCCGCCTTTGAAGCTCCCCTGCAACCCTTGCAACCGTTTTCCTCCAAGTACTTCACGCAAGGCAATGGGTTCTTCACCTATGCGCAAGATTGGGATGCAGCGCACAGCGCGGGTCGCACCGCAGATTCAGATCGTTCATTGCGAAGCAGCAGCCCAATCGATGCGGCCTGGCCTACCCATGCTGCAGCACCCTTCACCAGTCTGAGCGAACAAGAACTGGGCCTGTTGTTGCGGCATCCTGAAGAAGTGCATTTCCGCTTCAATTTGCAAGTGCGTTTGGACAAACCACCAGAAGCTGGCGCACAAGACGAACCCTTCGACACGCCGGGTTTGCAGCGCTTTGTCTTGCGTCAATTGGTGCTCTATGCGCCTGATCCCCAAGTGCAGTTACAACAAATGCAACAACAAGGCTTATTGGCCTTGAGCGGTTTTGGTCAATTGCAACAAGACCACATGCTTGAATTGCGCGGCACGGTGCTGTCGCATTTGTCACCGTGGTTGGATAAACCCAGCCAAGACTTGCCTGCCCAAGTGTTGCATCTCAAGGCCCATGGCATAGAGGTGGCATTGCGTTGGGGTGGGGACGCCGCTGCTTGGCGTCAACTGGCTGATGGCACAGCATTGCAATTGAACTGGCGACCCGGCAAGGTTTTGAATAAGTCAGGCCTTGCCCGCTTGGACACCCTGGCAGCACTCTGGCTCGGACACCTGAGCGCCAATGCCGCAGGTGTGCCCACCACCAGTTTGCAAAGTGGAGAAGACGGCTGGGTGGGTTTGCTGCCCATGACGGCTTCGAACGCACAAACCTTCATTGAAGATTTGGTGGCGGTGTATAGGCTCGCTTGGCAACGCCCTTTGCCATTGGCTTGCAAAACCGCATGTGCTTGGCTGATGGCCACACACTTCCCAGGCCCCAAAACCACGTCAGAACAAGACATCCAAGCCAAGGCTTTCGCAGCGGCGCGACAAGCATTTGAAGGCGGCTTCAACCGCCCAGGTGAAAGGGAAGCCTCCGCTTGCTTGCAACGAGCATTCACCGAGTTTGAAGACCTGTGGCCTGAATTGCCTGAATGGGCGGAGCGGGTTTATGGCCCCATGCTTCAAGCCTTGACCACTGCGGATGGGGCTGGCTTGGCCGCAGACACAGACCAAGGGGTGGACGCATGAGCTTGAACCTGCTCACCCTGCCTTTGTCTGGCAGACAAGTCATTGAAGCCAGTGCTGGCACAGGTAAAACCTTCACCTTGGCCGCCCTCTATGTGCGCTTGGTGTTGGGCCATGGGCGCAGCTCAGATGGCTTGCAACCTTCGCAAATTTTGGTGATGACCTTCACCGAAGCAGCCACGGCCGAATTGCGCGAACGGATTCGACATCGCTTGCACGAAACCGCTTTGTGGTTTGACGCTCAAACAGCTGGCAAGTCTCAACAGCCTGATCATTTTTTACAAGACTTGACCAAGGCTTTCACGCCCGAGCAGTGGCCACATTGCGCAGCGCAATTGCACATGGCCGCGCAAAGCATGGACGAAGCGGCCATTTACACCATCCATGGTTGGAGCCGTCGCATGCTCACCAGCTTTGCACTGCACAGCCGCGACTTGTTTGAGCAAACCCATTTGGACAACCCCACTGAGTTGTTGAATCAATTGCTCAACGACCATTGGCGACGTTGGTTCTACCCGCTCTCTTTATCCGAACAACAGCTCGTCAACACACTGTTGGGTGGCGATCCAAGCGCCTTGCTGAAAGACCTGAAAACCCGCTGGGCCCTGATGGATCGAAAGCCACAGACAACTGAAGTGTCTGCGCCGCCTTCGCCAGACATGGTGTTGGCAGAGCATGGTGTGTGGTTGTCCCAAGAGCAAACCTTGACCAAGGTGGCCCAACAAGCATGCAAGACATCATTTGAAAAAGGCTTGGCTGAGACCTTGTTGAACGCGCAAGCAAGCCGTCAAATTACAGGGCGTGGCATCACAGCTCCCAATTTCAAAAAATGGGTGTCAGCCCTACAAGTTTGGGCAGAAGAAGACCAACCCATCAAGCCAGAAGTTTTGGCCCGCTTTACCCTTGGCAATTTGCTGGATAAAACCTGGGCCGATGCAGCCAACCACCCTGTGTTTGCTCACATCGAAGCACTTTGCGACCACCAAAAAACCAAGCCCAGCTCCAAAGACCGGCTGCTCGACCACGCCGCCTTCGAGGTGCGCCAGCAATACCAGCAAACCAAATTGCAGTTGTCCGTCTTCGATTTCCAAGACCTGCTGCAACGCCTGCACACCGCCTTGCATGCCGATGGAGGTCAGATGGCGGCCGCTATTCGCGCCCAGTACCCGGTGGCCATGGTCGATGAGTTCCAAGACACCGACCCTTGGCAATACGAAAGTCTTGACCGCATTTACGACCACGAGAAAACTGATGATGCCCATGCCTTGGTCATGATTGGGGACCCGAAGCAAGCCATTTACAGTTTTCGGGGCGCAGACCTCAGCACCTATTTGGCCGCACGCACCAAAGCCCTCGACCTCGACCCCGAAGCCCTGCACAGTCTGGATAGCAATTTCCGCTCAACACCCGCTTTGGTGGAAGCGGTCAACCACGTGTTTGGCAGTATCGACCATCCCTTTCATTCCCCCTTGGGTGAAATTGAATTCACCAAGGTTGACAGCCGCAGCAATGCCCAAGCCCTGAGCAATGCACAAGGCCAAGCCTTGCAAGCTTTGACGGTGTGGCACCTGCCACCGCCCGAAGGCAAGCAACATTGGACAGCGCCCCTGCATTTGCAGCACATGGCACAAGGCTTTGCCGCCCAAATGGTGACCTTGCTGCATCAACATGCTGATGTGCAACCGGGGGACATGGCGGTGTTGGTGCGCACGCGCATGCAAGCCAAGGCGATGCAAAAAGCCCTGCAACAACGGGGCTTACCCAGTGTGTTCATGTCGGACCACGGCAATGTGTTTCAAAGTGACGAAGCGCAAGATCTGTGGCGGGTGTTGCGGGCCATCAGTGCCCCGCGTCAAACCACGTGGCTGCGCAGTGCCGTGGCCAGCCGTGTTTGGTGTTTTGACATGCGGCAGTTGCCCGCTTTCTTGCATGACGACACCCTGGCCGATGCCTTGGCCGAGTCTTGCCAGCGATGGCTACAGCAGTGGCAACAGCAAGGCGTCTTGCCCATGCTCTACAGCTGGCTGCACGAGCAAGGTGTGGCGCAGCGGTTGCTGCAAGCACCACAAGGTGAGCGTCGCCTGACCAACCTGCTGCATCTGGGTGAACTGCTGCAAGATGCCAGCCAAGGCTTGCAAGGCCCTGCGGCGTTGCTGCAGCATTTGACAGACAACATTCAGGCCAGCAGCGACAGCCCCGAAGCCCAAAAAATGCGCCTGGAAACCGACGATCAATGCGTGCAGATCGTCACCTATCACAAGAGCAAAGGCCTCGAGTACCCATTGGTGTTCGTCCCGTTTTTAGGCAGCTTCAAAAAACCAGCATTGGATAAGACCAAAAAGAATACTGAAGATGAAGATGACGAGTCTGAAGAAAGGGACATCACCGAGTCCAACGAGCATGAAGACATGCGCCTCTTGTATGTGGCCCTCACGCGTGCCAAACGAGGCTTGTGGTTGGGCTTGGCCAGCACCCAGAACAGCTTGTCTGGAAAAATCAAAGACGATAGCTTGCGCTTGAGTGCTGTGTCGCGTTTGCTAAAGCGCGAGTCGCACGATGACCTTTGGGATCAGATGAAAAGCGTTTGGGGGACCTGCCCACA
>CANFOQ010000006.1 GCA_947448745.1 Comamonadaceae bacterium
GAAAAGCAGCGCGCAATTTCGGTCCCATCATGGCCATGGCCGGCAAGCGCAGTGTTGCTTCAGTCCATGACATCGTTGAACTGGGGGCCATAGACCCTGAGCACATCGTGACACCCGGTATTTTTGTCAGTGCCTTGGTTCAAGTGCCGCGTTCGGCGACCCAAGGTGGCGGGTTCAAGGTGGTCCCATGAATCCATTGAAGGAACGACACCCATGACAACGCTCAAACGCAGCAAAGACCAGTTGGCGCAACGGGTGGCGCAAGACATGTTTGACGGTGCTTATGTGAATTTGGGCATTGGCATGCCGACCCTGGTTGCAAACCACTTACCGGACGGCATCGAAATCATCCTTCAGAGCGAAAACGGCTTGTTGGGCATGGGTCCTGCACCACCCCAAGGCGAGGAAGACTTTGATCTGATCAATGCAGGCAAACAAGCTGTGACGCTGTTACCGGGCGGTGCGTATTTCCATCATGCAGACAGTTTCGCCATGATGAGGGGCGGTCATTTGGACATCTGTGTTTTGGGCGCTTTTCAGGTGTCAGTGCAAGGTGATCTGGCCAATTGGAGTACCGGTGAACCCCATGCCATACCCGCAGTTGGTGGGGCGATGGATTTGGCCTTGGGCGCCAAGCAAACCTGGGTCATGATGGATTTACTCACCAAACAAGGCGTGAGCAAGGTGGTGCAAGCTTGCACCTATCCGTTGACGGGCATCGCCTGCGTCAAACGCATTTACACAGACTTAGCGAGCTTTGAGTGCACCGCAGATGGACTGGTGTTGATTGACATGGTGGATGGTTTGACGCGCGGGGAATTAGAGTCCTTGTTGAAATTCAAACTGCTGTAAGCCCGTAGATTGACCCTTCAAATGGGATAGTGCTGTGCCGGGTCTTCTATCGTCACCCATTGAACTTCCGTGAATTCGTGCACCCCAGGTAAACCACCAAAACGTCCGTATCCACTGGCCTTCATGCCACCTAATGGCATTTGAGCCTCGTCATACACGGTAGGCCCGTTGATGTGACAGCAGCCGAAATCAAGCCGTTGCGCCAACTTCAATGCCAAGCTCACATCCTTGGTGAAAATTGCAGAGGACAGTCCATATTCGGTGTCGTTCGCCACTTGAACGGCTTGTTCAATGCCCTTGACCCGGACCATGCAGGTGACAGGCCCAAACGATTCTTCATGGTAAATCTGCATGTCCGCTGTCACATGGTCGAGCAGACTCGCTCCTAACAAGGCGCCAGACCTGTGCCCTTGCGTGCATAAAACAGCGCCTTTGCTGACAGCGTCGGCCATCAAGGCCTCCACCCGATCTGCAGATCGCATGTCGACCAAAGAACCCAATGGAGCGCTGCCTTCGTTGGGGGGTGCCGCCAATAAAGTTCGCGCTTTGATGGCTAACTTGCTGGCAAATTCATCCGCAATACTTTCGTCAATCACGATGCGCTCAGTGGACATGCAAATTTGGCCTTGGTGCATATAGGCGCCAAATGCGGCCGCACGCACTGCATGGTCAATATCCGCATCCGCCAAAACCAGCATCGGTGCTTTACCCCCCAACTCCAGCAAAACAGGTTTGAGGTATTTGGCGCAAGTGGCAGCCACCAATCGGCCGGTTCGGGTGGATCCTGTGAAGTTCACTCGCCTGACCTCGGGCTGGGAAATCATCGCTTCAGCCACGTCCGCAGAGTCTGTTGCTGCATTGGTGATGAAGTTGAGGACACCGGGTGGTAAGCCAGCATCGATCATGATGCGGGCTAAAAGGTATTGGGTTCCTGCGCTCAACTCTGATGCTTTCAAAACCACCGTGTTGCCACAAGCCAATGCAGTACAGATGGCTCGGACGGCCAAGATGATGGGGGCGTTCCAAGGTGCAATGGCGACAACAACACCTGCTGGTCTGCGCAATGCCATCGAAAACATGCCGGGCTTATCAGCAGGAATGATTTCGCCCTTGATTTGCGTGGTCAAGCCAGCCGCCTCCCGCAGCATCGATGGCGCTAAATGGGCATTGAACCCTGCCCATGCTTTGGAAGCGCCAGTTTCGGCCACCATCATCTGGGTCAGTTCTTCAATCCGCTCTTCCATCAAACGCGCAGCATTCAAAAGAATGTCACGCTTGTAGCTGGGTCCGGTGGCCGCCCAGGTACTGAACGCCTTGGCGCAGGACTTCACTGCTGCAATGGCGTCTTGCGTGCTGGCTGACTCATGGGTAGACACAAGCTGACCATCCACTGGATTGAATCTTTCAAAGGGTTTACCAGAGGTGGACGTTCGGTTTTCGTTGTCAATGACGAGAAAAGTTTTCATCACTTTGCCTTTGCGAATTTCAAGCCAAGATCGGGATGCCGCGCTCATGCTAACAGCGCACATGGATGGTTTGGCTTTATATTCTGTGCATGGACAGGCTGCAAAACATTGAGACCTTTGTGCGCGTGGCACAAACCCAGAGCTTTGCTGAAGCAGCCAGGCAATTGCGCGTATCGAAATCGGTGGTCACGACCCGAGTTAAACAACTGGAAGACTACCTTGGCGCCCCCTTGTTTCACCGCAGCACCCGCTTGGTTCGCTTGAGTGAACTCGGGCAGACATTCTTGCGAGACTGTACTGAACTGGTGTCACAAGCCAACAGCGTCGTCGATCAAATGCGGGATGTGCAAACCAAACCAACCGGTACGTTGCGGGTTCATGCCTTGACCGGTTTGGTGTTGGGGCACTTCGCTTCTTTGTTGCATCAATTCCAAACGGCTTATCCGGAAATCCGCATGGACTTGATCGTCAGTGATGCCGTGGTGGATCCCGTTAAGGCTGGTGTCGACTGTGCGCTTCAAATTTTTCCACCAACGGCAGATGAGCTTATTTCTAGAAAACTCTTTTCTGTCAGGCGTGTTTTTTGCGCTTCACCCACCTATTTGCAAGAACATGGCAGCCCCCAAAGTCCCCGTGATTTGCACAAACACAAGCTCGGTCTGTATTCTGGTTATCCCACGCGTGATCAGTGGACCTTTTATCACCAAGGCGAGTCGTTGACCATGTATTTGTCGGCTAGTTTGCTGACCAACAGTGTTCACTTGCTGCGTGAATATGCGTTGGCCAATGCGGGCATCGTCTGTTTGCCCACCTTGGTCGCTGGCGAAGATATTTTGCGCGGTGACTTGCAGGTGGTCATGCCTGACCACCAACTGTCTTCATTTTCATTGAGTGCGGTTTATGCAGGCACCTCTCGCCACGCCGTCAAACTCAACCTGTTCATTGAACACATTGCGAATAAATTTCAGCGTGAACCACCTTGGGATGCCGCACTGATAGCCCAAGGTTTGATCCCCAGTGCCTTGATTTCTGCTTGAATTTCCAAGGCGGGAATGGCGGTTTTCGGGTTAACCCGAATCATTGTTTGGTATTGACGAACAATCTACTTTTTAATTGAGGTCTACCGCTCGAGGGGAGTCAGCTCTACAGTCTCGCTACTGTCTGCTTGAGGACAGACCTACAGGGGGAAACTTGCCATGACCGTTAAATACCATACCCAATTCGGTTCTTTGAAGCACTATGAAAAAGGGCGTGTCGAGCCAATCGATGACGATGTCAAGCACTACGCCTTCTCCAACTGCTTTGAAATTGCAAACGCTGCCAAACCCTATGAAAAAGTGGTGTTTGGTCAAAATCAAATTTATGTCATGGAAGCCTTGAGAGCCGAAGGCACCTCGCCATGGTTCACCTGCGCACATGATGAATTTGCCTTGAGCATGGACGGTGAGATTGAAATCCATTTGATCAAGCTCGAGCAAGCGCAGATTGTGAAAGATGAAGAAAAAAACGGCGCTGTGCTGGTTCAAGGCGAACCACAAGGCGTCAAGATGGGTTGGATGAAGATCAAGCGAGGTCACCAAGCCATGCTTCCCAAAAACACCGCTTACCAATTCAAAAGCGCCCAACCTGGTGTGCTGATTTTGCAAACCTGTAAAGGTGACTTGTCCATCGAAAAATGGGCAGACATCTGCCAAACCGCTTGAGGAGTGAACACATGAATGCACCTACAGAAATCACCAAAGTGTTGGCCTCTGCACCGGATTCAACCATGGGTTACCGCGCCTTCACGCTAGGCAGTTTCACGTTCCGCAGAGATGAGTACTTCGCTCACATCAATTGGACAACGCGCGATGGCAGACCGTTGTCACATACCTTGGATATTGGCAATTTTTTGCGTGCATTGATGCGCGATGTTGCCTGGGGTTTCTTCTACGGCTGGGTCAATTTCGACAATGTGATTGGCACCGTGAACCATTACCAATCGGTTGATTTGTACGCAGGCAGTTACAACGGCACCATGAAGGCCGCAGGTGTTGATTTGCTGGAAAACTTCCCAACCGACCAAATCCGTGCCACCTTTGAACAAATGTTGGACGACTGGACCAACGAAACCTTTGATCCATTTTCTGCACCGCAAGAAACGGGCACACCCTATGGTCGCAAAAATGGCAATAACAACGCCAAGATCACGCGTGCCCGTGAATTGGCAACACGTTGCGTGGGTCTCAAGGGTGATTTGAACTTGCGAACCGATGAGCGCGGTGCGCCCGTCAACAGGGCTTTTGCAGACGTTTCGCAGGACATGCCTGAATTGCACCCCGAACCAGGGTTTGAAAACGAAGTGCATGCCTTCAATTTGTTTGCCTTCCTCTCGCGCAGTCAGGTGACATGGAACCCGAGTTTCACTTCGGTTGTGAAATACAGTTTCATGTGCCCCACAACGGAAGAGCACATCCTGCCCATTATTCATGGCAACGACCGGGTTGAATGGTTTTTCCAAATGTGCGATGAAATTCATTGGGACTGTGCAGATAAAAACACAGGCAAACCATTGGCCAGGGTCATCATGAAGGCGGGTGATATGGCGGCGATGCCAGCTTATTGTCGTCACCAAGGCTACAGCCCCAAACGCTCCATGCTGCTGGTGTGGGAAAACGGTTCACCAACACTGGTGTATGAAATCCAAAATGGTGATGCGCCCGAAGTACCCGTGCAGTTTTAAGCGCGTTTTTTAGCCTGCACGGTGTGCGGGCTCATTTTTTTTCAGCCCCTTCACTGGGCTGTACTTCAAGGACCGTCATGGATTTGTCTGATATCCAAAAAGCCGTTGGTTTGAATACACCCATCCGGCACCAGTTGTTCATCGATGGTGAATTTGTGGATGCCCTGTCCGGGGAAACCTTGGCAACCCTCAATCCGCATGACAACTCGGTCATTGCAGAGGTGGCCATGGCAGGGCATGCAGACATCGACAAAGCCGTTCAGGCTGCCCAAAAAGCCTTCCCTGCTTGGAGTCGCCTGCAAGCAGCAGATCGGGGCCGCATCCTGCTGAAATTGGCCGATTTGATTGAGGTTCATGCAGAAGAACTCGCACGCTTGGAATCCTTGGACACCGGACATCCGATACGCGACTGCCGCATGCTGGATGTGCCGCGTACCGCAGGTTGCTTTCGTTACTTCGGTGGCATGGCCGACAAATTTCAGGGTGAAACCATTCCAGTGGATGTTGGGTTTTTGAACTACACCTTGCGAGAACCTTTGGGGGTTGTTGGACAGGTGGTGCCTTGGAATTTTCCATTGATGTTCACCAGTTGGAAGATGGCCCCTGCGCTTGCCGCAGGCAACACCATTGTGCTCAAACCAGCTGAAATCACGCCCTTAACCACTTTGAAAATTGCGGAGTTGATGCGCGAGGCAGGCATGCCTGCTGGTGTGGTCAATATTGTTCCGGGCTTGGGAAAGGTGGCCGGCCAATACATTGCAGAGCACCCGGACATTGCCAAAATCGCTTTCACAGGCAGTACCGCCACAGGCAAAAGCATTGTGCTAGCCAGCGCTGGCAATCTGAAAAAAGTACAACTTGAATTGGGCGGCAAAGGTGCCAATATTGTTTTTGAAGATGCCAACTTGATGGCAGCTGTGAATGGTGCTGCTTGGGCCATCTTTCACAACCAAGGCCAGGCTTGCATTGCGGGTTCACGCTTGGTGCTTCATGAAAACATTGCCGATGCATTCTTAGAAAAATTCATTGCACTGGCCAATTCCATTCGCTTAGGAAACCCGTTAGACCCTGAAACAGAAATGGGACCACTCACCAGCGCTTTGCACCGCGATCGTGTCTTGAGTTATGTGGAAGTGGCCAAATCCCAAGGGGGCGAAATCTTGGCCGGTGGCGAGTCGCCAGGCGGCGACTTGGCGCATGGGTGTTATGTGCGTCCGACCATCGTGCGGGTCAAACATTACAAAGACCGGGTGGCGCAAGAAGAAGTCTTTGGCCCCTTCGTGACGGTGTTGACCTTCAAAACTGATGCTGAAGCCTTGGAGATTGCCAACGGCACAGACTATGGCTTGGGCAGTGGCTTGTGGACCAGCAACTTGCAACGTGCGCACTTGTTCGCCCGTGAAATCCGCTCGGGCATGGTTTGGATCAACAGCTACAAGCGCGTGAATCCAGGCTCTCCATTTGGTGGGATGGGCCAAAGTGGTTATGGCCGAGAAATGGGATTCGATGCCATGCGCGAATACACCCAAGTCAAAAGTGTCTGGGTCAACATCGACGCGCAAATCAAGCCCCATTACCCGCGCTGATGGAAGACTTTGTTTTCAATGCACAAGCCGCCAGAGTGGTGTTTGGTGCTGGTAGCCTGCAGAAAGTAAGCCATGAAGCTGGCTTGCTCCAAATGCAGCGTGTGTTGGTGTTGGCCACGCCCGAGCAAGCCGAACAAGCACAGCATGTGGCAGATTTGTTGGGTGATAAAGCCGTCGGTATTCACGCCAAGGCTGTGATGCATGTGCCCATAGAAACGGCCAGAGCTGGTTGTGATGAAGTGAGGCGCTTGAACGCAGACGGCGTCATCGCCATGGGTGGCGGGTCCACCACGGGTTTGGCCAAGGCCATAGCGCTGGAAACCGGACTGCCCATTTTGGCCATTCCCACCACCTATGCGGGGTCAGAAGTCACCAGCATTTACGGGCTCACGGACCAGGGTGTGAAAAAAACCGGGAAAGACCCAAGGGTGCTGCCCCGCACCGTCATCTATGACCCCGAACTGAGCCTGACCTTGCCTGTCAGTTTGAGCATCACCAGCGGCATGAATGCCATGGCACATGCCGCAGAGGGTTTGTATGCGCAAGACCGAAATCCGATGACGCGTTTGATGGCCATCGAAGGCATTGCCGCATTGGGAAAAGCGTTGCCATTGATTCGCTTGCACCCCAACCATATCGAGGGGCGCTCATTGGCGTTGTATGGCGCATGGTTGTGTGGCACTGTGTTGGGCAGCGTTGGCATGGCCTTGCACCACAAGTTGTGTCACACCTTGGGGGGTAGTTTCAATTTGCCCCATGCCGAGGTTCACACCGTGGTGTTGCCGCATGCGCTGGCGTTCAATGCGCTGGCCGCACCATCGGCCATGAAAGACATCGCCAATGCCCTGGGCGTAGGTGATGCGCCTCAAGGCCTATTTCAACTGGCCAAAGACAATGGCGCACCAGTTGCCTTGAAAGACCTTGGCATGAAGGCCGCTGATTTGGACCATGCTGCAGATTTGGCAGTGCAGTCGCCCTATTGGAATCCCAAACCCTTTGGCCCGGCACAAAGAGATGAAATCAGAGCCTTGCTGCAAAACGCTTACGAGGGTTTAGCGCCAGCAAATTAACCCTGCGCACAAGGCAACCCCGGCGTGTTGCACCAATCGCTCCAACTGCCTGCATACAAAGCAGGACGGCCCAAGCCAGCGACTTCCATCGCCAACACATTCGGGATGGCGCTGATGCCACTGCCGCAGTGGTGCACCACGCTGTTGGCATCCCTGCCATTCAGCAAGGCCTCAAACTCGGCTTTCAAAACAGCAGGGCTTTTCATCAAACCGTCGGGCGTGAAGTTGCTGTTGAATGGGCGGTTCAACGCCCCTGGAATATGACCCGCCACCGGGTCGAAGGGTTCAGTCTCACCCTTGTAACGCGCAGGTGCGCGTGCATCCACAATGGTTTGCGTGGGCTTGCCCAAGTCGGCAGACACATCGGCCGTGAGTTTGAGTGTGACCAATGCATCGCGCAATGGAAAGGATGTGGCGTTCACAGAAGCCGCAGGGCCATGGGCAACTGCACCACCCGCCGCCACCCAAGCTTGCAAGCCGCCATCCAGCACGGCCACGGCGTCATGGCCGCACCATTTCAGCATCCACCACAAACGGCCACAGTAGTTCATGGCTTGGCGGTCATGCACCACCACTTGAGTGAGCGCGTCAATGCCGCAGGTGCCGAGCCACTTGGCAAAGTGTTCGCGGGTCGGCAGTGGATGACGACCACCATTCACCGCCAAGCTTTTGTCATGCGTCGCCAAGTCGGTGTTGATGTCGGCGAACAGGGCACCAGCAATGTGCTGCTCTTCAAATTGAGCCCGGCCTGCTGCTGCGTTGGTCAAATCGGCACTGCAATCGATGACCACCACGGGGCCTTTCAATGCTTGCAGTTCGCTCACAGAAATAAGTGTGGTGTACATGTTCAATGCTCCTCTGCAGGTGAATCGGGAACCGCGCGGGTGCGCAACACGGTGGAGGCCACGCCACTGGCGATGATCAAGCCCATGCCCAGCCAACCGATGGTGGGCAATTGTTCGTCAAACAGCACCATGCCATACAGGGCGGCAAACACGATGCCGGCGTATTGCAAATTGGCCACCACCAGGGTGGAACCACGTGAAAACGCACGTGTGAGACAAGCCTGACCCAAGGAGGCCAAGATGCCTATCGGCAGCAGCCAAACCGCGTGACCCCAGTCCCATGTGGACAAGCCGGTGACGGTCATGCCCAACAAACCCGCCACGGTGGTACCCAAGGCAAAGTAAAAAACAATCCGCGTGATGGGCTCGCCGGTGCGACCTAGCGCCATCACATGCATGTAAGCAAAGGCGGCAAAGAAACCCGAGATGAGGCCGACCAAACCAGCGAACAATTGGTTTTGTTCGATGGTCGGACGCAACATCATGACCACGCCCACAAAGCCCATCAGCACCGCCAATACCAAAGGTCCTTGACGGCGCATATCGTGGCCATTGCCATTGAGCGTGCCCATCAAACTGCCGCCCACCAAAAACGCTGCAATCCACACGCTGCTCATGTAGTTCAAGGTCATGGCGGTGGCCAAGGGCAGTTTGCCAATGGCATAAAACCAAGCACCCAAGGAAGTGACGCCAACAATGCTGCGCCAAAAGTGCATGGCCGGGATGGGGGTTCTGAGGGAGGTGCCTGCGTAGCGGGCAAAAGCGGCTACAAAGCACAAGCTGATCAGACCCCGAAAGAACACCAATTCACTGGCGTGAAAATAAACGGAGGCGAATTTCACGCACACGCTCATGCTGGCCAACAAGGCTGCGGCCAGCAGCATCCACAAGGCTTGCATTAAGGCTGAGCGTTCATGTGCTGGTGGTACCACTCGTGGAATTGCTGCATGCCATCTTCCATGGGGCTTTGGTAGGGGCCTACTTCGTTGTCGCCGCGTTGCATCAAGGCCCAGCGACCTTGGTCCATGCGCTCAGCGATCTCATCGTCTTCGACGCAGGTTTCCATGTAGGCGGCGCGTTGCGCCTCCACAAACTCACGCTCAAAAGCGACGATTTCTTCGGGGTAGAAGAACTGCACCATGTTCATGGTTTTGCGGGGACCCATGGGGTGCAAGCTGGACACGGTGAGCACATGCGGGTACCACTCGACCATGATGTGGGGGTAGTAGGTGAGCCAAATCGCGCCATGTTTGGGGACTGCGCCTTGGTTGTAGTGCAACAAAGCGTTGTGCCAGCGCTCATAAATGGGGCTGCCGGCCTTGCCCAAACGGTTGGCCACACCCACGGTTTGCACCGAGTATTCTCTTTTGAACTCCCATTGCAAATCGTCGCAGGTGACGAAGTTGCCCAAGCCGGGGTGGAAAGGACCCACGTGGTAGTCCTCCAAATACACCTCAATGAATGTTTTCCAGTTGTAGTTGCACTCGTGCAATTCGACGTGGTCGAGGGCGTAGCCGGTGAAGTCGAGTTGGCTGCGCGGCCCCATGTGGGCCAAATCGGCTTCAATGTCGCGGCCGTTGTCCTGGAACAGCAAACCATTCCATTCGCGCAACTTGTAGTTGTTCAGGTTCAAGCAAGGGTCTTGCTGGAAGTGCGGCGCACCCAACAATTGACCATTGGGCGCATAGGTCCAGCGGTGCAAGGGACACACAATGTTGCCGCCCATCGGGGTTGCAGGTGAATGCAAATTGCCACGTCCTTTGAGCATCACGGCTTGTCGGTGACGGCATACATTGGAAATCAGTTCTATCCCTTGGGCATTGCGCACCAAGGCGCGGCCCTCGTGTTCCTGGGGCAGGGCCATGTAGTCGCCCACCTCGGGCACGGCCAGGGCATGACCGACATAACGCGGTCCCTGCTGAAAGAGGGTTTGCATTTCGAGCTGGTACAGCGCTTCGTCGAAATAACTTGTAACTGGGAGTTGGCCAGAGGCCTGCTGCAGTTGAAGACTTAAATCAGACATGGAACGTCCTGACCTAAAGACTCCCCACAGGGAGGTGATTAAAAAACTGGCAGGTCGCCAGAGGGAAGGGGATTGTAGCCGCCCCCAGACGCCCCCCTACAATCGCGCCAAACCACTGCCCAGACCCCCATGACCAAGGCCACCACCCCCAAATCTGCATCCGCCAAAGCGCAAGCCCTGCCCGACAGCTACGAGGCTGGATTGCAAGAGCTGGAACAGCTGGTGGCCACGCTGGAATCGGGGCAAATGCCCTTGGCCGATCTGCTGCAGGCCTACCAACGCGGCGCCTTTTTGCTGAACCACTGCCGCGGTCAGCTCAAAGCGGTGGAGGAACAAATCCAGGTGCTCGAAGCCGGTAGCCTGAAAAGCTGGACCGACGACGCATGAGCACCTTTGACATGCACGCTTGGAGCCAAGCGCATTTGCGCTCCATCGAGCAAGCCTTGCAGGGCTGGGTGCCGCCCCAGGCCCCAGCTCAATTGGGCGAGGCCATGCGCTATGCCGTGTTGGATGGTGGCAAACGTTTGCGACCCTTGTTGGTGTTGGCCAGCATGGAGGCTTGCAGCCCTCAGCCCACTGCCTGGACTTTGGACGCGGCCATGCGGGCTGCTTGCGCGATTGAACTCATCCACGCCTATTCGCTGGTGCATGACGACATGCCCTGCATGGACAACGATGTGTTGCGCCGCGGCAAGCCCACGGTGCATGTGCAGTTTGGCGAAGCGCAAGCCTTGTTGGCGGGTGATGCATTGCAAACCTTGGCGTTTGAGTTGCTCACCCCCGAACACAGCAACATTCCTGCTGCGGTGCAAGCGCGCTTGTGCGGTTTGTTGGCACGGGCCGCAGGCCACGCTGGCATGGCTGGCGGTCAGGCGATTGACTTGGCCAGTGTTGGTCAACGTTTGAGTGCCGATGCATTGCGCCAGATGCACCGTTGCAAAACCGGTGCCTTGCTGGAGGTGAGCGTGGTCATGGGTGCTGTCGCTGCCCAAGCACCAGACGCCACAGTGCAGCATGTGCTCCACTACGGTCAGGCCCTGGGTGTGGCGTTTCAAGTGGTGGACGATATCTTGGATGTCACAGCAGATGCCGCCGCTTTGGGCAAAACCGTGGGCAAAGACGCCGCCAATGACAAACCCACTTATGTGTCATTGCTGGGTCTGGACGGAGCCCGCGCCGAGGCCAGCCGTTTGGCTGACCAAGCTCAACAAGCATTAGGCCAAAGCGGTTTGAAGAACACGGCGGCCTTGGAAGCCGTGGCCGATTGGGTGTTGCAACGTCAGAATTGATTTCTCAAGGAGAAAGTTATGGGTTTGCTGCTACTGGGTTTGGTGCTGTTTTTGGGTTGTCATTCGGTGCGTGTCTTTGCGCAATCTTGGCGCGAAAACACCTTGCTTCGTTTGGGCGAAAAAATGTACAAAGGGCTTTACAGCTTGGCCTCGATCGTTGGCTTCGTGCTGATCGTTGATGGTTTCAGTTTGGTGCGCATGGACAGTCCCATGTTGTGGCTGCCGCCGGTGGCCATGCGCCATGTAGCTTCCTTGTTGATGTTGCTTTCGATGATTTTGTTGGTGGCTGGGCAGGTGCCGCACAACGCCATCAAAGACCGCTTGAAACATCCCATGGTGCTGTCGGTCAAAGTTTGGGCATTGGCGCATTTGCTGGCCAATGGGCGCTTGGCTGACCTGATTTTGTTTGGTGCATTTTTGGTCTGGTCGGTGTTGGTTTTCAGAGCCTCTAGGCAACGCGACCGACTGCTTGATGACCTTGTGCCCGAGTCCGCAGAAACGACGGAAGTGGCTTCACCCACCACAACCAAAGTGATGGTGATCGGTGCTTTGGTGTGGGCAGTCTTGTTGTTGGGCGGTCATGCTTGGTTGTTTGGTGTGAGCCCCGTGGGCTTGGGTTTCACCGGCCTTTGAACACGGGTTTTCTACGTTCGGCAAACGCCTTCAAACCTTCCGCAAAATCCTCGGTGCGGGTGCTCGCCATTTCGCGCTCGCGCAACACGGCGGCGTTGTATTGACCCGCAGCAATTTCATTGAGCGACCGTTTGGTGGCTTGAACGGCAATGGGGGCCATGTTCAAAACTTCATGCGCCAGTTGGTTCACCCCTGATTGCAAACTGTCTGCATCCTCCATGCAGTCCAACATCCCCAAGTTTTGCAACTCGGTGCCGCTGAACACTTTGGCGGTGAGGAACGCGCGTTTGGCAGCCGCGACCCCAAACTGATTCACATAGCGCAGCAAGCCACTGGGGTAGTAGTGCAAACCCAATGCCGCAGCAGGCATGCGCCATTCCAAGTCTTTCAAGCCTACCCGCAAGTCGCAGGCCAACACCATATCGGTGGCGCCCCCATACACGCTGCCGTTCAAGGCGCAAATGCTGATGGGGCGCAGTTGGGCCAAGGCTTCGGGCACTTTTTCAAACGCGGTGGAGCCCTGGCCGGGTTCGGCAAACCCGCCGATGTCATAGCCCGCACAAAACACCGGTTTGGGTTGGCCTTGGGTGTTTGCGGTCAGCACCACGACACGCATGTCCAGGTCCTCGTTGATCTGCGCCACATGCTGCAGCAAGACTTGCAAATCGCCGTTTTCCAAACGGTTGCGTTGCGCCGGACGGTTCAGGGTGATGGTGGCCACGCCCTCGTGGCAATGCAACAAAGGTGGGCTGCTGTCCATGTTCAAACAACCACGGGCACTTGTGTGGCCGGCGGTGTGTTGCGACTGCGCGTGCAACGCACCAAACCATCGATCATCACCATGCCAATGCCGGGGATGTCGCCCAGTTGCACGCTCTCTAAAAGCGTTCGACCCGCGGTTTCTTGGGCGCGATCCATGAAGACAAAGTCGGCGGCGCGGCCCACTTCAATCAGGCCGCAATTCAGGTTGCGAATCCGCGCGGTGTTGCCGGTGGCAAAGCAAAACACCAACTCGGCGGGGATGTTGGCCAAGCTGGAGAGCAGGGCGATCATGCGCAGCATGCCCAGCGGTTGCACGCCCGAACCAGCCGGCCCATCGGTGCCCAAAATCACACGGTGCGGGCACTTCAACTCCAAAGCAGCCTTGGCCGCCGCAATGGCCACGCGTTCGTTGCCGTTGTGCACGATTTCAATCGCGCGGCTGGATTTTTCGCACAACTCGCAGACATGGGCTTCAGGCAAAGAGGTGTGGCCGCCGTTGATGTGGCCAATGACATCGGCATCAGCCTCCAACACCACGTCTTTGTCAATCAAGCCCGAGCCGGGAATGGACGGGCCACCCGTGTGGATGGTGCTTTGGATGCCATGTTTGCGTGCCCAAGCCACCATTTCTTTGGCCTCGTAACCGGCCTTCACCGAGCCCAAACCCACCTCGCCCAACAGGGTCACACCAGCGGCGGCGAGTTCTTGGAAATCATGTTCGGTCATGCCTTTTTCAATGATGGGCGCACCCGCAATCACTTTCACACCACCGGGGCGGAAGTTGCTGAAGGCTCGTTGCGCGGTGATGGCCAAGGCTTTGAGGCCGACGATGTCTTTGGGGCGTCCGGGCAAGTGCACTTCACCTGCCGAGATCATGGTGGTGACGCCGCCATTCATGGTCGAGTCGATCCAACCGATTTGGTTTTGACGCGGTGTCCAATCGCCAAACACCGGGTGCACATGGCTGTCAATCAAGCCCGGTGCCACACAGGTTTGGCGCACATCGATCGTGGTTTTGGCTTGGGAGATGTCGCAGTCTTTCTCGCGCCCCACGGCGGTGATGATCCCGTCCATGACCACGATGGTGTCGGCATCCAAAATGGGGCGGTCGATGTCGCCAGAGAGCAGCAGACCGATGTTTTTGAGAACAACTTTGCCTGAGGCTTCTTCAAGGGTGGTGGTGGCCATGGGGTTTCTCCTGAATGCTTTCTTTTGAAATTCTGTACCGCGCTGGCCGACAGCATAATGCGTCAACGACTGAGGGCTGAATTGATTCTTCGCACCGCACACGCATGACCACACCCCGCAACACCCACGCCGACGGATTGCCCGCCACTGACTCGGTACTGCCTTTGGGACTCCAAAGGGTAGACCCGCGCAACGGCCCGGTGCGCGAAGGCAAGGTGGAGTGCAATGCCTGCCCCGTGCTGTGCCACATTTCAGAAGGCCGGGTGGGCGCTTGTGACCGCTATGCCAACCAAGCTGGTTTGTTGGTGCGCCTGGACCCTGTTGTTTTCTTGAGCCAACAAACACAAACGACCAAACCGCAAACCCTGACTGCGCGTCTGGATGACGACACTTTGCCGCAAACTTTGCAAGCCCTCGACAGTCAAGAGCGCGGCGTTTTCGTCACCGGCATTGGCTCATCCACCACTTACCCTGATTACAAACCCGCCCCCTTCATCGTGGCCTCTAAGGCGAGAGGCGTGGACATGGTGACCGTCGTCACCGAAGGCATCTTCAGCTATTGCAGCCTGAAGGTGAAGATCGACACCGACCGTCATTTGGGCGAGGAGCGTGCTGCGGTGTTGTTTGATGGCGAAGTGGTGGGCCATGTCACCACAGCCGAATACGGCTCGCAAATGCTGAGTTTGGGCGGCGTGCACCACCTCACAGGCGGCAGCAAAAAACAAGGCCGCAGCGCCTTGACACTCATGCACACTTTGGGCAACCACCAAGCCGCCGAGGTGCAGATTGAAAACGGTGCCAAAGTGGTGTTGCAAGCAGGTCAAGCGCCCATCGTCGATGGTGTGACCGAACAACGCATGCGGGTGGGCTGTGGCTCGGCCGCCATTGGCATGTTTGCCCGCCAATGGCTGGGCTTGTGCGATGAGGTGGTGGTGGTCGACGACCACATCACCGGCGTGCTGACCGAACACCAAGCCGGACGTTGCTTGCACATGAAGCCCAGTGGCATCCGCATCAAAGGCCGCAAGTCCACGCCCGGGCGCTACTTCCAAGTGGCCGAACCCGGCACCGGCTGGGGTGGCACGAACATCAGCAATCCCCTGTCCATCTTGGACACATGGAACCCGGAAGAGGCATGGCCAGGCTTGCGCCTCTTGATGACCTCAACCACCGGTGAGCACGCCGAATGGTTTGTGCTGGATGAAGATTTGACCCCTCAGCCTGTAGCCATGCCCGACGCGGTGCAACAAGTAGTGAACCGCATCGGTGAAAACTGCGAACCCTCTTTGGTATCGGTGTTGTTCTTGGGTGGGGCGGGCGGCAGCTTGCGATCCGGCGTCACCGACAACCCGATCCAACTCACCCGCGCAGTGAAACAGGCCTTGGTCAATGTCACATGTGGCGGCGCACCGGCGTATGTCTGGCCAGGTGGCGGCATCACCTTGATGGTGGACGTGCTGCGCATGCCCGCCAACAGCTTTGGCACCGTGCCCACCCCCGCCATCGTTGCGCCCATCGAATTCAGCATGAAGCTGTCGGACTACCAAGCTTTGGGCGGGCACATGGGCTTTGTGCGCAGCCTGGACGACAGCCTGCTCAAAGGCGCTTGGCACAACGACGGTGCACCCACCCAACTGCGATGGGAAACGCCGCCCGCTGGCGTGAATCCATGGCCGCTGACCCAACCGCCGATGCTGGGTTGACGGATGCAGGCCACGCGTCAAGCTTTATCGAACGGACGTTGGCATTTTCAGCACGGCCCCATCGACATCGTTTTGCAAATCGATGGCGAATCAAGCGCTTGTGAACACGCCTTGCAAAGGGCTTGGCAGCGCTTCGAAACTGTTTTGCCCGAGCTGGTGAGCGACTTGGCCGCACTGCGACGCCCGGTGGCTGAATTGCAAAACCACTGCTTTCAAGGCGTGGTGGCGAGACGCATGCACCAAGCGGCTTCAGAACTGGCTTGGGCCAGCCCTGATGGGTTTGTCACACCCATGGCCGCCGTAGCTGGGTCGGTGGCGCAAGAGGTGATGCAGGCCTTGGTTGTGCCCGGCGTGGACCGCGCCTATGTGAACAATGGCGGCGACATCGCACTGCACGTGCAGCACGGCGAATGGCGCATTGGCATCGTGAGTCAGTTAGCACAAGCTTTGGCCACGGATGCCTCGAGCGAGTTGGTCACCGATGGACACTTTGTCATCCGTGCTGACATGCCGGTGCGCGGCGTGGCCACCAGCGGCTGGGGCGGACGCAGTTTTTCATTTGGCGTGGCCGACAGCGTCACCGTGCTGGCCGACACGGCTGCGCTTGCCGATGTGGCCGCCACTTTGATTGCCAACGCCGTGAATGTGCAGCATCCCGGAATTCAGCGCCGCCCTGCCAACAGCCTTAGCGACGACACCGATCTGGGCGATCGCTTGGTCACTGTCGACGTACCGCGCTTGCCTGTTGCACTGATTCAGGGCGCTTTGCAACTCGGGCTAGACTGTGCCCGTGGCCTGCAAGCGCGGGGCCACCTGCATACCGCCTTTTTGTGTTGCCAAGGCCAAGTGGCCGTGACACCAGTTTTGGAGTGTTTGGTTTGAGCACAGACTTGATCGATGTCCGCCGTGTCTTCACCCATGTGGAAGACATCCACCACGAATTTGGCCCTCTGGCCGACACCCCCTTGGTGCGCGGTGCCATCGCGGCTGTGTTGCGCAACCCTTATGCCGGCCATTACCACGCCAACATCGTGCCGATGATGGAAGCCTTGAACCCGCTGGGCGTTCAACTCGCCCAGCAGCTTTGCCAGGCCATGGGCGTGACGCCAGACGCCATTCAAGGCTATGGCAAAGGTGCCATCGTCGGTGCAGACGGCGAACTCGAACACGGTGCTTTGTGGCATGTCCCCGGCGGCTATGCGATGCGCGAGCTGCTGGGCTGGAAGGGCGACCGCGCTGCTTACATGGCGGGCCAGGGCGGCGTCAGCACCGGTCAACCCGGCAATGCCTTGTCCATCGTGCCGTCCACCAAAAAAGTAGGTCCTCCAGGCGCGGCGCTGGACGTGCCCCTGACCCACATCAATGCCAGTTATGTGCGCAGCCATTTCGATGCCATCGAAGTGCGGGTGCCTGGCGCACCGCGTGCCGACGAGATCGTGCTGATTTTGGCCATGAGCACCGGTGCCCGGGTGCATGCCCGGGTGGGTGGTTTGGCCGCCCAAGACATCAGCCAATGGAATGGATTGCGCTGAGGCAGCGCAGGAGACAAACATGACAGCTCAAATTCGAAAAATCGTGGTGCAAGTGGACGAACTGCTGCAAGAGGGCGGCGTGGCAGTCACGCCGCCAACCCGCCGTGCCTTGGCCATGGCCGTGATTGCCAATCCTTATGCGGGCCGTTTCAGCGACAACTTGGATGAACTCATTGCCATTGGCGAAGAGTTGGGCGGTTTGCTGGGTGCGCGTTGCGTCCAGGCCTTGGGCATCAAACCGGCTGAAGCCGAAAGCTACGGCAAAGCCGCCATCGTGGGCGAGGCGGGTGAGCTGGAACACGCGGCCGCCATCCTCCATCCCAAGTTGGGCGCGCCATTGCGCATGGCCGTCAGCAAAGGTGCGGCCTTGGTGCCGTCGGCCAAAAAACAAGGAACACTGGGCACGGCCATTGATGTGCCGCTCGGTCACAAGGACGCAGCCTTTGTGCGCAGTCACTTTGACGCCATGGAAGCCCGCATCAGTGACGCCCCGCGCGCCAATGAAATTCTGGTGGCCGTGGTGGTCACCGACAGTGGCCGCCCGCATCCCCGCGTGGGCGGCTTGCAAGTGCATGAAATCGTGGGCCAAGACGGCCTGCGTTGACAGAATCCCCACGCACGGGTTGTGCGTTTTTTTTTAGTGGAGATCAAAGATGAAAACAGATCGCAGGAAACTTCTGACAGCATTGGGCAGCTTGGGCGCACTCGGTGCCGTCGCTCCATGGGCCATGGCGGCTTCCAAAATCAAACCTGGCGCCAATTCGGTGCTGATCGCCGTGGACGTGCAAAACTGTTTCATCGAAGGCGGCACCTTGCCCGTGGCCAAAGGCTCGGAAGTCGTGCCCGTGATCAACCGCATCTCTGCCGCGTTTGAAAACATCGTGGTCACGCAAGATTGGCATACCCAAGGCCATGCCTCCTTTGCATCTGCTTACGGCGGTAAGAAACCTTTCGAAACCACCAAACTCTCGTATGGCACCCAAGTGCTGTGGCCAGACCATTGTGTGCAAGGCACGAAAGACGCCGAGCTGCACAAAGACTTGGCACTGCCTTCTGCCCAGTTGATCATTCGCAAGGGCTTCCACCCCAAAATGGACAGCTATTCTGCTTTCATGGAAGCAGATGCCAAAACCGCCACAGGTTTGGGTGGCTACTTGAAGCAACGCGGTATCAAGACCGTGTTTGTCACCGGCTTGGCCACCGACTTCTGCGTCGCTTGGACTGCCATGGACGCCCGCGCCGCAGGCTTTGAGGTGTATGTGGTGGAAGACGCTTGCCGCGCCATCGACCTGAATGGCTCATTGGCCGCTGCCTGGAAAAACATGGCAGCCAAAGGCGTCAAGCGCATCCAGTCCGACGACATCCAAGTCGGCTGATTGCTTGGTTTTATCGCTTCCATGCAGCCACCGCGATCCGCTGATGTGACTTTGCAGGTGAATGGCGAAAACCATTCCCTGCGACTCACATCTACGGCATCGCTTTTGCATGTGTTGCGCAACGACTTGGGGCTCAACAGCCCCAAGTTCGGTTGTGGCCTGGGTCAATGCGGTGCCTGCACCGTGTTGATCGATGGCACACCCGCACGGGCCTGCGTCATTCCCGCTCAAGAAGTGCAAAACCGTGACATCACCACCTCTGAAGGCTTGGGTCAAGCCAGTGCGCCCCACCCGGTGCAACAAGCTTTCATTGACGAGCAAGCCGCGCAGTGCGGCTATTGTTTGAACGGCATGGTCATGATGACGGTTGCCTTGCTGGCGCGCCACCCGAACCCCACCGACAGCCAAATTCGCCAAGCCTTGTCGGGCAACCTGTGTCGCTGCGGTACCCACGTGGAAATCATCGCCGCGGTCAAACGTGCTGCACAGCTCATGAGCGCGGCACACGCTTGATCATGCGCGCCCAGCAGGTCCATCAACGCGCCGATTTGTTTGAAGCCCAAGGTGTCTTGCGGGTGCTGCGCCCACCTTTGCCGCAGCAAGCCCCAACGCCCGGCCAACCGCCTTTTGTTTTCAGCCATGCCAGCGAAGGCGATGAATGTATGTTGGCCGTGTGGGATGACGGCAGCATCACTGCCTTGCACGGTCATGTCGATTTGGGCACCGGCTTGCGTACCGCCTTGACCCAATTGGTGGCTGAAGAACTCCACACCCACCCCTCCAAAGTGCACCTGCTGATGGGGATGACCGCTGTGTCGCCGAATCAAGGCGCGACGATTGCCAGCGCTTCCATCCAGGTGCATGCCGCGCCATTGCGCGCTGCTGCAGCGCAAGCCCGCCAATGGTTGATCGCCCAAGCCGCCTCTCGCTGGTCTGTGCCCAACACTGATGTGCAGTTGAAAGACGGCAGCGTTGTCAGTGCCCAGCATGGCAGCTTGCCCTGGGGCGCGTTACTTGCTGACCGGGCTGTCGATCTGCCCTTGCAACTCGACACTGAACTCAAAACCTCAAACCAACGCGAATGGATTGGTCAAAGCCTGCCGCGCGTGGACATCCCCGCCAAGGTGTTTGCCGACTTGGTGTTTGTGCACGACATGCGCATGCCGGGCATGTTGCATGGACGGGTGGTGCGACCCCCTTATGCGGGCGCAGACAGTGGGGCCTTCATTGGCCACACCTTGGACCGCGTGGAAGCGTCGTCGATTGCCCACATCCCCGGGATTCACGCGGTGGTGGTGCAAGGCGATTTTGTCGGCGTGGTGGCTGAGCGTGAAGAACACGCCGAGCAAGCCATGCGCGAATTGCAGGTGCATTGGAAACCATGGCCCGGCATGCCCGGCACCCAAGACCTGGAAAACGCCATTCGCAGCAACCCCAGCACGCCACGCGAAGTGGTGAACGAGGGCTTGGTGGATCAAGCCTTGGCGGACGCCAGCCATACCTTGCAGCGCACCTATGTGTGGCCTTACCAAATGCATGCCAGCATCGGGCCGTCTTGCGCCGTGGCTTGGTGGCATGGTTTGAACAGTGCCGACACGCCGCACCGATTGATGGTCTGGGCAGGGACCCAAAACCCGCATGCCTTGCGTGCTGACTTGGCGCGTTTGTGCGGAGTGCACGACACCGAAGTGAACATCATCCGCATGGAAGCTGCGGGTTGCTATGGCCGCAATGGTGCGGACGATGTGGCGGCCGATGCGGCGCTGTTGTCCAAAGCGGTGGGTGCGCCGGTGCGGGTCCAACTGACCCGCGAACAAGAACACCTGTGGGAACCCAAAGGTGCGGCGCAACTCATGCAAGTGCGCGGTGGTTTGGGTCGCGAAGGTCAGCCCAGTGGCTATGACTTTCAAACCAGCTACCCCTCGAATGGCGCCACCACGTTGGCCCTGTTGCTCACCCGCACGGTCGAGCCCATCGCCCAGGCATTTGAAATGGGCGACCGCACCGCCCGGCCACCCTACAACTACCCCGATTTGCGCGTCACGGTGAACGACATGCCGCCCATCTTGCGTGCTTCTTGGTTGCGCGGTGTGTCGGCCTTGCCAAATTCATTCGCCCATGAAAGTTTCATCGACGAATTGGCCAGTGAAGCAGGTGTGGATCCTTTGCAATACCGACTCGAGCACTTGGCCGATGAACGCGCCAAGGCAATGGTGCAGGCTACCGCCGACAAAGCGGGCTGGCAAGCCCACACCCAGCCGCAACAACGCCCGCCAGAAGGCGATTGGTTGGTGGGGCAGGGCGTGGCCTATGCCCGTTACGTGCACAGCAAGTGGCCGGGGTTTGGTGCAGCCTGGGCGGCGTGGGTGGCGGATGTGCGTGTCCACAAAACCACCGGCGAGGTGCAGGTGCAGCGGGTGGTGGTGGGGCATGACGCTGGCATGGTGGTCAACCCCAAAGGGGTCGAGCAGCAAATTCATGGCAATGTGCTGCAAACCACCAGCCGCGCCTTGCTAGAGCAGGTGCAAACAGATGCTGCCGATGGCCGCGTCACCAGCGCAGAGTGGGGCGCTTATCCCATCCTCCAATTTCCCCAGGTGCCCATCATCGAAGTGGTGCAAATGCCGCGACCCTTGGAAGATCCTTTGGGGGCGGGCGAATCCTCTTCGGTGCCGGGTACCGCAGCGATTGCCAATGCGATTTTTGACGCCACCGGCATTCGTTTTCGGCAACCGCCGTTCACCCCTGAGGTGGTGCGTGCTGCCTTGAACCCCTTGGCTGCCCCCGTGCAGCCCCCACCGCAAGCCACCCGCAACCCCGACCCCAAGCCCTCCTCACAACCGGGCTTGGCCAAGGGCAGAACCTGGCCCAAAGTGGGCGGCGCTTTGCTGGCCTTGGCCGCCTTCACCGCCGCCAGTGTGGGTTGGCGCAGCAGCCTGCCGCGCTTGAATACACCTCTGGCGCCCGTCAGCCAAGCGGTGCTGGCGCGCGGCGCGCAAGTGGCGGCCTTGGGCAATTGCATCACCTGCCACACCAGCGACCAAGGCGAGCCATTTGCCGGCGGCAAGGCCTTCAAAACAGGTTTTGGCACGGTTTACAGCAGCAACCTCACACCCGATATTGACACTGGTTTGGGCGCTTGGACCTACCAAGCCTTTGAGCGCGCCATGCGCCATGGCATATCGCGCGATGGCCATGCGCTTTACCCAGCGTTCCCGTTCACCTCGTTTACCAGCATCAGCGACGATGACATGACGGCGCTCTACGCCTGGTTGATGCAAGGCCCTTCGGTGTCCCAAGCCACACCGAAAGCCGACATGGGTTTTCCGTTTGGCATGCGCTCGCTCATGCTGCTGTGGAATGGTTTGTTTCATCAGCCGACCGCCTACCAATACGACCCCACGCAGTCAGCTGAATGGAACCGTGGCGAGTATTTGGTGAATGGTGCGGCCCATTGCGGGGCCTGTCACACGCCACGCAATGCCTTGGGGGCCGAGCAAAAATCCAGCGCCTACCTGCAAGGCGCGGTGTTGGACGTCTGGCAAGCACCGGCTTTGACCGCGTTAAACCCTTCCCCCCTGGCTTGGCGCACTGAAGATTTCTTCCACTATTTGCGCCACGGCTACACCGATTTCCACGGTGTGGCCAGCGGCCCGATGGCGCAAGTGGTTCGCAATCTACAAGCCGTCCCAGACGCCGACTTGCAAGCCATGGCGGTGTATTTGGCCTCATTGCAAACCAGCGCACCCTTGAACGACGCTCAGCAAGCTGCGCAAGCCCACGGGGTGGTGCAACTGGCCGCCGCCTCGGCACCTCTGCCTTCAGCAGCCCAGCGTCAATTTGAGGGCAGCTGCGGCGCTTGCCACCATGACGGCGAAGGGCCACAACTCTTGGGCGTCAACCAACCCCTGGCCTTGAACGGCAACATGCACAGCGCCACCCCCGACAACCTGGTGCAGGTCTTGCTGCACGGTATTCAACAACCGCCGTCCCAACGCGTGGGTTTCATGCCGGGCTTCAAAGACAGTTTGTCCGAGGCGCAAATGTTGGACTTGGTGGGCTGGATGCGTCAACGTTACGCCCCTGACAAACCAGCTTGGTCGCAGGCTCAAATTCGATCTGCCCTGCGCTCCTCTGCGAGCGCAAAAAACCAACACTTTTGAGCAGTTTGGCTGCTTACTTGAGCGTCAACCTGGGGTATCTGGCTGGCGTTGTGCTTGAACCCCGAGGGATGCGCCAAAATCCCCCAGGTTTTTCCCCAGCCGGGGCTTTTAATTTTCAACGGAGACATTTATGACAAGTCGTCGCGAATTCGTGATTCAACTCAGTTTGGGCGGCACCGCCTTGTTGGCAGGACAAGCCATGGCCCAAGCCATGGTGGCAGAAGGCGATGCCCAAGCCACTGCGCTGGGCTACAAAGCAGACACCACCAAAGTGGATGGCAAAAAATACGCCAACCACAAGGCTGAGCAAAAGTGCGAAAACTGTGCCTTGTTCCAAGGCAAAGCAGGTGACAAAGCAGGCGGCTGCCCCTTGTTTGCTGGCAAGCAAGTATCTGGCTCCGGCTGGTGCAGTGCCTACGCCAAAAAAGGCTGATCACTTTTCACCGTCATCGATCAAACCCCTGTGGCCTGGCCCAGGGGTTTTTTCATGCGTCAAGCAAAAAATACAAGGGTAAACCCCTTGTAGTCAACTTGGATTGACACACTTATGCTGATTGGCACGACAATAGCGCACCCTGAATAGATTCAGGCTTGCAGGAGAACGGCCCATGACCCCATTGCTCGACAGTATCGAATCGCCCGCCGATGTGCGGCGCCTGTCGCCTGCCCAATTGCCCGTGCTGGCCGATGAACTGCGCACGTTTTTGATCAACAGCGTGGCCAAAACCGGTGGCCACCTCAGTTCCAATTTGGGCACGGTCGAACTCACCGTCGCCTTGCACCATGTCTTCAACACGCCGCACGACCGCTTGGTGTGGGACGTGGGTCACCAAACCTATCCGCACAAAATCCTCACAGGCCGCCGCGATCAAATGCACAGCCTGCGCCAAACCGGCGGCTTGGAGGGCTTTCCCAAGCGAGACGAAAGCGAGTACGACGCCTTTGGCACGGCGCATTCCTCCACCAGCATTTCTGCGGCCTTAGGCATGGCCATGGCAGCCAAGCAAAAAGGCGAACAACGCCATTGCGTGGCCATCATTGGCGACGGTGCCATGACCGCTGGCATGGCTTTCGAGGCCATGAACAACGCCGGTGTTTCAGACTGCAATTTGCTGGTAATCTTGAACGACAACGACATGTCGATCAGCCCGCCCGTGGGCGCTTTGAACCGCTATTTGGCGCAACTCATGAGTGGGCGTTTTTATTCAACAGCCAAAGAAGTGGGCCGCCAGGTGCTGAAAAACGCCCCGCCCTTGTTCGAGTTGGCGCGTCGTTTGGAACACCAAGCCAAGGGCTTGGTCTTGCCTGCCACCTTGTTTGAAAAATTTGGTTTCAATTACATCGGCCCGATCGACGGCCATGATCTCGATTCGCTCATTCCCACGCTGGAAAACCTCAAACATCTGCACGGCCCGCAGTTTTTGCACGTGGTGACCCGCAAAGGGCAGGGCTACAAACTGGCCGAGGCCGACCCCATCGCCTACCACGGCCCCGGCAAATTCGACCCCAAAGTGGGTTTGATCAGCCCCACCACCGCACCCAAACAAACCTTCAGCCAAGTGTTTGGCAACTGGTTGTGCGACATGGCTGCGCAGGACCCCAAGTTGGTGGCCATCACGCCCGCCATGCGCGAAGGTTCGGGCATGGTGGAATTCCACCGTCGCTTCCCCGACCGCTACCACGACGTGGGCATTGCCGAGCAGCACGCACTCACTTTTGCAGCCGGTTTGGCTTGCGAAGGATTGAAGCCGGTGGTGGCGATCTACTCCACGTTTTTGCAACGCGCCTACGACCAGGTGATTCATGACGTGGCCTTGCAAAAACTACCCATGGTGCTGGCCCTCGACCGCGCCGGCATTGTGGGTGCCGACGGCCCGACCCATGCGGGTGTGTACGACATTCCTTTCCTGCGCTGTGTGCCCAACATCAGCATCGCTTGCCCGGCTGACGAGAACGAGTGCCGCATGCTGCTGAGCACGGCCCACGCCCAAGACCATACCGTAGCGGTGCGCTATCCACGCGGTTCTGGCGCGGGCACCGCCATCAGCACAGGCTTGGAAACCTTGCCTTACGGCAAAGGCGAATTGCGCCGCCAAGGCAAGGGCGTGGCCATCCTGGCCTTTGGCACCATGCTCTACCCCGCGTTGCAAGCCGCGCTGCCCTTGAACGCCAGTGTGGCCAACATGCGCTGGGCCAAACCCTTGGACACTGAACTGTTGTTGTCTTTGGCCCAAAGCCACGATGCCTTGGTCACGGTGGAAGAAGGTGCGCTGATGGGCGGTGCAGGCTCAGCCGTGCTGGAAGCCTTGCAAGATGCCGGCATCATCATCCCTGTGCTGCGTTTGGGCGTGCCTGATGTGTTCACCGAGCATGGCGACCCCAACCACATCTTGGCCAACTTGGGCTTGAACGCAGAGGGCATCGAAGCCTCGGTGCGGCATCGTTTTGGCGATTTGTTGCAAACCGCCGATCCAGACAGCAAAAACCTGAAATTGGTCAGCTAAGCCGCTTGGTCTGATGCCGCTTTCCAGCGTCGCAGCAGCAAGGCGTTGCCCACCACGCTCACACTGCTGAAGGCCATGGCCGCACCTGCAATCACAGGGCTCAGCAGTCCCAAGGCTGCCAGCGGAATACCCAACACGTTGTAAACAAAAGCCCAAGCCAGGTTTTGCCGGATCTTGTTGTAGGTGCGCCGTGAAATGTCAATCGCATCGGCCACCAAGCGCAGGTCGCCACGCATCAAGGTGATGCCCGCGGTTTCGGTGGCCACATCAGCGCCCCCCGCCATGGCGAAACCACAAGAGGCTGCTGCCAGCGCTGGTCCATCATTCAAGCCATCACCCACAAAGGCCACCACCGCGCCCTCTGCTCTGAGGGCTTGCACCAGCGCGGCCTTGTCGCCCGGCAGCACTTGGGCATGGACTTCTTGAATACCCAGGGCTTGCGCCACCGCTTGAGCACTGCCTGCGTTGTCACCGGTCAGCATGACAGTGCGGATGCCCAATTGGTGGAGTTGTTTCACGGCTTGCAGCGCCGAGGGTTTGACGGTGTCACCAAAGGCCAGCAGCCCCAACAAAGCGGTGCCTTCTTCACTTTGTTGCATCAGCCAAGAAACGGTTTGCCCTTGGGCTTCGAGTTGGGCAGCTTCGAGCTGCAATGTTGCGGCATGGACCTTCATTTCTTTCAGCAAACGGGTGCTGCCCAACAACAAGGTGACACCTTCCACCTCGGCTTGCAAGCCTCGTCCTGGCAAGGCCTGCACAGCCTGTGCAGCAGGTATCTCAAGCCGCTCAGCCCGTGCTTGGCTCAACACCGCCAAAGCCAAAGGATGACTGCTGTTGACTTGCAAAGCTGCTGACAAACGCAGCAATTCAAGTCGGCTTGTGCCCGCTGTCGGCAGGGCATGGGTGAGGATCGGTTTGCCCTCTGTGAGCGTGCCGGTTTTGTCAAACGCCACCACACTGACCGCGTGCGTGACTTCCAGTGCTTCGGCGTCTTTGATGAGAATGCCGTGTCGCGCGGCCACACCGGTGCCGGCCATGATGGCGGTGGGTGTGGCCAAGCCCAAGGCACAGGGGCAGGCGATCACCAACACCGACACCGCGTTGATCAGGGCCACTTCCCAATCACCACCGTAGACCACCCAACCCAGCAAGGTGAGCATGGCCAAACCCAGAACCACAGGTACAAATACCTCACTCACTTGGTCGACGATGCGTTGAATGGGCGCTTTGGCGGCTTGCGCCGACTCGACCATGCGGATGATGCGGGCCAAAGTGGTTTCACTGCCAACCGCCAAGGTTTGCACCAGCAGCAAGCCTTCGCCATTGATGGCACCACCCGTCACATGCGCGCCCACCTCTTTCGCCACCGGCAGGCTTTCGCCCGTGATCAAGGACTCGTCCAAATGACTTGCGCCTTCGGTGATGACGCCGTCCACGGCCACCCGGTCGCCGGGGCGCACCACGACGATGTCCCCCACCTGCACTTGCTCAATGCGAACTTCCAAATCACTGCCATGGCGACGCACCAAGGCGGTGGCTGGGCGCAGCGCTTGCAGGCTCCGAATCGCGTCCGTGGTCTGGCGCTTGGCACGACTCTCGAGCCACTTGCCCAACAGCACCAAGGTGATGACCACCGATGACGCCTCGAAATACAAATGCGGCATGCCGTGCTCACCGTGCTTGAGCAGCAGGTAAATGGACAAACCATAGGCTGCTGAGGTGCCCAAAGCCACCAGCAAATCCATGTTGCCTGCACGTGCCATCACAGCTTTGAAACCCGCCCGGTAAAAACGCCAACCCAAGCCAAATTGAACCGGCGTGGCCAAAGCCCATTGCCAATGACCTGGCAGCATCCAATCCATGCCCCAGAGTTGCAGCAGCATGGGGGCCATGAGTGGCAAGCTGAGCGCTGCGCCCAAGGCCACCGGCCACCAGGCGGGCAGTTGCAATGGCACAGCGGGCGCGCTGGCATCCACCCATTTGCCGGCATAGCCTGCTTTGTCCACGGCGGCCAACAACACCGCCACGGGCAGGGCCGATTGCAGATGCACCGTGGCTTGCTCGGTGGCCAAGTTGACCGTGGCCCCCGATACGCCAGGCACTTTGCACAGGGCTTTTTCAACGCGACTGACACAGGAAGCGCAAGTCATGCCCTCAATTTGCAATTGGATGTCGGCGGTTGGCGACAATGGCGCAACGGTGCTCACAGGCGTATCCTTGAATGAATGACCAAATAGGAGGACTCCATGCTGACCTTTGAAGTGAACGACATGACTTGCGGCCATTGTGTCAGCAGCATCACCAAAGCGGTGAAGGCGGTTGATCAGGATGCCAAAGTGACGGCAGATTTGGCGCACAAGCGCGTCACCATCGAAGACGCCCACACCAATGCGCAGGCGTTGACAGCGGCCATGACGGATGCGGGTTTCACGCCCGTGCAAATTCAAGCGAATGCTTGAAAGATGGGATCAACTGGGCTTGCGCGACAGCTTGCGGTAGAGCGTGGCGCGGCTGATGCCCAGTGCTTTGGCGGCTTGCGCCACATTGCCACGCGCATGTTCAATGGCTTTGGAAATCATCACCGATTGCAATTGCTGCAAGGGTCCGGTGGCTTTAGGCTGGTTGTCGAGCGCGTAGCCATGCTGCAGAAATGCGCGGGCTTGCAATTGCAGACCGCTCCACAAGGGCACCTCCACCGCTTGATCTGATCTGGCCGCGTCGAACAACAAACCCCAGGGCAGGGCAAACACATCGCTGGCGTGGGCGTTTTGTTGGGCATGCAAGTTCAGCATCTCTCGTGCCCAGGGATTCGCACCCACAATCTCGCCCTCAGTGCCCAGCAACACCAAGCCATCGTTGTCGTCGCCCATTGAGCGACCGGGCCAGTTCAGGCGCAGCAGCATGTGGTGCGGCTGGCGCAACAACAAAGCATTGCTGATGCTGCGGGCGGACAGCGCGGCCAAGTGCATCAGCTCGGGTCGTTCGGCGGTTTGCACGCCGGTCAAGTCGAGCATGCCAATGCATTCGCCTTGTGATCCCCACAACGGCGCACCAGCACAGCTGTAAATGGCGGTGTCGTTGAAAAAATGTTCGCTGCGGTGCAACCAGACCGGACGCATTTCGGTCAGGGCCGCACTGATGGCGGTGGTGCCCACCGCACGCTCAGACAAGTCCACACCCACGCGGGCGATGCTGCTGACACGTTTGTCATGCCGATCAATGGCACCACCGAGATCGAGCAAGACCCCTTGAGCGTCTGTGATGAGGGCGAAAAATTGGGTGCCTGCAATGGCGCGGCCCAAACGTTCGAGTTCGGGTTTGGCCGATTGAATCAGGTCGCGGTTTTGATCCAAGGCTTGTTTGATATGGCTGGACGACACCGGATTGAAGCTCATGGCGTCATCGGCTTTCAAGCCATGGGCGATGCAACGTCGCCAGCTGTCGCTGATCCAGCCCTGCACCCAGGGCGTGGCACTTGAGCCCTCCACCATGACGGCATGGCGGGCACGTTCAATCAAATTCAGTCGGTCGCTGGCAGAAATCATGGGTTTCATGGTGGCCGGACTGTGACGCACAGCCCTGACAAAGTGCTTACCTGACCCAGATCATCTCAATTGTTTTGATGCCAGCAAGTGTGCACAGCAAAGACCCCAGTAAGTGCAGGGTAGCGGTGGCAAAGGCCAATCCGTAACGCGACGTCAGCAGCATGTTGACCACCTCGGCGCTGAAGGATGAAAAGGTGGTGAGCGCACCCAAGAAGCCGGTCACCAACAGCAAGCGCCACAAGGGATCAAGGTCGGGCAAGGTTTGAAACACCGCCACGCAGATGCCAATCAGGTAACCACCGATCAAATTGGCATACAACGTACCCATGGGCAAAACGCCCGTGCTGTTGAAATGCAAACCCAATTGCCAGCGCGCCAGTGCACCCACACAAGCACCGATACAAATCGCCAAGACAGCGGACATGGAGACAATCCTTTTTTGTTCTGCTGGCGCATTATCGTGCCCTGAGACGGGTCAACAGCGTGGCCGCATAATTGACGCATGAGAAAAACCTATCCCTTGCACATCGATGGTCGGCACCCCGACCGCGTGCTCGACGCCGTCAAGCATGACGTGCGCAAATACTTGAAACGCGAACGCCGCCGCGACCTGCCTGAAGGCGCAGACTTTTGGGATTTCGATTGCAAAGTGGCCGCCACCAAAGAAGAAGCGCAAACCGTGCATTTGTCTGAACTCATCAGCGGCATTGACGCTGTGGCCAAAGCGCAGGCGGTGCAGGTCTATGTCGAGGTTCTGGCCAAAACAGGCAAGCGTCAAGCACGTCCTTTGCCTGAAGGCGCGGTGCTCACCGACGAACTTGAAGAAGACGATTTACCGGAGTGAACATGCTCAAGGGAATGCGCATTTTGGTCACCCAAGCTGATGTCTTCATGGGTCCGGCCTTGTGCAAAGCCTTGGCCGCGCAAGGCGCCATCGTGCTGGCGGATGTGCGCGACCTGCAACCCATTGAAGCCCCCGCTCAGATGCTGGCCGAACATGGCCCGATCGATGTGTTGCTGGCCAACTTGGCCATGCCCGCACCCGTCACCCTGGCGGCAGAGGTGAGCGAAGACGAATGGCAAGCTGTGTTCAACAGCATGGTGCATCCGTTGCAGCGCATGGTCAAAGCCGTGTTGCCCGCCATGCAAGCCCAGGGGCATGGCAAGGTGGTGGTGATGGGCAGTGCCAGCGCCTTGCGCGGCATCAAGCGATCATCCAGCTACAGCGCAGCACGCGGCGCACAACTCGCTTATGTGCAAGCGGTGGGTGTGGAAATGGCCCCGTTCAACATCCAGGTCAATGCCATCGCGCAAAACTTCGTCGACAACCCCACTTACTTTCCGCCCGAGGTGCAAGCCAATCCCCGGTTTCAAGAACGTTTGAAACGCGAAGTGCCGCTAGGCAGATTGGTGAAAGCCGAAGAAGACGCGGCCTTTGCCGCCTACTTGTGTTCCAGCCAAGCCGATTGCTTTGTCGGCCAGGTGTTTCCCATGTCGGGTGGTTGGGCCACCCGCTAGTTCAGTGGGCTGCGCTGGTCAGCATGCCCTTGGTTTCAATGAACTTCACCACCTCGGCCAAGCCGCTGAGGGTTTTCAAATTCGTCATCACAAAGGGCTTGACCCCTTGGGCACCAGCCCGCATGCGCTCGGTGTCGGATTTCATGATGGCCAAATCGGCACCCACATGCGGGGCCAAGTCGGTTTTGTTGATGATGAACAAATCGCTTTTGGTGATGCCTGGGCCACCCTTGCGCGGGATTTTTTCACCAGCGGCGACATCAATCACATAGATGGTGAGATCGCTCAATTCGGGGCTGAAGGTGGCCGCCAAGTTGTCGCCACCACTCTCCACAAACACCACATCGGCATTCGGAAATTTATCCAGCATGCGGTCGATGGCTTCCAAGTTGATGGAGGCATCTTCACGAATCGCGGTGTGCGGACAACCACCGGTTTCTACGCCCATGATGCGATCAGCAGGCAAAGCACCACTGACGGTGAGCAAGCGTTGGTCTTCCTTGGTGTAGATGTCGTTGGTGATGGCGATCAGGTCGTAGTCGTCGCGCATGGTTTTGCACAGCATCTCCAGCAAGGTGGTTTTGCCGGAGCCGACTGGTCCGCCGATGCCCACGCGCAAGGGGGGCAGTTTTTTGGTGCGGTAAGGAATGTGGTGAAGTGGTGTGGTCATGATCGAAACAGTCGTGAATATTGGGTTTCGTGGCGCGCTGACAAAATCGCCAGACGCGGGCTAAAGGCTTGACGTTGATCGTCATGGAGGGAAAGGGCGTGGTCCACCGCTGCGGGAATGTCTGCACTCAGCGCGGCCAAGATGCGCTGACCACTGCGTTGCCCCAGGGGCACTGATTTGATGGCAGCTTGCACCATGTTCTCTGCCCAAGCGAACGCACTGGTCAACAAGCCATCGCGTGGCTGCACTTCCCGCGTGGTGAGTGCCAAGGCAAACACCATGGGCCAGGTAGGTGGCAGTTGTTGACAGGTGTGAACACGTTCTTCATCGACATCGGTGTGGTTGCGCAACCAGTCCAGCAAGGAGCGACCCATTTGCTCGGATTGCAAACGGTTCTCGAAGGTTTCGCGGGTTTGCAGCACCCATTGATTGAGCTGCGTCAAACGTGACAGATCGTGTTGTTGCCAGGCGGACATGGCTTGTGCCACCACGGGCAATTCACTGCGTGCTTGCACCAAATGAAGTTGGTCCAACAACCAAGCTTGCGCGCTCGCTTCATCGTGCACCAAGCCATGCTCCACGGCAGCTTCCAAGGCTTCTGAATAAGAAAAACCGCCGACGGGCAAGGCCGGTGAGGCCAGTTGCATCAACCACAACAAATCACTGCTGGTGTTCATCCGTGGTCGTGCTTGCAGTGCGGGCCATGCACATGACCGTCGTCATGCTGATGCGCATGATCGTGAGCATGTTCATGGCTGTGGTCATCTGAATGCCCATGATGATGACCGCCGTGGTCACCATAAGCACCACTTTCGGGCTCAAAAGATTCATTCACCGCATCGACCTTCAAATGCATGGCACGCAGCATGTCAGCCAACACATGGTCGGGTTCGATTTTCAAATGATCGGCTTGCAACTCGATGGGCACATGGCGGTTGCCCAAATGGTAGGCCGCTCGCGTCAAATCGAACGGCGTGCCATGTACAGCGTCGAAGGTGATGCGCAACACCGCTTGAGGTGCGGCTTGCACTTGCAACAAAGAGCCATCAGCACCCACCAACACATCGCCGCCGCGCACCGTGGTGCCACGTGGCAAAAACACGCCCACGCTGCGGCCACTGCTGTCTGTAGTTTCAAACCGGCTTTTTTGCCGCACATCCCAATCCAATACAACGGTGTGGGCACGTTTGAGCAAGGGTTTGGCCAGGCCTTGGCCTTGACGAACGAGTTTGGAGAAATGGATCATTGTGATTTAAATGGGGTCAGATTCCAATTATTGAGGCAAAAGTTAGAGTGCCATTTAATTGGAATCTGACCCCAATTAAACCATTTAATTGGAATCTGACCCCAATTAAAAATCAGAACAAGAAATAGCGTTGCGTCATCGGCAAGCTGCTGGCGGGTTCACAGGTCAGCAACATGCCGTTGGCACGGACCGCATAGGTTTGCGCATCGACTTCCATGTGCGGTGCCAAGCTGTTGTGGATCATGTCGCGTTTGCCCACACCTCGGATGTTTTTCACCGCGCTCAGCGTTTTGTGCAAACCATAGCGACCACCAATGCCGGCGTTCAAAGCCGCTTGCGATACAAAGCTGAGTGAGCCCTTGTGCAAAGCACCACCATAGGCCCCAAACATGGGACGGTAGTGCACCGGTTGGGGGGTTGGAATGGACGCGTTCGGGTCACCCATGGCGGCCATGGCGATGAAGCCGCCTTTCATGATGATGAAGGGCTTGACGCCAAAGAAGGCGGGTTTCCACAACACGATGTCAGCCCATTTACCCACTTCCAAGCTGCCCACTTCATGGCTGATGCCGTGGGCGATGGCGGGGTTGATGGCCAGCTTGGCCATGTAGCGTTTCACGCGGGCGTTGTCATGCCGGTCGGTGTCGCCGGGCAAAGGGCCACGTTGTTGCTTCATCTTGTGCGCGGTTTGCCAGCAACGCATGCTCACCTCACCCACGCGACCCATGGCCTGCGAGTCGGATGAAAACATGCTGATGGCTCCGATGTCGTGCAAGATGTCTTCGGCCGCAATGGTTTCTTTGCGGATGCGGCTTTCGGCAAATGCCAAGTCCTCGGCGATGGACGGGTCGAGGTGGTGACACACCATCAGCATGTCCACGTGTTCGTCCAAGGTGTTGATGGTGTAGGGGCGCGTTGGGTTGGTCGAAGAGGGCAGCACATTGGCTTCGCCCACCACTTTCAAAATATCGGGCGCATGGCCACCGCCCGCACCTTCGGTGTGGAAGGTGTGGATGGTGCGGCCTTTGAAGGCCGCCACGGTGTCTTCCACAAAGCCCGATTCGTTCAAGGTGTCGGTGTGGATGGCCACTTGCGTGTCGGTGTCTTCAGCCACGTTCAAACAGTTGTCGATGGCCGCTGGCGTGGTGCCCCAGTCTTCGTGCAACTTCAAACCAATTGCACCGGCATTGATTTGTTCGTGCAGGGCATGGGGCAAAGCCGCGTTGCCTTTGCCCATGAAGCCCAGGTTCATGGGGAATGCATCTGCTGATTGCAACATGCGCTCGATGTTCCAAGGGCCGGGCGTGCAGGTGGTGGCAAAGGTGCCCGTTGCCGGGCCAGTGCCGCCGCCCAGCATGGTGGTGACGCCGCTGCACAAGGCTTCTTCAATTTGCTGGGGCGCAATGAAATGGATGTGCGTGTCGATGGCACCTGCCGTCACGATCATGCCTTCACACGAGATGATTTCAGTACCCGGGCCGATGACGATGTCCACGCCTGGTTGCGTATCAGGGTTACCGGCTTTGCCAATGGCAGCAATGCGGGCGTTCTTGATGCCGATGTCGGCTTTCACAATGCCCCAATGGTCCAAGATGAGCGCGTTGGTCAGGACACAATCCATCGCGCCACCGGCTTGTGCGCCCGTGCCCAAGGGGCCATTGCGGGTGCGTTGGCTTTGCGCCATGCCGTCGCGGATGGTTTTGCCGCCACCAAATTTCACTTCTTCGCCGTAGCTGCCGGCACGCAAGGTGTAGTCCTCTTCCACCTCGATGATCAAGTCGGTATCGGCCAAGCGCACACGGTCACCCACCGTGGGTCCGTACATCTCGGCATACGCGCGTTTTTCAATCTGGGCCATCACGCGGCTCCTTTCAATGCGCCTTGCACGTCGCCGCGAAAGCCATAAATCTGTCGGTCGCCTGCATAGTCCACCAATTCCACGGTGCGCTCTTGACCGGGTTCAAAACGAACTGCCGTGCCCGAGGCGATGTTCAAGCGCATGCCTTGGGCGGCCTCACGGTCAAATTGCAAACCATGGTTGGTTTCGGCGAAGTGGTAGTGCGAGCCCACTTGAATGGGTCGGTCACCCGCGTTGCGCACCACCAGCGTGTGGGTGCGCCGACCCACATTCAAAGCATGGTGACCAACATCGGTGAAAAGTTCTCCGGGCGTCATGCTCATTTGCGTCCCGTCCAAATCATGGCGACCACCACCAGCACTGCGACCACAAAGCCCACAGCATCGGTGGCATGGGTGTGCGGACCATCCAAGCCATGACCGTCGTGCGCCAAAGCACTCAAGTTGATGAACATTGGCAAGCAGAAAAGAAGTTTGTGCATCTGGGGCTCCTTAAACAATCGGTTGGTGCACGGTCACCAGCTTGGTGCCGTCGGGAAACGTGGCTTCGACTTGGATGTCGGGGATCATCTCGGCGATGCCGTCCATCACATCGGCACGCGTGAGGATGCTGCGGCCTTCGCTCATGAGTTGCGCCACGGTCTTGCCGTCGCGTGCACCTTCCATGACGGCGGCGCTGATGAAGGCCACGGCTTCGGGGTAGTTGAGTTTCAAGCCACGGGCCCGGCGTCGTTCAGCCAGCAAGGCGGCGGTGAAGATCAACAGCTTGTCTTTTTCGCGGGGGGTGAGTTCCATGGCGTGTGCAAATGCTTTGTCTAAAGAGGTTTGCATTGTCATGCAATTGGCGTGCCTCAGCTTGCACGCGGTTTGCACCATGAACGTGCATTGATTTGGTGCCTTGCACCAAACAGGATGTGTTTTTCTGGTGCATCAAAGCTTGAGTGCGATCACTAAATATGATCGGCCCCAATGATCTCGGGTTTCTACGGAGGCTGGCACAAGGCTTGCAAAGAGGGATGGCGCAGCCCACAAGGCGCGTTTCTCTCAACCCTCGAAAAATATTTGGAGTTCACTGCATGTTGAATCGTCGTCATCACCTCAAAACACTGGCCGCAGCAGCTGCCATCGTCAGCGGTTCCCTGTACATGACCGTTGCCCAAGCGGCCGACACCATCAAAGTGGGCGTGTTGCACAGCTTGTCTGGCACCATGGCCATTTCCGAAACTGTGTTGAAAGACACCGTGTTGATGGCCATCGATGAAATCAATGCCAAGGGTGGCGTGTTGGGCAAGAAACTCGAACCCGTGGTGGTCGATCCTGCGTCCAACTGGCCTTTGTTTGCTGAAAAAACCAAGCAATTGCTCGGTCAAGACAAAGTCGCCGTGATCTTCGGTTGCTGGACTTCCGTGTCACGCAAATCCGTGTTGCCTGTGGTTGAAGAAATGAACGGCTTGCTGTTCTACCCGGTGCAGTACGAAGGCGAAGAGTTGTCTAAAAACGTGTTCTACACAGGTGCAGCGCCCAACCAACAAGCCATTCCTGCTGTGGACTATTTGATGAGCAAAGACGGTGGCGCTGCCAAGCGTTGGGTCTTGTTGGGCACCGACTATGTGTACCCCCGCACCACCAACAAAATTTTGCGCGCTTACCTGATCAGCAAAGGCGTGAAAGAGTCTGACATCGACGAGAAATACACACCGTTCGGTCACTCTGACTATCAAACCATCGTGGCTGACATCAAGAAATTCTCCACCGGTGGCAAAACCGCTGTGGTTTCCACCATCAACGGTGACTCCAACGTGCCTTTCTACAAAGAGTTGGGCAATGCGGGCTTGAAAGCCAAAGACGTGCCTGTGGTGGCTTTCTCCGTGGGTGAAGAAGAACTGCGCGGCGTGGACACCAAGCCTTTGGTCGGTCACTTGGCTGCTTGGAATTACTTCCAATCTATCAAGAACCCAGCCAACGACGAGTTCATCAAAAAATGGTCTGCTTATGCCAAAGCGAAAGGCATTGCTGGTCACAAAGACAAGCCTTTGACCAACGACCCGATGGAAGCGACGTACATCGGCATCAACATGTGGAAGCAAGCGGTTGAAAAAGCCAAGTCCACCGATGTTGACAAAGTCATCGCTGCCATGGCCGGTCAAACTTTCAAAGCACCGAGCGGCATCACCAGCAAGATGGATGAGAAAAACCACCACTTGCACAAATCCGTGTTCATCGGCGAAATCAAAGCAGACGGCCAGTTCAACGTGGTTTGGAAAACACCAGGTCCTGTGAAAGCCAAGCCATGGAGCCCTTACATCCCTGGCAACGACGTCAAGCCTGACGAACCTGTCAAGAAGTAATCGCATCTGTTGAGCGATATGCACAGGGGAGGGGCGTCAAGTCACTCCCCTGTTTTTTGAAACACATCAAAAGAGTTGGTATGAAACGGATTGGGTTGGCAGCAAGTGCTGTGTGCTGGATGTTGTGGTTGAGCCCCGTCCAAGCATTGACCACAGCGCAAGTGCATGACACGGTGGTGGGTGAAACCGATGCCCGCATCAATGGTTTGCAAAAAGCATTGGCCCAGGCCGATGCACAAACTGCTGTATTCCTTCAAGCCTTGGCCGACGACGCCGTGATGGTGGCGGGCAACAGTGTGGTGGTGGTGCGTGATGGCAAAGCACTCGACCCGGTCAGCAACGCCGAAGTGAAGATGCCCGACAACGCCGAAAGCGTGGTCAGCAACAACCGCATGCGCGGCGAGGTGGATGCCGCCTTGTCTGCTTTGCAATTGCTCAGCCCCGACGACGCGCAGCGCTTGAAAGCCGCACAAGCCTTGGTGTCCGAACCGGATGCCAGCAAATTGCCCTTGCTTGAAAAAGCCTTGGCTGCAGAAAAGAATGAAGCCATTGCCAAGTTGTTGCGCTTGGCCAATGCCGCGATTGACATTGCCAACCCCGATGCCGCCAAACGCTTGCAAGCGGCACGTGCATTGGCAGAAAGTAAAACACCCAACACCCAGTTGTTGTTGAACCAACAACTGAGTTTGGAAACGGATGCACAAGTTAAAGCCCAACTCATCGCCTCCTTGGCCGACATCAAAGGGGCGCTGGCATGGGGCGAACGACTCGGTGCCTTGTTCACCGGCATCAGCTTGGGTTCCATCTTGTTGTTGGTGGCGCTGGGCTTGGCCATCACCTATGGCTTGATGGGCGTGATCAACATGGCCCATGGCGAGTTGATGATGGTGGGGGCTTATGCCACCTATGTGGTGCAAGCGCATGTGCGCAACCATGCCCCTGGCTTGTTCGATTACTACTTGGCATTGGCCATTCCGATGGCCTTTCTGTCAGCCGCTTTGGTGGGTGCATTGTTAGAGCGTGTGGTGTTGCGCCATTTGTATGGCCGCCCACTTGAAACTTTGTTGGCCACTTGGGGCATCAGTTTGATCTTGATGCAAACCGTGCGCACCGTGTTCGGGGCGCAAAACGTGGCGGTGGAAAACCCCTCGTGGATGAGTGGTGGTATTCAAGTGTTGGCCAATCTGAGCCTGCCTTGGAACCGTGTCTTGATTGTGGTGTTTGCCTTGATGGTGTTGGCCGCTGTGGCTTTGTTGATCAGTCAAACAAGGCTGGGTTTGTTTGTGCGTGGTGTCACGCAAAACCGCGCCATGGCTTCTTGCATGGGCGTCAACACCGCACGTATTGACACCTATGCGTTTGCGCTGGGTTCAGGCATTGCGGGTTTGGCCGGTTGCGCTTTGAGTCAAATTGGCAATGTCGGCCCCGACCTGGGTCAAGGCTACATCGTGGACGCCTTCATGGTGGTGGTCTTGGGTGGTGTGGGCCAGTTGGCCGGTACGGTTTATGCCGCACTGGGCTTGGGTGTCTTGAATAAATTGCTAGAAGGTTGGACCGGCGCTGTGCTGGCCAAGATTGCCGTGTTGGTGTTCATCATTGTCTTCATCCAAAAACGACCCCAAGGTTTGTTTGCGATGAAGGGCAGAAGTGCGGAGGCCTGAGATGAACAAACTTCAATTGCCCGCTGCCCCTGGTTTGCTGTCACCCTTGGGCTGGACCGTGTTCGCTGTGTTGTTGGTTTTGTTGACGGTGATGGCACCGCTGTTGAATGTGGTGTTTCCAGCCGATCATCCTTTGCATCTGAGTGATTTTGCTGTGTCCCTGATTGGCAAGATCATGTGCTTTGCCATTTGTGCCTTGGCCATGGATTTGATCTGGGGCTATACCGGCATTTTGTCTTTGGGCCATGGATTGTTTTTCGCACTGGGGGCCTATGCCATGGGCATGTACCTGATGCGTCAAATTGGCTTGGACGGCAACTACAAATCCGAACTGCCCGACTTCATGGTCTTCCTCGATTGGAAAACCCTGCCTTGGCACTGGTACTTCAGCGACAGTTTTGTCGCCACCTTGTTGCTGGTGGTGTTGGCACCCGGCGTGTTGGCCTTGGTGTTTGGTTACTTCGCCTTCCGTTCGCGCATCAAAGGGGTGTATTTCTCCATCATCACGCAGGCCATGACCTTTGCCTTCATGCTCTTGTTTTTCCGCAATGAAACTGGCTTTGGTGGCAACAACGGCTTCACCGATTTCAAACGCATCTTGAACATTCCTTTGGCCACCCCCAGCATGCGCATGGTCTTGTTTGTGCTGAGTGCTTTGTGCTTGTTCGGCTTCTTCTTGGCTGCACGTTGGTTGGTGCAAAGCAAGTACGGTCGTGTCTTGCAAGCCATCCGTGACGCTGAAAGCCGGGTCATGTTTTCAGGCTACTCGCCCTTGCCCTACAAGCTCAGCATTTGGGTCATCTCGGCTGTCATGTGCGGCGTGGCCGGTGCTTTGTATGTGCCGCAAGTGGGCATCATCAACCCGAGCGAAATGAGCCCGGCCAATTCAATTGAGATCGCCATCTGGGCGGCTGTGGGTGGCCGTGGCAGCCTGATCGGCCCCATTGTGGGCGCCTTCATGGTGAATGGCGCTAAGAGTTGGTTGACCGTGGTGGCCCCTGAATACTGGTTGTATGTGTTGGGTGCCTTGTTCATTGTGGTCACGCTCTACATGCCGCAGGGCTTGGTGGGCTTGGTGAAAAGCATCCGCAGCAAGTGGAACAAATCAGGAGCCGCATCATGACCCCCGATTTGATGGAAGCCAACGCTCAACGTTTGGAAGACTTCAAGTTCAAACAAGTGCAAGCACCGGCCTCGGGTGGGCGCAGTGCCGCTTTCTCCAGGCTTCATGTGCCCGGCGAATTGGACTTGGCACACGGGCGCATTTTGTATTTGGAAGATGTGAACGTGAGCTTCGATGGCTTCAAGGCCATCAACAATTTGTCGCTTGACATTGGCGTGGGTGAACTGCGTTGCATCATTGGCCCCAATGGTGCGGGCAAGACCACGATGATGGACATCATCACGGGTAAAACCAAGCCGGATTCAGGTCAGGTTTTCTTTGGCAGCACCATCGACTTGCTGCGCCACAACGAGCCCGAGATTGCCCAAATGGGCATTGGCCGCAAGTTTCAAAAACCCACTGTGTTTGAGCACCTGAGTGTGTTTGAAAACCTGGAATTGGCATTGAAAACACACAAGGGTGTGGCTGCCTCCATGTTCTTCAAATTGAATGGTGTGCAATCAGACCGCTTGGCCGAGGTGTTGCACACCATCCATTTAGAAAACGCTTTCACACGCCAAGCCGGCAATTTGAGCCATGGCCAAAAACAGTGGTTGGAAATTGGCATGCTGCTGATGCAAGACCCCAAGTTGTTGTTGCTGGACGAACCGGTGGCCGGCATGACCGACCAAGAAACCGAGCGCACCGCTGAATTGTTCTTGAGCTTGAAAGGCAAGCACTCCTTGATGGTGGTGGAACACGACATGGCCTTTATTCGCCAAATCTCCGACATCGTCACGGTTTTGTGTGATGGCGCGGTCTTGGCGCAAGGCAGCTTGGACGAAGTGCAAGAAGACGAACGCGTCATTGACGTTTATTTGGGACGCTGATCATGTTGGCCATTGAACATATTCACCAGTACTACGGCGGCTCGCACATCCTGCGTGACATCAGCTTGACGGCGAAAGCCGGACAAATCACCGTCTTGTTGGGGCGCAACGGTGTAGGCAAAACCACCTTGTTGAAATCCTTGATGGGCTTGGTGCCGGTTCGCAAAGGCCACATCAGCTTTGAAGGCCACACCATCACCAACGCCACGCCCTATGAGCGCGCACGGGCCGGCATTGGTTATGTGCCCCAAGGTCGCGACATCTTCAACCGACTCACTGTTGAGGACAACCTGCGCATGGGTTTGGCCACCCAACCCGCTTCCGCTGATATTCCGCAAGAGTTGTTCACGTTGTTCCCCATCTTGGAACAAATGCGCCACCGTCGAGGTGGCGATTTGTCCGGCGGACAACAGCAGCAGTTGGCCATTGCACGCGCACTTGCAGGCAAGCCCAAGTTGTTGGTTTTGGATGAGCCCACCGAAGGCATTCAGCCCAGCATCATCAAGGACATTGGCCGCGTGATTCAACAATTGGCACGGCGTGGCGACATGGCGATTTTGTTGTGCGAGCAATACTACGACTTTGCCGAAGAACTGGCTGATCAGTATCTGGTGATGGAACGCGGTGAAGTGATTGCGAAAGGGCCCGGGGCCGAGATGCAAGAGAAAGGCATCCGCAAGCTGGTCTCTATTTGAGTCAAGCCCGTCAGGCCTTCAACCAGCCTTGACCTTCAACGGCGTCGACAGCCGGTAGCCCGCCCCGTGCACGGTCTTGATTTCAAAAGCTTGCCCTTTGAATTTGAACAGTTTGGCACGCAGACGGCTGATCAAGACTTCCAAGCGCACCTTGTCGAAGCTGGTGCGTTGTGCCTCAGCCCCGAGTTTGTCGATCATTTCTTCGTAAGTGCAATGCGTCGAGGTTTGCGCCAAGGTGATGAGGGCAATCGTTTCTTTCGGCGTCAAGCTCAACACATCGGCATCGGGGGCGCTCAGTGACATGCTTTTTTGGTGCACGGTCCAGGCATTCGTGGCGGTCAAGGGGCTGGCACCATGCCGATCATGGCGGCGCATCAGGTTGCGAATCACCGCCAAAATTTCTTCGGGGCGTGTGGGTTTGGTCAGGTAAACATCGGCGCCGGCCTGGTAGCCCTCGGTGCGCTCACTGCCCATGACCCGGGCGGTCAGCATCACAATACCCATGTAGGGGTGCAGGTCGCGTAACCATTTGCACAAGCTGATGCCGTCTTCGTTGGGCAAGTTCAGGTCCAGCATGACCACATCCGGCGTGGTGATGGTCAACAAGGACCGCATGTGTTCGCCGTCATAGGCGCAACGTGTGGCGTAGCCCGCGGCAGACAGCACCAAGGCCAGCTCATCGCTCACACGCAGGTTGTCTTCCACCAACAGCACCGAGCCCAAGACGGGGGTGGGCGTCTGGTCAACAGTTTCAAGGTCTGGGTCGTCGTGCATGCTCAAGCCTTGATCGCAAAGTGAAAGGTGACCACATTGGACGCATGGGTGTAGTGCAACTCGGTGCCCAAGGCATGCGCCATGGACTGGGCCAGCCACAAACCCAATCCTGCGCCCGATTGTTGTTTGGCCCATTCGGCGCGGTAATAGCGTTGAAATACTTGGTCGGGGTCGGGGGCACCATCGGGGGGCACTTCATTCGACACCGTGAACACGATCTCGGACTGCGGACCATGGGGTTTGGACTCCACTTTGAACTCCACCAATGTTTCGGGCACCGCATATTTCAGGGCGTTGTTCAGCAGGTTGTTCAGAATGGCCTTCACATAATAGATGTCGGTGTGCACCAACTGGTGTTCATCACAACCGCGCACGATGCTGTAAATGCGTTCCGAGGTTTGCGCGTTTTTCACCACGCTGAGGATGACGCCCAAGGGAAAGGGTTCGATGGTGACGGGGATGTAGCCTTGCTCGTATTTGTCGATTTCCGAGCAGCGTTCAATGATGCCGTCGATTTCATCCAAGGAGTAGCTGATGGCATTGACCCTTTGCAAGGACGGTTCATCGCCCAACAAGCGTTGCCGAATCGAACTCAAGGCCATGCTGCTGGCCATCAAGGGGTTTTTCAATTCATGGGTCAGCATGGCGATGAATTGTTTTTGCAACTTCAGACGGGAGGACTCTTTGTCCAACGCATCTTGGGTGACGGCCAATTGCGTGTTGATTCTTTTCACGCGCTGGCTCACCAGCAAGTCAAAGGTCCAAGCTGTCAGCACCAACACCGCCAAGGGCAAGGACGTTCTGAGCAGCATGATCAAACTGATCATCGGCATGTCGCCCAAGCCAAAGGGGTTGACAAAGGGTTTGAACAAATTGGCGGCGCTGGGGTAGGGCGTCAACATGAACAGCAGCAGCAAGACAAACAAGCCGATTTCGGAGGGCAGCTTCAGTTGATGTCGGGCTTGAATGGCTTGCATCAGCAAAACCGCGAAACACACCCATTGACCGTACCTGTAAATGTTTTCCGCCAGCAGCATGGCGATGGATGCATCAATCAAGCCGCCTAACCAAACCAAGGCCAAGGCGGCGAAAAAAATCCACAAGTATTTGGTCCATTGGCCGTCTTTGAACAGTTGGGTGGCCAGCACCATCCAAATGAAGAAAAACGAGACCATCCCCCCCATCATGGCCAAAGGAAAGACGCGGTGAAAAAATTGTTGATCGATGCCTGTCAGGAAAGGCAGCATGCCCATACAACTGATCCAGGCAGAGGGGATGCAGATAGAAAGCGATGCGATGCCCACACTCAACCAATTGAATTTGATCGCCAAGCGCACCAAAGCCAATACCAAGGCCAGAAGGGTCATGGTGGTCACCATGATCACAAACATGTCCACCCGGCGTTGCACGAAATCAATTTTGTCTTTGGCATCGACCATCAAGCTCATGCGGAAATCCAGCGGCGAGCGCAAGCGCATGTAAATGGCACTGTGGCTTGGGTTGGGGCCCAAGTGCAAGGGCAAAGCCAAGGCGTTGGCTGTGTAGGTATTGACAACCCATTCCTCAGGATTGAATTCGGCTTGTTTGTAGACCGTGGCCTCGGTCAGCATGGCGGGTAAAAATTTCAAGTACCAATCCACTGTGCTGTCGCTGGGCTGAGCCTCTTCCAACTTGAGCCACACCACACTGTCGGAGAAGTCCAACTTGTGGGTGTAGTCCATGGGTTTGAAATCGGCTTGTTGGACCGCTTGGATGTCCATCTGTTGGCTGGTATCGACAAAGACCAACTGTTGGAAGTTGGCCGTTGGCGAATCCGTGTTCGCTGCCCAGCATCCCATGGACGTGACAGCCCAAAGGACCGCGATGCCCAAACGCCCAAGCCATTGATGACGCCAATCCCTCGTGTTCATGGGGAAGATCTTACGGGTTCGTTCTGTATTTCCTTGCATTCAAAGGAAAGGTTTACCCCGTCTGCATTGCTATAAACCCAGTCCGACAAACTTCCAAGACCCACCATGCAGTTGTTTCGTGCAGGACGACAGACCCAACTCAGCACAGCAGCGCTGTGCTGGGCCCTGTCTTGTCTGGGCACAAACACGGCATGGGCGGACACCTTGCCGAATGCGGGACAGTTGCAGCAAAGCATCCCAACAGATCGAGGCACCAGCCCATCCTTCAACCTGCCCAGCACCATGCCCCCTGCGATGCCCAAGACCGTGACCAGCGGCGGTGCCCGTTTCAAGGTGTCCAGGTTCAAGTGGGTGGGCAACACGGTTTACGCGGACGCGGTGTTGAACGGCTTGACCGCCGACGTGGTGGGACAGTCGGTTGACTTTGGCCAATTGGAAGCAATAGCGCTCGTCATTGCCAACCATTACCGCGCTGCAGGCTATGTGGTGCAAACGCAATTGCCCACACAAGACATCGTGAATGGCGTCGTCACCATCGAAATCAACGAAGCCATCTTCGGCCGCGTGGTGATCGATGGTGCCGGTTCCAAGCGGGTGAATGCCCAACGGATTGAGGAAACCATCCTGGCGTTCCAGCCCCGAGGCAGCAAACTCAATGCCAACAACATCGATCGCGCCTTGGCCGTGCTGTCGGATTTGGTGGGCATTCGTGTGCAAGGCCACTTGATGCAAGCCGCCGAATCGGGGCAAACCGATTTCATCGTCACCACCCAAGATTTGCCCGCCACCAGCATCGACGCCACCGCCGACAACGCCGGTGCACGTTCCACCGGCACAGACCGTGTGGCGCTGAGCATGACGGTGAACAGCCCTTTGAAGATGGGCGACCAACTCAGCGCCAACGCCATGGCCTCTGAAGGCAGTGACTATCTGCGTGCGGCATACCGTTGGCCAGTGGGTCGAACAGGCTGGACCATGGGGCTGCATGCTTCGCGTTTGAATTACAGCGCACGCTTGACCACAGTGTCAGGGGGCGTGAGCAGCAGCCTGCACTTGACCGGCCGCGCAGACAGTCTGGGCTTGGAGTCGACCTACCCTTTGGCCCGACGCAACCGTTACAAGCTGGACGCATCGCTGGCTTGGGACCAGAAGAGCTACCTGAACAAGCGGGATGAGGTGGTGGACACGCGTTATGACACCCGCGCCTTGAGCGGCGGTTTGCAAGGTCAATTCGCCGATATGTATGCAGGTGGTGGTTTCTCGACCTGGCAACTGATGGGCACAGGCGGCGACCTCTTGAAAAAAGAAGGCAGCGTCACAACAGGCCGCTACAACAAACTCAAATATGCGTTCAACCGAACGCAAGAAATTACGCCGCGTTGGTCGCTGGTGGCTGCGCTGAATGGTCAAGCCAGCAAGATGAATTTAGACGCTTCCGAAAAGTTCTACCTCGGTGGCATGACCGGTGTGCGGGCCTATCCCAGCAGCGAAGGCGGTGGCTCTTCGGGCCAATTGCTGAACCTCGAGTTGCGCCACAAATTCAGCAGCCAGAGCACCTGGTTTGCGTTTTACGACCACGGACAGGTGGTGGTGGATCCCCAAGGCACCAATGCTTTGAACACCTTTGCATTGAAGGGCTATGGTTTGGGCTATGGCTTTGTCAGCCCGCAAGGCCTCAACCTGAAAGCCATGGTGGCCCGGCGTTTGGGCAGCAACCCCAACCCCACCGCCACCGGGCAAGACCAAGACGGGTCTTTGGTGGTGAATCGGTTTTGGCTCAGTGCCAGTCTGAACTTTTAAGCGCAGGCTCGCATGAACCATTGCTACAAAGTCATCTGGAATCAAGCCACGGCCACTTACATGGCGGTGCCTGAAACCGCCCAAGGCCCAAGCGCAGGTGGGACCGTCCATCAAGCGACACCGCGTGATGCAACAGGCATCGCACACTTCTTCATCAAGCCCTTGATCGCGGCCTTGATTTGCATCGGTTTCTGTTTTGCTTCACATGCCGCGCCTTTGGCCGCACCCTCGGTGACTCAACTGCCCACGGGCGCACAAGTCAGCGCAGGCGCGGCCCAGGTATCGCAATCTGGTGCCGTGATGACGGTGAAACAAAGCACCGACAAAGCGGTGCTGAATTGGCAGCGCTTCGATGTGGGTGCGCAAGCCACGGTTCAGTTCGAACAACCCAGCGCTCAAAGTGTGGCTTTGAACCGGGTGCAAGACAGCAACCCAAGCCAGATTTTTGGGCAGATCAAAGCCAACGGTGCGGTGTTCTTGCAAAACCCGAATGGCGTGTATTTCGCGCCAGGTTCGAGCGTGGATGTGGGCAGCTTGTTGGCCACCACACACAGCATCAGCGATGCCGATTTCTTGAGCGGCAACTACCACTTCAACCGCACCGGTGCCGTTGGCAACATCACCAACCACGGGCAGTTGAATTCCAAGCTCGGCGGTTACATCGCTTTGTTGGCCCCTGAAGTGCGCAACCTCGGCGTGGTGGTGGCCAAGGGTGGCAGCATTGTGTTGGCCGCTGGTGAAACCTACCGCCTTCAATTTGAAGCCAATGACACGCTGACCAACGTCTTGGTCTCACCGGCCACCGTCACTGCCTATGTGGCGAACGGCAACGCGGTGATGGCCCCCGGCGGCTTGGTGATTTTGTCGGCGCAAGCGGCCAATGCGATTCAAGGTGGTGTGGTCCACAACAGCGGCAGCATCCAAGCCAATGGCTTGGTGAACGATGGCGGCGTGGTGCGCTTGGTGGCCAGCCACAGCATCAGCCAAACGGGCAGCATCACGGCCGATGCCGCGCCCCACAGCGCGGGTCGAGGCGGCCGCATCGACATCATTGCCAGCCTGGACAACGCCGACAGTGCGCTGCACCTGAATGGCAGCTTGAGTGCGCAGGGTGGCGCCATCGGCGGCGATGGTGGCCAGATTGAAACCTCGGGCTCGCAGGTGAACATCGGTGAAGCCACCCGCGTGACCACCGATGCGCCCCAAGGCACAGGCGGCAGTTGGTTGATCGACCCGACTGATTTCACGGTGGGCACGGGCGCTGGCAGTGACATCTCGGGGGCCACCTTGGGTGCCAACCTGAACGCCAACAACGTCACCATCCTCAGCAGCAGTGGTGCCACCGGCACCAGTGGCGACATCAACATCAACGATGCAGTGAGCTGGTCCTCGGCGAAAAAACTCACGCTGTCTGCGGCCAACAACATCAACATCAACAGTGCCATCAATGTGCCAACAGGCGGTTCGGTGGCCTTGGTGTACGGCACCAGCGTGGGTACCGGCGACTACAACTTCGGCAGCTTCAGCGCCAACAAAACAGATTTCACCGGGTCAATCAACTTTGCGGGCACGGGTGCGGGTTTGTTCACCACCCAGTTGGGGAACAACGCGGTGGACACATACACCGTCATCACCAACCCCAGCACCTATGTGGCGAACACCAATGCCACGGGTGGCATCAACAGCACCAGCGGTAAATTTGCACTGGGCCAAAACTACAACTTCGACCGCTCTTTCACCGCGTCCCCCATCACCGGCACGTTCACCGGCAAGTTTGAAGGCTTGGGTCATACCGTTGGCAACTTGACGGGCACGGGTGCGATTGGGTTGTTCAGCAATTCATCTGGTTTGATTCGCGATGTGGGCGTCAACATGTCCACCAGCAATGCCGCCAATGGCACCGGTGGATTGGCCAACACCAATTCAGGAACGATCTCAAACAGCTTTGCCAACGTATCCATCCAAAGTGTTGCCAATTACACGACAGGAACATTCGGTGGTTTGGTTGGCAACAACGCTGGCCCCGTCAGCAACAGCTTCTCAATGGGTACGATCACAGGCGGCAGCATTTTGGGCGGCCTGATCGGCATCAATTCGTCGAGCAGCAGTTCATTGCCCAGCGACATCTTGAATAGCTTTTCTACCGCATCCATCATTTCGGGTGCGTCAGCAGGCCTCATAGGTGGAGGTTTGATCGCCGAAAACAAAACCTCAGGTGTCGGTGGCTCCGCCAAGATCATCAACAGCTTTGCAACAGGCAACGTCTCCGGTTTTGTCAACGGCGGCACAGGCGGCCTGGTTGGCTACAACCATACGGGTGCTGCAAACAGTTATGTGTCAATCACAAACAGTTATTCAACAGGAGCTCTTTTTGGACCGACAGTCAACAGCGCACAAAATTATTCTTTTGGTGGACTGGTTGGCCTGAATCGGGCACAGGGTACGGGCTCTGATGCGAGTATTACCAATAGCTACACAACGGGTGATGTCAATGCCGCAGGCAGTGGTGTGGGGGGGCTTGTGGGTACTAATCAGGCCATATCTGCAAGCAGTTCAAGCAGTATCACGGGAAGTTATGCCACTGGTGCTGTGAATACCTACTCAAATGGCACAACCAATGGCAATTCACAAAGCATTGGGGGATTGATTGGAGCAAATTCCGCCTCTGGAACCAGTGCCACTTCATTAGTGACCCAAAGTTACGCCACAGGCTCGGTGAATGGGTCCGCAGGCACGGGGGGGTTGATTGGCTACAACTATGCCACTGGAGGGGGTGACACATCGGTCAGTTTCAGCCATGCCACAGGCAACATCCAAGGCAACAACGCCAATGCAGCTGGTCTGATTGGCAATAACTCGACAGCGGGAAACAGCCTCGCTTCCAAATCGACCGTGTCGGACAGCTACGCCACAGGCAATGTCAGCGTGGTGGACGGTATTGCAGCCACCAGCGCACAAGGCACCTGGGGCGGGCTGATTGGAAGCAACACTTCGATCAATTCAACGCTGGGCAATACGTCTGTCAGTAACAGTTATGCCTCAGGCAATATCAGTGCAGTTGGAGGTAATTTAGGAGGACTGATTGGAAACAATGCGTCAACCGGCAAGTCCACTGTGACAGACAGTTATGCCACGGGCTCTGTATCGAGTTCAGGCGGCGGCAGTGTCGGCGGATTGATTGGACAAAACTTCTCGAATCTCCCCTCGGATTCCATCATGTCCGGTGATGTCAGGGTGACCAACGCCCATGCTTCTGGCGATGTCTTGGGGTCGACGATGGTAGGTGGATTGATTGGCTACAACACCATCAGCGGCAAATATGGCATTGCCAATGTCACCAATTCATACGCGAACGGCAATGTGACCGGGACGCTCGCAATAGTGGGTGGATTGATTGGAAAAAATGAGGCTGGACCAGTGGGCGGATCTGCGGTCATCAGCAACAGTTATTCATCCAATCCATCGAGAACCATCACAGTTCAAGGTACCAGCAGTGTGGGCGGATTGGTCGGCTACAACTATGCCAATGCGCAAGATGCCAATGTGTCCATTTCAAACGCCTACGCAACCGCCAATGTGACAGGAACCTCTTCGGGCGTTGGTGGCTTGGTGGGTAGCAACCTCGCCAATGCCAATGGAAGTGTTGCAACGATGACCACCAACTACGCCTTGGGCAATGTGACGGGCACCTCCAGTGTGGGAGGACTTATGGGCATCAATACCGCTAACTCGGGTGGTAATGTCAACATCACCTCCAGTTATGCCAATGGGAACGTATCGGGAACCAACAGCAATGTGGGTGGATTGGTGGGAATCAATTCGGCCAGCATCTCAGGGACGTCCTCATCGGCCAATATTCTGACCAGCTACGCAACTGGCAATGTGGTGACCACATACACCCTCTTGAGTTTCACAGGTGGTTTGGTGGGACAAAACAACACCGCGGGAAGTGGGAACTCAGCGACCGTGAATCAAAGTTACGCCACGGGCAATGTGACATCCAGCGGTGCAGATGTGGGTGGTTTGATTGGCTACAACGTGGGGAATGGCAACGCCAGCATTTCCCAAAGCTACGCCGCTGGCAGTATCAGCTCAAGTTCAAATACTTCATATAACCTCGGCGGCTTGGTGGGCTACAACTTGGCAGGCGCATCTGGCAGTGATGTGAGCATCAGCATGAGTTATGCCAACGGCGCTGTCACTGCGCCTGGCAATACAGCCGGAGGTTTTGGTGGCTTGGTGGGCCAAATCAGCGCCAGTTCTGGCGCTGCAAATATCGAAAAAAGCTACGCCACAGGATCGGTCCAAATATCCAACACGGGCGTTATCTATGCAGGGGGGTTTGTGGGCATGGTGCCAACCTCTTTGGCGGGTAGCTCAGTCAATATCAGCAACAGCTATGCCACGGGCAATGTTCAAGGTGCTTCTGGAAATTATGTAGGTGGATTCATGGGTGAGTTTTTATCAGCCACCCGTGGAAGTATTTCAAATTCCTACGCAACTGGAGCTGTGAGCGGATCCACACACCTGGGCGGGTTTCTTGGCGCAATTGGCGCGAGCACCAACTTTCAAAACAATTTTTGGAACACCACCAACAACAGCGGTTTAAGCGCTGTGAGTGGTGGCGTGGGTGACAAGCTGGTGGCAACTGCCGGCATTGCAGGTCTTAGCACGACAAACATGCAAAACCTCTCGAACTTCAGTGGTTGGGACACCAACTCGGTCTGGCAGTCGCTGAGCTATTTCAACAACCAGTTGCCCTTCCTGCGACAGAACAACACCTTGGCCACCATCACCTTGGTGTCGGGCTCCAGTGTTTATGGCGACACGCCCGTGTTGAGCTATGCCATCACCAATTCGTTTGGCAGTGCCATCACCAGCCCTACCGCCACCGGCACACCCGTGTGGGAGTTGTTCAGCAATGGCACGTCGGTGGGCATTCAAAGTATTTCAAGCACCACCAATGCTGGTGCTTACAGCCTCACCTACAACAGTGGCATTGCTTTGGGCAACTACACCATCATGAGTGGCGCGGCCACCACCTGGACGGTGAGCAAAGCGTCTTTGGGTTTGTCTGTCACGGGCACCTACAGCGGCACCACCAGCATCACGCCCACTTCAACCACCGTGACGGGTTTGAAAAATGGCGAAACCATGGTGCCGACCGCCGTCACCTTGAACGATGCGAACGTGGCCACAGCCAACAAGTATGTGACGGCCATCACTGCCAACACTGGCAACGCCAACTTCAACAACTACAACGTAGCGACATCGTTCAACGCCACGCCAAGCACCACGACCACCAACACCGCCACGCTCAACCCGATCACCCTGTCGGTGACCGCCACCGCCAGTTTGACGGGCAACCCCTACAAGGGCAGCGCCTACACCGGCAGCTACACCAGCAGCGCCATGGTGGCTGCTGATGCGGCACTCATCAGCGTGTCGGGCGTGGCCACGGGCACGGACGCTGGCACCTATGCTTCCAACATGGTGGTGAGTTTGTCCGGCTCGGCACAAACCAATTACAGCAACCCTGTGATCACCAATGCCAACTTGGTGATCTCCCCTAAAACCATCACCGTCACCAACACCGCCTTGAGCGCGGATTACGACGGCGTCACCAGCTATGCCGCGTTGGCTGGGCAAACCCAATACTCAAACACCGCCATGGTCGGTGCAGATGCCATGGGTGGTGTCTTGCAGACTGCCAACAAAACCGGCGTGGCACAGGCCGGCAGTTTCAGCGTCACACCCAGCGCGGCCAGCGTGACCAGTGGCAACCCCAACAACTACCAGTTCAGTTATGTGGCGGCCAACCACACGGTGAACCCGTTGTCGATCAGCGTGGCCAATGCGGCTGTGAACGACAAGGTCTATGACGGCAGCACCACGGCCTCGGTGGCCAGTGGCCAGGTGCAAGGCGTGTTGGCCATGGACGCGAGCAACATCAGCTTGACGCCTGCGGGCTCGTTCAGCAGTGCCAATGCGGGCTTGAACATCCCGGTGAATTTGTCCTACAGCTTGAGTGGTTCTGCTGCTGGCAATTACGTCATCAGCCAACCGACGGGACTCACCGCCAACATCACCCCCAAAACCATCAGCATCACGGGTCAAGCAGGTGCCACCAAGGTGTATGACGCCACCACCACGGCCAGCATGACCGGCGGTCTGTTGTCGGGCGTGGTCAACAGCGATGACGTGGCCTTGACGCAAGCGGGCACATTTGCCAGCGCCAATGTGGGCACCGGCATCGTCATCACGCCAAACAATGTCTTGACCGGCAGCAAAGCCGCCAACTACCAACTCACGCAGCCCACGGGTTTGCATGGCGACATCACACCCGCCATCTTGACGGTGGAAGGTTTGTCGGCATCGTCCAAGGTGTATGACGGCACCACCGTGGCCACACTCACCGGTGTGGCGGTGGCCAAGCCCTTGGGGGGTGGTCAGGTGACGTTCAACGGCACACCCACAGGCTTCTTTGCCGACAAAAATGTGGGCACCAACAAGTATGTGGATGTGACCGGCTTCACCTTGTCAGGCGCAGATGCAGGCAATTACTTGGTGACGGGATTGCATGGGGTGTATGGCGACATCACCAAAGCCAATTTGTCGGTCACGGGTCTGGTGGCTGGCAACAAGGTGTATGACGGCACCACGGCTGCATCGTTCTCGGGGGCGTCTTTCACAGGGCTGTTCAATGGTGATGTGGTCACAGCCACCACCGGACTGTTCAACAACAAAAACGCGGGCACCGGCAAAGCCGTGACGGCTGTTCTGAGTGGTGCGGATGCAGGCAACTATGCAGCCACCGGGCTCACCGGCTACACCGCCGACATCACGCCTTTGGGTTTGAACGTGACAGGCCAAGTGGCCGCGAACAAGGTGTATGACGCCGGCACCAGTGCGGTGCTGAGCAGTGGCAGCTTGAATGGTGTGTTGGCAGGTGACGTCGTGACCTTGAACCAAGCAGGCCAGTTCGCCGACAAACATGCTGGCTTGAACAAAACCGTGGTGGCCGCCAACAGTTTGTCGGGCGCGGATGCGGCCAACTATGCGGTGAACCAGCCCACCTATGTGACGGCTAACATCAGCCGCGCCACCTTGGGTCTGTCGGGCTTGACCGCGACTGACAAGGTTTACAACGCCGACACCGATGCGGTCGTGACAGGTGCACCGGTGATCACCGCTTTGGGTGCCGACAGCGTGACGCTGACCGGCACAGCCGCTGGCCAGTTCAATGACAAAAACGTGGGTGTGGGCAAGACGGTGTTGCTGAGCGGATTGAGCATCGACACCACCACAGGCGATGGTGCCAACTATGTGCTGCCCACCAACATCGGCATGACGGCCAGCATCAACCAACGCGACCTCACGGTCAGCAACACCATCGTGGCCAGCAAGGTGTATGACGCCACCACCACGGCCAGTGTCAGCGGGGGCAGTTTGGTGGGTGTGCAAGGGGCCGACGTTTTGGTGCTGACGCAAAGCGGCAGCTTCGCGGACAAAGATGCAGGCACCGGCAAAGCCGTCACCATCGCCGACAGCATCGCAGGTGCCGCCAAAGACAACTACCACTTGATACAACCCAGCAACGTCACCAGCAACATCACGCCTGCCTCTTTGACCCTCAGCGGTCTAACGGCGAATGACAAAACCTATGACGGCACCACCACGGCCAGTTTGACGGGCAGCGCCATCGCTGAACCTTTGGGTGCAGATCAGGTCACGGTGTCGGGTGTGCCGACAGCGGTGTTTGCATCAGCCAACGCAGGCACAGCGGTGCCAGTGACGATTGCCAATTTGAGTTTGTCTGGGGCGGATGCAGGCAACTACACCGTGGCCGCCATCACCGGTGTGTCAGCCAACATCACCCCCGCGCCTTTGACGGCCAGCGTGAATGCCTTCACCAAGGTGTACGACGGCAACACCCAAGCAGCGCCAAGCTTGGTGTTGACCGGTTGGAAGGGCAGTGACAGCCATTTGGCTGTGCAAGCCGCCGCCACCTTGAACAGCAAGGACGTGTTGACGGCGACCCAATTGTTGGTGGACAGCGTGGTGTTGTCGAATGGCAGCCACGGTGAATTGGCCAGCAATTACAGCTTGAGTGCGGGTCAAACAGGCGCAGCCACAGTCACCCCCGCACCCTTGACCGCCAGCGTGACAGCACCGAACAAGGTGTACGACGGCAACACCACAGCAACCCCTTCTTTGAGCATCACCGCTGGTTTGGTGAGCGGTGAACAAGTGGGCGTGAGTGGCACGGCCTCGTTCAATTCAAAAAATGTGTTGACGGCCAACCTGGTGACGGTGGACGGCGTGACACTGAGCGATGGCGTGAACGGTGAATTGGCCAGCAACTACAGTTTGAGCGCAGGTCAAACCACGGCGGCGCTCATTACACCTGCAGCCTTGACCGCCAGCGTGACCGCACCGAACAAGGTGTACGACGGCACCACCACAGCAGCAGCTTCTTTGAGCATCACTGCTGGTTTGGTGGGCGGTGAACAGTTGGGTGTGAGTGGCACGGCCTCGTTCAATTCAAAAAATGTGTTGATGGCCAACCTGGTGACGGTAGATAGCGTGACTCTGAACGATGGCGTGAATGGTGAATTGGCCAGCAATTACAGCTTGGGCACAGGTCAAACCACGGCAGCGCAAATCACGCCCGCAGCCTTGACCGTGACTGAAATTGCCGCTGCCAGTGCGGTCACCGGCAGTTTCAAACCCGGTGCTGCGGTGTTGGTCGGTGTCATCGGTGCCGACAAAGTGACCGGCAGCGTTGAACTGGACAGCCCCAACTACAGTTCACCGGGTTTTCTCAAGGTGGGCGACTACAAACAAGCGGTGAACAATTTGTCGGGTGAGGATGCGGGCAACTACGCGGTGGCCGCGTTCATGTCCCCCTTGGCCAATTACACCGTGACGGCCTTGCCTGTCAAAACCCCAGTGGCGCAAACCATCGCCGTGGCTGCATTGAGCCAGTTGCCTGCTGGCTCGGTAAGTCAGCGTGTGAATGACAACAGCGCCAATCTGCAAATGACTTCCAACCCAGCCTCCTCCAATACAGGGACTGTGGTGTCATTGGCCAAAGGCAACAGTACAACAGCCAACGCAAGTACGAATGCAAGTACGAATGCAAATTCGAATGCAACTCAAAGTGCACAGCCCAGCGCAACACAAACTTCAAACGCCCTGAACCAAGGGCCAGCCACTGCAACCGAAATCTCAGCCAGCTTGAACACCCCAGCCAACACACGCTCACCGAATCTGCTTCAGGCCTCACTGAAAGTGCCGGTGCGTGGCAGCACCGCCGTGGCACCAAACTTGAATCTTTTTGAACCCTCATTGGTGACTGGCTTTAACGAGTTGGAGCAGGATTTCAGCGCTCCGTCGCCTTCAGCACCTGGCTTGCCCGATGTGTTTGCCAACACCCCAAGCACCCTGGATGCCAGCCCGACAACTGCGCCTGATGTGGTGCTGGATTGGGAAGACAGCATCTATGCCGGTGTGCGCGAGGTGATTCAAAGCCCGGTCACCTACCAGGTGTTGACCGGTGCCTCGTCGGTGGCTTTTTTGGTGAAAACCTTGGTGCCGAGTTTGCTGCCCAGCTTCCAAGTCCCAGGTGGTTTGCCCAACCCCGCGCCCGTTCGCGTGCCCACCTCACCCGGCTCGATGGTCAGTGGCCGAACCACCTTGGGCCGATGGTTGGGTCGGGCTTAGCGAAAACCGATTTCACTCAAGGCCAAATCACTGACCGAAGATTGAAACGCCAGCCCCAAAATGGCGTGGATTTTTTGCAAGTTGTCTTTCACGGTGGACAAACTCAAATCTTGGTAGCGCTCGATGAAGGCATCGCTGTCCATGAAAATACTGGGACCTTGGTGGGTGATCATGTGCGACTTGAAAGCCATGTCGTTGCTTTGAATGTCTTTGGGCAGTTCCAGGTCTGACGCTGGGCTGGTTTTCACCCGGTGCAGCAAATGGATCTCGTTAAATTGGTGCGCCAACTCGGTCAAGCCATAGCCTGACAAGCCACCGAAGCGCCCCAAGAGCTGCGCATCACTCACTTGCAAATAATCTTGCAATCGCAGCCCGGGGCGCGGCATGATGCGCTTGAGTAATCGCATGCCCATGCGGTGGCTGGTGACGATGTTGAGCAACTTGTTGATGATGTAGATGCCTTCTTGGAACAGGCTGATGAAGGACTCGATGTCTTGAAAGTCGGTGGCCTTGAACACCAAGCACTGCTCGTTCATGATGAATTGCCGCGTGCTGTCTTTGTTGGCAAAAGCAAAGTGGTGCTGCACCGCAGGCAACAGCATTTGCTGATCACCCATTTGTTCCACCTGAACCCCTTGGTTTTTCAACACCTGTGCATGCACATGGTTGGCCTGGTGAAACGCCGCTTGCACTGAGTTGATGTGCTGTGCCAGATGCTGGACGCCATGAAAGCGCACTTCGGCGATGGCTAAATAGGTGCAGCTTTGAGGAATTGGGCGCATCAAGCGATTCTAAAAATCAGCACCGCCAAACCTTGCACTGGAATGCAAGACTTTCAAATGGGTCACATGGCCCAGATGCGCGGTGCCACCGCAGGCATGCCCCAGATTTGGCTGCGCCATTGCAACCAGACCTTTTTCAGCAAATCCACTGCGGGCTCGAGTTGATCGGACAAGACCCGCAACACCACCACACGTGGGTTGGGCGAGCTGACGCCGGCTTGCAAACGCAGACTGTGCGTTTCACAGACATCACGCGCCCATTGCAGCGCCTGTGCGCGTTCGTCGTCGCTCATGTCGCTGCCTTGCGCCAACAACAAGGTGGCTTGGCCGCTGTGGCCATTCAAGCCCAAGGGGCTGTGCAGCAATCGCTGGTCGTCCGCGCGAATGCAAGCACGCTCCAACCAAACCCCTTCGATTTCCAAATGCTGCTGGAACTGGCCTTGCACAAAAGGCTGGTCAGCATGGGGCAAGCCCAGCGCCGTGATGTCCCAAGCCATCAATTGACTGTGCGGCGCGAGTTGGAACACCACTTGGTTGTGCGCTTGGCAACCGCTGTAAGCCAGCGCTTCCATGGGCAACCATTCCAAACGTGCGTGGTCAGCCAAACTGGCGTGCACCTGTTGCGACGCAGTGAGGCCATCCGAGCCATAAAAGCGGGTGGCCCCGGGTGTGGTGATCAGGGCGTGCGCATCGGCTTGTAGCTTGAGGCCAATGCGCAATTCGTCGCCACCGACCAAGCCGCTTGGCGGGTGCACCAAGATGTTGTGACACACCGCATCGCCTTCGGGGTAGAGGCTTTTCAGAATCCGCAGCGGGCCTTCATGCACATGGCGGGCGACACAACGTTGGTGTTCAACGCTGTAATCCACATCGAGTTTGGCCAGCCATGACATTCAGCTCTTTATTCCAATAATTTGAAGCCCACCGCGCAGACAAATCCAATCAGGGTGGAAAAGCCCGCCATGTTGGGCGTGGACAAGTGGGCGGCTTCGGGCAACATGGCCGAGCCAATCATGGTCAGCATGGCCCCAGCGGCAATGCCTTCCACCACGATCATCGCACTGTGTGGGATCGATTCACCCACATAAGCGCCAAAGGCGGCACCGACCGCGCAAATCACGGTCAACACGGCCCACAGCAAAATGATTTTGCTGGTGGAAAAACCTTGGCTCTTCATGTTCACGCTGGCCGACAAGGCTTCGGGGAAGTTGGACAAAAACAAAGCGCCGACCAAGGTGAGGGGCATCACGTCGAAGAAACTCAATTCCATGCCGGTGGCCGATTTGGCGGCCACGATGGACAGCATCACCGTGCCAATCACAAAGCTTTCAGGAATCACGTCCAACAAATTGCCCAACCAAATGGCCATACCCGCGTTGTTGTGCTCTTCCTTCATGCTGCTGAGTTCGGTGGCAGAAGGGATGGTGGTGCCATTACTGCGCAAGGCTTCAATGGCGAGGTCGGCCCATTCTTGTTTGGCCAAGGTGGCTTGGTCCACTTGGTGTTTGTTTTCAGCGATGCGTTGGCTGGCCATGTCGCGCACCGAAGCCGCAAACTCGGGGTAGGCGCGGGCGAAACTTTCATACTGCGATTTGTGCAACACCAACAGTTCGGCGGGGCCGTGCTCGGCCACGGCGGTGGTGCTGTGGGCTTGGTTGGCCAGGAAGGACACTTCACCAATCAAGTCGCCACGCTCGGCGCTGTGGCCGGTGCCGTCGCCATGGGCCAAGCGCACACTGCCCGAGCGCACGATGTAAAGCTCGTTCGAGGCGTCACCGATGTTGAACAGGTTTTCGTCTTCGACCAAAAATTTCGGGTGCAAGAGTTTCACCAACTCGTGCATCACGTCTGGGGCCATGCTGTTGAAGAAAGACGAACTGCCAATGGATTGCATCACATCCACTTGGCGCTTGTTTTTGTTTTTGGTGTGCTGGGCAATCACATACGCGCCCTTGCGCAAATAGCCGCCATGGGCGCTGAGCATTTGGTCGAGGAATAAAAAGATCAAGCCGCCGCCAATCATCGCCACCAGCAAGGTGATGAAGTGGCTGATTTCCACACTGCGCTCGGCGACATCCGCATGGCTGAGTGCTTCCACCGTTGGTGCCACCAATTCGATGGCCAGTGCGGAAATAAGGGCGCCTGCGCCAAAACCGGCCATGGCCCCCACGGTGCCATTGGACATCGGGGTGGTGATGCCCACAATGGCTCCCAAGATCATCGAGCCTGCTGCAATCGCGCCCAAAATGGCGGCCCACAAAATCAATGTTGTGCCCATGTCGTGCATGACGGTCTCCTTCTCGGTCAATGACCTTTTTCTGCGCGAACTTGCGCCGCTATCGCCTCCACTTGCTCGTCGGACATGCCGTACTTGGCTTGCATGTTTTTCAGCTTGTGTGCTTCTTCTTCGGTGACCACACCATCGGCCAAGACCTCGCGAATTTCCATTTCGTACATGGCTTCACGGCGCGTGACTTGGGTGGTGTAGGCCGTGGACACCACACCGGTCAAGATGGCAGCCAGGGCGATGGCCAGAATTTGCGTGATGATGACCAGCACCACTCCTGGGAAGGTGACCGGGTCCACATTGCCCCAGCCGCTGATGATGGTGATGATGAACCAGTGCATGGCCGCCGGAATCGAGGGGAACACGTCGGGTTGGTCGTGACCTTCAATGATGTAGATGAGCGACGAGAACAACAAGCCGCTGATGAACAACAAAAACAAAGCCGATGAGAAGGAGTCTTTCTCCGATTTGATCGCTTCGATCATGTCGTCCATGGCGCTGTTGTAGCGCGACAGTTTGAAAATCCGCAGCAAACGGAACATCCGCAAAACCCGCAAGTCGGTGCCGGGCAACAAGAGTTGCAGGTAAAAGGGCACGGTGCTGAAAAAATCCACCAGCCCAAAAAAACTGAAGATGTAGCTCTTGCGTCCTTCCCAAGGGGTGCCACCTTCAAGCAACAATTTTTGACCGTACGACCACACACGCAGCACGTACTCGATGGAGAAGATGCCGACACTGAACAGGTCGAAGTAATGGAAAAACTCGCTCCATTCTTCATGGATATCGGGCACGGACTCTAGGATGATGGCCAGCACATTCAAGACCACCAATCCAGCAATGAAGATTTCACAAAAGCGTGCCGCCGGTTCGGCGACATCGCCTTCCAAGACATGGAATACGCGGGTCTGTGCTCGTTTGTAAAAAGAGGGTGTCGCGGTGCTCATGATTTTTTGCCCGCCTGCGCTTGTTCCATCATGGTTTGCACTTCTTTGTCACTCAAGCGGAACTGCGCTTGCAAACGCTTCAAGGTGTCTTTTTCTGCATCGGTCACCACACCATCCGACAAGACTTGGCGCAACTGTGCAAGGTAGGCAGACTTTTTTCGCGACAACTGGTTGGCAAAGGCAGAGGCCACGATACCGGTCATGATCGCGGCCATGCACACGCCCAAGAAACCGGTGAGCAGGGCCACCACTTCGCCGCCCTTGGTGACCGGCTCAATGTTGCCGTAACCCGAGGTGATGGTGACGATGGCCCAGTAAATCGCGTGTGGGATGGTGCCGAACTGTTCGGGTTGCGCATGGCCTTCGGCAAAGTGCATCAACGAAGCCGAGACGATGGTGGCAATCAGCAACAGAAAAGCGGCCGAGCCAAAGGCACGTCGTTCGGAGTACACGGCTGAAAACAAATCTTGCAGCGCGGTGTTGTATTTGGAGAGCTTCAAAATCCGCAGCAAACGCAGCACCCGCAAGATGCGCAAATCCAAGGTGGGGAAGAAAACGTGCATGTAATAGGGCATGGTGGCAAAGAAGTCCACCAAGCCAAAGGCGCTGAACATGTACTCGCGGCGGCCCTTCCAGCTGTTGCCTTCACTCAGATACTTGGAACCCAAGGACCAGACGCGCAAGATGTACTCGAGCGTGAAAAACATCACGCTCCAGAATTCAAGCTCGTGGAAAAAGTCTTTGTACTCGGCATGCACTTCGGGCACGGAATCCAAAATCACGGCAGAGCAATTGAACAGCACGACCACAGTGATCAACCATTCCACATACTTGGACAAAGGTTGATCAGGGTCACCGTCCAGAATGGCCATGACGGTTTGTTGCAAGCTGGCTTTTTTCACAATCGGGTTGGTTCGGTCAGAGGATAAAGGGTCTTCAGCGGGGGACTGCAAAGCCACCCCGCAGTGCTGACAAAACGCGTTGTCAGCCTGGTTCATGCTGTGACATTCAGGACATTGCATGAATGAAGAACCTGCTTAAGAACGATGACGCTGTTGAATTTGTTGCCAGATGGCGAATTCTGAGGCGGTTAGACGATCGTTGTTTTTGGCGACGCTTTCAAACTTGTCAGCGTCGGTCATCATGGCCAGTTGGTGCATTTCACCCAGCAAGGCTTTGAAGCGTTCCACTGCATGGTCGGGGCGCTCGGCCACCAGGTGCACCGGCATCGTCGCCATCTTGTGCTTGTTGTCTTCATCTTCTTTGATCAAAGCCTCCAAGATGGAGTTGATCTCTTCGATGGTCAGGTGCAAGCGCTTGGCTTCTTGCCGAATGTGATTGATTTCAGCGTCGTCCAAATGACCATCTCGCATCATCTGCATCATTTGCGCTTTCAAGGCATCGCGCTCTTTGATGAGCTGGTCGCTGAAAGCGGATGAGAGCAAGGCTGCAGGGATGGCGAAGATGCCAATCCCAATCAGCGCCAACACAATCGTCATGGCGCGGCCAATCGGTGTGACCGGTGAGATGTCGCCATACCCCACCGAGGCCAAGGTGATCACCGCCCAGTAAATCGCGGTGGGGATGTTTTCAAACTTGTCAGGCTGGGCTTCGTGTTCAAACAAGTAGCCCAAGCTGGCGGTCAACACCACCAACAACAACATGACAAAGGCCGAAGCGCTCATCACCGGCCATTCACGCACGATCACTTTGCCCAAAATCTCCGTGGCGTCGCTTTGACGCGTGAGTTTGAGCAAACGTGCCAAACGGAACACCCGCAAGAACCGCAAGTCCAACACGGTGGTCAAAAACACTTCCAAGAAGAAGGGCAGGATGGCCAACAAGTCGATGACGGTCGCCGGTGTCGAGGCTTGCTTGAAGCGCCCCGAGATGGCGTTTTTATAGCCGGGCTCTTCCACACAGGCATACAAACGCATCATGTATTCCACTGTGAAGATACCCACGGCCAGCGCGTCCAAGATGACGAACTCGATGTTGATCACATAGCTGACCGAATGCACCGACTCGAGCACCACGGCCAACACGGAAATCATCACCCACAAACCAATGAAGGCGTCGAAGATGGTTTGCATGGTGCCGCCATAGGCGCTGGGAAACACGAGGGCATGGATTTTTTGACGGAAGGTCCGGTTTTTGTTCAGCTCTTTGTATTCCTTGATGGCGGGAATCACGATGCGGAACAATTTCAAAATTCGCAGCAGTCGCAGTGTTCGCAAGGCCCGCAAGTCCACTGGAATGAACGCTTGCAAAAAGAAGGGCGCCACGGCCAAGAAGTCGATGATGGCAAACGGGCTGAAGATGTAAGCCAAGCGCGGCATCTTGCGTTTTTTGAACTCGAAATCTTCTGGTGCGAGGTACAGACGCGTCAGGTATTCGATGACAAACACGGTGACGGAAAACACATCAAAAATGTGGAACCAGTGTTTGTAGGGCTCATAGATGGCGGGCACATGCTCGAACACCAAGGTGAACAAGTTGGCGACGATCAGCAAGCCAATCCACTTGTCCAATGTTTTTTGGTAGTTGCCTTCGACGGTCGGGTCCAGCAACCACGCATACATCCATTGACGGCGCGGCAGGTCGGGGGAAATATTCGCTTCCACGTCTTGACCCATCAGGGTCTTGGCGTCGAGGTCGATGATGCGGGGGACTTTTTTGATTTCTTCCATGATCAACCTCAGAATTCGAATTCAGCGATCTTGATGGCGTAGGACCCTTTGTCACACACCGAGACGCGCAGTTGCAGTTTTTGATCGATCGGGTCGGTGTCCACCAATTGCGAGGTGATCACTGGGACAGCAGAACCGGGTGGCGTTGGGATGGATTTTTCAAGCACCACCATGCCGGTCAAACTGGCGTCGGTCGGCACACAGGCGGCCACGAACTGCGGGGCTTCACCAAAGAAAGGGTTCACCATGTCTTTGAGTTCAGTTTTCGTCATCATGTGTTGAAGACAGGCGCCCCAAGTGCCAGGCGTGGGGCCTTCAGCCGGCGCAGCGCCGGGTGCTTGGCCAGCGGCACAGGCCTTGATGTCGAACTCGGGCTTGCCACGGTTGGCGCCTGCCTCGGTCAGCCAAGCCGACAGCTGTTCACCATTGCGTTTGGTGACCTCGGTTTTCATGCCATCTTTGTAAGCCTCGTGGCCCAACAACACCACGGCATAAATCGCCAAAGCGACCAAAATGAGAAAAATCCAATCAGCCAATGTGAGACTGGTGTTCACTGGCTGGTGTTGTGGCTGTTCCATATGCATTGACCCGAACAATTGAAGATCCCAAGTGAAATAGGGGGCGTTTAATGTCGCGGCAATGATATTCGCAAAAAATGCGAATTCAACGTATTGATCAAAAAGCTGAAAATTAAGCGATTTTGCTGATTCAAATCGCACATCAAAGTGCTATTAAGGGTTAAAGCGCTGCATCAAGGCCTCGAAGGCGTCGATCGCCAACTGCATGTCGTCGGCGGTGGTGCTCTCCAGCGGGTTGTGGCTGATGCCCTGGTTTTCGCCGCGCACAAACAGCATGGCTTGCGGCATGGCTTGGTGCATCTTCATGGCGTCATGGCCGGCACCGCTGGGCAGGTGGTGTAGCGGCAAGCCCAGGCCAGACACGGCTTCTTCCCAACGGCGTTGCAACCCCTGGTCGCTGGGCGCGGCAGCGGCACGCACGGTTTCTTCGAGCTTCAAATGGATGCTGCGCCCTGCACAAACTTCATGAAGTTTGTTCAAGATGTCGGCGGCCAAGGCGTCGCGCTGCGCATCGCTGGGGGCCCGCATGTCCAAGCTGAACTGCAGCAAACCAGGCACCACGTTGATCGAGCCTTGGGGCACGTTCAGCATGCCCACCGTGGCGACCGAGTCACCATCTTGGCGGGCGCGTTGCTCTGCAAACACCGCCCACTCGGCAAAGGCGGCCACGGCGTCGTGCCGCTGGTCCATGGGGCTGGTGCCCGCATGGCTGGCGGTGCCGGTCAGTTCACCAAGAAAGCGCACGCTCCCATTGATGCTGGTGACGATGCCCAAAGGCATGTTCAAGGCATGCAAAACCGGGCCTTGTTCGATGTGCACTTCGACAAAGCCCACGTACTTTGACGGCACTCTTTTCAAGGCCGCGATGTCTTTCGGATCGTGCCCGGCCGCACGCAGGGCCTCGCGCATGCTGATGCCCGCGGCGTCTTGCTGGTCCAGCCAAGTGGCGTCGAAATCGCCCACCAAGGCCGAGGACGCCAAAAACGTGGCCTTGTAGCGCTGGCCTTCTTCTTCGGCAAAGGCCACGACTTCAAGACCCACAGGCAAGCGTTGGCCTTGGCGGGCCCATTCACGCACACAGGCCATGGGCACGAAGACGCCCAGACGGCCGTCGTACTGGCCGCCGTTGCGCACCGTGTCATAGTGGCTGCCGGTCAGGACATAAGGCGCGGACAGGTCTGCAGGGTGGTAGCGGCCCACCACATTGCCCACGGCGTCGATGGTCACCTCGTCAAAACCGCAGGCTTTCATGCCCATGGCGATGGTCTGGGCGCAGGCTTGGTGCGCCGGGGTCAGGTAGCTGACACTGAGTTGGCCGTGCTCTAAGAAACCCGGGTCGCTGAACTGCGCCAGCCAAGCGTGCCAATCCCAAACCTCGCCGCCCAAGACCGGGTGTTGTTGGCATTTTTCGTTCAGGCGCAGCTCGGCGATGCGGTGGATTTGCCGCAGGTTTTCTTGGAATGCCACCGCTGGTGACTGATGCAAGCGCCAGGCCATGGTGTCCAAAATGGCCTGGGGTGTCAGGCCGTTGCCGCGCGGGCCGCGCACTGCAACGATGAACGGCCAGCCAAACTTGGCGATGTAAGCCTCGTTCAGCGCTTGCAATTGGGCCGCTTGCGCGGGTGTGCTTTGCCACAGGCCAGCCACTTGTTGTTCTTGTTTGGATTCGCTGGTGAGGTGCGGGTTGGGTTTGGCTGCCAGCAAAGGGTGGGCCTTGATGAGCGCCATTTGCTGCGTCGGGTCGGCTTGCATGACGCTGTGCGCCAAGGCCCATTTCAGGTGCGCCAAGCTGCGAAACGGGCGCTGGGCCAAGGCCTGTTCGGCCACCCACGGCGAATGCTCGTAAATGCCATCGAGCCAGGCCAGGGCTTCGGCGGTGCTGGCTTGGTTCAGCCATTGGATGCGTTCTGGTGAAGGCTGTGACCGTGAAGGGGTGGACATGGGCATGGGGTGGGAAGCTACACTGCGATTTTTCAACTATACCTTTCGGCCTCAACGCCTGTTTGGAGAGCCCTCACCATGGGATTGAGCACACACGTTTTGGACACCATGCACGGACGCCCAGCGGGCGGCATGGACGTCGCCTTGTACGCCACCAATGGCGCAGACAGCCGCTTGCTGAAGTCGTTCACGCTGAACGCCGATGGCCGCAACGACGGCGGCCCTTTGTTGGACAACGACAGCTTGCAAGTGGGCACCTATCGGCTGGTGTTTTCGGTGAAGCCGTATTTCAAAGCCTTGGGCGTGGCCTTGCCCGAGCCCTCGTTCCTGGACCAAGTGACGCTGGACTTTGGCGTGGCCGACACCCGCCAGCATTACCACGTGCCTTTGTTGGTCAGCCCTTGGAGTTTTTCCACCTACCGTGGTTCTTGAAGACGGTCGGGCCGTCTGGCTGCGCTGGTGCAGCGCTTCGTCAATATTGGCCTTCGGTCAGGGTGTCGAGTTGAAACTGGCCGCTGGCATGCCACAACCAGGTGTCCACGTATTTCACTTTTTTCAGCAGGCGCGGCGCCGGGTAGGGCTGGGCTTCGCGTACCTTGTTTTCGATTTCGCGCATCACCTCGGGCACATGGCTGGGCGCACGCAACCAAACGATTTCATCCACTTGGCCTTGGCTGTTGACGCTGACCTCCAGCACGCCGACGGCTTTGAGCAGGGGCGGCAGCTTGCCTTTGTAAATCCGCGCTTGGTATTGCCGGTAGATGTGGCTGGCCGCGTCGGTGCGGTACTCCTTGGGGCTGCGGGCCTCGGACACCAGCGCCGGCAGCGGCGTGGCGGGCACGGGTTGCACGGCGGGCGGGGGCAGCGTGGGCAAGGCCGGCAAGGGCACGGTGACGATGGCCACGGGCGGCGGCGATGTGGTGTTGGGCGATTGGCTGACCGGGGCTTTCAGCAAGGAACAGGCGCTCAGGCTGAGCAGCAGCCCCGCGCCGAGAGCGGCCCAAGGCCCGTCAAGGCGACCTGCCTTTTCGCAGGCGGTGAGGGACGCAGCTGGGTACACGCACGGTCCTGCCGCGCCCAATGTGTGGGCCGGATGGGGATTGCCTTGGATTGAACCAGCCCGCATGACCGCTCCTCGTGCCGTACTAAGCTCTCTACTTTGCACCCGCAGACGGCATTTGGCAAGCTTGATAACCCGAGAAATGAATTGAAACAACTGTCAGATTTGTTTGAAGATGTGCAGCACGCGCCCGCCGTGCTGGTGCGGGTGCTGCAAGCGCAGGGCTCGGTACCGCGTGACACCGGCACGTGGATGGCGGTGTTCGCCACGCACCAGGTGGGCACGATTGGCGGCGGCCACCTGGAGCACCAAGCCATCGCCCAAGCGCGGGCGCTCTTGCACAGCCCCAGCTTGCCGCTGCCCGAGGCGCAGCGCGTGGCCTTGGGGCCCAGCCTGGGGCAATGCTGCGGCGGCGTGCTGGAACTGGGTTTTGAGCGCATCAGCGCCGCCGATGCGCCCCGCTTGATGGCGGGTTTGGCCAGCGCGGGCCGACCGCTGGCGCTGTTTGGCGGCGGCCACGTGGGGCAGGCGCTGGTGAAGCTGTTGGCCGATTTGCCCTTCCATTTGCATTGGATCGACAGCCGCGACGAGGTGTTCCCGCCCGACACCCCGCGCCATGTGCGCTGCGAGCATTCCGCGCCGGTGCAAGCGGCGGTGGCCGATCTGACGCCGGGCAGCGTGGTGCTGATCATGAGCTTCAGCCACGCCGAGGATTTGGAGGTTTTGGCCCATTGCCTGCGGCGTGCTCGTGAATTGAACGATTTGCCTTTCATCGGCCTGATTGGCAGCGCCACCAAATGGGCCAGCTTTCGGCATCGCTTAGCGGCCAAAGGTTTTTGCGACGCCGACTTCGCCCGGGTGACTTGCCCGATTGGCTTGCCCGGCATTGGCGGCAAATCGCCGGCTGAAATCGCCGTGGCTGTGGCCGCGCAGTTGCTGCTCGGCGGGTCATGAGATCACGCGTAATTGGGGTCAGATTCCAATTGTTTTGGCACTGAAGTCACGCTCTCGCCGCCCGCCATGGGGACTCATTTTTCTGGTCTTTCGCTCAAAAAATGGTCCCCAGGCCGTGCGGCTCTAGATGGTTTTTTGAGGTGCCCAAAAAGCCTTGTTTTGAGGGGGTGGTCAGCAGGGACGGGGCTTGTGGGCGTTTTTATGATACATAAATTCAAAGTTTTGCCGTTTTCTTGTATCACCCGCTCAAACAATTGGGGTCAGATTCCAATTGTTTTGGCATTGAAGTCACGCTCTCGCCGCCCGCCATGGGGACTCATTTTTCTGGTCTTTCGCTCAAAAAATGGTCCCCAGGCCGTGCGGCTCGAAGTGATGTTTCAGCTGGCCGAACATGGTGGGTCTAGGCGCAAGCGAACGTCGCAGCTCCGCTGCGGTGAGCGGCGGACGAGCCCACCGTGGGCGGCCAGCAGGCGTGAATTAATTGGAATCTGACCCCAATTGCCCGATCCCATCGTGGGCGGCAAGCAGCGTGACTTCATAGAAAACTGGCCCCACTGGCCGGGTAATACATAAGGTACAGTTCGACCCCATGGAAACCTACTTGCTTGAATGGGCGCAACTGCTGGTCCGCTGGCTGCACGTCATCGTCGCCATCGCCTGGATCGGCTCCTCTTTTTACTTTGTCTTCCTCGACAGCAACCTCGTTCCGCCGCAAGACCCGGCGCTGAAAGACAAAGGCGTCGGCGGCGAAATGTGGGCGGTGCACGGCGGCGGTTTTTACAACCCGCAAAAATACGCTGGCGCCCCCGGCCACATCAACAGCACCTTGCATTGGTTTTACTGGGAAAGCTACGCCACTTGGCTGAGCGGCTTCGCCTTGTTCAGCATGATGTACCTGTGGCAAGCCCCCACCTTCTTGATCGACACCTCGGTCCTGGCCTGGTCACCTGCTGCCGCGATTTCCACAGCTTTGGCGTTTTTAGTTGGGTTTTGGCTTTTTTATCACACGCTGTGCAAAGCCTTGTTCAACCACCCCCAAGGCCAAGCCTGGGTCGGCGCCGTCATGCTGGTCTTGGTGGCCGCGCTGTGCTGGTTGGCCTGCCAACTCTTCGCTGGCCGGGCCGCGTTTGTGCTGATGGGGGCGACCATCGCCACCACCATGACGGCCAATGTGTTTTTCTGCATCATCCCCGGCCAACGCGTGGTGGTGAAAGCGCTCACCTCGGGCCAACCGCATGACGAGCAAGCCATGGCGTTTTACGGTTTGCGCGGCAAGCAGCGCAGCGTGCACAACACCTACTTCACCTTGCCGGTGTTGTTCGCCATGTTGGCCAACCACGAGGGCTTGTTGGTCAGCCACCCGCAGCGCTGGGTGTTGTTGTTTTTGATGATGTTCGCCGGTGCCAGCATCCGCCAGTTTTTTGTGCAAAAGCATGCCTGGCATTTGGGCAAAAGCGCCCATCCTTGGCCGTATGCGGCGGTGGGGGTGGCGGTCATCATCGGCTTGGTTGTGGCCCTGCGCCCCGCACCCTCCAGCGCCGACGTCAACACCGCAGCGGTCAGCTTCGAGGAGGTGCAGGCCATCGTCAACCAGCGCTGCATCAGTTGCCACGGCGCTCAGGTGCAAATGAAAAACCTGCGCTTGGACTCGGCCGAGCAAATTCGCGTCAACGCGCAAAACATCTACCAGCAGGCGGTTGTCCTGAAACAAATGCCGATGAACAACGCCACTGGCATCACGGAGCCGGAGCGTCAAGCGCTGGGACGCTGGTTTCTGGCGGCGTCGAAGCCCTGATTTTTTTCTCGTAAGCCTGCAAGCGTTTTTCACGTTGCACCAAGTACACCTGGTATTCCTGTTGCATTTTTTGCATGTGCCGGTCTTGTTGTTCCTTGACCATGTTGTCGTAGCGCATTTGTTCCCGCCCGTTGCTGAGGGCTTGCGCCCACATGGCGTCAAAGCCTTTGTTCAAGCCGCGCCACAACAGCATGGCCAGGGCCAGCGGGAAAAAAACCACGGCCGCCGCGTACAGCCACATTTCCTCGGGGTTGGACGTGGTTTCTTTCAACTGTTTGGCAAATTCTTCGGCGGTCATGGCGTTCTTTCCAAGGTTCTACCTGATGGGAATCGGCCCCAATCCGCTGTCCTTGAGCCCTTGCGTTAATCTTTCCACATGACCCAGCCTGTTTCCCCCCCAGCACAACCCACCGCATTCTTGCGCCAACTCTTTGCCGCCGCCGTGGCGCGGGCCCAGCCCCGCTTGAATATGCCCGCCGTGTTGCCGGCTGTGCCGCGAGGCCGCACCGTGGTCATTGGGGCGGGCAAGGCCGCCGGGGCCATGGCGCAAGCCCTGGAGCAACTTTGGCCGGCCGACGCACCCTTGTCGGGCGTGGTGGTCACGCGCTACCACCACACGCCGCCGCGCCCAGCGGGTGTGGCGCAACGCATCGAGGTGCTGGAAGCCGCCCACCCGGTGCCCGACGCTGCTGGGGTGCAAGCCGCCGAGCGCATCTTGGCGCTGGTGCAAGGTCTCACGCCCGACGACTTGGTGATCTGCCTCATCTCAGGCGGGGGCTCCGCCCTGCTGACCCTGCCCGCCGACGGCTTGAGCCTGGCCGACAAACAACAGATCAACCGCGCCCTTTTGGAAAGTGGCGCCAACATCGCCGAGATGAACACCGTGCGCAAGCACTTGTCGCGCATCAAAGGCGGGCGTTTGGCGGCGGCTTGCCACCCCGCCCAGGTGGTGACGCTGACCATCAGCGATGTGCCCGGCGATGACCCGGCCGTCATTGCCAGCGGCCCCACGGTGGCCGACGCCAGCACCTGTGCACACGCCTGGGCCATCTTGCAGCGCTACCGCATAGACATTCCAGACAGCGTGAAAGCGGCCCTGCAATCAGGGGCCCTGGAAACCCCCAAACCCGGCGACGCGGTGTTTGCAGGCCACCAGGTGCGCATGTTGGCCACGCCGCAACAGTCGCTGCAAGCCGCCGCCGATCTGGCCAAAGCCGCGGGTCTGAACGCCTACATCTTGTCGGATGAAATCGAAGGCGAATCGCGTGAGGTGGGCAAGGTGCATGCGGCCTTGGCACGTGCTGCGGCCATGGGACACGGGCCGTTTCAAAAGCCGTGTGTGATTTTGAGCGGCGGCGAAACCACGGTCACGGTGCGCCCGCAAGCGCCGGGTGCGCCACGCGGCAAAGGCGGGCGGGCCGGGGAGTTTGGCTTGGGACTGGCCGTGGGCTTGCAAGGGATGAGCGGTGTCTGGGGCTTGGCCGCAGACACCGATGGCATTGATGGTGTGGAGGACAACGCTGGTGTGGTGGTGACGCCAGACACCTTGGAGCGAGCAGGCTATGCGGGTTTGAAACCCTCTGCGTTTTTAGACCGCAACGACAGCTATCGGTTTTTTGAAGCCCTGGATGGTTTGGTGGTGACCGGCCCGACCCACACCAATGTGAACGACTTCAGGGCTTTGTTGGTGCTTTAAAGCATTTTCACCAGGGTGGCCATCACGCCGATGGCCAACACCATCAGGCTGCCCAGCTTGATGACCATGCGTTGCTCTAGCAACAAGAGGTTCTGGTTGGTGGTGATTTCCAGATGCTGGATGTCTTTGCGAAGGCTGATTTCCATGAGCTGCATGTCTTTGCGGATACCGACTTCCATTTGCTGCATTTCGTTGCGCACGTTTTGGAATTCTTGTTTCATTTCCTTTCGGACATTTTGGAATTCTTGCGCCATATCACTGCGCACGTTTTGGAATTCTTGCTGCACCCCTTCTTGCATGACCTGAAACCCTTGCTTGGTGGCCAGATCGCTTTGGGTGACATCTTGTTTGGTGGCCAAGTCTTGCATATTCACATGCAGCACATCAGCCATGGCGAAGGCTTGAACCTCGGCCAACTGCGGCTCCATGCCTGCGGCTTTGAGCCGATTGGCATAGGACAGGGAGTCGAAGTGGAGTGCGTTCATGGTGGCGAAAGTTTAAAACCAAGCCCAGGCCCTTGCAATGTGATCTATGCACCGGGCCGGCCATTCACCACCGTGCGCTCCACCAAGCGGTCGTCACCCAACACAATCATGGCGAAGAGTTGCTCGTCCAAGGAATCGGCAGCGACGGTGCGCCGCGCCAAAAGGGGTGTGGCTTGTGGGTTGAGCACCACGAAATCGGCTTCGCAACCCACTGCCAAATTGCCACACACACCGGCCAAGCCCAAGGCTTTGGCCGCGCCTGCGGTGTGCAACCACCAGAGGTGCTGGGCACTCAGCGAATGGCCATCGCGCCCGACGCTTTGGCGGCCCACGGTGTAAGCCGCGTGCATGGTGTGAAACGGGCTGAAGCTGGTGCCCCCGCCCACATCGCTGGCCAAGCCGTGCAACACCCGGTGGGCTTGTGCTTCTTGGAAATGGAAAAAACCGCTGTCCAAAAACAAATTGCTGGTCGGGCACACGGCGGCTGCCGCACCGCGCTCGGCCATCAGGTCGCGGTCGTTGGCATCCAGATGCAAGCAGTGCGCCAACACCGACCGCTCGCGCAACAAGCCGACGTTTTCATACACATCCAAGTAGCTGCGTGCTTGCGGAAACAACTCGGCCACCCAGCGGATTTCATCGGCGTTTTCAGCCACATGGGTTTGCACCCACACGCTGCTGTGTTGCTGCGCCAAAAGACCTGCGCCGTGCAATTGTTTGGGGCTGGAAGTGGGCGCAAAACGCGGCGTGATGGCGTAGCCCAAGCGGTCCACACCGTGCCATTTTTGAATCAGGCTTTCGGTTTCAAGCAGGCTTTGTTCGGCGCTGCGGTCACGCAAACCATCGGGGCTGTGGCGGTCTTGCAGCACACGCCCGCCAATCATGCGCAATTGACGCTGCTGGGCTTGCTCAAAAAACGCGTCCACCGAGGCCACGTGCGCGGTGGCGAAGGTGAGCGCGGTGGTCACGCCATGGCGCATCAGTTCATCGAAATAAAACTGCGCCACTTCACGGGCATGGGCCGGATCGGCGAAACGGGTTTCTTGCGGGAAGGTGTAGTGGTTCAGCCAAGGCAGCAAGCCATCGGCGGGGGAGGCGATGACGTCGGTTTGCGCATAGTGGATGTGCAAGTCAACAAAGCCCGGTGCCAACCAACGGCCGCGCCAATCGGTGCAAGCCACTTGCGCATGGGCCGCGTGCAACAAGGCATAGGGGCCGATGGCGGCGATGCGGGCCACGCCGTCGTCACCGCGCTCGGTGACCAACAGGCCATCGGCTTCGAATTGAATTTGGTCGCTGTCGCCATCGGGAAACCACAGCAGGCTGGCGCGGTAAGCCTGCTGCGTCGGCAGGTCGTGTTCGGGTTGTTTGCTCATCGGTTCAGGGTTCAATTCAAAAAATCATGCAAGCCACCACGCAAGGCGTTTCAAGCCTGCTTGGGTTGCAGCGCCATCAACACGCGTTCGGGCGTGGCGGGTGCGTCGAGTTGCACCGGCGCGTTGCCGCCCAGGCATTGGCCGACCGCATCGCGCAAGGCCTCGAACACGCTGATGCCCAGCATGAACGGGGGTTCGCCCACCGCCTTGCTGCCACCGATGTTGTCTTCGCGGTTGGCCTCGGGCCACAGCTGGATGTTGAAGTGCTGCGGGATGTCGGCGGCGGTGGGGATTTTGTAGGTGCTCGCGCCCCGTGTCAGCAGCTTGCCGTCAGCGCCCCACACCAGTTCTTCGGTGGTCAACCAACCCATGCCTTGCACAAAGCCGCCTTCAATTTGACCGATGTCGAGCGCCGGGTTCAAGGAATGCCCCACGTCGTGCAGGATGTCGACTTTCAACACCTTGTGCTCGCCGGTCAGGGTGTCGATCAAGACCTCGCTGCAGGCCGCGCCATACGCGAAATAGTAGAAGGGCCGACCGGAGAGGGTGGCACGGTCGTAATGGATTTTTGGCGTGGCGTAAAAACCATCGCTCCACAACTGCACCCGTTGGCTGTAGGCAAATTGCACGGCTTGTTCGAAGCTGCGCACTTGCTTGGGGCTGTGCACTTGGCCCTTCAGGAAGCGCACCTCGGCAGCGCTGCAGCCATCGGCTTGGGCCATACAGGCGGCGATGTTGCTGCGCACTTGCAAGGCGGCGCGTTCAGCGGCGCGGCCATTCAAATCCGTGCCGCTGGAGGCTGCTGTGGCACTGGCGTTGGCCACCTTGTCGGTGTCCGAGCTGCTGATGCGCACCTGCGTCAACGGCAAGCCCAACACCTGGGCCACCACCGCGCACACCTTGGTGTGCAGGCCTTGGCCCATTTCGGTGCCACCGTGGTTCACCCGCACGCTGCCATCGGTGTAAACCGACACCAGCGCACCGGCTTGGTTGAACTGGGTGGCGGTGAAGCTGATGCCGAATTTGACAGGCGTCAAAGCGATGCCCCGCTTGAGCACGGGGCTGCTGGCGTTGAAGGCTTGGACCTCGGCGCGGCGTGAGCGGTAGTTGCAATCGGTGGCCAATTGCGTCATGAGCGCGGGCGCGATGTTGTCTTCCACGGTCATGCCGTAATGGGTGGTGTTGCGTGGTGCCTCACCATACAGATTGGCCAAGCGCACATCCAGCGGGTCCAAGCCGAGTTGCCGCGCGATGTCGCCCATCAAGGCCTCGATCAACAACACGCCTTGCGGTCCACCAAAGCCGCGAAACGCGGTGTGGCTTTGGGTATTGAGCTTGCTGCGGTGCGAGACGATGTCGACCGCCTCTAAAAAATAGGCGTTGTCGGTGTGGAAAACGGCGCGGTCGGCCACTGGGCCGCTGAGGTCGGCGCTGAAACCGCAGTGCACCCATTGGGTGGACTGCAAGCCCAACAAGCGGCCTTGGTCGTTGAAACCGGCTTGGTAATCGTGGCTGAAGGGATGGCGTTTGCCGGTGATCAAAAAATCGTCTTCACGCGCCAAACGCAGCTTCACGGGGCGGCCGGTTTTTAGCGCGGCCAATGCGGCCCACACCGCTGGGTGACCCGATTGGGTTTCTTTGCCGCCAAAGCCGCCGCCCATGCGGCGACACAGCACCCGCACGCGGTGCAAGGGGACATGCAAAGCATGCGCCACCCAATGCTGGGCTTCGCCCGGATGCTGGGTGCTGGAATGCACCAGCCATTCGCCGTTGTCTTGCGGCAGCACATAGGCGATTTGGCCTTCCAGGTAATAGTGCTCTTGGCCGCCAATTTCAAGTTGGTTGTGCAAACGGTGCGGCGCGTGTTTCAGCGCTTGCGCGGCGTCACCGCGTTGCACATGCACCGTGGGCAACACCGTGCTTGGCGCGGTGCGGGCATTCAAAGCAGGGGGCAGAGGCTCCACCTTCAACCGCAGCAAGGCCGCCGCAGCGCGGGCCTGAACATGGCTGTCAGCCACCACCACGCCCAACACCTGACCGATGTGTTCGACATGGGTGCTGGCAAAAATCGGTTCGTCGTGCACAAAGGTGGCCAGCAGTTGGTCGCCCACGACATCGTCGGCGGTGACCACGGCACGCACGCCGGGTGCGGCCAGCACGGCGCTCAGGTCGAGCGACAGGATGCGGCCATGGGCGACGTTGCTCATCAGCGGGGCGGCGTGCAGGGTGCCTTCGGTCAGCGGCAGATCGTCGATGTAGGCCGCCAAGCCTTGCACATGCCCGTGGGCGCTTTCATGTTTGGCGTCTTGGTCCAGGGCTTGGTCGAGGGTGTGCATCTTAAAAATCCTCCAAGCTGGTGTGGGCCACACCTTGGGCCTGCAACCAAGCGCGTTGCATCAGGTTGCGCAACAGTTGTTGGCGGTAGGCGGCGCTGGCCCGCATGTCACTAATCGGTTTGAATTCTTGGCTCAGGCTGTCTTGCGCCCGGACCAAGGTGGTGGCGTCCAAGGACTGGTTGTCCATCACCGCTTCGGTGCGCCGAGCCCGCACCGGCGTGGCTGCCACACCACCGACCCCGATGCGCACATCGCGCAGGGTCTGGGCGTCTTGGTGCCAGCGCAGCACCAAACAAAGAGCGGAGATGTCGTCCTCTTGGCGTTTCGACACTTTGTAGGCGTGGAGCCGTTCGTTGTTGGCAGGGTGCGGGACAACGATCCAGCACAGCACTTCGTCGGCGGCCAACACGGTTTGGCGGTAGCCCAAGTAATAGTCTTCCAAGGGCACATGGCGCGACACCATGCGGCCTTGGCGGAAGGCCATCAGCACCACCTGCGCCCCCAAGGCGATCAACAGCGGCATGCTGTCCCCAATGGGCGAGCCATTGGCCACATTGCCGCCGATGGTGCCGGACTGGCGCACCGGACGACC